>JBJXEB010000001.1:0-3942 GCA_046155095.1 Cyclobacteriaceae bacterium
TCGACCTGATTCCCATATTGCAAGGCCATGTCTTGCAGGGTTTGAGAGATCATTTGACTGGCTCCATTCCACGCGGTGCCGATTTTTACCAAGGCATTGGCCTTCTTGCGTACTACTTTATTTAGAAATTGATCGGAAGTGATTTGTTTAACTTGTGGCTTCATAAATTATGTGTTTGGCTGGCTAGTTTCCAACCATCGTGCCACCAATACAATAATTTGAATTACAGTTAGTTACGCGATCAAAAAGGAATACCTCTATATGCGATCTCCAACGGATTGGAGGCAAAACTCCATTGTATTGGAGCTTATCTAATGTGATGGGGTTTAACTACTTGGAACGAACGATGCCTAATTTTTTCATGCAGGCTTCCAATGTGGTATGATTGGTATGCGGGATTTCTAAGCTATCAAGAAGAGAAAATAATTTAAGCCAAAGTAATAGCTGGCCCGACCGCGCTAATCAGTGTGTAATGCCAATGCGCATTATAAAAACCTTTTGCGGACCAGCCACTTTTCAATGTCATTATCATTTTGTATCCTAACAGTTCGCCAACAGACCAATGAGTAAATTCATGGATCATAATAGTAAGTGTTATTGCTATCAAACAGATAAGAATGTATTTGTAATTTGACATTCGCAATTTGTAATTGATTTAAAGTCCCGTCATTACAAAAGCTCCCCAATAGTACGGCTCTTTGTATTTCAATATCAATTGAAGTTGTGCTTGCTTAAATGCTTGCGATTTATTGCCTGTTTTGGCTAAGTTGGTGTAGAAGTTTGTCATTAAGGCTTGCGTAGCGGCATCGTCTACTTTCCACAAACTCATCAATAACGCCTTCGCACCGGCCACTTGAAAGGCGCGCTGCAACCCATACACACCCTCGCCCGCACGCACATCGCCAAGGCCAGTTTCACAAGCACTTAACACAATCAGATCTGTGCCGTCTAGGTTTAAGTTCATAGCTTCATATGCGGTGAGCACTCCGTTGTCATTACTGTTCAAATCAGGCATTACTTCGCCCGACATCGTTTTAGAAGCATCCGCCAATAATATTCCAGAGCGCAGCAGGGGGTTGTTCTTGGCACTCTCTTGGTTCACGCCAATGGCTCCACTCTCCACATCTTGCAAGAAATAGCCATGCGTGGCAATATGAACTATTGATGACGTTACAATCGCTTTTACTCTCGCCTCTGTAGCTGCCAATTGTTCATACCGATTGACTTGATAGCCCGCAGTCTTCAAAATTGTATTGATGCCATTGATTTCCACCTTTGTTCCCGGCAAGGCTGCAACTGTTGTGCCTCCATAATCGGGGAAACCCAATAAGAACGCTTGCTTCTTAGAAACGACTGCCTTACGGGATTTTAGGGCGATCAAATCTTTTGAGTTGCCGATGTTTACCAAATCATATTGATTGATAATATAGGTACCATCAACTTTCTTGAGCGTGTTGATATTGATTTCGTTGTACACGCCATCGGGCGAGAGATAGATTGCCTTCTTCCCTTTTATACTTTGCTCAATCTTAGACCAAAATTGTTCGTGCGAATATTGATCGACTAGCTTTTGCTGGATGGCATTACGATAGTACTTTAGATACCGTGTTTCTAATTGATTGCCATTATCAAGAATGGTGAGCGTGGGTTGTTCGGCATTCTTGGTGAGCGTTAAGGCTGCATACTTTGAATCAGCAGTGAAATTTTTATCGAACGAGCGTATACGTATCAACTCAACAACGGCTTCCGCATCGTTTAACAAAGAAACCACTTGAGTATAACTTATCTTCTCTGTGGAATAGCCTTGCGAGAATTCAGCGGAACGTTGTGATAGCGAACGTTCTAAACCATTGGCCTCTTGCTCTAACGATGCAATGTCAATCTTTTGTTCTTTCAATTCATTTTTTGATAGTGAATACAAACGCGCCAAGGTCTCCTTTTTATCCAACCAGGCAGCATAATCTTTGATCAAATCAGTTTTACCACTTTTTAGAATGGCTTGCTTCACTTTGTTGGTAGAACTAAGCAACAAACCTTTTGTTGCCATTTGATAATCATACATTCCTTTTACTACTGTTGGGTTAGTTGGTGCTGCTTCTAAACAGTAATTGTAGAAGCGTTGGAAGCGTGGTTGAAGTACTTCCCAATAGCTGGTCTTCTCCGCTTCGCTCATCGGGGGGAAATAGCGATTGATAAAATCTATGGACTTGTTCATGGCGGGTTCTAGGTAAGTGAACGCTTTCGCGAGATCGCCTTTCTTCCAATACAAAATGCCCATGTCTTCCTGCGATTTTACAAAATCAGGATGGTTGCCATCTAGTGCATTGCTGCGAATGGTGAGCGACTCGTTCAACATTTTCTCCGCTTCATCAAAGCGGGCTTGCATACGGTAGAAGTTTCCCAAATTACTCAGTACTTTTGCGTAGTTAGGATTCTGATCACCAAACTTTGCTTTATAAACATCAGCAGCTTGTTTAAAATAACTTTCTACTTTATCCAATTTCCCCATTTGAATGTAGAGCAAGGCGAGGTTATCCAACACTCCAGCATAGAACGGACTTTTAGGCCCCAATACTTTTTGAAGTTTTAAATAGATGTTTTCCGCCTCTGTAAACTTAGCGCTGGCTTGAAAAAGCAAAGCCAAGTTAGATTGCAATGCGATTTGATTTTTTATGCTCTTCTTATTTTGCTTTTCGAGATAATCAATAGCAGTTTGTATTTTTTGAATTGCCTGATCCGTTCGTCCTATTTTGAAAAATAAGATCGCTTCGTTGTTCAACACTACTGATTGCTCTTGGCTGCCTTCACCGTATTGCGTCTTAATCAAGTCGCTTGCATCTTTAAAAGCCGTTTCCGATTCATTGTAGCGGGCTGTTTCTTGGTATAGCACTGCCAAGTTATTGAGTGAAGATGAATATGCCTTGCTATTCTTGCCCAAGGTTTGCTCTCGGATACTCAACGCGTCTTGAGTAAATGACTCAGCGGTATTGTATCGTCCCATGGTGGCATACAGCAAACCTAGGTCTGCATTCACTTTGCTATAATTGATGTTCTCTTTTAAGTTATTTTTCTCAAAACCATTTTTTGCTTTCAAAAAAACCACCTCCGCTTGTTTGTAAAATCTTTTTTGATACAAGAATTCTGCAGCATCAATTGTGTTTCTTAATTCTTGTTGGTGGGTTACTTTCTCCTCCGTAGTTAAATTAATAATATTATCTACACCCTTGGAAAGATTCTCTTCAAGGTT
This sequence comes from Cyclobacteriaceae bacterium, assembly GCA_046155095.1. GTDB lineage: Bacteria > Bacteroidota > Bacteroidia > Cytophagales > Cyclobacteriaceae > ELB16-189. The sequence goes on from JBJXEB010000001.1 coordinate 3,248, forward strand.
TTGAACATTCATCATGCCCGAGTTATCGAGTACCGAAATCGCTAAAATAAAATCGGTAGAGTCTAACTTTTCCCGATCCATGCGTGACAGATTTTCTAATACTTGTTTTCGACTGTCTTGAACCTTTTTTACAAGGCGATCAAATTGTGCATGGGTTGGAGCTGTGAATAGTGTCAATATGAAAATTGCTGCAAATTTCAGGCAACGGGCCTCGGGGTTGAGAATAGTTGCCTCCGAACTTGCAGCTGCTTGAAGCTTATGGCCTGAAGCCGTCAAAAATCTACGTATCATAACTAATTTTGAAATTAAAAATCCTCACTCTCTATACGCTCCAATCACTGCCAACTTGCCTTCTTTTTCTTTTTTTACATTACCATGCTACGTTGCCACACATCCCAGTTGCCTTTTTTGTGCGCATATTTGAAAATATTTTTAATATTGATCTCACCGTGGTAGATTCATTAGGCTCACGAAGAGAAAAGAAGCCAATAATGTGACTTTCGATGTACGGTCTGGTCTTGAGAGTTTAGATATTTTCTTTCTTTTTCCTCTCAAAAACAGATTTTTTTCCTTCCATCCATTTGGTTCTTATTCGATAGCCAAAAAAAAGTGATATGTCCAAATTGTTTGTTCGGTATTGCACATACTTCATGTTCATGCCTTGTATATCAGTCGTGACAGAAGCAGCGATTAGC
>JBJXEB010000002.1:0-56454 GCA_046155095.1 Cyclobacteriaceae bacterium
GAATTATTAAAATGGACTTCGCTCAGGGGCTGAATTTCAAGATCACTTCTGAAATCAGGTAAATCTTCTTTTGGGTTGATGTGTTTATCGACAATCGCTTTGAGTTGAGCTTGTATAATTTTTAGATCAGCATTTTCAGGAACAACAATCAATGTTTCTGTTCCTGAGACATACGTCCATCCATCTAAGTTGGGTTGTAAAAACTTTTCTGAATAGGAATACGACACCAGCATGGAAGCGGGTAGATGGGTGTTAGATGGAAAATCTTTAATAAGCGCGCCAACAGTAAATTCAAATTTTTCGCTGACAGTGAAGCTAAATGTTTTCCCGATGGGGTCTTCGTTGCCAAAAAGTTTTTTCGCGGTAGATTCAGTAAGGGCGGCTTGATAAGGTGTGCGAAGGGTTTTGTACAAGTCTCCTTTCAGGGTTTCTATTTTGAAGATTTCAGGAAACTCAGGCTCAACAGCCATGATGCGCTCATCAATAAACCTCTTTTGTGGGCTTACCTCAACGATTTTGGTGTAAACGGGATGCGCAAAACTCACATGCTCAATTCCCGTGACTTCAGTGCGAATGGCATTTGCCAATGGAAAGGGAGTAGAGAAGTGGTAATCGGGTTTGCCATTCTGTGTCCGCTTGGAGATGATCCGATAGGTGCGATCCGCTTTTTCATGATATGCATCAAAACTTAATTCATAGCGGATGAACAAGGCGATGACCAGACAAACACTCAAGCCAAGTGTAAGCCCGATGATATGCAGCGAAGTATTTAACTTCTGCCTGCTTAGATGACGGAAGACGATTTTTAGGTTGTGGAGCATAATTTCATTGGGTTACGCGGAGACGATAATGTTAAATAGTTTTTTAAATTTGTATATGGATGAGAAACAATTGATCGATCGCATCATGGTAAACCCCGAAATCTTTGGAGGTAAACCAATCATTAGAGGCAAGCGACTTGCTGTAGAGCATATTTTGGGAATGCTTGCAGCTGGAGACACGCCAGCGACTATTTTGGAGGGATACGATTGGATGCAAGCCGAGGACATCCAAGCTTGTTTGCTGTATGCCCACAGAATGGTAAGCCATGAGAGGATCGATTTGAGAATTACTTCATGAAAGTTTTGTTGGACAGTTGCATCTGGGGTGGCGCTAAAAAAGACCTTGATGTTGCTGGTTTTGATGTGGTTTGGGTTGGCGATTTTTTGAAGGACCCAGGTGATGAAGCCATTATGAAATTTTCCTGTGAGCAAGGCAGGGTCATCGTTACTCAAGACAAAGACTTTGGTGAACTTGCCATATTTCGTGACGTTCCTCATTTTGGAGTAATCCGTCTTGTCAATTTTTCCGCTACTCAACATGGTTCTACTTCTATTAGGATTCTAAATCTGTATAAACAAGAAGTCATCCAAAAAGCAATCATCACCGTTGATAACAATAAGGTCAGGGTTCGATTGCCGTAACTAGAATTCATATTACTCACTTCTCAAGCTTTTTGTAGGATTTGCCATTGCAGCTTTCAATGCTTGTGTACTTACAATGAGCAGGGTTAACAACAATGCAAACAAGCCCACCATACCTACTATCCAGTAATTCATTTCAATGCGATATTCATAGCGTAGAAGAAAACCGCCAAGATACCACCAAGCGAGCGGGGCAGATATGGCAAAGGCAATCAGCACTAACTTGGTAAAATCTTTCGAAATCAGCAGAACTAAACTGGAAACAGTTGCTCCCATTATTTTTCTTATGCCCAATTCTTTGGTGCGCTGCTCTGCTGTAAAAGCAGCCAAGCCCAGCAAGCCAAGACACGTGATCGCAATCGCCAAGCCTGCAAATACTCCAGCTATACGACTGATGAGATTGATGTTAGCAAATTTTTTATTGAACACATCATCAGTAAACTTATACTCGAATGGGTAGTTGGGATTATGTTTTTTAAATACCGATTCAACTCGCGCAATAGAAGCTTTTAAATCCTCTGATTTATTAAGGCGAATGGTAATTGTACTGCTCCAACTTGGTATTAGAAACATAGTAAGTGGCTGAACTTCACCCATGGCCTCGGCCATCACTATATCTTTCATTACTCCAATAATTTCAAACTGGCCGCCTCCCCATTCTAATTTCTGACCAATAGGCTCTTCAAAACCCAACATTTTCAGAGCAGCTTCATTAATAACAACACTTGTTGAATCACTAGGAAAATCGCGTGAGAAATCGCGACCTGCCACCATTTTAACGCCCATTGTTTCAGTGTAATCATATTCAGTAGCGATCGTACTAAAGGCTACACGTGTGCCCGCGGGCATGCCTTGCCATTTTACTTCGTTGCTATTAAAGATAGAAGTTACCGGACTATTGCTTTTACAAATTGATTTGACTGCTCCAGAACGCACCAATTCTTCGCGGATCGTTTTAAAGTTCGTTTCTAGTTCTCCATTGGTCCAAATCTGTATCAGGTTCTCTCGATCATACCCCATGTCACGATTTTTCACGTGTTGTATTTGCTGGTAAATCACGATGGTGCCAATAATAAGGAAAATGGAAAACGCAAATTGAAGTACCACCAATACTTTGCGTGGGCTGCTTCCGCCTTTTGCCACATCTAGTTTTCCCTTTAGCACTTTTACAGGTTGAAAGCTGGAAAGATAGAAAGCTGGATAGCTCCCTGTAAAAAGCCCAATGACCAAAATCAAACTTATAGCAATTATCCAAATCCAGCCATTGTAATAGTTAATCGAGATATTTTTATCGACCATTAAATTATATGCAGGAAGCAGTAGCTCTACTAATGCAATAGCCAACACAAATGCAATAGCTGTGATGGCTACCGACTCGCCCAAAAATTGGAATATCAATTCTTTCCTGCGTGAGCCAATGCTTTTTCTTATCCCTACCTCACGTGCGCGACTTTCACTGCGAGCAGTGGCTAAATTCATAAAGTTGATACAAGCGATAGCCAACACAAATACGGCAATGGCAGTGAATAGCCTAACATAATCAATGAGCCCTCCGGTATTTTTTCCTTCTTCAAAATTGCTGTGGAGACGCCACTTGGTCATGGGGTGCAGAAAGAGCTTGGCAGTTGGGGCTTTTGGATTGTTATCTTTAATAATGTTTTTGATAGAGCTATTCACTTCTTCTTCCGAAGCTCCTTGCTGCAACTGTACATACATTTGAAATGAATTATTGTCCCAACTATTTTTTGAGCGTTGTATCCAAGGTTGAGTAGCCTCGTAGTAAGCAAACGGCAATAAGTAATCAAAGCGAAACTCTGATTGCTTTGGCACATCGTGTATGATACCCGTCACTTTTAATTCCCTGTCATTATCAATGCGCACGAATTGCCCCAGAGGTTCACCATTTCCAAACAATGCTTTTGCTGTGGATTCGGTTAGTATGATTGAATTGATATCACTTAGTGCTGTATTGTTATCTCCTTTTATTAAAGGAAAGGTGAAAATCTTTAGGAAATCCTCTGATACACTCATGCCAAATTTGCCCATGCGTTTTTCGCCTATCTGCAGCATGTTCCCTTCGCCCCAATTGGTCATGCAGATATATTTTACTTGACTAGCTTTTGTAGGTAAGACCTCTTTCAATTGATAGGGCATGCTGTTTCCAGTTCCAATATGGCCCATGTTCCATTCCTGACTTTGATAAAGTTTGTAGATGTTATTGTAGTTTGTATGGAATGTATTGTATGAGTATTCATCAGCGATCCATAAAAAAATAAGTATCGAGGAAGCAAGCCCGATGGCAAGCCCACCAATATTTATGACGGAGTAACCTTTATTTTTGAGAAGGTTACGGAATGCGATTTTAATATAGTTGCGTAACATATTTGGATTTTTGATTTTTTGATGTGTGATTTTAGATAGGATTGTAGTCTAACGTTTTGTCAATTCGCCTTTGTTATTCGCTCTTCAAACTATCCACAGGATTTGCTACCGCAGCTTTGATCGATTGCCAGCTAATGGTAAGTAATGCAATGGCAATACAAAGCAACCCTGCCCCAACAAAAAACCATACAGAGATAGCAATGCGATAAGCAAACTCATCCAGCCAAACTTTTGCACTGTACCACCCAACGGGGATGGCAATTGCCAAAGCAATCAATAATAGAATCAAAAATTCTTTTGATAGCATACTCACAATGTTGGCGGTGGATGCGCCTAATACTTTCCGTATGCCGATCTCTTTGGTTTTGAGTTCTGCAGTGTAGGCTGAGAGCCCAAACAAACCTAAGCAGGCAACAAACAATACCATTCCTGAAAATGTGGCGATAATAATTCCTAGCTTTTCCTCTGCTTGGTATTGTTTGTCAATATCTTCATCAAGAAAACTATACTGTAGCGGAATAGTTGGATTCACTTCTTTCCAGATTTTTTCGATGGAGGCTACATGGTTGGTGACATTGCCGCTTTGTAGTTTCACCATGATCGACCCATAATAATTAGCGTTGCCTAACAAGTAAGCAGTGGGTTTAATCTCATCACGAAGAGAAGTGGCATGATAGTCTTTTACTACGCCCACAATATTTCCTTTAAAGTCAGAGAAGAGCAAACCATTTTCTTCCGTGAAAATCCGCATCGGCATTCCCAAGGCTTCTTCAGGTGTTTTACCAATGAGTTTGGCGGCTGCCTCGTTAATAATATAATTGCGGCCCTCATAAGCGGGAAATCGATCGCGCATCATATACATTCGTCCTACATCAGCATTTGATTTTTTATCAAATTTTCTTCCAGCCACCATCTCCAAACCGAGCAGATCAAAAAAATCATAACTGACTAATTGTTGGCCAATAGTTTGGTTATCGGCTGCGGTGATGCCTGTTGTTTCAAATGCAAATGGTCCCCAGCCTTGATCCACACCGGGTCGTGCATTCGTTCCCACGACAAGTTTTACACTCGTTGATTGTTCCAGTTTATCGCGCATCACATCATACGTACCATAAGCACCCAATTGATCAATAACCAGAATGTGCTCTTTATCAAATCCCAATAGTGCATTACGCAAATAGTTGATTTGATAGTAGGCAATTGTGGAACAAATGATTAGCGTAATGGAAATAGCGAATTGAAATACTACCAATGTTTTTCGCACGTCTGCTCCGCCCATGCGAGCAGGCGCACTACTTTTTAAAACAGATGCAGGGTTAAAGGATGATAGGTAGAAAGCGGGATAGAATCCTGCGAGCAGCGCAGCAAATAAAACCAACCCGACAAAGGAAAGCCATAGCGCAGCAGATGAGTAAGGGATAGTCAATTGTAAGTTGAGATGTTGATTGAAGAACGGTAGCACTAATTCGGCAAGCACCAATGAGATGGCAAGGGCGATTCCACTTAATACAATAGCTTCGCTGATAAATTGAAATACTAATTGACTTTTCCTCGCACCGATTACTTTGCGTACGCCCACTTCTTTGCTTCGCTTCAAAGCGCGGGCTGTGGCGAGGTTCATAAAGTTTACACATGCCAATAATAACAAAAAGAAAGCGATGGATATAAATACATAAACCAGTCGCAGGTTGCCGTTGGCTTCTGCTTCGCTTATCAAATCGCCAAAGTGAATTTTTTTTAATGGCTGTAGTGCTGGAATGAAATTACTTGCTTCTGGCTCTTGCCGATGTTTTTTAATGGTGCTGACAAAACGATCATTCATCGCCTGCGCTGATTCTCCTTCTTTCAATAGAACATACGTCCACGTGAAAGGCCACCAGTAACTAGCGAATTGATCTGTGAGCGAGAAGCCATTCTCTGTTTTGAAAGTAGCCATTGATATAAGAATCTCAGGATGAATGTGAGAGTTGGTCGGAAAATCTTTGATTACACCAGAAACTGTCACATCCGAATTTCCAACTTTCATGGACTGCCCAACAGCTTTTTCATCTTTAAAATATTTTTTTGCCATACTTTCAGTCAGCACTACTTCGCCTGATTTGCTCAGCGCATCAATAGGAGAGCCCTCGATAAAAGCAACATCGAAAATTTGAAGAATCTCTGGCTCGGTATAGAATAGTTTGTTCTCTTTAAAGCTGATAGTACCTTTAGAGGCCGATCTACTTACGATGGCTGATGAATTGCTGATAGAGCCTACCTTTTCAAATTCAGGAAATTCTTCGCGCACCATGGGTGCCATGCCACCACCTACCCACGCAAGGGCTTTGTCTGCTTTTTGTTTTTGTGTGATGCGATAAATCCTTTCCTCTTTCGAGTGATAGCGATCATAACTGAACTCATTGGCTACATATAGTAATATGACAATACACGCTGCCATACCAAGTGATAAACCAAGGAGGTTCAGCAACGAATATTCTTTTTGTCGCCAAAAATTTCGGAGTAGGGTGGTGATGTAGTTGCGGATCATATTTAGATTTTTGATTTTAGATTTGATTGTAGTCTAACATGTTGCCTACTGCTTATTGCAAACTGCCTACTTTTTAAATTTACTCGCTCCTCAAACTCTCTACAGGATTACTCATCCCAGCCTTGATTGCCTGCGAACTAACTGTTATCAATGCAATTAAGATGGCCACAATTCCGGCAACGCCAAATACCCACCACGTGATTTCCGTTTGGTAAGCAAATCCTTGTAACCACTGGTTCATGGCATACCACGATAGGGGAGTTGCAATCAAAATTGAAATGATAACCAGCACTAAAAAATCCTTTGATACGAGTTTGCTGATTTGAAAAACACTTGCCCCTAATACTTTACGAATACCGATTTCTTTGATGCGTTGTTCCACAGTGAATGTGGCTAAACCAAACAAACCAAGACAAGCAATGAAAATGGCCAAGCCTGAAGCGATTGAAAATAATGTGCCATATTGTTGCTCGGTTTTATATTGCTCGTTGTATTTGTCGTCAATGAAATAATAATCGAATGGATTGCTAGGGAAATATTTTTTGAACAGTTTATCGAGTGTGGCGATATTGGTAGAAATATTTTGAGTAGAAATTTTTGCACTGTAAAATCCTCCATTGTTTCTAGGAAGGAAAACTATAGGATCAATGGCTTGGCGTAGCGACAAGTGGTGATAATCTTTCACTACACCAATTACCTCAAGTTGTTGTTTATCTAGTACGATCTTTTGCCCGATGGCCTCCTCGCTAGAGGTAAATCCCAACTGCCGCATTGCTTTTTCATTTATGATAGCCTTGTCAATTTCTGCCCATGTGCGTGTGCTTCCCATTTCTTCAGTAAAATCTTTCCCCGCGGCAAATCCAATCAAGTAGGTTTTGAAATACTTATTGTCCACCGTGATCATTGAGTAAGATAACTTTTCATCTCCCGGTATTGGATTCAATTTTGTAACACCACTCGTAGAAAAATTATAGCCATCAACAGGTACTCCTCCTGTGCGACTATAACTTTCAACAAATCCGAGTTGGCCAAGCTCCTGATCAAACCCTGCGCTACGGCCTTTGAATGTTTCGTCCTTACCAACTTCAGGTCCTTCAATCACCAAAAGTTGGTTGAGATCCATACCTAAGTTTTTGTTTTCTAAGAAATGAAGTTGGCGTTGTAAGATCAACGTGCACGCGATCAATACAATAGAGATAGTAAATTGAAAGACCACCAATGTTTTGCGCAGCCATATTCCTTCTCCCGATTTGCTGAAAATCCCTTTCAGCGTTTGTGAAGGTTTGAAAGACGACAAGGCAAAGGAAGTGTATGCACCCGATGCAATAGAGCCAACAACGATCAATGCAATGCCTGTCAGCCATAAGTTGTTTTGTCCGAATGTGCCGAACCCAAGATCTTTCCCAATAAAATAATTGTATGCACCTTGAAAAAGATTAACCAACGCCAATGCAATTAGGAATCCTGTCAGGTTCATCACAAGCGATTCGCCCAAGAACTGGCGTACCAATTGTGTTTTGCTCGCGCCCGCTACTTTGCGTATTCCCACTTCCTTCGCCCGCTTCAATGAACCTGCAGTTGATAAGTTGATATAGTTGAACCACGCAATCACCAAAATCATAACGGCAATTCCCGTAAGGAGATATACAAAACCTAAACTCCCTGTTACAGGTGCTCTATCACTTAGCGATTTTGCTAGATGTTGATTGGCAAAAGGATATAGTTTAAACGCATCGGTATTGTCAGGATTCATTTTGCTTTTTATAGCCATCGCTTTTTCTTCCACCGAAGTGATGTTGGCACCTGGTTGCAGCAAGAGATAAGTTTTCAACCATTGCGAACCGAGTCCATCCAAACTTGCCCAGTCATCATTGCCATTAAGGTTGGCTTTGTTGGCCAATGTTTGGAGAGAGAATACCGCATCGAACCTGAAGTCAGAATTTTGAGGCATGCCGGCATACATTAATGTTACTGTATATAATGTTTTGCCGAATTGATTATTGAGCGTAATTACTTTGCCGATAGGATTTTCTTTTCCGAAATATTTCTTTGCTGATGACTCAGACAAGGCAACTGTGTTTGGTTCTTTCAAGGCATTAGCCGCTCCATGAATTAGTTGAAAAGAGAACACTTGAAAAAAATTGCCTTCCGCGTAAGCGAAGTTACGCTCACGAAAAGATTGACTATTAGTTGGTGAATCACCAATAGCAATTACACCATCACCCAGTGAAGTACCCAACGCTAAACGAACATACTCTTTTATTTCACTGATCTGTTGTTTGCCGATGGGTGCAAGACCTGGCGCAGTGTCATCCCACACATCGCCTCCCTTTGTTTCAGTGATCAGCCGATAGATGTTCGGAAGATTGGTGTGAAACCCGTTTACACTTCTTTCAAAACTGATGTATTGAAAGATTAAAATGAAGGCGGCCATGCCCAGCGAGAGACCCATCAGGTTAATAAAAGTGAAAACAGAATTTTTGCGCAGGTTGCGAAAGGCCGTGGTGAAGTAGTTTTTCAGCATAGGGTTGGTAGTTCTATGCGAACACTATTCAACAACGATGCCATCCATTGGCGAGGCCGAATGGAGGCTAAAAACAAAGCTTTTATAATTGAATACGTCCGATATGAATCATAACCGTCCGCATGCGGACGTAGTTATATCTTAATATTTATTGTATGAAATCATAAAAGTTAAATACATATAGTAATTTATGTATGGCTTATGTTAAATTTTGTAACTGGCCTTTTTTACAGTATTTTTTTTGGTTCAAAAGATGATTATTTGCCATCGGATGCATACATTATAAGGTGTAATGATGATCATAACCCGTAAAGAAAAGCAGATTTACATGTTTGATCGATTTTTATAATTATTTTAATGCTACCGATTGTAAGCCTTTGATTACTTGCTTTAGGTATGACATTTTAAAAATAGGACTATGTAATTCTGATTAGCCCTACAGGGTCGGGATCGGAAATAGTGAGATCTTAAATAATTTTTTGATAAAATATTTGCAATCGGTTGCATTTTCTTCGGATTTTATCTTTACTTTACGCTTATATTAACCTTTTAACCCAAAATGTTCTATGATTCGAAAATTTACTTATTACTTTCTGGCTTGCTTAGCGGCACTTTCCGCAGGTAGCTGCGGTGATGGGGACGTATCAGCGCCCCCGCGATCTACGTTTACAGTAGATAAAACGGTTGGCCTGACGGCAGCCACTGAATTCACCTTTATTGTAAACAAGGTGGAAGCGAAATCGATTTCCCTTTTGCCTTATGGGGTGGAGAACCCGAGTTTTGGGGGAGTATTAGTTGAGTCTTTTACGGATGGGACGGCAACTGTTAAGTATAAGTATGACAGAGCTGGTATCTTCAATGCAGTTGTTGTAACTAGTAACCTATCGGCAGACGGCTCGTCCATTAAGAGGAGTTATTCTGATCCTATTTCCATTACAGTATCAAGTGATAAGAAAGAGATAACCGCTTTTACAATTGACAAAAGCACCAAAGATTCTCTTAATCAAGATATTAAGATCATTATTATCACTATGCCTTTTGGAACAGACAAGGCTTCACTAAAAGCAAAATACGCAGCCTCGCCAATTACTACCGTAACGGTAGGCTCTACAGTACAAGAAAGTGAGAAAACTGTTAATAACTTTAGCTCTCCAGTGGTCTATAAAGTAACTGCTAATAATGGATCATCCTCTTCGTACACAGTAACAGTAAATGTTACCCCTGCCGAAACAGATAATGCTATTAAATCCTTTTCTGGAAAGGCTATAAGTAAGTCGACCAAAGACAAAGTATTAGATGCTTACGTAGATAATACGCTTAAGAACATTGTATTGTTAGCACCCTATGGAACAGCAGCAGAGGCTAAAGATTCATTAAGAGTATCTTATGCTATGACCGGAAAATTCGCTAAACTGAAATACGGAAGTGCAGAATTGAAGAAAGATTCGCTCTTAAATTTGACTGCACCTAAAACAGTGTCGGCCGTAGCAGAAGATGGCGCAGCTAATAACTATGCTTTGTATATGACTGTTGTACCTAAATTGTCATTAAGTTTAAACACTCTCAATCCTACAGTAGCAGGTAAAACCGAAGATTATAGTATCGGGTTGACTGGTTTAAAAGGGACAACGATTACTACGCTAGCAACTACTTCTAACATTGACTTACCTGCTGGGGTAACAGTGACTGGAATAAAGATAGGTACTACTGCATTTACTTCAGGTGACTTGGTGGATTATTCGAAACCTGTCAAGTTCACTCTTACAGTTAATGACACAAATATTGGTGTTACTTATACGGTTGTTTTTGTAGCAACTCTTACCATTGTTCCTTAACATTTTAAAGAATTTTATAAATGAAAAACCTATACAAAATAAAATTAAGGATAGTGATGGTGGCAGTGCTACTGATTACATCCGCCTCTGTTTGGGCGCAAGAGCGTGTCATCTCAGGTGCAGTTAAAGACGAAAACGGTGCCTCAATGCCGGGCGTTAACATTCTGGTAAAGGGTACCGCTAATGGTACAGTTTCAGATGGTGATGGAAATTTCAAGGTGGGCGTTCCAGATAGCGATGCTATTCTCGTTTTTACATTTGTAGGTTATGCTACCTCTGAAATAATAGTGGGTTCCAAATCTGTTGTAAATGTTCAACTGACACCCGATGTGCAGACTTTATCTGAATTAGTGGTAACAGGTTATGCCGTTCAAGAAAAAAAGGATATAACAGGATCGGTTTCAGTGATCAAAGCATCAGATTTAGTGGCAGTGAAAACTTCCGATTTTGCAGGTCAGTTAGCAGGACGTGCGCCAGGTGTTACTGTAGGCACATCTGGTCAACCAGGTGCCGCAGTTAACGTGCGTATACGAGGCATTTCTACTTTTGGTAATAATGACCCTCTCTATGTAATTGATGGAGTTCCGACACAAGGAGCCTATCAAAATTCTTTTAATGCAAATGATATTGAAAGTATTCAAATATTAAAAGACGCAGCGGCTTCATCCATCTATGGGAGTAGGGCAGGTAATGGTGTGGTAATTATCACTACTAAAAAAGGTAAGGCTGGAGCTACCAAAGTAGAATATAATGGTTATTCGGGAGTTCAATCTATCACTAAGACCTTGGATTTACTTAATCCCACTGAATATGCACAGGCCACTTGGGCCAGCTTTCAAAATTTTGGACGAACTCCTCCAAAAGCTCAATATGGAAGTGGGGCAAGCCCAGTCCTTCCAGACTATATCTTTCCTAGCGGTGCTTTTGTTGGCGATCCTAAAGTGGATCCTTCTAATTATAGCATTAATATTGATGCCCCTGATTTTAACTCTGGAAAGAATCCTAAGTACAATATTACTCCTGCGAATAAAGAGGGCACAAATTGGTGGAATGAAGTATTTGCACCTGCGTCCATTCAAGAGCATAACATAAGTATAGGCGGTGGATCGGATAAAAGCAGATTTAATGTGAGTGCCAATTATTTTGATCAGAAGGGGATTATGCAATTCACAAACTATAGCCGCTATACATTACGGGCCAATAGTGAATTTACCGTTAAAAAGAATATAAAGATTGGGGAAAACCTTCAAGTGTCCTATGTTAGCAATGTAAGCCCCCCAGGAGGAAATCAAACAGAAGGTAGCGTTGTATCCAACATATTGAAGACGCAATCTATTGTACCCGTTTATGATATTGCTGGTAATTTTGCAGGCTCAAAAGGTGCTGGATTGGGTAATGGATCAAATCCCTATGCTCAGTTATATAGAAACAAGGAAAACAAAAGGCAAGATGTACGGATGTTTGGAAATATCTATGGTGAATTTAGATTTTTAAAAGATTTCACTGCCCGCACGAGTATTGGGGTAGATTATGGTGCAGGGTATTGGTTCAATTTTAATCCTAGAACGGTAGAAAATGCAGAACCCACCACCTCCAATAACTATAACGAAAATGCTAGTTATAATGCTAACTGGACATGGACTAATACCGTAACTTATGATAAAACGCTTGGAGACCATACAATAAAGGCCTTTGTCGGGTACGAGTCTGTTTACAATTCTGGAAGAGGTATCACTGGAGGTCGCTCCAATTATTTCACAGATGCTCAAAGCGCATGGGGACTAAATGGACTGGCCGATGCAAAAAGCCAAACCAATAGCAGCTATTACTATGTAAATACATTAGCTTCTGTCTTTGGCCGCGCGGACTACTCTTATAAAGATAAGTACCTTTTGAGTGCAACCATTCGCAGAGATGGGTCTTCTAACTTCGGTCCAAATGTGCGCTATGCTGTATTCCCTGCTGGAAGTATTGGTTGGAGGATTTCACAAGAGTCTTTCCTACAATCAGCTAAGTTTTTGGATGACTTGAAAATTCGAATTGGTTGGGGGCAAACTGGAAACCAAAATATAAATGGAGGAAATGCTTTTAGCACTTATGCAGGCGGTGCCAACTTTGCTAATTATGACTTGAACGGAACGAGCAATAGCGCGCAAACAGGTTTTGCACCTAATTCTGTAGGTAATGTGAATACCAAATGGGAAACAACCACGCAAACCAATCTTGGTGTTGACGCGGCCTTCTTTGGGGGCAAGTTAGACGTAACTGTAGATGTTTACACTCGAGCCACAAAGGATTTACTTTATCAAGCAAGATTTTCGGGTACTGCAGGCTTGGTTAGCCCTCCATTTATTAACGTAGGCTCTATGGAGAATAAAGGTATTGACATTGGTATTAATTACAAGGGTGAAATTACCAATGACCTAAGGTACAATATAGGGTTCAACATCTCGCATTATAAGAACACGGTGACTTCCGTAGATGGAATATCCAATGGATTCTTTACGGGTGGCGGTTCTAGATTTGGAGATATCTCTAGGTCTCAAGTAGGATCCTCTATCTCTCAATTTTATGGCTACAAAATAGGAGGCATATTCCAAAATGCAGCAGACATAACTGCTTGGGCTGACCAAACAGGAGCTACAGGTTCTGCAGGGGTAGCCCCGGGTAAATTCAAATTTGTAGATGTCAATGGCGACAATAAAGTAGACGGAAAGGACTTAACACTTATTGGTAACCCTCACCCTAAATTTACTTTTGGGTTGAACGTGGGTTTAAACTATAAGAACTTTGATTTCACTATGTTCATCATGGGTAAGATTGGAAATGACCTTTACAACTATAACAAATGGTTTACTGATTTCAACTCTTTCCAAGGAAATAGAAGCAAGGACTTCCTTTACAATTCTTGGACTCCCGAGAGGCCTAATGCGAAACTTCCTATATTGGATTCTAACGACAATGTGAGCAATGGATTTTCACATAGCTACTATGTAGAAGATGGCTCTTTTGTGCGTGCCAGAACTATTTCTCTTGGCTATACAATCCCTTCTTCGGCTTTGGGTAAGATTGGTATCGAGAGGCTGCGTATTTATGTACAAGGGCAGAACTTGTTTACAATCACCAACTACAGTGGTCTAGATCCAGACATCTCCCAACAAGGTACTGGAAACAATTCCGATCAAACAATTGGTATCGACTTTGGTAATTACCCTGTGGCCAGAACTATCATGGGTGGATTGAGTTTAACTTTTTAAGACAATAAATTTATTATTATGAAAAAGAAAACACTAATAAACGTATTAATCGCTCTCATTGGAGCTGTATTATTCGATTGTAAGGATTCGTTCCTTGATAGACCTCCGCAAGGTGCTATTGATCAAACTAGTTTGAAATCAGAGAAGGGGGTAAATGCATTGCTCATTTCAGCCTATTCCTCATTAGATGGATGGACAGAAAGCTGGGGTGCAGGGTCACCTTGGCCTCAAGCTGGCTCAAATTGGATTTTTGGAGACCTTACTTCGGGCGATGCGTACAAAGGCTCTGATGCCGGGGACCAAGCTGAGATTGTACCTATTGAAAAGCAGGGAAGTTTGCCAACAAATGCGTATTTCAGTGCTAAGTGGAGAGTAGTTTATAATGGAGTATCCAGAACCAATTCTACACTCAATTTATTAGAAACAGTTCCTGAGATTTCAGACGCTAACAGAAAAACCATCACTGCTGAAGCCAAATTCTTAAGGGCTCATTTCCATTTTGAAGCAAAGAAAATGTGGAACAAAGTGCCATACATTGATGAGGTTATCAATGCAGCAGGAGGTACTAATCCAGATGCTTTTAAAGTGCCTAATGACAAAGATATATGGCCATTGATAGAGGCTGATATGAAATTTGCTGCTGATAACCTTCCTGCTGGGCAACCCGATGTGGGCAGGGCAAATAAATATGCTGCGGCTGCTTATCTAGCTAAAATCTATATGTTCCAAGGTAAATTGGCTGCAGCTAAACCTTTGCTTGATGATGTCATCGCCAATGGGGTGACCTCAGACGGTAAGAAATATGGTTTGCATGATTGTTTTCATGATAACTTTAATGCCACAACAAAAAATGGAAAGGAATCTGTTTTTGCTATGCAGGCGTCTGTTAACGATGGTTCAAATGATGGACAAAATGGCAACTGGGGTGATATCTTGAATTTCCCGTATACTGGAGGGCCTGGAACTTGTTGTGGATTCCATCAACCTTCTCAGAATTTAGTCAACTCGTATAAGACAGATGGCATTGGCTTACCTTTGCTTGATAACTTTAATATTGCAGATGTTAAAAATGATCAAGGCGTGAAATCTGCAGATGCATTTGCCCCTCATGCAGGACCAGTAGATCCTCGCTTAGACTGGACAGTAGGCAGAAGAGGTATTCCTTATTTGGATTGGGGGCCGCACCCTGGTGCTGATTGGATTAGGGATCAAGCCTTTGCAGGCCCATATAGCCCCAAGAAGAGGGTTTTTTATAAAGCTCAATCAAAATCCCTTTCAACTGCGACTGGATGGACTCAATCAGCATCGGCTAACAATTACACTTTAATTCGCTTTGCAGATGTGCTACTTTGGAGAGCAGAGATTGCAGCAGATGCTGGAGACTTACCAACAGCTCTTAGCTTAGTTAATCAAATTAGAAACCGTGCTAAAAATGGCTGTAAAGTACAAGACGGAGGAGCTAATGCTGCCAATTACCAAGTTGAGCCTTATTCTTCATTCCCAGATAAAGCATTTGCAATAAAGGCGGTGCGCTTCGAAAGAAGGCTAGAATTAGCTCTAGAAGGTCACCGATTCTTTGATCTGGTAAGGTGGAATGCTACCTCTTTCTTAAATGATTACTATGGTGTAGAGGGAACGAAACGAGGCTACTTAAAAGGTGTAACTTTTACTTCTGGCAAGAATGAATACTTCCCAATACCTCAAGATCAAATTATTAATAGTTCTATTAAGGATGCGCCTACATTAACGCAGAACCCTGGGTACTAAAAATAATTCATGTTTAAAAAAAGGGCGGGTGCAACACCTGCCCTTTTTTTTATTCTGTAATTTTAAGTTTCAATTCTATTGATAGATGAAGATTTTATATCTGGCTTTGATTGCCTGTTTAATTTTGGGATGCACAAAAGAGAAAGCTTTAGAGCAACCAGAACGGAAGTACGTTGAACCGGCTAGCCCGCTTTTTTTTAAAACGAATTCAAAGGAGACAGGCATTAGCTTTATCAATGAAGTAATTGATGGAGAAAAATTTAATGTGCTCACCTATCGCAATTTTTATAATGGGGGTGGAGTAGCCATAGGTGATATCAACAATGATGGCTTGGCAGATATTTATTTTACTGCCAATATGAATAAGAACAGGCTTTTTCTCAATAAAGGAAATTGGAAATTTGAAGACATAACGGAAGAGGCAGGTGTTGGTGGCAAGCAAGGTTGGAGCACGGGTACCACTATGGCTGACGTAAATGGTGATGGCTTTTTGGATATTTACGTTTGCAATTCGGGAGACATAGATGGAGATAATAAAGAGAATGAATTGTTCATCAATCAGGGTAATCTAACTTTTAAAGAAGCTGCAGCCATCTATGGGCTAAATGATAAAGGGTTTTCAACACACGCCTCCTTTTTTGATTACGATAGTGATGGCGACCTCGATTGCTATGTGCTTAATAATAGCTTTAAAGAAATCGGAAAATTTGATATCTCCCTGAAAGCGCGTGAACAAAGAGATGTGTTAGGGGGAGATAAACTTTATAGAAATGACAATGGAAAATTTGTAGATGTAAGTGAGCGAGCTAATATCTATGGAGGTAAAATTGGTTTCGGCCTTGGTGTTTCAGTAGGTGATGTCAATGGTGATATGCACCCGGATATTTACGTTAGTAATGACTTTTTTGAACGAGATTATTTATACATCAATCAAAAAGATGGAACTTTCAAAGAGCAACTGCCCCAACTGATTGGCCACACCTCCATCTCTAGCATGGGCGCGGACATTGCAGATATCAACAATGATGGTTGGGCGGACATTTTTAGCACAGATATGCGCCCAGACGATGATTATCGACTTAAGACCATGAGTAAATTTGATGAATATAGTATCGAAGATCTAAAATTTCGCTCTAGTTTTCATTATCAATATCTACAGAATGGCTTACAAATAAATTCTGGTGTAGGTAAATTTAGTGAAATAGGTTTTTTAGCAGGCGTGGCAACAACTGATTGGAGTTGGGGCGCTCTCATTTTTGATTTTGAGAATGATGGATGGAAAGATATTCTGGTTTCAAATGGAATCAATCGAGATATTATGTTTATGGATTTCACTGATTTTTTGGCTGACAGAAGTAATATCGAGAAAGTAGTAAAAGATAAGGGCAGATATGACTTTAGGGATTTCCTTCCCTATTTACCTTCAACTAGAATAGCAAACTATGCATTCGTCAATAAAAGGGATTTAACTTTTGAAAACCAAGCTTACAAATTGGGTCTGGGAGAGCCCAGCTTTAGCAATGGTGCGGCTTATGGTGATTTAGATAATGATGGCGATCTAGACATAGTCGTTAACAATGAAAACATGGAGTGCTTTGTATATCGCAATGAGTCTGATAAATTTTCAAAAAATCACTTTTTGAAAATTTATTTAAAGGGAGCAGGAAAGAATACTTTTGGGGTGGGGGCAGAGGTAAGGATATATGCCAATGGTTCATTTCAATCACTGCAACAAATGCCCTCCAGAGGGTTTGAAAGTAGTGTTGAACCTGTATTGAATTTTGGTTTAGGAAAGGATGAGCAAGTAGATTCACTTGTCGTGATATGGCCCAATAGAAAAATGGAGATACAAAAAAAAGTTAAAAGCGATCTGGCAATAACCCTTACCCAAACTAATGCAACGATTAATTTGGTAATGCCAAAGGCGAAAGTCAAATACTTACTGACAGATGTTACTGAAGAAAATCCCAGCGTTCTCCACACAGAAAATACTTACAATGATTTCAATTATGAACGCTTACTTCCTCATATGCTTTCTACACAAGGCCCCAAGTTAGCAAAAGGTGATGTGAATGGAGATGGGCTAGAGGACATCTTCATTTGTGGAGCGCGCAATGCGTCAGGTGTGATTATCCTACAAGATAAGTCAGGTCATTTTATTAAGACGAATCAACCTGATTTGGTGGAAGATTCCGCTTTTGAAGATACGGCTGCTGAATTTTTTGATGTTGATGGAGACAAAGATTTAGACTTGCTTGTTGGATCTGGCGGTGGCGAAGATCAAGAGGGTTCCATTCCGCTTACAGCGAGGCTTTATGTCAACGATGGAAATGGAAATTTTAAAGCAATGCCTGAGCGTACTCCACCCGTTTCTGTAAACGCTAGCTGCATACGCGCTTTCGATTTCGATAATGATGGTGATAGCGATGTTTTTATTGGTGGAAGAAATGTTACCAATAACTATGGTCTCAATCCGAGGAGTTATCTTTTGATGAATGAGCCTGCTGGATTTAGAGATGTTACGCCTGTTGATCTTCAGCGTATAGGTATGGTGACAGATGCCGTTTGGACTGATTACGATCGGGATGGAAAAAAGGATTTAATGATTGTAGGGGAATGGATGCCCGTTACACTTTTTAAAAATACCGGCTCTTCAATAGTTTTTGATTCCGTGATCAGGGATTCAAATGGCTGGTGGAATGCGATTGAGGAAGCAGACTTGGATAATGATGGTAAACCAGAATATGTACTTGGCAATTGGGGATTGAACAGTCGGTTTAAAGCAAGTATAGATAAGCCAATTCAGTTATTTGTAAAGGATTTTGATCAAAATGGTAAAACCGAACCAATCCTTACTTATTTTAGTTCAGATGGCAAGAGTTACCCGATGGCGTCAAAAAACGATATCACTTCACAAGTGCCTTCACTGAAAAAGAAATTTTTAAAGTATGATGATTACGCAAGCAAGTCATACCAGCAGGTTTTTAATGAAGAGCAAAGGATTGGAGCAACGGAAAAGAATGTTTACACATTATCTACTTCTATTTTGACAAGGAAGGAGACGGGTTGGAGCCTATTGGCATTGCCTTTATCTGCACAAGTTGCGCCTGTTTTTGGTATAGCCGTGTATGATTTTGATCACGATAAAATCAATGATATATTCTTGGTAGGTAATTTCTTTTCCCTCAAACCAGAAGTGGGTCGTTTAGATGCCAACAATGGGATCGTCTTAAAAGGTAAAGGAAATCTTATGTATGAATCCATTTCCCCCTCAAAAACGGGAATTACTGTAACAGGTGAGTCGCGGGACATGAAAGTTATTTACAATATTTTGCGAAAGCCAATGTTTGTTCTGGCTAAAAACAATGACAAAATCCAGTGGTTAAAAGCAAATGAATAGTACTATGAGGTTTATTTTTTTCTTTGGATGTCTCTCTTTCCTTTTTTTTGCTTGCAAAAAAAATACTGGTACTTTGTTTAAACTACGAACTGCAGAAGAGACGGGCTTCGTGTTTAATAACGAAATCGTTGAGAGTGATTCGTTAAACATAATCACACAAGAGTACATGTACAATGGAGGGGCAGTAGCTATTGGTGATTTTAATAACGATGGATGGAGCGATATTTTTCTAGGTGGGAATAGAGTTTCTAGTAAATTGTTTATTAACAAAGGAAATCTTCGCTTTGAAGATGTCTCTTCAAAATCGGGATTAGATGGCACAAGCCAGTGGAGATCGGGAGTGGCACTGGCGGATGTAAATGCGGATGGGCTTCTTGATATTTATGTGTGCTCCACCATGAGTAAAGACTCTAGTAAAAGAGCCAATATGTTATTCATCAATCTGGGAGTTTCATCGGAAGGAATTCCTATGTTCAGAGATGAAGCGGCACAATATGGGATTGCAGATAATGGGTACAGCTCAGGCGCAGCATTTTTTGATTATGACAATGACAATGATCTTGATTTGTATGTTCTTACTAACGTGATAGAAAAAGGAATACCTGTATCTTATCGTGCAAAAGTAAATGATGGATCAGCTAAGAATACGGACAGACTTTATAGGAACAATGGTAACAATACATTTACAAATGTTTCAAAAGAAGCTGGAATACGGTATGAAGGCTATGGCTTGGGTTTAGCTATTGCAGATATTAATCAAGATGGTTGGCAAGATGTCTATGTTGGTAACGATTACATATCCAATGATCTACTGTATATCAATAACGGGGATGGCACTTTTTCAAATCACATCGATGATTATATTAAGCATCAGTCCCAATTTTCAATGGGCAATGACGTAGCCGATATAAATAATGATGGGCTGCTGGACATTATTACTCTTGATATGTTGCCCGAGGGAAACCTGAGGAGAAAAACAGTAATTGGTGGCGCCAACTACATTACTTATATAAATAACGAGAGTTATGGCTACGCACACCAGTATGTACGTAACATGCTTCAGTTGAATAATGGCAATGGCACATTTAGTGAGATTGGTCAATTCGCTGGCGTGCACCAGACTGAATGGAGTTGGTCTCCCCTTTTCATAGACGTTGATAATGATGGGTTAAAAGATTTATTAGTTACAAACGGATTTCCTCGCGACATCACGAATAAAGATTTCAGTAATTACAGAGGTGGCCCAGCAGGCTCTTTAACTGGCCCCATGATGTTGATCGATTCCATTCCCATTGTTAAAGTGCCCAATCGTGCGTTTAAAAATAGCAACGGTCTACAGTTTGAAGATGTAACAGAAAAGTGGGGTATAAAAATTCCTTCTTTCTCAAATGGAGCAGCCTTTGCGGACTTTGATAAAGATGGCGATCTTGATTATGTAGTGAATAATATCAATGACAATGCATTTTTATTTGAGAACACACTCAATTCGACTTCTGACAAAGAGTTGAAAAAGAATTACGTTAGACTTGATCTGGATGGCCCTGCTGCAAATAAATCAGGATTGGGAACAAAGATCCATTTATACTTTGGAAACGGAAAAATGCAATTTCATGATTTGTCACTAAGCCGTGGCTACATTTCTTCCGTAGAAGATATAGTTCACTTTGGTATTGATAACAATGAAAAAGTAGATTCTATTGTGATTAGCTGGCCAGGTGGTAAGCAGCAAAAATTAATCGATGTTAAACCCAACCAAGTTCTGCATGTTTCGTATGCTGATGCCATCCAGAAGAAAAACAGCGATGCACCTCGTGCAAACAAATTATTTCATACTTCAAAGGAGTTGTCGATTGCATTTAAGTATCAAGAGGCCGACAAAATCGATTTTAATATTCAAAGAACCTTACCGCATAAATTTTCACAACTAGGCCCTGGAATTTCGGTAGGAGACGTGAACAACGATGGTCTTGATGATTTCTTTGTGGGAGGTTCTGTGGGATACTATGGAGAGATATTTCTACAGAAAGCAAATAATCAGTTTGTTAAAAGCAAAGGGATCCATGATCCCCTCAAAACAAAGGAAGAAGAAGATTTAGGTTCACTCTTTTTTGATGCAGATGGAGACAATGATCTTGACTTATATGTTGTTTCAGGTGGATTTGAATACGAACCTGAAAACAAAAATTACCAAGATAGACTTTATAGAAATGGTGGATCAGGAAATTTTAAATGGGACGAACAAGCCTTACCAAAAATAGCTACAAGTAAATCGTGCGTGCGTGCGGCCGATTTCGATTTGGATGGAGACCTTGATCTTTTTGTTGGGGGTAGAGTTATTCCAGGGAAATATCCTCTCTCACCAAAAAGCTTTTTACTTCGCAATGATGGTGGAAAATTTAGTGATGCTACCATGGAGGTCTCATCAGAGCTTTATTCAGGGGGAATGATCACAGATGCCATCTGGAGTGACTTTAACAATGATGGAAAAGTCGATTTAATCACCACTGGGGAGTTTATGGCCATTACCGTGTATCAAAACGATGGAAGAAAATTAACTAGACTCAATTCAACTGGCCTTGAAAAATATACAGGTTGGTGGAATAGCATTGCCGCAGGAGACTTCGATTTAGACGGAGACGTAGATTTTATTGCTGGCAATTTGGGTCTGAATAACTTATATCAAGTAGATGAGACCAAGCCATTATCAATTTATGCGAAGGATATCGATGGGAACAACAGTGTGGATGCTATACTCACTTGTTTTTTCAAATCAGAGAATGATGGGATGAAGGAATACCCGGTTCATTTTTGGGATGAGCTCAATTCGCAAAGCCCAAAATTCAGACGAAAATTTTCTTACTACAAACAATATGGAAAAGCTACCATTGATAATATCTTAAATGCGGATGAACGGAAAGATGCACTGGTGCTTAAGGCTAATTATATGAGTTCGTCTTATATTGAAAACTTGGGTCAAGGAAAATTCAAGTTAACAAACCTTCCATTGTTAGTTCAAGTTGCCCCTGTCAATGGTATTACGGTTGATGACATTGATGGAGATGGATTCCTTGACGCTGTTTTAGTTGGGAATGATTATGGAAATGAAGTATTCTCTGGTAGATATGATGCTTTTACAGGGCTTATTTTAAAGGGAGATGGTAAAGGAAATTTTGCGGTTATTCGGTCAGCTAAATCGGGCTTTTTGGTAGATGGAGATGCTAAAGGACTTGTGAAATTAACTGGGACAAAGCAAGATATACTTATAGCCACTCAAAATCGTGATAGCCTTCGGGTATTTTCTAAGGATGCTCAGATTGAATCGAAAGTCTTTATTCCTGAGGCATTGGATGTTTGGGCGGATTTGACTTATACGAATGGCCAAAAGCAGAAAATCGAATTCTACTATGGCTCAGGATACCTATCTCAATCTACTAGGAAAATAAGAATTCCAACTGGCTTAGGTAAAATGGTAGTTTATAATTCAAAGGGTGTAGCTAGAAAAATTTTATAGAACATCTACCTAAAATACCTCTCATAAGCCGTCTTGGTAGTAATGCCCACAGGCCCTTCATAGATGCCGCCAATGTTCCCCATGTCTTCTACCATCACTTCAATGGTATTGACTCTATTTTTTTTAAGTAGACTGATAGGTACTGTGTATGCGCGAAGTTGATT
Source organism: Cyclobacteriaceae bacterium (assembly GCA_046155095.1). Taxonomy (GTDB): domain Bacteria; phylum Bacteroidota; class Bacteroidia; order Cytophagales; family Cyclobacteriaceae; genus ELB16-189. Next base: position 22,831 of record JBJXEB010000002.1, read on the forward strand.
GTAAGATTGACTTTCCCCGAAAGGTTCGCCATCGTACGTCTTTCCAATCTGTTTTCCATTTAAGTAAGTCCTGTCAAAATCATCAATCTTTCCAAGTAGCAGAATAAGTTCATCTTCTTTACCAATTGATTTTTCATCAATGGTGAATGATCGCCTGTACCAAGCAAAGCCATCGTAGTTGTTATAGCCTTGATGCTCCCAAGGCGATGGCACCATAATTTTTTTCCACTCTTTGTCGTCTTTGATTGGTTGCCAATCGCGACTCTTTCTGAAATCCCAGAGCCCTTGTAGGTCAACTAGCATTCTGCTTTTTGGTTTGCTGTAAATCCCCAGCCTTCCATCGATGATTCCGCCACCCTGTGTCACATCAAACACACGAATAGCAATCACATTGTCTCCATTAAAATTGATCACATCATTGGGGAGCGAATAGTTGCGTTCGCTATTGTAGGCGGTTTTGAACTTGGGCGGCATGGAACCAGAGAAGCCAATCAAATTACCATTCACATACACTTCATCGGCATCATCAATGTAGCCAAGATTGATATAATAATTTTCGCCTTTCTCTAACACGCGACCATCGAAATTTTTTCTGTACCAAGCAAACCCATCGTATCCATTAAATCCCTCTTCTTCCCAAGCTGAAGGTGCTGTAATTACTTCCCAGTCTGTGTCATCAAATTTGGTAGCGGACCAAGTGGGCTTATCGCCAATGTGAAATTTCCAATTGCCACTTAATCTAACAACCTGGGCCGTTCCAGTGTTGAGGCATAGCAAGGCGAATAAAAAATAAAGAGAGAGTTTCAAAGTGCTTAGTTGGGTTAAGGATGCCTCTTAAAATCAAAAGTCGTTATTCTAAATCAATTTAAAAAAACGTTTGAGTGAAGGTGAGCAGCCCGACCAAAAGCTGCATCACCCTCCTCAAACGAACCCTATTTCAATGCAACTATTGGATAATTGTAAGTAGTCTTTTCAAGTTGCGCTGACCACTTACCGTTTTTCGCTGTCGTCATCTTGTAGGTGACGGTCAGCTCAGGGCTTTCTACTTCTACCCAGAAGGCAATGCCTTGCATTTTTTCTACATTGTATTTCTTAAGGAAGCCTCCTGAAAAATCTTTTCCGTTTATCTTATCCGTTTTCATAATGCCATCTGCGTTGATGAATTTCACTTCCACGGCTTCGTTTGTGTCATAGCCATAAATCACTTTGATCACATCCTGATCAATAGTTGAAACGATTTTAACCGCAGGCTCTTGTGCTTGTGCCTTTGCGTTGCTGATAGTGAATGTGCTTATCGCAGCTACCACTACTCCGAGGATGATTGTTTTTGTTTTCATATTGTTTTTGTTTTTAGTGTTTTTCATTTTTTGATTCACACTACAAATAACGGCTACCCTGCAGGTAGAGATGTCACCGCGTGGTAAAGGTTTGTAACAAGATGTAACGAGTGGTGAGCGGTAGCTGGTAAGAGGTGGTTAGTAAGAGGTAATAGGTAAGCGGTATTGAGTGTTAGATTTTTTTTGTCGTCATGGCGAGGCGCCACCGGGCTATCCGTTCCAAGTCCTCGCTCGTTCCTCGCTGCGGGCTTTCCACTTCTATCCCTTGCCGTGGTGCACTAGATAGCTGGTGATTGGTGAGAAGTAATTGGTAACTAGTTGTTCGTGCGAGTGGTGATGGAGTAAATAGTTATTTGGATTTTGGGTTACAGAAAGATGCCGATTTGATGATCATGGAGTTTAGCATATTACCGATTGAAATGCATTGCCTTAAAAGGCTATTGGAGACTTCACTAGAAATGTAACTACAGTCCAGCGCGACTTCAATCCAGTGCTGTGTCTCGAATTGTTCTCCATCGCCATCGGTCAATTTGCTAATAAAATGTTTTTCATATCTCCTTTTGCCCCAAGCTTCAGCCACTTGCGCTCCAATCGATCGTGATGAACTCCTTACTTGATCAGTGAGCGAATACATCTCTTCTTTGGGGAACTTCTTAGAAATTTCAAAAATCTCTTTTGATAATTGGCGCGAAAGCTTGTACACTTCCAACTCTTTAAAACTTGTTACATATTCCATACCCTAAGCAATTAAGATTTCCATTACTAAACTGATTCCTATTACCTCTAACCTATTACTTTTTACCTCTACCTCTTACCACTTACATTCTAAAGCACCATCTTATACCCCGTTCCGTGCACTGTAAGAATAACCTTCGGTTGATTAGGATTGGTCTCTACTTTTTGACGAAGACGCACGATAAAGTTATCTACCGTGCGAGTGGTGGGTTGCTCTTCGTAGCCCCAAACTTTTTCTAATAGATGGTAGCGGCTTACTACTTGATTTTTGTTTTGATGTAGATAGGATAGGATTTCAAATTCTTTATGCGACAATTTTATTTCTACACCGCTCTCTTCTGCACGAAAGGCATTGAAGTCAATTTTCAATCTGCCAATTATAGTTGAAAGCGATTCTTTGGTCACCACCGTTTGGCTCCTTCGCAATATTGCTTTTACCCTTGCCAGCAACTCGCGTACGCTAAACGGTTTTGTTATATAATCATCCGCTCCGAATTCAAGCCCTAAAATCTTATCTATTTCTTCTCCTCGTGCAGTTAGCAGAATGATGGGAGTTGAAATGCCAGCAGCACGGGTTGCCTTACACACATCAAAACCAGATAGCTTTGGCAGCATCACATCCAGTAAAATCAGATCGTATTGGTTCTTTTTTATTTTTGATAGCCCTTCTTCGCCATCGCTGGCTACATCTACAGAGTAGGTTTCCAACTCTAGATTGTCTTTCAAGCCGAGTTGCATGGCTGGCTCATCTTCTACAATTAAAACTTTTGACATTTGTTTTATTTAGCTAACGGAAAATAAAGTGTAAAAATTGATCCTTGGCCTAGTTCACTAGTAACGGATATTTTCCCATTCTGTTTCTCAATCAATTGCTTTACGAGTGAGAGCCCCAGACCTGTGCCCTGGCTTTTTGCAAGGTTGCCACTAGAAACGCGATAGAACTTATCGAAAATATGTTTCTGATCGGCCTTACTAATGCCGAGACCAAAATCTTTTATACTAATCCATCCAAACTGGTCTTTGCTTCCAATATTGATTTCAATTCGCTTTTTGTCTGCACTATACTTGATGGCGTTGTCGATGAGATTAATGATGATCTCTGTCAGCGCTTCTTTATCAGCTTTCACAATTAAATCTAGGCTTTCTTCAAAGTGATAGTCAAACCCTTTATTCTTCAAATGAAAATCGTAGGTCTTTAGTATTCCAATCAGTTCTTTGGATAAATCTACTGAATCTATTTGAAGTGTTTTCTTTCCTGCTTCTGTCTGGCTGAAATTTAGAATCTTGTTTACGATACCCGATAGCCGATGGGTTTCTTTGGTGATAATGGCGTAGTACTCTTGCTTCTTCTCTTCTGATTTTACACGCCCCATTTCAAGTGTTTCGGCAAACATGCTGATGAGTGCCAATGGTGTACGGATCTCATGCGAAACGTTGGCAACAAAATCGGATTTGTTTTGAGCTAGTTGTACTTCTCTCTTCACACTTCTAAAAGCAAGGATTAAAGCAACGATCAGTACGGCATCGAGGCCAACCAGTAAAATTAAATTGGTGTTGGTTCTTTCGCGCACAATTTCCTTGAGCGATGCACCCTTTGTGCGTATGCCTAGCGAGTAATCAGGGAAAATCCATAGATATTTAGTGAGGGCGTCAGAGCTTTGAGCGGTTGTATCATTTAACGCAGTTGAATAGACACGTGCCTTTGTTAACCTGTTAAAAACTGATAAAATAAATTGATCTTTCGAAATTATTTGAAGGCGAGGGCCAATCAAGTCCTCAATGAAAATGGCCGGGTCAATGATTAGTCCACCGACTTGCATGGGGTGAGTCTCGGTTTCAACAACAAAAATCATGACTTGAAAATTTCTAGCATGTTTGAAACCCGATTCAATGGCCTCTACTTTTTGAAAGCCACTTTTTTTGTATTCTAATAATTGCTGTATTTGTTCAGAACTTTTAGCGAGGCTTTCGTTGAGCGCAGGACGGAGCGAATCTGCAGTTAAGCTATCCAAAGAAAAGATGAGAACAGATGGCTTTCGGCCAATGGTGTCAACAATAAAAGAGGCATGAATCGCTGAATTTGCCAGCAGCGTTTGCACCGTAACCGGCAGCTCACCGTTTTCCGTTTTTGCTGCAATGCCACCAACTTTCGATACCCAACCATACAAAGCATTGTCCGAATATTGATTGACAGAAAAAAGAATAGCCTCCAATTGCTTTTCGTAAATACCCTCGATCATTTTTTCGTCTTTGCTCAACGAGGATATTTCATACACTGAAAAGAATAGAGCGGGGATCAAGAAGATCACTGTGAGTATGAGCGCAATTCTTTTAGTGGGGTTCATGAAGTGGTGACTACACTACAATGATATGATTATTTTTCTGAAGAACTGTAAGCCCAATCTCGGCAAGGGATAGAAGTGGAAAGCCCGAAGCGCGTTGGCAATGTGCGCGGCCGGACTTGTAACGGATAGCCCGGTGGCGTTTCGCCATGACGCTAAAAATATTTTTACTAAACTGTCGTGCTTTTTTTACCCTCCAGTGGTTGGTAATTGGCAACCACTTACCAACCACCGCTTACCTCTTACCGATCTCACTCACTCCTCAAACTATTCGCAGGATTACTCATAGCTGCCTTTAGTGCTTGTGTGCTTACTATCACTAATGCGAATAATAACGCAATAGTACCAGCCACTGCAATTGTCCACCAAGGAAAATCGATACGATAAGGATAACGTTCTAAAAAGGAGGTAAGTGCCCACCATGAAAAAGGAGCGGCTAGCGCGAACGAGATCACAACAAGAAGAGAGAATTCTTTTGATATCAAAGCAACAAGACCTGGCACAGAAGCCCCCATTACTTTACGAATGCCAATTTCTTTGGTTCGCTGCTCGGCCGTAAAAGCGGCTAAGCCGAATAGCCCCATACCTGTTATTAAAATGGCAAGAGAAGCAAACAAAGTAGACAATGTGCTGATAAGATTTATAGTTGTGTATTTTTTATTGAACTGCACATCGGCAAATTGATAGTCGAATGGATATGCTGGATTATGTTTTTTGAAAACATCTTCTATTTTTTTGATGGCTCCCGGCAGATCAGATGTTTCTTCCAAGCGAAGTGTAACTGAGCTAGCCCATTCTGGTTGATACGCAACAAACATGGGGCTTGGTTTTCGGTAAGGCGAACCCATCAACACATTATCTATGATGCCAACAATTTTGCTCTTGCGATCGCCCCAATAAGTAACCTCGGTGCCAATGGTTTCTTTTAGGCCCATTACATCAGCCGCAGCTTTATTTATAAGAACAGATGCGGTATCTGCATCACTTGCAAAATCCCTACCTTCTAAGATTTTGATTCCCATCGTTTTGGTGTAATCTAATTCAGTGGCAATGGTTGCAAAAATTACTTTCTCTTCTGGGGGTTTGCCGGGCCAGTCCATAAAGTTGTTAGAGTATATGTCAGTAATAGGGCTATTTGATTTTGTCATTGAAGTAACCGCACCAGTAGCCACCACCTCATTGCGAATCACCTTGAAATTTTTTCCGATTTCAGCAGTGTAAGGAATCATAAGTAGATTTTTTTGATTGTAACCCAGATCGCGCTTTTTTACGTGGCGAATTTGCTCTGATACTACCAGCGTACTAATAATTAAAAGGGTAGCAAAAAAGAATTGTAGAACGACTAACACCTGTCTTGGCGTAGCAGCACTTTTTCCGGCATGCATTTTTCCTTTCAACACTTGCACAGGATTAAACGAAGAAAGATAAATGGCTGGGTAACTTCCACTGACAATGCCAGTAAGCAACACGATGCCAATGCTAGCAATCCAAAAAATGGGCGAACTGTAATTTAGGAAAAGTTTCTTTTGAGTAAGGTCATTGTAGAAGGGCAAGCAAATTTCAACGAGTACAACTGCAAATAGAAAGGCAAGAATTGTTATAAAGATAGACTCACCTAAAAATTGAAAAATCAATTCTCTTCTGCGCGACCCAACACTTTTGCGAACACCCACTTCGCGCGCCCTTCTTTCGCTTCGTGCAGTAGCCAAGTTCATAAAGTTAATGCAGGCAATCACCACGATAAAAATGGCGATGGCAGAAAAGCCAACTACATAATCAATCGTTCCGCCAGACTCCTTTCCGTTTTCGAAAGAAGTATGCAATCTCCATCGTTCCATTGGGTGCAGAAAGAATTCACGAGGAACATCTGTTTGCCCTTTTTTTATCAGTAAGCCTTTTATCTTTTCATTTACATCAGCAACGGTAGTACCAGGTTGTAGTTCTATAAAAACCTGATAGGAATAATTTCCCCAGCCGCTGTTCTCTTCAATCTCAGCCACTTGTAGCTTGTGGGGCATCAAGCATTCAAATTCAAATGAAGAGTTGGCAGGAACGTTCTCTAACACACCAGTAACTGTAAGCTCTTTGTCATTGTCTACTTTCACCGATTTGCCAATCACATCTTCTGTTCCAAACAAGGCAATGGCACTAGAGGTAGTCAACACGATACTATTGGGATCATCCAACACTTTATCGGCTTGTCCAAAGCGCAAATGAAAATGAAACATTTCTAGAAACTCTTCCCCTACATAGTAACTTTTTTTGCTTATCCTTTTTTCTCCAGCAGTCAAAAGACTCTCGCCTCCCCAATTGGCAATGGTTGTATTTTTTATGCGACTGTCCTCACTTCTGATTTCTAGATAAGAAGGATAGGGAACAGACTGATAGGTATTCACTTTACCATCGTAGGTGGCATTGATCCATAGTTGAGATAGGCGATCTAGTTTGGGTTGAAATTGATCGTAGGAAAGTTCATCAAATACCCACAGAGATATTAGGATAGTGCATGCCAACCCAACTGCCAATCCAATGATGTTAATGGATGAGTAAACAACATTTTTTGTGAGGTTGCGAAAGGCGATTTTGATGTAGTTGCGGAGCATAAATGGATCTTAGATTTACGATTTATGATTTTGGATTTAACATCCAACTTCCTTTTACTCCAAATCAATGCCAAGAGGAGATATGCTTAAATTAGATTGAAATGCAAGCTTTTAAATCGCCCCAAGATCAAATCCGAACGAATACGTCCGAAATCGGTCGCAATCGTTCGGCTAGTGCAGCAGCTTATTTGATAACAATCATTTTTTGTATCAAGATTTTAGAATTGGCAACGAGTTGAATAACATAGCTGCCGCTCGAGATACTTTCAGTAGAGAAATCTATCTTATGATCACCTGCGGCCTGTTCGCTATTCACTAAAGTATTTATTCTTCTTCCTTGAAGGTCATAGATTTCCAAGTTAGCAAAAGAGTCGCTTTCTAGAGAATAACTAATAGAAGCGATTGTGCTAACAGGATTTGGTGCCAGGGTCAATGAAGTTTGCCTTAGCACAGGCTCAATGCCTGTAACAATTGTTACCTCTGCTTTAAACTCTTGTGTGATAAAAAGATTGTCTTGATCTTTTGCCGTAACAATGATTTGGGTACTGCCAAGTTGATTTGCATATAGAGTTACTTTCGAGCCTGCCTGTTTAAGATTGACGATGGAGCTGTTACTCAAAGAAAGACTATAAGTTAAGGCATCTTGATTGGGATCGGAAAAATGACCACCTAACTCGACTATGACTGAGTCTTTCTTACCATCAATGATTTTTAGTTCAATAGGTAAAAAAGTTTCTTTAATAGTAGGCGCCTCATTTTTAGGAATAACCGTGAGCGTAAATTGACTTGTAACAAATTCGCTATAAGGGTCAATTGCCTTTGCTGTAATAGTTGTGGAGCCAATAGCTTGAGGCTCTATCTTGAGTACGCTGCCAAGTATACTTACTTTCGCAATATTGGCTGCGGAAGATTGAATTGTATAAGTTAAAATTTGACCAATATCTGAATCTGAAAAAACTTGCGCCAAATTGATGTCCATTGTTTTATCCAACCTGATTATTTGATTGGCAATGGGGTTAACAACTTTGGGTAATGCATTGGTAACAACGGTAAGGATAAATGAAGTATTTACAGACTCGCCATAGGGATCAGTCGCCTTCGCGGTAATAGTGGTTGCACCGATCGCTTTCGAGTCTATCTTTAACACACTTCCAATGACACTTACGGTGGCAATCGTTGGTGCTGAAGACTGAGTTGTGAAAGTCAGCATTTGACCACTATCTGGATCTGAGAAAACTTGCGCTAAATTGATGTCCATTGTTTTGCTCAGCACGATTGATTGGTTAGCAATGGGAATCGACACCACTGGTGGAGAATTAGTATCAACTTTTACTTTGAAGGTTGTAGATACTTGTGCACTGTATGTATCAGTAGCTGTTGCTGTAATTATCACTTCGCCATTTGAGACTCCGCTTATTGAAAGAATATCTCCACTCAATGATGTTGAGACCTTTCCACTATTTGTTGTACTTGCTGTATAGGTTAAAGCCTGAGTGTCCACATCAGTAAAAATGGAGTCAAGTTTTATAATGAAAGACGAACCTACTTTAAGAAGCCGATCCGCAATAGGCTTAATTACTGAGGGGGGGGTATTGACGAAGTTTGCAACAGTAAGATTTACCTGCACTGTAACTTTTGGGCTAGCAGGGGCATTAGAGTTAAAAATAACATTAGCCTTATAATTTCCTAGGGGTAGATTATTTGTATTAAAGTTAAATTGTGAAGTTTGTGATGCAGAGGAAGTAATCGAACCAATGCCGGGATCAACGGCAAGCCAATTTAATCCTTGCTTTGTTTCAAATCGACCTAGCCCATTACCTAGCTCGCCTTGTAGAAAATAAATACCTGGATTTGCACTTGGTTGGCTAGCATAAACCAAACCTCCATCACTGACACTAAAAAAAGGAATGGTTGCGATTTTCCATGAACCTGTGCTTATGTCATACGAATAAAAATTGTTGCCTGAGTAAGAGCCATAGGTGTAGTAAGTTTTAGTTACGGGGTCAATAGCGGAGCCCAATACGGCTCCGCCTGGAACGGATGCTAATACTGTCCAAGTTTGAGATGATAGGGAATATTTTGCAAAACCAGTAAGCCCATTTCCTTCGTGACCATAAATAAATCCTTCGCTAAAGGCCAGTCCTCCCCAAGACTGAAAGCTAATGGGTGGTGCTGTCAAGGTAGTCCATAAGCCATTGGTGGGATTGTATCTTGAGAATAGAGTTCCCACTGCTGCATATAAAGAGATCCCGTCTGAGGTTAGATTGCCTGTACTAAATGGTAGACTTACTGTAGTCCATGAATTACCATTAATGTTATAAATGCCCATTTGGCTGAGTTGAGTATAAACGGTATAGATCTTTCCATCTAAATAAGCAGCGCCTCCATTGTTAGCACTTGATAGCGGACAAGGCTGAAGCGTTATCCATGTATTGGTGGCAGGGTTAAAAGAATAGAAACCTGTTCCTTGATTTTGTTGAGCGTAGATTAAATTAGAAACAGGATCAACGGTCATACAAGTTAATGGAAAAGAGCTACTTGCCTTTTGTGTAAAATCACCAACTGCCAATGGATATTCTTTCAATTCAACTGGTGGAGGTATTATACCACTATTATTTGGTTGATTACTCGCCTGAGGCACGATTGTTCCAACTGATGATGAAATAGAAGCGGGTTGAATAAATTCTATTTGTGTACTGTAATCAAGATTACTTCCTCCTGTATTGATAACTGTAATTGTTTCACTTTTTTGAGCATTCGTCAACATTATTTTGTTGATCGTTAATGGTGAAATGCCAATGATAGGAGGATCAACGGCTATGCCCAATAACGTGATATCCAAAGAACTTTTATCAGGATCGTTCGATGTGATAGTAAGCTTGGCAGGAAATGAACCGGCCTTTGTTGGAGAGAATGTAACATTAAATGAAAGGCTAATGCCGGGAACCAACACGGTCACACTCCCATTGTGCGTGAAGGTGGTAGAACTAGAACTAATGCTAGAAATGGAAAGTGGCTTTGTGCCTGTATTTTTAATAGTAATAGGAAGGGCAGAAGTTGCGCCTACATACTTCGATCCAAAATCCAATGATGAAGGAGTCACTTCAATTTTCGGAATACCTGTAACGTTTAATTTAACAGGTACAGTCACCTTGTTGTTAATGGGATCATTAGAATTGATGACCACGTTGGCAGTATAAACCCCCTCAAAAAGAGTAGTAGCATTTAATGCTACATCTAAATCAATACTTTGCCCAGCTAAAATCTCACCGCTAGTAACAGGCATAGATATCCAAGTGTTCGATACTAGCCAATCAATTATTTGGTTCGAGAACTTTCTGTTATCAACAAACCCAATTTCAAAATCGGCCATTAATTCGTTACCAATGGTTATTACTTTTCCTAAACTTAAATTTGAAACTGCTATGTGAGGCCTGCTCAGATCATCAAAGACAATGGCTTGCGCTGGGGCAACTACGGTTGCATAGCTTCCATACAAATCAGCCTGCACTTGAACAACACCCACAGTGGTAGGGTGACTTTTAATGTTTGTAAATGTGGCCGATGTGAATAACACTGATGTTTCTGTAATCCCAGTTCCAGTTAGTAGATAATTGATGCTTGTCATGGACGCAGAATTATCCGCCATCAAAACAAGTCCTCCACCTGCCTTCATCCAGTTTTTCAGTAAATCGAGGTCTGCGCTAGATAACAAGGCTATCGTATCATCTATTGTAATTATATCTAATGTGTCAAGTTTTGCAGCAGTCAAAGGTATTGTTAAGACCGCACTTAATCCGCCTCTACTTCTAATGTCACCCATCAGTACGGTAATTGGGCCTTCTGTCAAGTGACCAACTTTTACGCCACCAAGACCCAACAATTCAGTTTTCAGTTCTTTGACCTGCTGTGCAGGTTTAGCAAGGCCATCTATAGTGGAGGCAACGATATAGGAGTATGAAGGCAGACTTTGTATTGTTGCGGCACTCGAAGTAGTCTGAGCAACATCGCTGATATCACTTGAGAATAACAATTTGCTTACTCCTTTGTTCTTAATATTTATTATTCGTGAAATGGTTTGTCCAGAATTAAGTGCCTGAGTAATTGATGTAGGAGTGACTTCGATAGCGGGAGGATCTACCGCTACACCATTTAGCGTTACAATCTTTGTGCTCTCATCGGGGTCGTTAGAAGAAATACTAAGTTGTGCTGCAAATGTGCCGGTTGCCGTTGGCTTAAATGCAATAGGTATGGTAGTAGATAGCCCAGGACTAAGATTGAATGGTGAAGCAGTGGTAGTAAAAAGGGCTGAATTGAAAGCGAGTGCAGAGACAGAAAGTTGACTTGCCCCCTCATTGACAACTGTAATGGCTATTGTCTTCGTTTGATTCGTGAAAACTTGTCCAAAGTCTAAATTAGTTTTATCCAACCTTATATCAGAAGCGCTTGTTACATTTAGTGTAACAGGAATACTGAATGAAGGGGTAATAGGATCATTGTTGATAATTTTTACGCTTGCCTTATAAGTTCCGCCAACTAACCCTTTTGCACTAATAGATGCCGTTACTGAAGAAGTACTTCCAACACCTACTGTTCCGCTTGTTGGAGTGAGACTGAGCCAGTTTGATCCTGGCTTTGTTTCATATCGCCCAAGGCCGTTCCCACTTTCACCTTGTATAAAGTAAATTCCGCTTATACTTGATTGATTAATATTAACGAGGCCTCCATCATTGACACTGAAAAGTGGTATGGATGCAACACTCCATGCATTAGAAGAAATATCGAAGGAATAGAAATTATTTCCGAAGTAAGAACCATACGCATAATAAGTCTTTGTAGAAGGATCAATGGCCGCACCTAGAACTCCGCCATTGGGTAAAGACGGTAAGGTTGTCCAGGTTTGAGATGTGATAACGTATTTAGCGAATCCGGTTCCACTATTCCCTTGATGACCATAAATGCTACCTGCGTCAGAAACTAAACCTCCCCACGAAGAAAACGAAAAGGGAGGGGCTGGTAAATTGTCCCATAGTTTTGTAGATGAGTTGTATCGTACAAACTGACTTCCTGCTACAGCATACAAATAAGTTCCATCGGATGTAATGTTACCTGTACTTAATGGAGAACTCATAACCGTCCAACTATTACTTGCAATGTCATAAAGCCCCATTTGACTTCCCTCTGAATAGATTGTATAGATTTTGCCACCTAAATAAGCAGCTCCTCCATTGTTTCCGCTTGATAGTGGGCATGATGAAAGGGTTGTCCAGATATTGGTAGATGGATTGTAAGAATAAAAATCCGTTCCATTGTTTCGTTGGGCGTAGATCAAGTTGGTAGTTGGATCCACTGTCATAGATGTTAATGGAAAAGAGCTATCAGCTTTTTTTGTGAAATCACCTACTGCTAAGGGATATGCTTTTGATTCTTCGGAGGGAGTAACAACCCCATTGTTATTAGGGCTGCTACTCGCTTGCGGAGCAATTGTCCCGGTTGCTTGAGATGTAGTCGTAATAAATTCAATTTGTGTATTGAAATTGAGGGCACTTCCGCCCGTGTTGCCAATCGTAATCGCCTTGTTTTCTAATCCTCCAGTGAAAAGATTGGAGGTAATGCTGGTAGGAGTTACCCCTACTACAGGAGGGGTAATCGCCAAGCCTTGCAACGAAACGGTTGCAGAGGCCAAATCTGGATCATTTGAAGAAATAGAAAGTGTTCCAGTCTTTGCACCTGCCGTTAATGGAATAAAATTAATCGTTAAGTCTTTCTTCTGCCCAGGAGTTAAAATAAAACTTGTAACAGAACAAGAGAAGAGAGCATTGTCAAAGGCCAAGCCAGTAACAGAAAGATTATCCGTTCCATTGTTGCTTACGCTTAATGTCTTCGTCTTTGTTGTATTGATAAAAGTGTCCTCAAATTTCAAGCTTGATTCTGAGACGATGATATTGGGTGCTCCAGTTACAGTTAGGGTAACTGGGATATCAATAGTCGGCTTAACAGGGTCATTGGATTGGACCGAAATGATTTTTTTGTAGACACCACCTATAAGTCCATTGGCATCAAAAATAAGCGGTACTTGAAGCGATTGCCCAGCGGCTATATTCTTAGTAGTAACAATTGGCTTAAGCCAACTAGAGCCTGCTTCATCAGATGCCAAGGCAGCACTGTAAGTAGTAGTGTAAGAAAACACTACTTTACCTGTATCAGGATTATAGGCTTCAATAGTTCCATTGGAAACATTTTCAGCAAACAGCAAACCGTTTTCATTAGAATAACCTAGTCCATAGATGGTGCCAGTTGGGGTAAATTGGTTGATGACAGTTCCTTTAGCCGCATCGATTTCATAAATGCCAGAGCTAAAATTACTTACAAAGATAGTTCCTCTGCTGCCTCCAAAACTTAATCCGCCACCAATGGATACACCTGGATTAATAGTTCTATTGACTGTTCCTGTATCAAAATCAATCTCATAGATAAGCCCAGCGGAATAAGATAAAACATATAGGTATTTACCGTTATGCCCAAGGCCATCCATGGAGGTGATGCTACTGATAGTTATACTTTTAGCAACTGTTCCATCAGATGGATTGATGCGATATATCTTCTGTGTACCAAACCCATTTACAAAATACAAATACTGCCCATCGTAGGCAAGTCCATCAGGCCCACCCGAAACCGCTTCAGGGGCTGGTATTCTTTTGATGACGCTACCTGTTGATGGGTTCAATTCCAGTATTTCATTACTGGCTGCAAGAGAAAATAATTTGCCACCTGCAAGCAGAACAGGGCTTGATGGTTGACTGCTAACAGTTGGCACAATACTTTTATTTAAATTGAGCGACCCTCTTTTTTTATATTCATCTACCGTAGACGCCCTATATGGAGGAATAATATTGGTTGAAGTAATAGAAGTCGTACCAGTATTTTTAATCGAGATATCAAATTCCAACGCGCTTGCTCCAGTATTTGTAATCGTAAGAAATTTTTGAATGGAAGCACCAGTCAAAAGCGACTCGGTGAATGAAAGCGGGCTTACTGAAATGACTGGTGGAGGTAAAGTTGCACCGCTGATGGCATTGGAGATCGTTGAGATATTCCCAAAGAAATCACCTGCTTTAATAGCGAAGTAATAGGTGGTGGTATTGGCTAAACCAGTAACTTTAAAAGACTCAGACGAACCTGAGGCCAAAGGTTTGGGTGAACTAGTGATTCGGGTAGCACTTGAAAAATTGGTTGCGTTAATGGCTGAAGTTGAATAACGTAAATCATAAAAACTAGCAGCTCCAGTTTTTCCACTTCCTCCTGTTGCCGTCCAAGAAAGTGTAATGGAGTTCATTCCAGCTACTTGAATAGCTAAGTCAGTAATAGGATCAGGGGCAATACCATCATTTATCTGCAATGCATTATTGGCGTTCAATCTGCCAGCTCCTAATTTTCCAATGAATGATGGGTTTAGGGCATCAATGTTATCGGCCGATGCCATCAAACGGTCGCGCACTTGTGAAGCTAAGAATCCAGGGCCACCAAACTTTGAAACAATTAAACCAGCTACCCCTGATACGTGTGGACAGGCCATGGATGTTCCTGATAAATAAGCGTAACTTCCAAGTGTAACTGGATAGGTGCTGTACACATTAGATCCTGGAGCAGCGATTTCAACCCAAGTTCCATAATTGGAAAAACTTGATCGAACATCATTGTGATCGGTTGAAGCTACTGCAAAAACAGGAGCATACGAACCTGGATAACCATTGGCAGGGTTCTCTGAATTAGAATTGCCCGCAGCAAAAATCACAATACCTCCTGCCATTGGGCCAGTTTGAATATTCTTAGAAAAATTAGCGGTAGTGTTATCGTAACCAGCACGTGCAACGAAATAATCAATAGCAGCTTCAATGGCAGATGAGCCACCACCCCAACTGTTTTGAGAAATGACAGCACCGTTGTCAGCAGCGTACACCATTGCATTTTCAAAACCACCTGTGCCAAAAGCTCCAAAGCCGGCACACGACATTAATCGCACACCATCACCACTTCCTGATCCTCCAGCAATTCCAGATACACCTACACTATTGTTTGTGACCGCACCTATTGTGCCTGCTACGTGAGTACCATGAAAATGCGGGCTGATAGTTCCTGTATTGTCACCAAATCCATAACCATTGATGTCATCAACGTAACCGTTCTTGTCGTCATCAATTCCATTCGCAGGGATTTCGCCAGCGTTTACCCATAGGGCTGCTTTTAAATCAGGATGAGTATTGTCAATGCCACCATCAATAACAGCTACAATAACGTTTGTCTTTCCGGTTTCAACCTGCCACGCTTGCTCAAGTGAAATGTCTGCTCCAATTTTTCCACCTGTTTGACCTGTGTTTTTATAATGCCATTGCTTTGAGAAAGAAGGATCATTTGCTGGTGTAGTCAGGATAGGGTTCTCAAAAGGATTTTTCTTCACTGATTCAATTTGAGTAATCTTTTGCACGCTCTCTACTTTTTGGAAGTGGCCAAGATCTTGATAATCTCGAATTACAGTTGAAAGGGATTTAGTTGAGTCAAATTGTATTTCATACCAAAGATGTAAACCGAACTGCTCATGTGCCGCCTCAAATTTTCCGGCTGCTCTGAATACTCTTGTGATGGAAGTGGTTTTGTGGCGTTGAGATACGCGATCCATCTCAACGTTTCCCGTAGCCAGTGTACCTGCCACTGTTTGCTTCGCATTTTTAAACTGATTGAATTGCTGGACGGCTCCCTCTTTAAATTTTACGTGGATTACCCCTTTGCGATAACTTTGGCTTTCACCTGTTAAACAAACGGTAAAGAGAATAAGACCTGTTGCAATAGCACGGAGGGATTGTTTCATTGTAAGCCAATTTTTAGACCCCTAAAGGTAGGCAAAAGCAATACCTATGCTGTCATTTGGACTAACAATAAAATATACAATTAAGTGGACAGAAGTGGTGAAATATTGGGATCGAATATTTTGAAATTTCAAAATATTCGAGTATCGAAAAAAATATAAAATTGTACCCCTTAATTAATATGCCCATGATACTTCAACTCCTTCTCTCTTTCCAACTCTTCTTTCTCGCGTTTGATGCGCACCTTTGCTGCAGGCCCAACCATGATAGGTACGCGTTCCACTTCCACATTCGCCAACTCTAGTCCATACATTTCTTCCGTGGAAAGACTATGGCTTTTAATGAAGCGGTAGCCTTGAATGATAAAATTATCGAAGGAGGATATTTCACTATCAACTGAAGCCAATGAGTGTAGCATGATAAATTTAAAATCAGATGGCATGCTATGCTTTTGCAGCGATGCATAATGACTGATCAAGTCAATCTCTGCCGTCTCTGCCATGTCATGCAAAATCCTGTTGAACAATAAGTTCACACGATGATCTGCTTTAAAACCCAGCTTGATGCGAATGAAAAAACATTTCTTGGGTATGATAGTGTCCACAGAGTATTTAGATGTGTAAGGGCTATCTACCGTATCCACATGCACAAACCAATACACATCTGCTTTCTTGGGACGTTTTTTGAAAATGGAATAGATAATATTTGAATCAATGTAACGCTTGCTATCGGCCACCGCCATGTAAACCAAATTAGTTGCTTCACGTGGGATGGATGTATCTGCCTGCAAATCTTGGATGAGGGGTATATAATGTTTTAAGTCAACAAATTCGGTGTGGCGATCACGCAATTCGCGGGCACGCAATAAAATAAACATCATTAAAAAGAAAACCAGTGCGATAGAGAATGAAAACCATCCACCGTGTGTAAACTTGCTTAAATTGGAAATCAAGAAAGCACCTTCTACTGTAAAGAACACAATAGCTAATACTGTAGATCGTATCGTTGATTTTTTTGCTGTGGAAAAATAATAGACCAATAGCGAAGTGGTCATCAACATATCAAATGTAATGGCCAATCCGTAAGCCGATTGCATTTTATCTGATGCCTTGAAATACAATACCACGATGATGCATCCAAACATCAAAATCCAGTTGATGGCAGGAATATAGATTTGACCTTTCACTTGACTGGGATAACGCACTCGTGTGGCTGGCCATAGTTTTAACTTCATCGCCTCATTCACCAATGTAAATGTGCCAGAGATCAATGCTTGGCTAGCAATGACAGTAGCCATCGTGGCTATGACCACTCCAAAGATCAACAACCAATCGGGCATCATAGAAAAGAAAGGAATTGCTTCGCCCAATTCTTTTCCTTCAAATGAGGAAAGCAACCATGCACCTTGGCCGAAATAACTTAGCAGCAAACACACTTTAACAAACCCCCAACCCAAACGGATATTTGATTTACCACAATGACCCAAATCTGAATACATTGCCTCTGCGCCAGTGGTGCAAAGGAAGATCGCTCCTAAAATCCAAAATCCTCCAGGATATTTTATCAACAAACTAATTCCATAAACAGGATTGATTGCTTTCAGTATGGCGAAATTGAATGACAGATGATAAGCACCCACTGCACCAATGAACATGAACCAAACCAACATGACAGGACCAAAAGTCTTGCCCACCACACTACTACCAAATTGTTGAAAGACAAATAGCATCACCAGGATAATGATCACAATGGTGATGATGGTTTGATCAGTGATAGATGGCATCAACGTCTTGATTCCTTCTACCGCAGAGGTCACGCTCATGGCGGGAGTCATAAATCCATCAGCAATCAATGTACAGCATCCAATGATGGCAGGAAAAATAACCCAGCTTGCTCTGTATTTTCTTACCAATGCATAGAGTGCAAAAATTCCACCTTCTCCTTTGTTATCTGCACTGAGTGCGAGGTAAACATATTTTATGGTGGTGATAATAGTGAGCGTCCAAAAGACAAGCGAGAGACCTCCAAGAATCAAATCTTCTGTCACAGGATTTTTTCCGACAATAAAGCGAAGTGTGTAAATGGGTGACGTGCCAATATCACCATAGATAATCCCCATCGCAACTAAAACTCCCGCTGCGGAAAGTGTGTGTTTTCTTGAACTTGAATCCATTCTTTTAACGTGTTGATGTGCTAATGTGTTGACGTCTTGATTCGCACTTCGTACTTCTTACCTCGTATTTCGTACCTCTTATTACTTACCAACTACCGATTACCCTTTACCCTTTCACCTCCTCTTGCATTATCTTCTCCTCGTTTCTCCCTATGATTAATCTGTTACTTCTATCGTAAGAAAAATAATTCCACATCCAACTAAAGAAAGTGAAGAAGCGGTTCTTCCAACCTACAATCGACATTAGGTGCACAAACATCCACACGTACCAAGCAAACGCACCTTGAAAACGAATGCCTCCTTTCATGTCTACTACGGCTTTATTTCTTCCGATAGTGGCCATTGATCCTTTATCAAAATAATGAAAAGGTTTTAATTCTTTCTTCTCAATAATGTTTCGAATGTTCTTAGCGACTAATCTCCCTTGCTGCTGCGCAGGTGGCGCCATTTGCGGATGACCCTTCGGGAATTTTTCGTCTCCTTCCATCAAAGCTACATCGCCAATGGCAAAAATATTATCATAACCCTTTACTCGGTTGTATTGATCTACCAATAGCCGATTACCTCTTGTAAGGTTCTCTGCTTTTATTCCGTTCACAGGATTTCCCTTTATGCCCGCAGCCCAGATCAGCGAACGCGAAATCAACTTTTCACCCGTGCTTAATCCCACTTCATAGCCATCATACGTTTTCACGGCTGTATTCAAGTGAATCTTCACACCCATGTCAGTCAAAAATTCTAATGCCTTAGCGGAAGCTTGCTCACTCATGCCATTCAACAAGCGAGGACTTGATTCCACAATGTGGATGTCCATGTCGCGCATGTCCAGTTCTTTGTAATCTTTGGGGAATACGTTCTTCTTTAATTCAGTTAATGCACCCGCCAACTCTACTCCAGTTGCACCTCCACCTACAATCACAAAATCCATGAGGCTGTTCATCACCTCCTCTTCTTCTGAGAGCAACGCATATTCTAAATGGCGAATGATTTTATTCCGCAGTTTGGTGGCATCTACAATGTTCTTCATGTATGATGCATTCTTCTCCAACTCCGTCATGCCATAAAAATTGGTTAGCGCTCCGGTGGCCATCACCAAGTAATCATACTTTACTTCTCCAATAGAAGTTTCGATGGAATTTTCTTCAGGTTTGATGTTCTTTACTTCGCCTAAGCGAAAATAAAAATCATCTTGGTTGCTGAATAGTTTTCGAAAAGGAGCGACAATGGAGCTAGTCTCGAGGCCAGAGGTGGCCACTTGATAGAGTAAAGGTTGGAATGTGTGGTGATTGAATTTATCGAAAAGTACCGTCTGCGCTTTAGCCCCCTTTAGGCCTTTTACCACCTCTAGCCCGCCAAATCCGCCACCTATTACGATGATGCGAGGTTTGCCCAGGTCTGCGATACGCGTGCGCGTGGTGATTAATTTGGGCATTTAAACGACTATTCTTTGCTTAAATCGGGCGCAATTTACGCGTTGTCGAATGATTTAAGGTTTTTTTAATAAATATTTTGTTCTTGCACGAAACAAACGAAACTGGGGTTAATTTTGTGTCCCACTAAACTAATAACCGTTATGATAAAGAGATTCTTATTTGTTGCCTCATTTGGCGCTATGATGGCCACTTTGGCAAGTTGCGGCAATTCTGAAAAGCTGCAATCGCAAGTTGATTCACTAAAGACCGAATTACAAACCAGTCAACAGTTTGCCACTACACTTCAAGAAGTAGGTGTATTGATGGACTCCATTGATGCCAACCGTCAATTGCTGCGCGTAAACATGGTGGAAGGAACCACTTTTGAAAATTACAAGAGCCGCATGAAGGACATCAACAACTATGTGAAGGACACACAAAGCAAGATCACTGATTTGGAAAAAACGCTTAAGAAATCAAAAGGAAACAATAATGCGCTTTCGGCCACTATCAAAAAATTGAAGACAGATTTGGAAGAGAAGAGCAAAGAGATTGCCTCCTTGAACGAAAAGGTAGATCAATTGAAAAACGAAAACCAAAACTTGATCACCACCGTAGGCTTGCAAGAGGCTGAGTTGACTGACAAGGAATCGCAGATTGTTGCCAAGCAACAAGAGTTGGCATTGATAGAGGCGCGCATCCAAGAATTGATGATATCTAGCAAAGTGAGCGAAGCAGATTCATACTTTGCCCGTGGCCAAGCAGTGGAAGAAGCGGCCAACCGCACCAAGCTTGCTCCGCGCAAAAAGAAAGAGACTTACAAAGAAGCTCTAGAGCTTTATAAAAAGGCGCTCTCTTTAGGCAGCACAGAAGCGCAAGCGAAGATTGATGCGCTGGAGAAGAAAGTGAAATAGAATTTAGATCATTCAAGTAAAAAATGCCCCGGCTTTTGTCGGGGCATTTTTGTTTATGATGATATTTTGGAGATTTAAAGCGTAATCGACCCGTTCTCCATACCAATCAAAAAAGCTGTATAGGCGAAGTAACCCAAAAGCATAAGGGCAGCCTCCCACCTGTCTAACTTGCGCGTGTTGAGTGTGAACATGAATATCATTAGCACCACGGTAGAGCCCATCAGTACATAAAGATCAAAATTCATGGCTGCGTTGAAGGGTGTTTCGCGGATGGTGCCTGCAATGCCGAGAATAAAAAAGATGTTGAAGATATTAGAGCCTATCACGTTGCCAATGGCGATGTCGGTATTTCTTCTGTAGGCAGCTACTGCTGATGTGGCCAACTCGGGCAATGAAGTGCCAATGGCAAGAATAGTGAGGCCGATCAATTTTTCACTTAGCCCAAATGACTTCGCTATTTCAACAGCGTTGTCAACTACCAACTTGCCGCCACCAATCAACATCACAAGACCCAAAAATGCCATTCCACTCGAAACAAGCGGGGTATAAATTTTAATTGGGTCGCCTTCATCGCTGCCAACGTCTCCAGTAGTTTTCATAGTGCGATAGATGTAGAACATGAATAGGCCGAAGAATATCAACAAGATGATGGCATCAAAGCGGCTCATGCTATTTTCGGCTGCGCCCCACAGCATCACGTCATTGACGATAACAAAGAGTAATACTGCTGCTAGTAATGATAGCGGCACTTCGTACTTGACTGTATTTCTCTGGACGACCAGTGGGTATATCAACCCGCAAATGCCAAGGATAAATAATAAATTAAAATTGTTACTGCCAATGATATTGCCAAAGGCCGCATCATTTTTCCCGCCAAGGGATGCGATCACGCTCACGATCAACTCTGGCATAGAAGTGCCAAAGGCGACCACTGTAAGCCCGATGGCTAAATTAGATATGCCGTATTTTTTGGCGAGTGAGGAAGCTCCGTTCACGAGGAAATCTGCTCCCTTGATCAATATTCCAAATCCGACCAAGAGAAGTACTATAGGTAACAACATAGGGTAGGGGTTTAAGATTTAAGATTGTTGACTTTTGATTTAAGATTTTTTATTTAAGAATAGGTTTCAAGTAATCTATGTGTGCATTTCTATGTTTCTATTTTGTCTATGTAGTCCAAATAGAATTAAAACCATTTTTTGAATTTAAAATAGCGGATCATGCCTATCACCATAATCAACATAAGCCCCATTACTACTGGATAGCCATACGGTGAATTCAATTCAGGCATATTCAAAGCTGATTTTTCAGTGTTGAAATTCATGCCATATACCCCCACAATAAATGTTAACGGGATGAAGATGGTAGAGATGATGGTCAAGACTTTCATCACCTCGTTCATGCGGGTGTTGAGGGTATTGATGTAAATATCCATGAGGCCAGAGGTGAGGTCTTTGTAGGTATCCAAGGAGTCAATGATGTGTACTACATGGTCATAGACATCAGCATAGTATCGTATGTTTCCCTCTTCTATAAAACCACTTTCATCTTTGATCAGCTTGCTCATAGCATCGCGCAAGGGGTAGAGTGCCTTGCGCAAAAAGATAAGTTCTTTTTTAAGCTTTTGTATTTTTTTAAACTGCTGATCGGTGGAGTTTTGATAAATCTCTTCTTCTATGGTTTCAATTTGCAAGCCAATGGCATCTAGTACTGAATAGTAATTATCAACAATGAGGTCTACCAAGCGGTACAACAGATAGTCGGCCTTCTTCTTTCTAATTCTCCCTTGGTCTAACCGAATACGATCGCGCAGCGGCCCAAATAAATCCCCTTCTTTCTCTTGAAAGGAGAGGAGGTAATCTTTGCCCAATACAAAACTGATTTGCTCGTAATCGATTTGATTATCTTCAATGCGGTACAGCATTTTAAGTGTGAAGAAGAGATAGTCATCGTATTCTTCTACTTTCGGCTGATGGTCGCTAGTAATATCTTCTACCAATAGACTGTGCAAACAAAAATGATCCCCAATTTTTTGAACGATTGATTTTTCGTGCAGCCCGTCCAAATTGATCCAGTTGATCTGGCTCTGATTGATATTGGCTATCAGTTCTGTGATGGGGAGGTCTTCGTGTTTAGAATATTCTTTTTCGTTGTACTGGATCAATTCCAATATCACCTTACTTTCGCTTGGCCTAGGAGTATCGTTGACAGGCAGTAATTTCTTTTTTCTTGCCATAAGGCATATTTTAAATTGAATTCTATGTTCTTCTAATTTTCAACTTCTCACTTCTCACTTCTCACTTCTCACTTCTCACTTCTCACTTCTCACTTCTCACTTCTCACTTCTCACTTCTCACTTCTCAAATCTCAAATCTTAAATCTATAGACTCTTCATCACCACCAAATGATGCAAGTTTGCCATTGCTATTCCAGCCGCATCAAAACGTTCCTTAATAGATTTGTTCAAATCGCATTTTAAATCGAACCCATCTGTTGGGTCTTTCGCCCACACGTATGCACGAAGCTGCACGCCCGAATCCAAAAAAGTCATTACACGTACCATCACGCTCTGTTCTCCCCGCGTCAATTCTATTTCATTCCTATTGTCAATGAAGAGCTTGTGTTTCATTGCTTCCTCTTGCATGATTTGCATAGCTAGACTTAAATTTGATTGGAGCGAGATGGCCACTTCAATGAACATACAAGTCTTTTCATCAATGATAGTCGAGTTAATGATTGTTTCATTGCTGATCACACTGTTGGGGATGATTACCCTACGATTTTCAAAATCCTTAATTACTGTGTGGCGGAGATTGATATCTTCCACGTCTCCCGCATAAAGTTGACCAATTTTAACTCGATCGCCCACACTAAATGGCTTAAAGATCACAAGGAAAAACCCGCTTACAATATTGGAGAACGCTGCCTGTGATGCAAAACCCACGATGGCTGCCAATACACCAGCACCTGTTAGTAGTGTAGTGCCAACCGTGCGCAGTGAAGGGATGGAGCGGAAGATGACAATGATTGCAATGAATAAGAGGATAAAATCTACCGCATTCTTAAAAAAGTTATACCGCGTGTGGTCAACCTTCAGTTTTTTAGCTGCTCCGCGAAAGAATCGCCCAACTAAAAACCGAAGGATACGCGAAAGTATGAACATCACCACCAATACGGTGAGTATGAAAATCACTTGCCCCCATTGCTTGTCCATCGCCATCATAGGCTCTAAAATAGTAAATAGTACAAATAGTTGTTCTTTTTTTAGTAAGGGCGATTCTGGCCGCAAGCTACAGGCTTCAAGCTGCAAGCCAATTATCGTCAATATGGGAGCTTGTAGCTTCGACATATATGTGTCCTCAATTCGCTACAAAATTTAAACTAAAAGCATTATTGCCTAATATTGTACCAATGTCTTTGCAGTTAGATAGCATCAAAGCCCCTGTGGCTAGGGAGATGGAAGAGTTCGAGCAGAAGTTTCGGGCCTCTATGAAGACTCGCATTCTGCTACTGGATAAAATCACCAACTATATTGTGAAACGCAAAGGCAAGCAAATGCGGCCTTTGTTTATTTTTTTAAGTGCCGGAGCCTGTGGCCAGATCAATGAATCCACTTTTCGCGGAGCCTCTTTGATAGAGTTGGTGCATACTGCCAGCCTTGTGCATGATGATGTGGTGGATAACTCTAACTACCGAAGGGGTTTCTTTTCTGTGAATGCTCTTTGGAAAAATAAGATCGCTGTTTTGGTGGGGGATTTTCTTCTCACTCGTGGATTGTTCCTCGCGCTAGAACACAAAGATTATGACCTGTTGGCCATTTGTACAGAAGCGGTAAAACAAATGAGCGAGGGCGAACTGATGCAAATGGAAAAGGCGCGCCATCTGGATATCACCGAGGAAATCTATTATGACATAATCCGTCAGAAAACAGCTTCGTTGATTGCTTCTTGTTGTGGTGTTGGAGCAAGCTCTGTAGGCTCTACAGCAGAGGTGGTCAGTAAGATGAAACTCTTTGGTGAAAATGTGGGAATGGCCTTTCAAATCAAAGACGACCTCTTTGATTATGGCGAAGATGAGATAGGCAAGCCATTGGGCATCGACATCAAAGAAAAGAAAATGACGTTGCCGCTGATTTATGCGTTGTCAAAAGCCGGTTGGCTGGAAAAACGTAGAGTAATCAGCATTGTGAAAAACGAAAGCGAGAAGCCGAAGAAAGTGAGAGAGGTGATTGAATTTGTAAAAAAGTCTGGCGGGATTGAATATGCAAAGGAAGCCATGGAAAGGTACTACACTAAAGCTCTTCAATTATTGGATGAATTTCCTGAATCTACCTACAAGACCTCACTGAGGCAGCTTGTTCAATTTACGATTGAACGCAAAAACTAACTCGCCATTTTTACTTTTCCTCTCCCAGCCTCCAGCACAGCATAATCTTTTGCGCTTTGAAAAGAGTCAGGTTCTAAATTTTGCAATGCGGGTCCTGTTTGAGTAGGAGAGAAATTCCCTTCCGCTTCCCACCATTTCTTAGCGAGGTCTTTGGCAGAAGCTTTATCTACTTCAAAATAATTAATGATAGAATCTGAAATAATCCACGGCTTGGCAACGGTGGCGTATTTTTCAAAGATCATAGAGCGCATCTGCGTGCCGCTCGATTGGTTCTTAAAATGAGAGATGGTATACGACATGGTTTCGGGTTCGGTCATCACCATGTCCCAATATTTTCTGGAGGTAACTATCTGTGCAGTAGTGAGTAGGTAGCCAAAACCTTTCTCGATTGGTTCTTTGGTGATTTGGCAAGCAGCCTTGAATTCTTTCTTTTTCTTGCCGAAAAGTGTGTCCATCATTCCCATAGCTTCGCGTTTATGTCTTAGATACTCCAAATAAGCTAAATAGTTGCACAGAACGGAATGAAAAATGTAAAATTTTGTAACGAACCGCCCTTTTTGTGTCTTGAATCTATTGCCTCAATGACGCTTAGAGCAAGCAACCTTTAAAAACTCACAATGTTGAATATAGTGGGCAAAAACATAAACCTTAAATAGATAAGCGTCATTAAATCTAAAATCTTAATTCTTAAATCAAAAATCAGCTCCCTTTAGTTGGTTGGCTTTTCTTTAATTTCTCAAACTTCTCGTGTTTTGAAAGGAAATCATCCAGTTGTTTAACGGGGAGTTTCTTGGCAATGATTTTTTTCTTATCGTCAAGTATGTAAATCGTTGGCGTGGTTTCTGAATGATAGAGCTTAGAGTAATGTTCTTTCAGGTAGGTGCGCGGGCCATTGACGGTGATCCATGGTGTCTTAAATTCCTGAATGAATTTTTTCATTTTGGCTATGCTGGTATCAGAGGCCACAGCAAAGACTTCAAAATTGTATTTTGCTTTACTTTTATTGTAGAACTCCACCAGCTTCGGGGTCTCTTCGCGGCAGTGCCCACAATCAGGATCAAAAATGAATAAGATGGTGTACTTGTTTTTGATGTCGTACATCGAGCGGGGTTGCAGGTTTTGGTCTTGCATCATCAGGTTCGCACCTGTGTGGCCAATCATGCTTGTGCGAATTTTATCAGCATGGTCTTTCATGCTTTTTTTGATGGATGCAACAGCCCAGTAATTCATTTCGCCTGAGGCAAAATATTTATCGTTAAGGTTCACAAACACTTCATCTAGGCCCATGATCTCTGGTGCTTGGTATAACACCATACAGCTATAGACTAAATACTTATAAGTCTCAGGATTCTTTTTCGCTTTTGCTACGAGGCCATCAATGGCTTTGGTGATAGTGTCGGGTGCGGGAATAAATAATTTGTCTAAGTACTCTTTTACTTTTTCTTGGTAGAATGGGCGCGGTAAATGGATAAGAGCCTCATCTGCCAAATCCATGTTGTCAAAAAAGTGTTGACGATAGTATTTTAATTGAAAAGTGGAATCGATAGAGCCATCTGCTTTTTTGGGCGGATCCGGTACTTCAATTTGCTGCGTTACTTTTAGCAAGCGGGCAGTCATCGTGGTTGGATTCTTTTCAATCAACTGTTTTTGGTAGCTCATGACCTTATCATTGATTTTGGAAAAGGATTCACGCGTAGGTTTCTTTTGCTCTTCAGTAAGAGTGCTATCTCTTAATATCTTGATGAGTGGTTCGGCTTCTAAACTTCTATCGCCAATGAAATGCAGATTATCAAAGAACAATTGATTGTCTGCATCGCCCTTCACTACTAGGTTCTTTACATATTCATCTACCTTTAAATAGTCAGTGGAGTGGGTTTCCAGTGTAAAGATTTGGTTCTTTCCAACCACGAAATCGAAAAGCTTGTTCTTGGCCAGCACTAGATAGTAAATACCTTCGGGCAGTGGTTTTTTGCCATCAAAATGAAATGCCCCAGCCTTTACTTGAGCTGTATCTTTAAGTACGGTGCTTTCGCCATAATAACTGCCCAAATATACGGTAGTATCTTTCCAACTTTTGATCTTGAAGTCGATGCGGTAGCCAGATTGCGAAAAGGCAGCGCCAGCTAGGCAGAGGGCAATGATTGTAAGAGATAAACGTTTCATATTGATTATTTATGAACTGAGGGGACAAATTTCGGTATAATAGTGTGATCATGCAATGGGCAATTAATAGGCCAATCAGAATGAAGGTAAGTTATAGTAGGAAGCATTCTTTTGTTAAATTTGCGTTAATAAGATAGTTATGAAAGTATTATTGGACATAAAAGACTCAAAGGCTTCTTTTGTAATGGAGCTCCTTAACAATTTTTCTTTTGTCAAATCGAAACCACTGACTGATGAGAAAGCAGAGTTGATAGCAGAAATCAAGGAGGCAGTTGAAAATCTCAAATTGGTTAGACAAGGCAAACTAAAAGCTCGTCTGGCTAAAGAGTTGTTGGATGAGCTATAAAGTTTTCACCATACCGCCCTTTGATAAGCAACTGAAACGGCTTGTTAAAAGGTATCCTTCACTGAAAAAAGAGTTTTCTGAATTACTT
Source organism: Cyclobacteriaceae bacterium (assembly GCA_046155095.1). Lineage (GTDB taxonomy): Bacteria > Bacteroidota > Bacteroidia > Cytophagales > Cyclobacteriaceae > ELB16-189. The sequence continues at coordinate 50,194 of JBJXEB010000002.1, forward strand.
GAAAGCTTAGAGGAAGACCCAGCCCAAGGATCTCTGATTGGAAAAAGTTGTTACAAAATTCGGCTGGCAGTGGCTTCAAAGGGTAAAGGCAAATCGGGTGGAGCGCGAGTTATAACAAACTTGATGATTTCAAAGACAACTGTTTTCTTACTTTCTATTTATGATAAATCTGAGAAGACAACTCTCTCGGATCAGGAGCTAATTTATTTACTTAAACAAGTTCCTGAATCTTAATTTTCTATCTAATGTCTTTGCAGATAACTAATCTTACAAAAATTTACGGAAATCAACTGGCTGTCAACGATATTTCTCTCTCCATTCAGAAGGGGGAGATAGTCGGCTTTCTTGGCCCCAATGGCGCGGGCAAATCCACCACCATGAAAATTGCCACGAGTTATCTTCCACCAACTGCTGGTAAAGTAACAGTGAATGGCTTTGATGTGGTGGATCAGCCTATGGCCGTGAAAAAAATTATCGGTTATCTGCCTGAGCATAATCCGTTGTATTTGGATATGTATGTGCACGAATATTTATCGTTTGTGTGCAGGGTTTATAAAATTGGGAAGAGCGAAGCCAAGCAAAGGGTGAGGGAGATGATTGAATTGTGCGGGTTGACCCAAGAACAAAACAAGCGCATTGAATCTTTATCGAAGGGCTATCGACAGCGTGTGGGATTGGCGCAGGCGTTGATCCACAATCCTGAGGTGCTGATATTGGATGAACCTACTTCAGGGCTAGACCCTAATCAAATTTTAGAGATCAGAAAATTGATCAAAGAAATCAGTCGCAACAAGACCGTGATTTTGTCAACGCACATTATGCAAGAGGTGCAGGCACTTTGCGACCGCGTGATCGTGATCAACCAAGGGAAAATCGTGGCCGATGATCGGTTAGAGAATCTGTTGAAGAAAAAAGCTGGAACAAGTGTGCTGCTGGTGGAGTGGGAGGGAACTGTTTCGTTGGATCAAATCCAAAGCTTGGCAGGAGTAATCGAAGTCACGACAGATGGAAAAATTTTCAGAGTCACGCCTGAATCGGGTTTTGATGTACGTGCCGAACTCTTTCGTTTGTCTGCCGAGCAAAAACTTTCGTTGATTTCGTTGAAGCAAGAAGAAAGCAGCTTGGAAGAAATTTTTAGGTCGCTCACGTTATCTACGAATTCAAAAGAAGTAGCTGTACCGCGTACTACAGAGCTTGAACCTGATACTTTTAATTAAACGAACAAATAGTAAGCGAAGTAGTATGATCCAGATTTTCTCCAAAGAGTTCAACGGCTTCCTTCATTCACTGATCGCCTATTTAGTCATCGGTGTTTTCCTTACGGGAATGGGCTTATTGATTTGGGTTTTTCCAGAAACATCGGTATTAGATTACGGCTATGCCAATCTCGACACATTGTTTTCGATGGCTCCCTACGTTTTTATTTTTTTGATCCCCGCCATTACCATGAAAAGTTTTGCGGAAGAAAAGAAATTGGGTACGCTTGAGTTGCTGCTCACGAAACCGTTAACAGATTGGGACATTGTATTAGGAAAATTCTTGGCTGCTTTCGCTTTGGTCTTAGTTGCCTTGCTTCCAACTTTGATTTATTATTTTTCAGTTTCTCGGTTGAGCAATCCCGTTGGCAATATTGATACGGCCGCGGTGATCGGCTCTTATATTGGACTTACACTATTGGCTGCGGTTTTTTGTGCTATCGGTATTTTTACTTCTACGTTTTCCAACAATCAAATTGTTTCATTCATACTCGCGGCATTTTTTTGTTTTTTGCTTTATACTGGATTAGATTCTGTTTCCTCTTTCGCGGGAAGCAATGTGTTGTTGATTAAACAATTCGGGATTTTATATCACTACGAGGCATTGAGCAAGGGATTGATTGATAGCCGAGATGTGATTTATTCATTGAGCTTGACGGGCTTGTTGTTATTGGCTACTAAAATTGTTGTGGGCAGCAGGCTATGGTAAACTGGAAGCAAAGTAAAAAAGCGGGCGACCTTCTCCTCTTGGCCAATGGCTTGGTGTTGGCCTTGTTCATCAATGGTATTGCTTCGCATTATTTTTTTCGGCTTGACCTTACGGAAGAGAAACGCTACACCATTAAGCCACAGACGAAGGAACTGCTCGCCAATTTGGATGACGAAGTTTTTGTAGAAGTATTTTTAGAAGGCGATCTTAATCCAGGCTTCAAGCGTTTTCAAAAATCCATTCGCGAAACGCTGGATGAGTTTAGGATTTACTCCAATAGCAAAATCAATTACATATTCACCAACCCGAATCAAGCAACGGGTGAGAAGGCACGAAATGAATACATGAACGAGTTGGCTTCAAAAGGCATTAGCCCGATGAATGTAATCGAGACAAAAGACGGACAGAAGGTTGAAAAATTTGTTTTCCCTGGGGCGTTGGTTTCGTATGGAGGTTTTGAATCGGGTGTGATGTTGTTGAAGGGTAGCCGTGCGCAAGGCTCACAAGAAGTGTTGAACCAGTCAATAGAAAATGTAGAGTTTGAATTGGCCAACGCGATTTACAAACTCGTGAATACTAACAGAAAAAAAATCGGATTGGTGAAAGGCCATGGCGAATTGGATAGTTTACAAATAGCAAGTCTCAATAGTGCGCTACTCGAACAGTATGATGTTTTTCAAACTAATCTATCAAATAAGAAAGCAGTTAATAGTTATCAGGCGCTCATCATTGCCAAACCTCGAACGGAATTTTCTGAAACTGAAAAATACAAACTCGATCAATACATAATGAACGGAGGCAAGGTGCTTTTTATGGTAGATCGATTGGACGCCAACATGGATAGTGCATCGAGCGAAAACTATTTTGCGTTTCCTTATAATTTGAATTTAGATGATCAGCTTTTTAGGTATGGCGTGCGCATCAACCCCGATTTGATTCAAGATCGAGTTTCGGGCAAGTACCCGATTGTGGTGGGCAATGCAGGCGGACGCCCACAGATGATGCAACTGGATTGGCCATTCTTTCCGTTGATCAATCAATATGCAGATCACCCGATCACTCGTAACTTAGATGCCACCCAAACAAAATTTATCAGCAGCATCGATACAGTAAAGGCAGTTGGTGTAAAGAAAACCCCGTTGCTGTATTCATCTTCCTATTCGCGCAAGCTGACAGCACCAGTAAAAGTGGGCGTGAATGATTTGCGTAGGCAATTGAAAGAAGAAAACTTTGCCAGCGGAAAAATCCCGATGGCGTATTTGTTGGAGGGACAATTTACTTCTTTGTATAAAAATCGTTTTGCGCCAACTGGAGTTGACACCATTGGATTTAAGGATCAAAGTGCTTCTACTAAAATCATTGTGATTGCTGATGGTGACATGGCTCGCAATGATATCAACCCGCGCGAAAACAAACCGCAGCAATTAGGATACGATCCATTTACTCGTTACACGTTTGCTAACCAAGATATTTTGCTCAATATGGTTGCTTACTTGACTGATGAAAATGGGTTGATCAAAGCGCGAAACAAAGAAGTAAAGATTCGCCCTTTGGACAAAGAGAAGATTCGAGACAACAGAGCTTACTGGCAAGTGTTGAATATTGTGTTGCCGCTGGTGGTGCTGGTCTTGTTTGGCTTGGTGTTGAGTTATGTAAGAAAGAGGAGATATTCAAAGTTTGGATGAGTAGTAAAATGCATGAACCACATAGACACATAGGTACATAGGTTTTTCACATAGTTACTATGTGTGTATTTTCTATGTTTTTAATGTGCCTATGTGGTTCAAGGGGAATGAAGAAAAAAATGCAGAAGAATAAAAACATACGATTACTGATTTCATTGACTGCATTGTCAATAGCTACTGCTTTGTTGTTTCTATTTGGTAATCCCAATCGAAGTGATGTTGACAAAACTATTTTTAAAGTAGCTGACCAAAACGCGATTGATAAAGTTGTCTTTGAATCCGCAAAAGGAAAAGTTGAATTAAAGTTTGATGGCGCTAAGTGGAAAGTCAATTCGAAATATGAGGCAGATGGGCAGTTGGTGACAGTTTTCTTTGCTTCGGTTTTGCAGGCTGAGCCAAAACGAAAAGTTACAGGAGCGCAACAGGACTCGATCAAAAATAGAATTACCAAGGAAGGAATAAAAGTCAGCTTGTGGGAAGGGGAGAAGATGGAGAAAGAATATTGGGTAAGTGGCAACGACCAAAAAACAGAAACGTATTTTCAGTTAGCGAACGATGCTCCGTATTTTGTTACCATACCTGGCTATCGTGTTTATGTAGCTTCTATTTTTGAATTGACGGAAAACGAGTGGCGTGATAAGCGCGTATTCAATTTCAATTGGCAGAATTTTAAAAGTCTGAAATCGCATTTGCCACAACAGACTAATCAAGATTTTACTATTTCATTTGCCAATAAACTTTTTGGTATTGAAGAAGTGGCGGTGGCGGACACTACTAAGCTTAGCAACTATTTGGAGTCGATCTTTAATCTTCAGGCTGATCGCATCCTCTCACAAGAGGAAGCATCTACTTACGATAGTCTTTTTGCCGCCTCACCTTTGCTACAGATTGAAATCCAAGATATAGCAAAGAAAACATTTGGCTTAGAGATTTATCCACCACAAGGGAAAGGCAAGTTGGTGATTGCAAAAATGAATGACGAACCTATTTTGCTCCAGCCTCAGGCAGCAGCTTTGGTGCTGAGGAGGAGGGATTATTTTGTGATGAAGTAAGATTTTTTGGCAACTAAGAACTTGGAGAAGATATAGAAAGTTGTTTCGTGGGGACACGAACCATGGCTGGGGATAAGCGTCTTACCTGGGGATATCTGTATCTAGTTTTGCTTTACTAGACATGCAGAAGTCAGCAGAGGCCATAGTAGTTGGAAGAACGAGCCGATGGAAAGATTCGGAAGCCTCACGATCTAATGAAGGGCTGAACGTTAAGTTGATCGAACCTCTGTAAGGAGGCTCCCCGACTTGTCGGGGCTAGCCTTACGTTAAAGTAGATCAAAGCTGTGATCGGTGTAAAGAGCGATGGCAGTATGCTTAGCGAACCGCGTAGTACGAGACCCGTACGCTACGTGGTGTGAGAGGCGAACCTCATCGGTGAAAAACCCGATGAGGCCGTCTACTCGATTATGCACAGTGCCAACTACATCTCTTTTGCATAAAGAAACCTTAAGCCGTTTGTAAGTCCTCTCCCAAAAATTGTCCTGTGCGTCTCGCTGTCCAAAATTTCTGATTTGATGTTTGAACCGTCTGACTCATGCTTTCTTAAAAGGCGAATCATGTCTAAATGGTCGTCAACCATGCTGTCTTCAAATGCGCCAGTACCAACATACAATTTGATTTGCTTTGATAAGACATACTGACTGCGTTCAAAATTCTTTAGTACAACTTTCTTGTCCCACCAAAGAGATGGACTCAATAAAAGATAGTTGTCAAACAAGGTTGGGTGGTTTAACAATACATAGGTTCCAAACAGTCCACCAAATGAGTGCCCATAAATCGTCCTGTTTTCGTTCTTTATTGGATAGTTACTAGCCAAATATGGAAACAATTCAAGAGAAAGAAATTTAACGAAGTTTTCTGCTCCACCTGTCCCAGACTTGAATTTACTTTTGTGACGCTCCTCTTGATTTTTGTCCACAGTTGGAGTAAAATCCTTACTTCTCATAGAATAGTAGCTCTCGTCATCATTGTCGCCTTGGTAAGCAATGCCTACAATAAATAGCTCTGGCATAAGCTCGTCTTTAGTCAATCGTTGAGAAATATAACTGACTGCACCAAAGTTCACTTCTGCGTCTAGGTCAATTAATAAGGAATACTTTTTGTTCGAATTCTTATAGTTGTCTGGGTAGGAAATACAAATATCATATGTCTCGCCTGTGTATTTTGATGTTAACCTGTTCACCGTTGAATTCTTGATTTTAACATTCGGGTTTACCTTATCAAGTAGTCGTACAAGTGAATCATTCTCTAACTTCAACTTGTTAAAGTCCGACTGCTTAGTACTGCAATTTGAAATAGTGAAAGACGTCAGCAGAAGTAAGAAAATTCTTGTCATAGCTCTCAATAAGAAAAGCGTGTCTGTCGCGCGGCATTGTGCATAACGTGTGTGCTTCTGCAGTAGCGCGCTTCCGAAGCTGCGTCCTGTCCCACGAAAACTAAACGTGGAACGAAGATAACACTTTGTGCTTACACCACACTGCGCTATTGCTGAAGCATTTTGTTGGTGGAGGTTCATTCGGGCGGAAAGGCTGCGAGCTGTCCCGCGGGCGTGGCTTCGT
>JBJXEB010000003.1:0-37434 GCA_046155095.1 Cyclobacteriaceae bacterium
ACAAGCCCGCTATCCTAAAAATCCAGATATAGTTTTGAATGAAATAGGCTACCTCAACCATCTCGTCCACCTGGCTGCCAGGGAAAGGCATGATGTAGTAAACACTCACGATTTCAATGCCGATTAAGAGAACGATGCCGATTAAAAAGAGAAGTATTTTCATTGATGTTTTATAATAGAAGAATTTAGAATTTAGAAGTCAGAATCTCATATTACCAATTACCGTTTACCAATCACCTTTTACAAATTACCTCTTACCGATCACCTCTTACCAATCACCTTTTACAAATTACCTCTTACCAATCACCTCTTACCAATTACCGTTTACCGATCATCGATCACTTAAAACTAACTGCCTGCTCCATCGCCTTTTCAATCAACGCCTTTTCTTTTTCAAATTCATGCTCGCTCCAATTCAATTGATTTTTTAATTCTAAAAGCAATGCGTCTTTGATTTTCTTTAACCGTGGCATATTGAAGTATAACATGCCCGTTCTACGGATGAGAAAATCAGCAGGGCTTAATACCATCTCATATTTCATACAAAACCAAAGCTCTGCCTTGGCCAACGCTACATCAACATCCTTCTCTAAGTTTTCTTTTAATCGAACTAAAATAATCTCGCACTGCTTTCCATAGTTGCCTACCAAGTAGCCGGCCATACTTTCCAAGCCAATCACACGAAGTTGGATTGTCAATGCCCCAATGTAATTTTTTACGTCACCATAATTTTTAAAATCAGAACCTGTAAATAAAATCGAATCGGTAAAACACTTTTGCTCCTTGGCGGGAAATGATTTTTTAATCACCCGATCTACAATCCGTTCAGCCATTTTTCTATAGCCAGTCAACTTTCCTCCTGCTATGGAAATCAAACCAGTATCCGATTCAAAAATCTCATCCTTACGGGAAAGCTCGCTGGCAGATTTTCCTTCTTCGTGTATCAACGGCCGCAGCCCTGCCCAACTAGATTCAATATCATTCAGCGTAAGTTTAACGGATGGAAATGTTCGGTTGACCGCATTGATAATATAAACGGCATCTTCTTGCGTGGCAAGTATTTCTTCCTTGCTGTCATTATAATTAGTATCCGTAGTGCCCACATAAGTGATCCTTCCGCGGGGAATGGCGAAAATCATCCGCCCGTCTTCCACATCAAAATAAATCGCTTGCTTGACGGGAAATCTATCTTTGTCCACCACCAAGTGTACTCCTTTGGTTAGGTGCAACCTCTTTCCTTTTTTGGAATGATTGATCTCGCGCAGTTCATCCACCCAAGGGCCTGTTGCATTTACAACTACTTTGGTTTTGATAGAAAAAGTAGCCTCAGTTAAGAGGTCTTTAACCTGCACGCCAATGATCACATCATTTTCATAAATAAAATCAACGACTTGGCAATAGTTGGTAATACAAGCTCCCTTCTCAAAAGCGGTTTTAATAATTTCAATGGTTAAACGCGCATCGTCCGTTCGGTACTCGGCATAGATGGCACCACCTTTCACATCATGGTCTTTCAAAAGCAATTCCTGCCGAAGGGTTTGCGGGCGGGTGAGCATCTTTCGCTGATCTTCTGGCTTTACCCCGGCCAATAAATCATAAATCTTCAATCCAATAGAAGTCAGCCAATAGCCCATGCCTCGCTTTTCATAAAGGGGAAGCAACATTTTTTCTGGCACTACCAAGTGCGGGGCAAGTTTATGCACAATGGCACGCTCGCTGCCCACTTCCTTCACCAAACTAAACTCAAGTTGCTTTAAATAGCGTAGCCCTCCGTGAATCAGCTTAGTGGAGCGGCTGCTTGTGCCGAATGCAAAATCGTTTTTCTCCACCAAAGCCACCTTCAACCCGCGCGAAGCAGCATCTAGCGCAATGCCAGCGCCCGTGATGCCACCGCCAATAATCAACAGATCGAACTGACTTTTGGATAACTCCCGAATGGCGTTGGTACGTGTGTTGTTTGAGAACTCAATGGGCATAGTAAATAAAACTATCTCAAAAATGGCATAAAAGAGCGGGTTTCTTTTACTAACACCAGTTTTTTTAATTGAAGTCTTTGTTTAATTTGTGGCCACATTTCAACTCCTGTCTTGCATGGAAATATTCTTAAAAGCAGATACTTGGCTCGCTCTGCTTACTCTTTGTTTTTTAGAAATCGTACTTGGCATTGATAACATCATCTTTATCTCCATTGTATCGAATAAACTGCCCGAAGAGCAGCGGAAGCGCGCCCGCAACCTTGGTCTGTTCTTGGCCATGTTCGTACGCATCGGATTTCTTTTGTGCATTACGTGGATCATGAAATTCAAAGACCCGCTCTTTGCTGTCAATGATTTTCTTCCTGAGTGGCTGATCAAATTCCTTTCCTTTCATGGCGAACATACCTTTAGCGGACGTGATTTGATATTGGGCTTTGGTGGATTGTTCCTGATTGCGAAAAGCACGATGGAGATTGGCCATGAAATGGAAGGCGATGAAGAAGAGGAAGAGGGTGCTAACAAACCAAAAGTGCCAACCTTACCAGCCACTATTTTGCAGATTATTTTATTGGATATTATTTTTTCTTTTGATTCTATATTAACAGCTATTGGTATTGTAGATGAGGTGCCGATTATGATCATTGCCGTTGTTATTTCCATTGGCGTGATGATGTTTTTCTCAGGTGCCATCAGTTCTTTCATTCAAAAGCATCCTTCCATGGAGGTACTCGCACTCGGCTTTTTGATATTGATCGGCTTCATGTTGTTCTTAGAAGCATTGGAGTTTGTAGTGCCCAAAGGCTACATCTACTTTGCCGTTGCTTTCTCGTTGTTGATTGAGCTTACCAACATACGGGTGAAGAAGAAGCGAAACTCGAAGAAGAAACCCGTGAAGCTTCACAAGCCGTATAGCGATAAGGAGATTGAAGAGGCAATTGAAGAACAATAATTACTAACAGGACTCGGGCATTGTTAGGACTTAAGACTTCAGTATGTGAGTAATCTTTAGTTTGATTAAACACTAAACACCAAGCCCTAAGTCCTAATCCCTGCATTACTATGACACCTATTGATAAACGATACCCCATTGGGAAATTTGAATCCAAAAACAGCTATACATCGGAAGAAGTAGCATCATTCATTAAGCGAATAGCGGAAGCTCCTACTAAGTACGAACTTGTGATCAATAAGTTGACAGACGCTCAACTAGATACCCCCTACCGCGAAGGCGGCTGGACAGTAAGGCAAGTTATACACCATGTTGCCGACAGTCATACCAACGCTTTCATCCGCATCAAATGGACATTGACCGAAGACAAACCAATGATCAAAGCCTACGAAGAAAAGCTTTGGGCAGAAACACCCGAGACAAAACTTCCGCCTTCGTTATCATTAAATTTTTTACATGCCCTTCATGCAAAATGGGTTGAATTAGCCAAAAGGTTAAGTGCCGAGGACCTTACTAAAAAATTTATTCATCCAGAATCAAAAAAAGAAATCCGCCTCGATCAATTGCTTGGCACGTATGCGTGGCATGGAGATCATCACTTGGCGCATATTACTGAGTTGAAACGAAGGATGGGATGGTAAAAAAATAGGCAGTTGGCAGTATGCAAAGTGATCGGTTGATAGTAGGGCAATCCGTTACAGTTGTACTCCCTCCCTCAATTCCTAAGTCCTAAGTACCAATGCCCAGTAACTTTATGAGTAAGTATTCACCACCCGCTCTCCTATTCAACTGCCACCTCGAAACAATTTACCCTGCGCTGTTTAGAAAAGTGGTTATCCCAGAATATGAGCAAGAAAGAATTACAACTCCCGATGATGACTTCCTTGATCTATTTTGGCTAAAGAGAAATTCTAGCAGCCTAGTAATTATTTCGCATGGCTTAGAGGGAAATGCGCAACGGGCATATATCAAAGGCATGGCCAAAGCATTTTACGATCAAGGCTTTGATATGCTTGCTTGGAACTATCGCGGATGCGGTGAAGAAATCAACAATCAACTTCGCTTCTACCACAGCGGGGCTACTGATGATTTGGGAACGGTGATTGATCATGCTTTAGCAAAGTATCAAAATATTTTCCTAATTGGATTTAGCTTAGGTGGAAACCTGACACTGAAATACTTGGGCGAAAAAAGTGATACCGTAAATCCCAAAATCAAAAAGGCCGTTGCGTTTTCTGTGCCTATGGATTTACACAGTAGCTGTCTGCAAATTTCAAAACCTACCAACTGGGTTTACTCTAATCGCTTCTTAAAAAGCTTGAAATTGAAAGTAAGGGAGAAAGCCAAATTGTTCACTGAACTAAAAACTGATAAACTTGAAGCGATCAAGAGCCTAATTGAATTTGATGACAACTATACCGCGCCCGTCCATGGTTTTAAAAATGCCATCGACTACTATACCAAATGCAGCTCGCTTTATTTCCTCCCTACAATAAAGACTCAAACCTTGATCGTTAGCGCCCAGAACGATCCCTTCCTTAGCAAAGAGTGCTTCCCCGATTTAAGTAATCATTCATTTGTAAAACTGGAAAGCCCTGCAAGAGGTGGCCACGTTGGCTTCGCCCAGTTTAATGAAAATGGGCTATATTGGTCGGAGTTAAGGGCTTTGAAATTTATTGCCACTCAAGATTAATTTTGCTACTAATGGACAAAGAAATGTTTAGTCTTCGTGTACCTTCGTGCCTTTGTGTCTTCGTGGCAAAAAGTAGTTGAACTCTGAATGTATTATGATTGACCGTTTTTCTATTGGCGTACCCGCATCTGTTCTGGCAGAAAGGTTTAAGGCAGAAGAACCAACAGCTCACATTGCTAAATACAATGGTGCACCTTCTCAACTTTTTCCTGTGATCACGAGCGAAAGCCCACAAGGCTTTTCCTATTTCTACTGGGGCATGGCTCCCGCCTGGACCAAAAACAAAACGTTGGCAGAACGGATCATCAATACGCAGGCAGAACTCTTTGCTGAAAAAGCAACGCTAAAAAAAACCTTGAAGAAAAATCGTTGCCTCATCCCAGCCGATGGTTTCTACGCATGGAAAAAAGTAGGAAAGAAAACTTTTGTGCCGTGGCGGTTTGTATTGCCCACGAAAGAAGTTTTTGCCATTGCTGGGCTCTGGGAAGAATACGATGACGAGCAGGGAGATGCATTTCACACATTCACCATGATCACCACTCCTGCTGATGGACTTGCACTAACTGTAACAGAACGAATGCCGTTGATCTTGACCAAAGAGCAAGAAGCCATCTGGCTAAAAAAAGAAAGTGATGAAGCTGAACTACTTGCGCTGATCAGTTCAGCTAAAAATCCTACGATGGATGGCTTTACCGTTTCTCCTCAACTGAATTCTATCCAATATGACAAGCCCTCACTTATATTGCCCACTCCAGCGGCAGATCAATTTGGAAATTTGACGTTGTTTGATTGAGAACGTGGCTTGTACATTAAGCCAAATTCAAAAATTTTTTGGCTTAAACTCAAAACATTTTGCGCAAAAAAAGGTTTAATTTTAGTATTAAACCCACTTAAATTATGGCAAAGCCCGGTCTTGAAATAGTTAGTGTGCTACGCACCACCGCCAAAAAGATAGAAGCAAGCAATAGCTACCAGTGGGGGCATATGGGCTTGTGCAACTGCGGCTTCCTAGCACAAGAGATCACCCATTTCACAAAAGCAGAAATACATCAGCGTGCCATGCAGCGCCATGGCGACTGGACAGAGCAGCTCAACGACTACTGCCCCACTAGCGGCCTGCCTATGGATGACTTAATCTCAGAACTCCTCTCTTTCGGCTTCGATGCAAATGACCTCAAACATTTGGAAAAACTATCGGATGGAAAAGTACTTCGACTCATCCCAGTCGATCAGCGAGACCTAAAACACAATCTCAAGAAAGATGTGGTAAAATATTTAAAAACATGGGCCAATCTTTTAGAAGAAGAATTAGTAGCTAATATCAAAATCACTTTGCCGAAAGAACGAGTAAAGGCGATGCTATGATAATCAGCTTGTGGCTTGCGGCCTGTAACTTTAAGCATTTACAGGGGAAGCTTAAACAACACACAATCCTTCGGCTCATTGCCTTGGTTCACAAACCGAAACCATTTTACCAGATGCGCTTCCTCCTCTAAGCCACATTTTCGCAGTACATTGGCGGAAGCCAAATTTTCCGCATCCACAAATGTACTGATCCGATAAACTTCAGGTTTCTCTTTTAAAATGGATAACAGCTTTCGGCATACCTCTGTAGCATAGCCTTTGCCCCAATGAAGTGGTCCCAACACATAGCCGAATTGGATTTTCCCTTCATCATTGATCACCCCACAGCTCCCAATAAATCTACCCGATTCCTTCAACCGAATGCTATAAGAAAAATCGCTGCCATTGCGCCAACCGTTTACGGCATAAAACAAAAATGATTGCGTCTGCCTTATGTTTTCGTGTGTGAGCCAACTCATAAACTTACTAGCCTCTGGCTTGCTGGCATACGTATAAAAAATCTCCGGGGCATCTTCGTACCTTAGCCGCTGCATCAGCAGTCGCTCGGTTTCAAATTGCTCGGGCATTTTCATCTTCAATAAAACATCCAAAGGAAAAAAATTAGGGAATGCAGAGGAGCATTATAACTTATGTGGATCAATAACTTTCAGTCCTTCAATATTTTTGAAATCGCTAGTATTGCGACTAATCAAGGTTAGGTCATAAACGATAGCGGTAGCAGCTATAATAGCATCCGGGAGCTTAGTCTTATGAGTTTTTCTAAGCTCTATCGTTTTCTCAATAATAAAATCGTTGATGTTATCAATCAAATAGTTCGCTGCTGCCATTCGTTACGCATTTGTTCAAGCTCCTCTTGCATATGCTGTGAAGTCTCCTTTGAAATGGCACCTCTTAACCTTGCCGATAGTTTTTGAGGGGTTTTCGCTTTTACAGTTTGGATTAACTTTATTATCCGAGCCTGCTCCAAGCTCTCCAAAATTTTCAGCCCAGCATTGTCTTTTACTTCTACGAGTAGTGTTTGCATACAATTGAGATTAGTATCTATACCAATGTTAGCACAAAGATAATGTTTTATCAATCAAGGAATAAGCCTATGGGATTTCAGCAAGCCCCCAATGCTTTCCAAAACTTGTATCTTCCCCCTCACGCTTAATTAACCCTATCTTGTGACCAGAAACCAGCAACCAATTTACAATGGCGAAAAATAACAATATCGTTCACCAATATTTCAAAAAAGAACTGGAAGCAACAAAAATTCTGGTGAAGCTCAACCCCATTCATCTCACTGGCACCGAGTTGACCATTTCACCAGAAGGCACAGAAATGCGTGAGCTGGAGTTTGATGGCCAAATCTTTGATGACCTTAAAGAAGATGGTTTTTTAGAAACAAATGCAATGGAATTTAATCTTTATTTGGCGGGGTTGCTGTGAAAACCGTATGTTTGCACTGGCAAATCGGCACGACCAGCTCCTGCTGAACTCCCCCAGGATCGGAAGGTAGCAAGGGTAGGTGGTTGTAGCGGTGCGATGTTCGGTTTGCCACTTTTAATTTTCATTCTTTGGCGGCCTGCCCCGCGAGGCGCAGGGGCATCGGGCTATCCGCTTCTACTCCTCGCCCTCACACACATTCCATCCCTTCGCTGTGGGGTATCCGCTTCTATCCCTGGCCGATGTTATCTACTAAACTTATTACATTGATAATTAAGTTTACATCTTTCTACATAGCGTTATATCGGCTATATTTTGACATAACCAGCGGCAGAGCCGCAAAACATTTGTAGGTAATTCTATTGAACATCGCTAAGGTGCCGCGCACCCTAATATTCTTATTTTCTTTAAGCAAAAATATTTCGGTGCGCTGCTTAGTTCAGCTTGGCTTTGATCCTACAAATGTTTTTGCGGCTATGCCGCTTGCGATCTTCGTAATACTGTAGTTTTATAAATGCGGAACCGATACTTCATCATTGTATAAATGCCATTAGTCGCGGCACGGCTTTCCAACTTCCAACCTTTTAATTAGTTTTACTAAATAATCCAACATCTCAATTCTCACATCTCAACTCTCAAATCCTAAATCTCAAATCCTAAATCTTAAATCCTGCATGTTCTCCTCCGATTCCGTCTTGCGCATAAAAGAAGCCACCATCTTCCAAGATCAAAACCCTGTGTTGAGCAACATCAGTTTTGAAATGGAGAAGGGCGAGTTTGTTTTTATCATTGGCCGCACTGGTTCGGGCAAATCATCGCTGCTCAAAACATTGTATGCCGATCTGCCTTTGCGCCTCGGAGATATTAGTGTAGCTGGTTTTACCATTCGCGAAATAAAGAACAACCAAGTTCCATTGCTGAGACGGAAAATCGGCATCATCTTTCAAGACTTTCAATTGCTTGCCGACCGCACCGTGAGCGAGAATTTGATTTTTGTAATGAAGGCCACTGGCTGGAAGGACAGCGCCAAAATGAAAAACCGCTTGGCCGAAGTACTCATGCAAGTGGGGCTTGGGGCAGTAGAAAAGAAATTGCCGCATCAGCTTTCTGGTGGCGAACAACAGCGTGTCGTGATTGCTCGTGCATTAATCAATGAACCAGTTATGCTCATTGCCGATGAACCTACCGGTAATCTTGACCCAGAGGTTTCGAACGGAATCTTAAAAGTATTTCAGCAGATCAATAAAAGCGGCACTGCGATTTTAATGGCCACGCACAGCTACGGCCTTATCAAAAAATTTCCTGCTCGCGTACTGAAGTGTGAAGAAGGCAGAATACTTGATTCTAACGTGGAGCAGTTTGAGCTGAGCGCGGAGTATTAATGGCTAAAAGTAACAAGTAACAGGTAACAGGTAAAAAGTAAGAGGTAAGAGGTGCACGTACTAGAAACCAGCAACTGGTAACTTCTTACCCACTACCACTTACCACTTACCACTTACCAATCACCAACCACCACTTACCGATCTCAACTATTAACAGCCCCCGCCTCCCTCCTATCCAATTTATTCAACTGCTGGTTCAGCAAATCTATCCTTACCAAAAGATTAAGTACCAAGGCATCTTTTACGTCTTGCGTGGGTCGAGTTTCCATTTGTTTTTTCAACACTTGGTACATCGCTTCTAGTTTTTGTAGGTTTTGTGTTACCTCGTCTTCGGTAAGTCCAGTCTCTGTTTGAAACTGGCTCACCAATTCTTTCTTCTCAACAATCTGGTTGCTGTAAAATACCTCCAAGTCTTTGAACTCGCCTTTTATCAGAGCCGTTTCAATTTTGTTACTTCTAATTCCTTGAGGAGCAAAAAACAAATAGCTTGAAATACCCAAAAGCAAAATCGCGGCCGCGCGCCACAGCGTTACCGAGTTCCAAAGTGAAACTGATTTGCTCAGCAAATTGCTTTCAATTTTTTCCCAAGCCTCTTCTTTCGGCTCTCTGCTATCAAAACCATCTCTGTTTCGATCAACAAAATCTTTTAACGAGTCTTTCATAGTAAAAAGAATTTAGAATATAGAAGCTAGAAGTCAGAATTGTTACCTATTACCAACCTCATATCGAATACCGCTAACCAACTACCACTTACTGAATACCGATCACCGCTTACCAACTACCTATTACCACTCACCTATTACCACCCTCCAACACCTCCCTCAACCTCTTCTTCGATCTATTAAATTGCGACTTCGATGTGGACTCTGTGATACCCATGATCTCGGCAATCTCTCCGTGATCATATCCTTCTAACAAATACAACGACAGCACCGTTCTATATCCATCTGGTAAGGCTTCAATCGCGCTTCTTACTTTTTCTACTGTAAAAGGAAAGCCTTCAAAAATATCAACGGGCTCTTCTTCTTTTACATCCCAACGGTCATCATCAGGGAATCGCTCCATCTTTTTCTTGGTGACTTGCGTGAGGGCTTTGTTGATCACGATCCGTTTCATCCACGCCCCAAAAGCAGAATCACCTCTGTAACTATCTAAGTTATTAAAAGCACTGATAAACGCCTCCTGCAATACATCTTGTGCTTCCTCCTCATTGTTAACGATGCGATATGCCACATTGTACATACTGCGACTATAAAGTTTGTACAATTGATAATACGATTGACTATCGCCCGCGCGACAGCGATCGATCAAATCTTGGTGTACGTTTATAGCCGGTTGATCCAAACAAAAGCTGTTCAATGTTCAAAGACTGACCCAAACTGGAAAGGTTGCACTAATTTAGGACTTGGGCATTGGGACTTCGGTAGTAATCAGTATGTAAAACCGTAGCCCCTAATGCCCAAGTCCAAAGCCCCAAGTTCTATTTTGTCTTCGCCAAATTCTCTTTCGCCAAAGCAAAATCAGGGGAGATGGCCAAAGCTTGTTCAAAGAATTTCTTCGCTCCTACTTTATCGCCTTGATCGAGTGCCAACATTCCTTTCAAATTGATGACAGCTACTTTAATCGGATATTCTTTCCCCTTGCCAGCTGCATCGTTGTAGGTAGCCTTCATAGTGTCAATGTCTTTATTGGCCATGATGATGTCGGCAGAGGTGGCACTTTCTTTATATCGTTTCACACGGTATTGTAGAAAAGCCATCTTATAAAGTGTACTAACATTATTGGTGAGCAAGTACAAGCTCTCATAATTCTGCAATGCCTTATCTGGCACGCCAAGGGTTTCATAGCCAGAAGCAGCAATCTCTAAAGCTCCAACATTTTTTGGATTACGTGCCAACAGTTCATTGGACACCAAAACTGCCGAAGCTGATTTCTGGTTTTGATAATAGTAAACTGCCAAATCAAAAATCAACGAGTCGTTGCCAGGATTTTCGATGATCAAGTCATAAAGTGCATCTTTAGCAACTTCATAATCGTTCCATTGCAGTGCCGTAGCGTACTTGCGCGCAAAGTGTTGCGTGATGGGGCTCACTTGCGGCAGAGAATCCTTCTTTACTGGTTCTACTTTCTTCACTTCGGGTTTGGCAACAACTGCCTCCGTAGCCGTAGGCTCCATCGGGCGATGTTCATCTTTTTTCTTTTTCTTTTGGGCAAACGCAACGGTGGAACCGATCATCAGGGCAATTAAAATTAAACTACGGGTTTTCATAAGGGCTAAATTGAATTTATATTGAATTTTACTTTTGTTTATTTCTGTTTGACTTTGCGAACCTCCGCGCTCTTTGCATTAATTTTTTTTTAACACAAACAAGATGGAGGTTCAAATTATACTGCATCCTTAAGCACAAGTCCTTTCTGCGCGGCAAGGTGCAACATCAGTTCGTAAGCTTCTTCTCTGTTGTTTTTGATCTGGCCTTCCAAAATTGCTTCTTTTATTTGGTCTTTAATATCACCAATTACCCTGCTGGGTGGAATATTAAAGATAGCCATGATCTCATCACCCGCTATGGGCGGTTGAAAATTCCGGATGTTGTCCTTCGCTTCCACCTCAATCATCCTCTCCTGCACTTTCTCAAAATTCTTTAGGTACTTGGCCACCTTCTCACTGTTCTTAGAAGTGATGTCCGCACGGCACAGCATCATCAAAGCTTCAGCATCGTTGCCCGCTTCGAATAACAATCTGCGGACGGCAGAGTCAGTCACTTCTTTTACCAAGGCAATAGGCCGCAAATGTAATCGTACCAGCTTCTGAACAAATTCCATTCGATCGTTCAAAGGCAATTTCATTCTTCTAAAAATGCCAGGTGTCATGCGTGCGCCTTTGTCTTCATGGCCGTGGAAAGTCCAGCCCACTTCTTTGTCAAACCGTTTTGTTAACGGCTTGGCAATGTCGTGCAAGATAGCAGCCCAACGCAGCCACAAATCGGTGGAAACTTTAGATACATTATCCAACACTTGTAGCGTGTGGTAGAAATTATCTTTGTGCGCTTTGTTGTCTTGGTATTCTACACCATGCAAGGCAATCATCTCAGGGAAAAATTCTTTCAACAACCTGCTTTGAAATAAAAGTTTGAATCCATACGATGGCACAGGCGACAAAATGATTTTGTTCAATTCATCGGTTACGCGCTCCATCGATACAATTTTCAATCGGTCTTTATTGCGGGTGATGGCCTCAAATGTTTCCGCTTCAATATCAAAATTCAATTGCGAAGCAAAGCGAATGGCGCGCATCATGCGCAAGGGGTCATCCGAAAAAGTAATATCTGGGTCGAGTGGTGTCTTGATCAGTTTCTCTGCAAGGTGCGCCACACCGCCAAACGGATCGATCAACTCTCCGTAGTTGGCTTTGTTCAAACTGATCGCCATGGCGTTGATGGTAAAATCCCTGCGAAGCTGATCGTCTTGCAACGTACCATCTTCTACAATCGGCTTGCGTGAATCATCGCGGTACGATTCCTTTCTCGCACCTACAAATTCCAACTCCCACTCGCCACTTTTAATATTGGCCGTGCCGAAGTTTTTAAAAATGGTCACCTGCTGCTCGCCCAAAATATTCGCTACCTGCTGCGCCAACTCAATGCCGCTACCTACACATACAAAGTCTAGGTCTTTACAAGACCGCTTCAGCAAGAGATCGCGAACAAAGCCACCCACCGCATAGGTATCCACGCCCAACTTGACAGCGGCCTCGGCCACCGACTTAAAGACGGGATTGGTATCCAATTGGGCAGAGAAATTCACTTTTGAAGGTTTTTACCAGTACTAAACCCTCAAAGGTAAAAGGAAATGGGGAATAATTTAGGGGGAGTTTATGGTGCTTGAAGGGTCAGTCCATTATCCGAAACTATCTCTGGCAGCATGGGATTACTTCATCGTTGTGGTCGCGACATCATCTAGGTCAAGTATGGCCGCTTCTTGCATTTTTTCGCTAGCATAAATGCAAGAGTGGATTTTCCTCAGCCCCTCGCCTGGGTGATGAAATAGATTTTCCTTTTTCATGTTTTTTTGTTTTAAAGTGAATTTAGATTTTACTTTATTGAATACTTTGATTGGTCATTGACAAACTAAATTTGTCTTTCATATCCAATTGTATTTTGATAAAGCAATCTATCTTAATTGACCAGCAAAAAATGTAACACAGAATTCACTATCACCGTTTCGTTCAACTGATTGTTCAACTATAAAATAAGAAAACCCTTGAACCATTTCAGATTCAAGGGTTTCAGAGGTTCCGAGCGGATTCGAACCGCTGTAGGAGCTTTTGCAGAGCTCAGCCTAGCCACTCGGCCACGGAACCTTATTACTTATCACTATTTCAATTCCATTTTTGCAGACCTCACCCCGATAGCTATCGGGGCACTCGGCCACGGAACCTTTTAATGAATAACACAAAGCTAGAAAAATAGGGGCGTATTGCAACGCTTAAAAAAAAGAAGGTGACCGAGGCCACCTTCTTTCGCTGTTAAGCAAAATTAATTCGCCTCGCCATCGGTCTTGGCCTTGGCTGCGTTCATTTTCTCTTTCAATGCATTTAGTGCTTCGTTATCGCCCAAGGTAGATTTCTCCACTTCTTGGTTGATCTTATCGATGCTCTTGCCTTTAGGAGCTGCCGCCTTCTTAGGTGCTGCTGCCGCTTTGGGTGCTACCTCTTCAGTAGCCGTAGACCACATTGCCTTTAAACTTAAAACGATGCGTCTATCATCTTTAGAGAATTCTTGCACCTTAAAGTCATATGACTCACCTGCTTCAATTTTTCCGCTATCTTCTTTCACTAAGTTTTTAGCAGAGCAGAATCCTTCAATACCGTAAGGCAATTCCAACGATGCACCTTTATCATTTTTGCTGATGATGGTACACTTATGAACTGAACCTGGGGTAAAAATAGTCTCGAACGTATCCCAAGGATTTTCTTCCATGTGCTTATGGCTGAGTGCCAATCTGCGGTTAGCAGAATCCAGCTCTAACACTTGCACATCAATGCTCTCTCCTACTTTCGTGAATTCAGATGGATGTTTGATCTTCTTCGTCCAGCTTAAGTCTGAAACGTGTACCAATCCATCGATGCCTTCTTCCAATTCAATGAACAAGCCGAAGTTGGTCAAGTTGCGCACGATACCTTTATGGCGTGTGCCTACTGCATACTTGCCCAATACATCTTGGCGCGTCCAAGGATCTTCAGAAAGTTGTTTGATGCCCAACGACATTTTGCGTTCTTCGCGATCGATCGTCAATACGACTGCATTCAATTCATCGCCTACTTTAATGAAATCTTGTGGGTTGCGCAAATGTTGTGACCAGCTCATTTCACTTACGTGAATCAAGCCTTCTACACCTGGTTGCAATTCTAAGAAAGCTCCGTAATCGGCAACGTTCACGATCTTACCTTTCACTTTAGATCCGATTGCGATATCAGTACCCAATGATTCCCAAGGGTGAGGCGTCAATTGCTTCATGCCCAACGAAATTCTTTTCTTCTCGCCATCAAAATCCAACACTACCACTTTCACCGTCTGGTCGAGTTTCAACAACTCTTCTGGATGGCTGATGCGGCCCCACGAAATATCTGTGATATGCAATAGGCCATCTACACCACCTAAGTCTATGAACACACCAAAGTTGGTCATGTTCTTGATCACGCCCTCCAACACTTGGCCTTTCTCTAGGTTTGTTAAGATCACCGCCTTTTGCTGCTCCAGATCTTTCTCGATCAACACTTTGTGCGATACCACTACGTTATCGTTCGTGTTGTTGATTTTCACAACTTTCACCTCAATAGACTTGTTTACATAAATATCGAAATCGCGGATAGGCTTCACATCAATTTGTGAACCTGGCAAGAATGCCTCGATGCCAAACACATCTACAATCAATCCACCTTTGGTTCTGCGCTTTACAAAGCCTTCGATCACTTCGTCCTTATCTAAGGCGCGTTGCACATAATCCCATCCTTTCACCAACTTGGCCTTTCTGCGAGAAAGCACCAATTGACCCATTGCGTTTTCACGCTCTTCTATGAACAAATCCACTACATCGCCAATTTTCAAATTGACCATGTCCTTGAATTCAGCCAACGGTACTAGTCCGTCAGACTTAAAACCAATATTCAAAATCACATCGCGGTTGTTGATGCCCACCACGGTGCCTTCTACTACTTCACTTTCATTTACAGAAGCAATGGTGCCTCCATAAAGCTTATCCAAATCGTTGCGCTCGTTTTTAGAATAGCCTTCGCCAAATCCTTTGGTATCAAAAGCATCCCAGTCGAAATTTTCTAATGATACATTTGAAGTGGCTGATCTGCGTGCCGTAACATCTTTTACCATGCGGCTGATGCCTTCTTCTTCCTCTGCCTTTTTCTCCATCTTCAGCGTAGTCAGCTCGTCTTTTTCAAAAAGATCTTCTGCTGCTGCGCCTTTTACGGCTTTCTTTACGGGAGCATCGTCTAGCACTGGCTTCGATTTTGCCTTGGGCTCTTCCAAGCGCTCTCTTGGTTCTTTTGACATTTTTGCCATGAATTGATGACCCTGTTGATACATGCAGCAAACGGGCCTAAATGCTACAAATTTGGTTTAACAATGCTGCTTCAAACCAATGAAACAGCCCCACAGGTAGCTGAGGGGCTGCAAAGGTAAATAAAAAATTGAATTAGGCTATTGGAAATCCTCTGGTTTGAGGGTGCCTACCGTATACCCAACTATTACTTTTTGGAACAATAAGCGGTACTCAGCTTGCGCTTTATCCGTTTGGGCTTGTACAAATATTCTATTGGCATTCACAAAATCAACAAAATTAGTGACACCAAGATTATATCGCTCTGTCTCTAGGTTAAAAGCCATCTCTGCAGATTTCAATTGATCTAATGTTACAACAAACGCTTTCTTAGCCCCTTCGTAATTATGGTATGCCCTAACAACATCATTGCGAATTTGATATTCAACATTCTTCTTTGTCAATTGACTGTTTTCATATAATGTCTTTTGTTGTACATAAGCCGTTCTGTTTTGCAAGCCGCTGAAAAGTGGAATAGATAGCTGAATACCATACTGCTTGTAAACATTGTCCGTTTTAAATTGGTCATTGAATGATCTTTGTTTTTCATTTGCTATTACTAATGGACTGGTGCGTGTTTCCAATCCATACCCCGAAGATTGTGTGGGATCTGCAACCACAAAAGTCTTTGATGAATTTACTTTAATCGAATCTGGTTCGTTCCGCTGAAAGTTGTACGCAGAACCATAATTAAAAACAGCGTAGAGGGAAGGCATCATTAGTCCTCGTGAAGCTTTCATGGCGAAGCGTTGTGCTTCTTCAGACTTCACAGCACGCAAATAATCTCCTCTGTGCAATTTTGCTTGCTCGGCTAGTTCTTCGGGATTGAGTTTTTCACTTCCCAATGTGTTTACATCCCAACTTGGCCTTTCCACATCATATTCTTCAAATGCATCAATCAATAAAGTCTGAGACAACAGTGCTTTATCATTGTTGAGCGTGATCTCTGCCTGTACATAGCGCAATTCTGCACCTTTGGCCAAGGCATCTTGATTATATTCATCCACAACCGATTTTGCACCAACGGCAACTTGCTCTTTTGTTTGATCAAGCTGCTTACTTAAAGCCTCAAAATTCTCTTTTGCTACTCTCATCAATTCTACATCCAACATTACTTGTAGGTATTGAGTTGATACCGTATTGATTACATCTTGAGAAGTTCGATTGACAAAATTTGCCTGCGCATCCAACTGACTGGACGTTTGCTTTATCGAATTGATCCTATTAAAGCCACTGAACAAATTCAAACTAGCATTTAATGATCCTGATAAGTTATCGCGAACACCATTCACAACAGCGCCTGTGTTTGAGTTAAACGAGTTACCATTAAACTGAGATGCGCTAAGATTAGCAGAAATGTTCGGAGCCATTGAGGCAATACTTGATATTTTTTGAGCTTGATTTAATTGCAAGTTATTGCGTTGTTGATTTAACAGGATAGAATTTTTCAACGCAAGCTTTATGGCTTCTTGGAAAGTTAAAATCTTTTTCGCGTCTTGTGAAAAAGCACATGCCATGCCTATAAAATAAAATACAGCTAAAAATATTCTCTTCATATTAATTCTAATTTTTAACCAATTCATCCGATTCAATAGCACCATCAACAACTGTCACAATCCGCTTGCCGCGCTTGGCATTTTCTTCGGAATGGGTTACTTGTATGATGGTGATGCCTTCTTCGTTCAACTTTTGAAAAATATCCATGATCTGCTTGCCTTGATCGGAGTGCAAATTACCCGTAGGCTCATCGGCCAACAATAATTTCGGCTCGCCTACAATGGCGCGGGCAATACCCACCAATTGTTGTTGTCCACCCGAAAGTTGCTCAGGGAACAAATCTTTTTTGGCCACCATGTTAAAGCGATCCAACATTTCGGCCACCATGCTTTTACGTTGGCCGCCACTCACCCCTTTGTACAGAAGAGGTGTCTCAATATTTTCATACACGGTCAGCTCATCAATCAAATGATACGCTTGAAAGATAAAACCAATATAATTTTTGTGCATCTCGCTCTTTTGCTTTTCGCGCATCTTGTGCACGGGTTCATCAAAGAAATAATATTCTCCTGCAGATGGCTCATCCAACATGCCAATGATATTCATCAACGAAGATTTGCCTGCCCCACTTGGCCCCATGATGGTGAGAAATTCGCCTTGCTTTACTTCTAGCTCCACGCTCTTCAGTATAAAAGTCCGCTGGAAGCGTGAGTCGATGTACTTGTCAATGTTTTTTAGTTGGATCATAAATTAGGACTTAGGGCTTGGGGGTTAGGACTTGGGATTAAAAGATAATTGGTAAAAAGTAAGAGGTAGTTGGTTAAGTTACAGGTTTCAAGTCTCGTATTCCTAAATCTAAAATCTCTACAAGGCTAATAATATGCCAATGCGGATTTATATGCTTAGACGGCTTAAAAAGGGATTTGGTTGCAACCCAATCGTTCGGTTGTGAAAAAAGGTGTCCGATTGTGGGCGAAAGTTAGGACTTGGGGATTAGGCATTAGGAGTGTTCCTCTAAGTTCTAAGCCCCAAGTCCTAACGCCCAAGTCCCAATATCTAAAATACAATTGGAAATAGAATCACATCCACCCTTCGGTTCATCACCATGCCTTGATAATTATCATTGGAGTAAACCGCATTTTCAAAAGCCCAATCTTTGGAGTGGATGAATTTTTCGGGGATATCTTTTTGAATCAGTATGTCAAACACGGCTTGGCTGCGCATTCTAGAAAGCCACTCGTTGTAACGCTTACCACCAATGGGATCCGTATGGCTGATCAATTGGATTTCATATTTGTCCAAAAGATTGGGAATCGAATCCAACCAACGCGAAAGATCGGCTGCTTGATATTCATCGATGTAGTAGCTGCCTCCATCAAAGTAAATGCTCTTTCTGATTTCATCAGTACTTTTTTGAGCCATTGATGAAATCGAAATGAACAACCCCAACAAGATAACCGATAGTTTCATCGTTTCGCTGACACCCTACATTGGCTTTCTAAAAACATATCTTGTAATAAAAATCCCTCCTCCAGCTTTCTCGTTTGAAACCCCCGTATTGGTACTGAAAAGTTCCCAACCTTCTGCGGAGAACTCGTTAAGCCTGCTTACAATCAGGTCATCGTTATTTGCAATGTTTGAAAAGTTAATTCCTACAAAGCTGTAGAAGTTCTTTAGCTCTTTTTCTACCACCGTGCCACTTTGATCCGTTGAAAGTATGCGCGATCTACCCAAACCACCTGGTATTATAGATTCAACCGTGCTAATCTGCATATATTTATAATTGACAGTAGATTGTTGTGCTCGAAATGAAAACAAACTCATGATACCTAAACTCAATAAAACGAATGCGGCAATAGCAGAAAACTTGATGGAATTTTTCATAGATTTATGTTGATTTAGAATTTAAACTAAATATACCATGCTATCCAAAATAATCCAATTCTCGTTCTTGGCGATTTTACTCTTTTCTTCTAAACAGGCTTATGCTCAAGCTCAAGTTGAATTAAAAAAGATTCAATTGACAACCCCTGAAAACACCTATGACTCAAAAGATCAGACCTTTCAGCTTGAACAGGGTACTAAAAGAGAAATAGTGATCAGCGAAGGTGGTGCCAAGATTACAATTGAAATGAAGATCACCCGCATGAAGAGTAAGATAAGTAATCATAAAGACCTAGGAATCAAGTTACAATACAATTACCTATGTGTATTTGGGTGGGAAAAGCGGAAAGGCAAGAGTGAAAGATTTTTTTGGCCAGGCGAAGAAACTTCCTTTGATGAGAAGATGGAATTTAGTTTTGACCGAAAAAAATTAAATCCGTCTCAAATAAAAATAAATTTTAACGCTCAAATCAAAATGTAGCCGTCAATAGTCAGCAGTCTTCGGTTTGTTCCCTAAAATCAATTCAATTTTTCCCAGCACCTCTGTAGTCAGTTTCTGTTTGGCCCCCAGGGCTTTAAAGTTCTCTGTCAACTGATTTGTTTTGGATGCTCCTAAAATAACAGTGCTTACATTTTCGTTTTTCAAGCACCAAGCGATCGCCAACACGGGTAGACTTACACCAAGCTCTTTACTAAATGCAGTTAACTTTTTTGCCTTTTCTATATTTTCGATAGTTAGCGTTCTGTCCTTCAACCAATCCATTCCTTCTATACCCAAGCGTGTATCAGTAGGAAATCCATCATTATACTTTCCTGTCAAAACTCCGCTGGCCAAGGGAGACCAAATGGTAGTGCCTAAGCCAACTGTTTTGTAAATCTGCGCGTACTCTACTTCCACCTTATCGCGGCAAAGCATATTGTATTGAGGTTGCTCCATGGTAGGGCCAATCAAACTATAACGTTGTGCGGCCACGTGTGCTTCCATGATTTCTTGCGCACTCCACTCACTTGTGCCCCAGTATAAAATTTTTCCTTGTTGAATGAGGTTGTGCATCGTCCACACCACTTCTTCGATTGGCACTTGTTTATCGGGCCGATGACAGAAATACAAATCGAGGTAGCTCAATTGAAAACGTTGAAGAGCTTGATCGCAAGCTTCCACTAGATGTTTTCTACTGAGACCCTGCTGTGTAGGTTTCAAATCCTTTCCGCCCAAACCAAAAAATGCTTTGCTCGAAACCGTGTAGCTATCGCGCCTCCAGTTTTTCTTTTTCAAGATTTCGCCCATCACAATCTCCGATTGGCCACGCGAATAGATTTCGGCATTGTCGAAAAAATTGACTCCGTTATCGTAGGCAATAGACATCAATTCATCTGCCGTAGTGTCACCAATTTGTTTACCAAATGTGAGCCAAGACCCAAACGAAAGGGCACTTACTTGCAAGCCTGATTTTCCGAGTCTTCTGTATTCCATGGAGCGAATTTAAGATTTTAGATGTTAGATTTAAGATTTAACAATCGCTTCTACTTTTAGTTCATGTTATATTTGCTCTATGGTAACATTTATGCCTATATCAATTCTTAATTGCTAAAAGCGAAGCCAAGTTACTTTTGCTTCTCCTTTTCGAACTACAGAGACTATAAGTAAATTTCCGTAATCGCTATCATCAAAGGTTTTGAATTCATCCTTGTGACTCGTCAAATAGTTGATAATGGCGGGAGTAGTATTTGAATGACCTGATAGCACAATCGTTCGCCCACTAAATTTTGTGAGCATACTATCAATTTCTTCCATTTTGCTTCCATCATAATTTAAAATAGAAAGCGAATGTGCTTGAGCCAATAGTGCTACCGTATTTTGAGTTCGTTTAAAATGAGTGGAGTAGACTGCGTCAATCTTAGTACTTGCAAGTAATTTGGCCAATGACTCTGCTCGTTTTTTACCTGCCTCAGTCAAGTCCGGGTCTTTCGTTCCATCGGTTGCTTTTTCTGCATGGCGGAGAAGAATGAATGTGGTGATGGAATTCTGTGCAGTTGACAGATGAGACATCGCGGCTAACAGGAGGGCGATAATTACTTTCATAGATTAAGATTCAAGATAAAAAAGATTTTTTGAAACTCATGTAGTTAAATATACTGTGCACTTCGGCAAGGGATAGCAGTGGAAAGCCCGCCTTTGATAAAATTGATTTAGGAAAAAAAAGCAATTTTGATTTGCTGGACCACTCGAAGCACATGGCGGGCTTGTAACGGATAGCCCGGTGGCGCCTCGCCATGCCGCCAATTTTTTTTATCCACGGTGTTATCATCAAGGCGACTCTACTTGGAATATTTTTCACTCACCTTCTTCGGAACTTTGCATCCCTCCTTCTGCCGTGTGTCTGCCAGGTGAAAAATTTTCCACTTGCCATCCGCGCCTTTGAACAAGTTGAAGGCATCTACCCCGCAGTGGCTGAACTTACCACCGCGATAAAATGCGTAGTTCGCCCACGCTTGCGCAAAGTTGCCATCGATGTCTATTTTCAAATCCCAAATAGGTTCATTCCAGGATTCGGCATGGGGTGTACCCACGGCTTTTAAAAAACCATCGAGGCTAGATTCGTGCCGAATGATAGGAGCACCATTTTTATCGGTTGCTATGGTGGCCATTGTAACCGCATCTGCGAAGGCACCATGCAACATGGCGCTATCGCCTTGGCTCATAGCCATAAACAAGCGATCGATGGGTGCCTGTACCGCCAGCTTATCTTCTTTGCTTTGAGATAAAGCCAGAACCGAAATGAAAAGCATCGGAAAAAACCTAAAGGACTTCTTCATAATAAATTGGTTACTGGACTTACCTAAAACAACGAAACAAATGTCAGACTGAGTTTATCGAAGTCAATTCGGAGCTGGAATTGTCAGTTTTCGACAAGCTCAAACTGACAATTCTATTTGCTTTGCGTAAGTCCATTTGGTGATATTCAAGGGCTAATTTAGCGAATATTCAGTCTTTGGCTCACAATTCTACTTTTAACCAATAATGTCTTAATTTTGAAGATTGTAAGGTAAACCTACTTATGAAAAACATACTACTTGCCTGTCTTTTAGCTTTCTCTACTTTAGTCTATTCAAACCCAACGGACAGCCTTGAAAACGTGCTTAAAACCGCCAAAGGTGACCTGAAAGTAAAGACACTCAACGAGCTTTTTCGCGCTCACATGAACTCCGATCCTGTAAAAGCCATTGGTTACACGCGCGAGGCTCTCACGCTCGCCACCGAAATCAACGATCAAAAAGGTATGGCTGCTTCCTACAATAATTTGGGAGTTGCCTATAAAAGCCAGGGGGCATTGGATAAGTCGCTGGAGTATTATCTCATTTCATTGCGCATCTATGACAAGCTTAAAAACAAAGATGGCGTAGCAACTACCAAGAGCAACATCGGCACGATCTACTCTATGAAGAAAGATTACGGCCAGGCCATGAAATATTTTGAAGAAGCGAATCAACAATTTACAGAAGTAGGCGATCAACAAAAAATCATTGGCTCGATGAACAACCTGGGCAATCTGCATAGCGATCTGCAATTGTATGAGCAGGCCCTCAAATATTTTTCGCAAGCATCTCAGTTGAGCGAAAAGGCGGGGAAGATTTACTCTGACCCGTTGAACAATATCGGCAATCTTTATTTTAAGCAAGGCAACTATCAAAGAGCGGTAGACTATTATGAGCGCGCATTAAAATTGGCAAGGAAAGAAAACAATCAACTGACCATGCTTAATATCTTGACCAACATGGGTGAAGTATATGCACGTGCGGGCCAAGGTGCGAAAGCCCAATTGTATTTGGACAGTGCGACTCTTTTGAGCAAACAACTACAGGCATTTGTTTATGAGCCTACCATTTTAAAAAGCAAGGCATACAATTACGCTAGGCAAGGCAAGATGAAGGAGGCGTATGAAACGATGGTGAGCTATGACCTTATTAAAGAAAAAATATATGGAGAAGAAAGCAGTCGCAAGATTGCCCAAATGGAAATAGCTCTTGACCTGCAAGAAAAGGAAAAAGAAGTAGAGGCATTGAAAGTTCAAGACCGGTTGCAGAGCTTACAACTGCGCAACACGCGTATGATCATCACCATTGCCGTGCTGGGAATTATCGTGGCCTTATCAATGGTCAATCTATTCTACTTCAAAAAGAAAAGTTTCACAAAGTAATGCTACGGTCAGAAGCGCGAACCTTACTGGAGTCGATGACGAAAGGGGCGAGCTTATTGCGTCATGCCAGAACCATTGAACTGGTAATGGAAGCTTACGCAGAAAAATTGGGCGAAGACAAAGAGGCCTGGGCCATAGCAGGTATGCTGCACGATGCCGATTATGAAGCATACCCAGGAAAACATCCGCACTTGATTGTAGAAAAGCTAAGAACGCTGGGAGAAGAATCCATTGCTCACGCCATCTCTGCACATTATACCAAGTGGAATGTGCCCTATGATACATTTTTGGACAAAGCCCTATTGGCCTGCGATGAACTGACAGGTTTTATTGTGGCCTGTTGCCAAGTGCGGCCCGATGGCATTACTTCCCTCGAAACAAAATCGGTGGTCAAGAAATTGAAAGACAAAGGCTTTGCCGCCAAGGTAGAGCGTGATGAAGTTTACAAAGGTGCCGAGCTTTTGGGTGTGGATATGAACGAGCACATTTCATTTATCATTGAAGTGCTGAGAAGGAATAGAGAGGAGTTGGGAATTTGAGGTTGGAGGACTTAGGCATTAGGACTTGGGGCTTAAGGAAAACCTGAAAGAATAATTTGACTTAATCTCGTTTCCTAATTTCAGTTTAACCACTATCTTTGAATCCTAAATAACTTGCTATGTTCAACCAAAATGTGGCCGATGGCGCCAACCTCTTCGTAATCATTCTTGCGGTAATCATTGGCTTTGCAGCCGCTATGGGCTATGTAGATTACTTGAAAGAAAAGAAGGCTGCGAAGAAAGATTGATTCAAATTCTGACTTTCACCACTTAGGGATTTTTCCTTTGTGATCTATTCAAATTAATATCCCTATTCTTTTCTAATCATTTTGCTTGCCAATGTCGGTGTTCTTCACCACTGAGTAATACCTCCGCTCATTTCTAATCATTACTGCCATTAGTTTCATTTTGAACCTAAACTATCATTTCCTTCACCGTGTGAAATGAGTGTTTCAAGGTAAATAAACACCTGCTCATCTAATAATTTACGCCATTGTTACCAAATTGTTGTCATTCGGTAAAATTTTACCAATGCCAAAAGAAACCACGCGCATATCCAGCAAAGGAAAGAAATGGGTAAATACCCTAGTTCTTATTCTCATTCTAATCTATCATAACGGCTTCGCCCAAACGAAAGACTACAAATTCCAGTCGCTGTACATTTTCAGTTTTGCAAAGAGTATCGAGTGGCCGCCTATACAAGGAGGTGAATTTGTTGTTGCGGTCTTCGATAATCAAAAAGTGTTTTCAGAAATGAAAACCAGTTTGGCAAACCGTAGCGTGGGGACAAAGCCCATAACCGTTAGGCACTTTCAATCCGTAGATGACATTGCGCCAAGCCAAGTTTTATTCATCCCCATCAGCAATAAAAGCAACATTAAGCAGATTATCCAAAAGGTGGGGCAATCGTCTTGCCTTATTATCACTGAAAAAGAAGGATGGATTAAAGAAGGCAGCATCATCAACTTTGTGATTACCGATGAGGGCAAAATGAAATATGAATTGAATGACCATGCGGCCACACAACGCAACCTGAAAATACCTTCTGGCATTAAAACTTTGGCAATTGCCATTAACTAAAATTAAAATACTGAACCATGAAGCGTTTTAAAATAAAAACACTATCCGCTCTTTTTGTACTCATCGCGGCTGTCACTCCTTGCCTAGCGCAAGACAATGCAGATAAGAAATCCGATACGCTCAGTATTGATGAGCTAGTGAACATGCAGTTTGATGAAGATCAACTCAGAAAAAATCTTGACAACACCAAAGTAGAAGCGGCATCTAAAAGCAAGGAGAACATTGGCACCGCCCCTGGGCTTATGACCGTGATTGGCAAACAAGAGATCAGTGCCTTTGGCGGAAATTCGCTGACCGATGTTTTGAATCGCGTGGTCGGAATGTACGTGGCTGGCTCGTATTACTTCCCTAACAATCTGCCAACTGTGCGAGGCGATCTTCAAACTCATACGGCTAGTCACGTATTGATTTTGATTGATGGCCGCCCATTGCGTGAGAGCATGTACGGAGGACTTGATTTTCCTGTGTTAGCCAGCTATCCACTAGATGCTATTGAACGCTTGGAAATCATCCGCGGACCAGGGTCTGTTCTTTACGGAACCAATGCATTCACTGGCGTGATCAACATTGTTACCAAGCAAGAGCAAAAAGATTTCTCGCAAGTCACTTTAAAAACGGGGAGCTTTGGAACAACTGGTGTTTCATTTATAAACGCTGTTTCAAAAAAGGATTTTCATTTCTCTACTACCATCAATTACTTCAATCAAAAAGGATGGGACTTCAATGCCACAGACCAGAAAGGCGTGAACAAAACACAACAGTATGGACAGGATAATTTAGGTATTGGTATCTCTGCGATGTATAAAAATCTGAGCGTTCGTTCTTTCTTAGGGAAATCTGACCGCGAGGTAATGGGCGATGTGCCCACTTGGAATGCAGACGGCACTTTCAATGCTGTGAATGCCTACAGAAACTTTGTTGATGTAGGGTATAAAATGAACCATTCGGCAAAACAATACTCCACCATTAACCTTACGCTCAATTCGTTTAGCCAAAAATCAAACCGCGACTTGCGCCCTGCTCAGTATTATTCTAGTGATGGGTTATTGGAGTTCACCCACTTTATCAAACCAAATCCAAAGCTTAACATTATCGTTGGCGCACTCGGCTCCTTAATCACTGGCCAAGCCAACGGCACCAATGCTACCACTAGTGTTCCTTACTTTATAGTACCATCTTATTCTGATGTGCGGCTGGCCAGTTATGTGCAAGCTGACTATAGACTTTCTACAGCGGTAAAATTAATTGCCGGAGGGCAAGTGAATAAAGTACCTGGGCAATCTTTAGATTTTGTTCCTCGCATTGGCACAATCATCAACATCACGCCTGAGCTAGGATTCAAAGGATTGTATGGTGCAGCCTACAAAACAGGTGCGGCCAGCGAGTTGTATTCTAATGTACCGAATACACTATACGGAAACGCGAACCTCTTACCCGAAAAAGTGACTACTACCGATCTTCAAATCTTTTATCAAAAATCAACTTACCAATTTACTGTATCCGCTTTTCAAAGTGACCAAACGAATACCGTTATACGCAAACCATTTAGCCAACTTCCTGATGTAACGCAACAAGGAACCAACCCAGGTGCCAACTATTATTTAAATCTAGGCACATTACAAATGAAAGGGCTAGAGGCAGAGGCAAAGATTTTCCTCGTGCAGGATTTACAAATTACTGCTACCTACGCCTATCAAGAAAGCAGGAATAACAAGGATCAAACAAATACCACCACGGTGCCTAACGATATGCTCAAAATTGGGATATCTTATGTCTTCGCCAAAGGTCTAACCCTAGGTGTATTCAATTCCTATTTTTCAAAACCAGGCGATGTGATAAATTCGCAAACGGATTTGACAATAGCACAGCAACGTGTTTTGGCAAATCCCGTACCTGGTGATTTCAATCTGATGACGCTAAATCTAAATACAGATTTCAAAAAGCTATTCAATCTTACAAACACACCTGCCATCATTTTGAATGTGTATGCCGACAATCTGCTTGATCAACAATATTATTATCCAGAATTTTCGCGCAGGGTGATCAACTCGCTACCGGCCTATAGCGGCAGGGCTTTTTATGTAAGCTTGGGGGTCAAGTTTTAGTGTAAAATTTATAAAGGGTGTCAGATAACTTGAAATTATCTGACACCTTTTTTCGTAAAAAAAAGTGGCTAACTCTTCGATTTCAAATAATGGGTAGTGAGCGTTCTTGCTCAGTAGCGAGGGACACTGTGCTTGTCTCGTAAAAAAGTCATCACATCATTTGACTTCTTTTCACTTGCCTTGAACTTATCAAGGATCTTTATCCACTCAGCAATTTTCTTTCCCGACTTTTCTTCAACTTGTTCATCGGTTACGTTCCAATAGTCCTTTTTAATAGGTGGTTGAATTTTAGCCTCCCATAGTTTTACTCTCTCTTATCGCCTGCTCAATATCTGCCACAATATCCTTTATATTCTCTAGCCCAACCGAAATCCGAATAAGCCCAGGCGTGATGCCAACTGCTTGCCTTTCTGCTTCACTTAGTTTGGAATGCGTGGTAGAAGCTGGATGGGTAGCAATGGAGCGTGTATCACCCAAGTTGGCGGAGTGGGAAATCATCTTTAGAGAATTCAAAAATTTTCTACCTCTGTCAATGCCGCCTTTCACTTCAAATGTAACTACTCCCCCACCCAATCGCATTTGTTTTTTGGCCAATTCAAATTGAGGATGCGAGGGCAGGAATGGATACTTTACATATTCTACTTCATCATTTTTCTCCAAGTAATTGGCAACTGCCAACGCATTCTCACAATGCTTCTCCATACGAACGGCTAAGGTCTCCAAACTTTTAGAAAGTACCCATGCATTGAATGGCGACATCGATGGTCCTGTGTGCCTTGCAAAAAAACGAATCTCCTTGATCAACTCTTTCTTGCCCAAGATGGCACCGCCAATCACACGGCCTTGGCCATCAATAAATTTTGTGGCTGAGTGCGTGACCAAGTGCGCACCATACTTTGCAGGATTTTGCAAATACGGTGTAGCAAAACAATTGTCGACATTCAAAATCAACTTGTGCTTGTTCGCCAATTTGCCCAACCACTCTAAATCAATAATATCCAATGCGGGATTGGACGGTGTCTCCACAAAAATCATTTTCGTGTTTGGCTGGATCATACTTTCCCAAGCCGAAGGATTGCTTAAATCAACATAGGTGTGAGAAATGTTGAAGCGCGGAAAGAGTGTGTTCAGAATTTGATGCGTAGAGCCAAACACGGAGCGCGATGCCAATACATGATCGCCTGCTTTCAACAATGCAGCCATGCTGCAATACATGGCGGCCATGCCCGAGGCGGTGGCGATTCCGTCTTCCGTTCCTTCCAGCAAACAAAGTTTATTGATGAACTCGGTATTGTTTGGGTTGGAGAAACGTGTATAAATATTTCCTGGTATTTCATCTGCAAATAATGCCCGAGCCTGTTCCGCATCTTCAAAAACAAAACTAGATGTCAAGTAAAGGGGCACAGAATGCTCACGAAAATCTGTTCGCTCGCTTTGTGTGCGGATGGCATCTGTTTCAAAATTGTGTTCGTCTTCCATTAAATAATTTAAGATTTTAGATTTTAGAATTAAGATTTTAGAAGTTAGAAGTCAGAAGTCAGAAATTAGAAGCCATCTTTGCAAGAACTGATTACCTATTACCTATTACCTCTTAACTCTTACCACTTACCGATTACCGCATACTGATTACCTCTTACCAACCACCACTCACCACCACCACTTACCAATTACCTTATTACCTCCACACTAAACGTTACCTTCGCTGTTTTCTCCAATGTTTTAGCCACTGAACAATATTTTCCTACCGATAAAGCTACTGCCTTTTGTGCCTTGTCTTCATCGATGTCTCCATACAATCTAAAGTGTGCGTGTACTTCGGTGTAAAGTGAGGGGGTTACGCCTTTTTCACGTTCGGCTGTAACAGTTATCTTAATATCCTTTAGCTCCTCACGTTGCTTGCGTAAAATAGTTACCACATCCACTGTGCTACATCCGCCCATAGCAGCCAATAGCATTTGCATTGGGCGAAAGGCTTTGTCATGACCGCCATCCGCAGGTGATCCATCCATTTGCACTTTGTTGCCCATGTCGTTAACCGCTTCCATGAGCAAGTCATTGTCCAATCTATTCAGTTCAATTTTTATCATACAAATCTTCAGTTAAAATATTGCTACAAAGGCGCGAAGACGCAAAAATCACAAAATAAAAATTAGTGACTTTGTGTCTTTGTAGCCGGTAACGCCAAACTTCCAAAAATCATTGCCAAAAAACTAACGAGTGTAGCGGGTAATAATCCCGGCCAGCCCACATCCAACCACGCAAAGATGGCAAGTGTTATCGTACCCAGTATCATCGCCAATAAGGCACCGTTGCTATTTGCCTTTTTCCAATACAAGCCCAACACCAATGGAGCAAACAATGAGACCAAACTTAAGATAGAAGATTCCCCCACCAATTCATAAATATTCGATCGCAAGCAAGCCATCAGCGTTGCCACGCTTGCAAAGCCTAACACACACATTCGTGTAATGATCAACAATCGATGATCGCTTAATTTATTTTTCGCCAATGGCTTGATAAAATTCTCAGAAAAAATGGCGGCAGGTGCAAGGATGGCTGAACTGGTTGTACTCATAATAGCGGAGAGCAACGAACCAAAAAAAAGTATTTGAATGGGCATAGCTGCATGCGCCAACACCATATTCGGTAAAGCCAATTGTGTGTCGCCCTCTACCATTTGCGGGTAAAGATGTTTTACGCACAGGCTGATGAACAATGGCAGCATGGCAATAGTCAGGTATAAGCCTGCGGCAATGAAGCAAGAACGGACAGCAATTTTTTGTGAGCCTGATGACATCACACGCTGAAAAACATCTTGCGATGGCAATGAACCCAACCCTAACACCGACCACGCAGCAATATAAAGCATGACTTCCTTGAACTCCCACTTGGGAAGAAATCGAAAGGTAGAAGGATGCACTTCACTCATCACCGCACTTACTCCCCCCGCTTTCATGGCTAAGATAATTGCCAGTGCTAAAAGACCCGCTACGATAATAATACTTTGAATAAAATCAGTAATAGAAATCGCCCACATGCCACCGATGTAGGTATAAAACGTAACTACAAAAGCAGAGATGATCACACCGTGCCACACTTCCATTCCTGTCACCACGTTTAAAATGAGCCCCATGGCCACCAATTGAGCCGCAATGTAGCCCACATAAGGAGGCGCGAGGAAAAGACTGGCGATGAGTTCTGTTCGCTTGCCATAACGCACTTCAAAAAAATCGCCCAGCGTGAGCAAGTTCATTGCATAAAGTTTGCGTGCAAAAAATAATCCGAACAGCACCAAACACAGGGCAGCACCAAAGGGATCTTCGATCACTGAATACAAACCGCCTTTTAAAAATTCTGAGGACGCTCCAAAAACAGTTTCAGAGCCAAACCAAGTAGCAAAGAGGGCAGAGGCGCTTAAAAAGATAGGAAGGCTTCTGCCCGCCAACATAAAATCGCCCGAAGTTTTGACTTTGCGCGATGCCCAGTACCCGATGAGGATTGTGAGCAAAAGATAAATAATAATGGAAGCTAGAAGCAACGCTGTTTTAGATCAAGCCATAAATCTAAGAAATCAATAGTGACTTTGAAACGGAGGAATGGAAGTAAGAGGTAAGAAGTAAGAGGTAAGAGGTAAGGGGTAAGAAGTAAGATGTAAGAAGTAAGAAGTAAGAGGTAAGGGGTAAGAAGTGGTAAGTGGATATAAAGTGTGAGGGTTGATAGATTCTATACTGGAACCTAGAAACTTGTCCCCATACCAACTACCTCTTACCATTTACCAACTACCTTTTACCATTCACTACTTCTTCTTTAACTGAAACGCCCTAGTGACATTGAATCCAAAATGAATATCTCCGTTACTAAAATTCCCATCTGTTTCTGCCACCACAGCTCGGTCAATCATGCCTTGGCTGTTGGAAAACACTAATTGAAATACGTGCCCGCCTGTCTCAATCTCTAAACCAAAACCGAGCGAGTTGTAATAGGGGGAGTTTTCTGTTTGGTTCAATCGATGGAAGTATTCGCTTGTAAGGGCAAGGCTCCGCGTGATTTTATAACGTGCAGCAAAACCCAGCGCATAATCATCGTTATTCTCATACAGTTTGTTCACCACATTGCGATGAACAAAAACGGGCATTACTTGAGCAGAGAAATTTGATGAAAACTTTCTAGCTATTAACACCTGCGCCACATAAGCCAAACGATCTTGAAATTCAATGGTTGGGTTCTCGCTAGCACGGGGTGTAGTCTTTACATTGGCTGTACCAATGGCTGTAATTGTTACTGGAAAGTTCCTTGCGCCCTCACTTTGCCTTGCCACTTTGTAGCGCAGGTAACTATCAAAGGTTTTGTCTGTAGAACTACGGCCAATGGCGATGCCAAGCCTGTCAGTGATTCCGTATTCAAGCCCAATGCGAACGTAGGCTTGATCGAGTCCCCACAAAGTAAAACTTCCTCCGTTGAGCGGTCCAAAGCGATGCGAGAAAATAAATTCCAATTCTCCTTTTCCTTTGGTCTCCACGGATTGACTGTTAATGATACGTGTGCCTTTGAAAGTCTGACCTACATAAGTCGTTTCTGGCTTTTGGCTTTGCTCTAACTCCTTCATCAAATCATCTTGTGCGAAGAGGTTGATTGAACCCAGTAAAAAAAGAAGCGCAATATTTTTTTTCATAAAGTTTTTATAAGGTCTTGTAAGTGAATTCAATGGTAACTTCTACTTGCTCGGCAATATTTTTCCAAAGCAGGGTAGGTATCTTAATTTTATAATCAGCAAGCTTTATCACAAATTTAGATTTCATCACCACTCTTCCTTCGGCCACTTCAATCTTGCCTGGCAGTTCAACATTTTTAGTTACTCCATGTATGGTGAGCTTACCCACAGCACGTGCTTCTTGTTCGCCACTTACGGTTTGCTGAAAATTCGTGATTTTTCCTTGAAAAGTTGACTTGGGATATTTTTCAGTCTCCATATACTTTTCATTGAAGTGTTCTTTCATCAATGCCTTTTCAAATTCAAAATCCTTGATGGGAATGGAGAACACGATTTCGCCCGTGCTCATGTTAAAGATACTATTGGATTTATCTGTTTTGGCAGCAATATCTTCAATAGAGGCATGAGAGAAAAAGCTGACCGCTGATTTCTCTGAAGTGAATTTTTGGGCTTGCATTGCAAGGCTAGCTGCTACACCTATTAAACAAAGAAGTAATTTTTTCATATCAAGTAGGTAAGGTTATTAGTTATTTAAAGCACCGTCATCTACCCAGCAAGTAATTTGGCTTATTTGCTCTTGCGTGAGGGCTTTGTTTCCAGCGGGTGGCATACTTTTGTTTACTGTTCTGGATTTTATTGAGGCCGCGTCATTTTTCACTGTGGCATAAGTGCGCCAATCGCGGCTCGCACCCAAATCTCCATTGTGGCAGCCCGAAGTGTTACAATTGGTATCTAAGATCGATTTAATAGTTCCTGAATAACTAATCCCGGTATTACTACGTGGTACGGTTACACTCAATGCTTTCGGGCAACCATCTGCATCTTTTATGGTTACCAAGTAAGTTCCAAATTTTAGATTATTGAACGTTGATGCTGATCCAAAACTACGTTGTTCGAATTGAAATTGGTAAGGAGGCTTGCCTTGTGAGCCAATGACCGTGATAGATCCATTGTCTGTGAAGCAGTCTGAGTCAGGTGTGGTGGTAGAAGATGCAGCCAGCGTAGAATTGGGCGCCACCAACTCAACTTGAAGAGGTGACGATATGCAACCTTTTGTCCCTTTGACAATTATAGAATACACCCCTGGACCAAGTTTATCGAATGTGTTCCCTGATTGAAAAGAACCATCATTGATACTAAAAGCATACGGGGCAGTGTCACCTGATGCCGAAACTGTAATGCTGCCGTCAATAGCCAAGCACTGAGTAGGGTTCAATTGACTAATAAGTGCTACGGCCAAATCAGATTTGCTGCAGTCCACTAGCTTGTTAACATCGTTATAAGCGCAAGAAGAAAGCATTACCATAGCTATCCAAAACGAGACTGAATGAAATGAACTCCTCATAAGATTTTTTATTTTGCCAAATGTCAAAATAGTTGACCATAGTTCCTTCAATTCGTTGTGTTAATTGAGTTGACAATTGGTAAACATGCCAAGAAATTAATAGAAATACGAATAAAAGGGAGCTTTTCTGGCCGAAAGCCAGTACCCTAGAAAAGAAATAAGCTAATTATTTAGCGCACCATCATCTACCCAACAGGCTATCAGATTGATTTGAGCCTGGGTCAACTTGGGGCCAGTGCCAGTAGGCATACTTCCATTTCCCGTTCGGGCTTTAATATTGCCAGCATTGGCTTTCACATTATCATACGTAGTCCAATTCTTAGCACCTTGGGAAGCATCATGGCACAGGGGCAATGAACAGGCAGTAGTTATAATAGGCTTAATATCGTTCGTGTAGCTCGTTCCTGTGTTGCCCCTTGGCACAATGATGCTTATAGATTTCTGGCAATCGTTGGCATCTTTTACAATCACATTATAGACCCCTTCTTTTAAACTAGCAAATACATTAGTAGTTGAAAACCCTCCAATACCAAGAAGATAAGAATAAGGAGCTTTTCCGCCCGCTCCTGTAACTGTAGCCGAACCATTGGGTGGGTTGCATTGGTTATTCTGAACGACCAAAATTGTTGCATCCAATGTAGAGTTGGGAGCAGTAATTTCAACTTGGATAGATTTCTCACAGCCATTGGCGTCTTTTACTTTCACACTGTAACTGCCAGCGCCAATGTTTAAAAAGTCACTACTTGGCTGGGGCTTTCCACCGTTCAAACTATAAGTATACGCATCTTGCCCACCACTCGCACTCAGTCTTAAACTACCGTCAGTAGCGCTGCACCCAGAGGTATTGGTCTTTGACACTAGTGCTATTGCCAAATCTGTTTGAGCACAGTCTACTATCTTATCAACAGTTGTTTTTGAGCAAGACGCAATCAAAACAAATAGTACCAAAAGAGAAGTCAACAAAACAAAATGGCTCCGCATAAATAAAATAGTTTATTTCTGTCTCAAAGATGCAAAGAAGTGAATGCAAACATCAACCCGCAAATCGAGTTTAATTAACATACATCGAAGAAGGATGTTTTAGGATTAGGAATAGAACTGGCATAAAAAGAAAATCCCCCAAAGTCCTTGACCCCGGGGGATAATCCTGTCTATAGTTGGCTTTAATCTGGTTCAAAAGTATAGCACGCAGAGAAAATGCCAAATGCTGCACCGATCAATTGAACTATTACTGGACGAATTGCAGTTATGGGCGTTAAATAGACTTTATTGAATCTTTTCGAATAGAATCTGCCTCTAAATACTGCTTTTTTAGCCTCTCTTTAAGTTGAGATTTCGATCCCGGAAAGGTAGTCTTTGAACTAATATCATAACTGAGGTAGGCAAGCCCCGCAAAGAACAATACGCAGATAGTTATAAATATTTTTTTTGACCGTGACATCAATTTACTTTTTTGCCTTCATTGAAAATTCAAACCCAACCCTTTTGCTCAGCCTAACAGGGAAAGGTACTTTGTCGTGATATCTCTTTTTCGATGTGCGCACCACCTTTCTTAACCAAGCGATCAGAAGGTGCACATCGCGCACGCTCAAGAGCAGTATTTTTTCCAGGTGGAGTATTGTTTATTGAAAAACAGCAGGGCAAGCATCACCCATACCTTGTCATCATTTTATTTGAGTTACAACAATATTACGGTACTCAATTGGCCCGTGGTCACCTTGTATCATAAAGGGGCCTGGTTCGCCTTCTTTACTATCAATGGCACCACCCGTAATGCCAGGGATTACTTGATCGGAAATTACCGTTACACCATTGGCTACCACCGTTACACGCCTGCCTATCAGTGTGATGTCAAACGATTGCCACTCGCCAGCTTCTTTTGCCACCATCTCATTGGGCGAGAGTAATCCATATATACCGCTGAA
This sequence comes from Cyclobacteriaceae bacterium, assembly GCA_046155095.1. GTDB lineage: Bacteria > Bacteroidota > Bacteroidia > Cytophagales > Cyclobacteriaceae > ELB16-189. The sequence goes on from JBJXEB010000003.1 coordinate 34,691, forward strand.
TTGATCATCCCAAGGCTCCATGCCTTTGCTATCTGCCACTTGCACTTCATAGCGGCCACGTAGGTAAATGCCACTATTACTTCCTTTAGGGTAACGAAATTCGATATGAAGTTTAAAATCTGTGAATGTCTTATCAGAAAAAAGATTTGATCCTGACTTCGGGCTTTTTAAAACACCCGATTCAACTATCCATTGGTTTGCACCTTCCGTATGCCAGCCGCTCAAATCCTTTCCGTTAAAAAGGGTGTTGGGAGATGTCCATACAGGTGCTTTGGTTCTTCGGAGTGATGGTGCTCTACTTCCAGTCCAATTATAAATTTTGCCATCCACATGTTTCAGTGTTCCTCGTAAATTGTCATGGTCTAGTATCCCCTCAACTTGAATGTCCACATCACTATCGTCCCATTGTGGTGGAATGGAGAAGTTAAATTTTCCATCAACAAAATTTATTTTGGAAATTGGGCGAGCACTTCCACTCACTAACATCACACGCCCTATCAATGTATGAAGCCCGGAGTGTCGAACTTCAAGCCAAGCAGGCACTGGTTTGCCCGACCAGTCAATGGTAAGATCCCATCGACCTTCGAGAGGAGGTGGCTCGTGCTGAGCTTGGAGAGTACAACTGAAAAAAGGAAATGCTACTAACAAAATGCATAATCTAAATTTCTTCATCTTCATATAATCAATTTTTAGTTCAATTAAAAGCTGACGCGCCATGCACTTCGATCAAAAGTTAAGACATCACTTCGAGTGATTAGTTAAGTGTACCATGACGTCAGAAAAAAGTCGGCAGTAATGCAGTTACCAGTAGGCAGCTCTATTCGCCATTCCTATTTTGTTCAACTTACCAAAAGTAATAAAAAACACTACTTTTGTAAAAGTAATCTATTGAAGCATCTCTTACCAAATTAGATTCAATCAAAATATGATGACAAAGATGGAGATAGCAAAATAGTCGAAGTAAAGAGGACATAAGGTTTGGTATTAACTTGATAAACTAATTGAACGAAATTCATCCATCTAATTTTAGCTTTGGCTTAGCGATCTACAAATGAACCACCTCAACCGAATCACCATCAATCCCGACATCTGCTTTGGTAAACCTTGCCTAAGAGGCATGCGATGGCCTGTTGGTGTTATCTTAGACCTACTGGGTTCTGGCATGTCATTTTCAGAAATTATTGAAGATCACCCAGAGCTAGAAAAAGAAGATATCATGGCAGCTCTTCAGTACGCAAAACTCACAAGTTCTGGCAAATCCATTTATGAGCTAGCATCGTAACAATGAATTTCATCTGTGATGTTCATATTCCTTATCAGTTGGTCAATCATCTTTTAAAAATAGGCCATCAAGCAACACATGTAAATCGTGTTTTAGAAGGCTCAAAAACAAAAGACATTGAAATCGCACGCTTCGCAGATAGCAACAATCAAATTGTTGTGACAAAGGATGAGGATTTTGAAAATTTGCACTTTGGCAATAATACTCCCAAAAAGTTGATTAGGGTTTTACTAGGTAATATCAGCACATCTGAATTGATACAAGTGTTTGAAAAGCATCTTCCAGAAATTGAGAAGTTAAAAGAATTCGATCGCTTCTACATTGAGATTGGAAAAAATCAATTCATTTATACTACAGATTATAATGTCGATTAATTCTCTTCTAGATTTTAAATAAATGATTAAATCAAAAAAAATCCACAAACTCCTTATTGCCAACCGAGGTGAGATTGCCTTGCGCGTGATGCGAAGTGCTAAAGAGATGGGTATTAAAACTGTAGCTGTATTCAGTGACATAGATCGAAACGCCATGCACGTTCGCTTTGCAGATGAAGCTTACAACATTGGCCCTGCACCCTCGTCCGAGTCGTATCTCCGCATGGACAAGATCATTGATGTTGCCAAGAGATCAGGGGCTGATGCAATTCATCCTGGCTACGGTTTTTTATCTGAGAATGAAGATTTTGCTGCACTTGTAAAAAAAGAAGGATTGATTTTTATTGGGCCTTCGGCTGAGTCGATGGAGATTATGGGAAGTAAATTGGCGGCCAAAGAAGCGGTGGCAAAATTCAATGTGCCGCTTGTGCCTGGTACCAGCACACCGATCACAAATATTGATGAAGCAAAAACCATCGCCAAAAAAATTGGCTACCCGATATTGATCAAAGCCAGCGCGGGTGGTGGTGGAAAAGGGATGCGTGTTGTAGAGAACGAAAGGGAATTTCAAAACCAAATGGAGCGTGCCGTTAGCGAAGCCACTTCTGCGTTTGGTGATGGAGCCGTGTTCATCGAAAAATATATTGCCAAGCCACGGCACATTGAGTTTCAGATTTTTGGAGATCAACATGGAAATGTTGTTCACTTGTTTGAACGCGAATGCTCCATTCAGCGCAGGCATCAAAAGGTAGTAGAGGAAGCTCCTTCTGCCGTGCTAACTCCTGAACTTAGAAAGAAAATGGGCGAGGCCGCAGTGAATGCCGCCAAGGCTGCCAAGTATTTTAATGCAGGCACCATTGAGTTTATTTTGGACGAGGACATGAGTTTTTATTTCTTGGAAATGAATACTCGCTTGCAAGTGGAACATCCCGTAACAGAAATGATCACGGGCTTGGATTTAGTAAAACTGCAAATCAAAATTGCAGAAGGAGAAAAGCTTCCATTCAAACAAGAAGATTTAGAAATTCATGGTCATGCCATTGAAGTGCGTGTATGTGCCGAAGACCCAGCTAATAATTTCTTGCCAG
>JBJXEB010000004.1:0-4349 GCA_046155095.1 Cyclobacteriaceae bacterium
GCTGGTAGACGTTATCTCAGATAGAAAGAGTAGCAGGGCCTACGCTGAGACTTCGATAGAACCCGAAAAAATTCAGGCAATCTTTGAAGCCGCTCGTTGGGCGCCCTCCAGCAACAATGAGCAGCCCTGGGCTTATATCTATGCTACTAAAGATCAACCAGAACTTTGGGGTAAATTGTTTGATACGCTGATGGACGGTAATAAGATTTGGGCAGAGCGCGCTCCTCTGCTGATATTATCCATGATCCGCAAGAATTTTATCAGCAACGGAAAACCAAATCCTTCTGCAAAATATGATCTTGGCTCAGCTAATGGATTCCTATCATTACAGGCTACACACCTCGGACTAAATGTTCACCAAATGGGCGGTTTTGATCGCGAAAAAGCAAAATTGAATTTCAATATCCCAGATACCCATGAAGCAGCCGTGATGTTGGCCATCGGCTATTTAGGAGACGCAGCGTTGTTACCAGGTTTTTTGCAGGAGCGTGAAGTGGCTCCACGGTCGCGCTACACACAAGAGTCATTTGTCATGAACAACGCTTTCTGATATGGTTTCTGCCATCATCGGAACGGATCATTTTCGCACCGAGATAACGGTGGGTGGAAAAATGGTGATTGCCGATGAACCGGAAGAACTGGACGGTACAAACCATGGCCCTGCACCCGGAGAATTTTTGTTAATCTCACTTGCCTCGTGCACCGCTATTACGTTGCGCATGTATGCCGATCGAAAAAAATGGCCCGTAGAAAAAATCAGGGTGGAAGTGGATTTTGAAAAAGTTGACAATAAGACTATTTTTAAACGAGAGCTTCAATTGATAGGTAACTTAACTGACGAGCAGCGGACACGTTTACTACAAATTGCCAACGCATGCCCGGTACACAAAACGTTGACCAATCCGATTGAAGTACAAACAAAATTGGTTGTTGGTTGACCGTTATTCGATGTTTGTAGATACATGAAACAACCCAAACGACCAACGATGAACCACTAACCAACAACGACCAACGATGAAAGACATCACCAAAAAATACACCAATGGAGAAGTGACCATCGTATGGAAGCCAGCGATGTGCATACATTCAGCAATTTGTTTTAACGGACTGGGCGATGTATTCCATCCGCAAGAAATGCCTTGGATTACCCCCGAAAAATCGACCACCGATAAAATCATCAATCAAATAAAAAAATGCCCGTCAGGCGCGCTGAGTTATTACCTCAATCGGGATGCAGGCAACGAAGAAGTAAAAGTGGAGGCCGAGACGATTGTAGAAACGACACCCAACGGCCCATTGATGGTGTATGGAAATGTAACTATCAAAGATTCAAAAGGCAATCTCACCAAGAAAAGCAACGCCACTGCGTTCTGTCGGTGTGGTGCCTCTGCCAACAAGCCTTTCTGCGATGGCAGCCATAAGAAGATAGGATTTGAGGGGTAAGCCGAATTGGCACTAGCCAAAAAGTGTTAATCTTGCATTACAATGGATTTGTATGCAATGGCTGAATAGCACCGGAATAGCAGTTTCTCTTTTCTTTATTCTTTTTATTCTTGGGAAAAAGAACCGCAAGCGCGCAGATTATTTGTTGATACTGATCAATTTACTGATGATTAGTTTTTTGGCATTGGACATCGCGGTACGGACGCATTTGTCTCCTCTACTCTTTTTCTTTCAAACCATTGCTCCCTACTTGCTCTTCCCGGTTTACATCTTTTTTGCTTTTGATACAGTTCAAGAAAATCAGAGTAACAGGCGCTGGATTCTCTTGTTTATTCCGGCACTTTTGAGCGCGTTTTTTTTGATTAGTGACATGTTTATCATTCATGCTTACGATACCGCAGCACTTCAAAAACTGTATGATGCACCACCGATCAGCTACCACATCATGTACAAAGGCAATCAGATTTTATTTTTAGCTGCCCTGTTTTGGTTGATCAAAAGATTACGACTATACGCCAGCCAGATCAAAGAGCGATTTTCCCTTATCGATCCAATACAACTCGATTGGCTCACCCAAACGTCATGGGTTTATATTTCAACCACCAGTTTATCTATACTCATTTTCATTATTTCAAATTTTCAATTACTCCCTATTGATACCAATTCGGCCTATTCGATTGTCAGCTTAGGTGTAGTCTTTGCCGTATTTTACATCAGTTATCACGGTATTCATCAATACACTGTAGCAGAATACTACGGCAAAAACGCAATCGAAGAGATTCGATTTGAAGAATCCGTGCAAACCCTGGCAAAATCGCCTGAAAAATATAAGACATCATCGCTTACATCAGCTGAACAAGAAACGATTTACCAAAATCTGCGTCAGATGTTTGAGAACAGAAAGTTATTCCTGGAAGCAAAACTTCAACTACAAGAAGTGGCCGATGGGCTAAATGTAACCACTCATAACCTTTCCCAAACAATTAACTCTATTACTGGTAAGCCTTTTTATGATTTTGTTAATGACTATCGGGTCAAGCATTTGCAAAAACTTCTTGCTGACCCTACAAAGAAAAGATTTACCATTTTGGCCTTAGGGATGGATAGTGGCTTTAATTCGAAAGCTTCGTTAAACCGCATATTCAAGGCAGAAACAGGTCTTTCGCCAAAAGAATACCAACTGCGAAACCTTTTGCAATAATACGTAGGCTATTTCTGGCCTAGTCATCCTGAGCGAATCAGGTCTCATCTTCTAAAAACAAGTCTCATTCGATCGTTTAAGGCGAAAGGCATCACCCATTCCATGATGTTTGTGCCATAATCAGGGCAGAAGACTACACTGAAAGAAAATTACTTAATAACTCTAAACAATCAATTTTATGAAAACTAACAGTACAACTATCATCACGAGTATCATTGCATTTCTATTTTTCTCCTTGATCGCACAGGCGCAAAACGTGCCTGAAAAGAATCGATTTAGTTTAATGTTTGGTTTGAACCAACCTATTGTGGCAAAGGGTTTCAACATAGAGGGTAACTATTGGATGAAAAAATGGGTAATCGATTATTCGCATGGTTTTAACTTACATGTAGACGGACAATCATTATCAAACGAATATGAAAGGCAACAAATAGATTTCAAAATTGCAAATTCACTTGGCCTTGGCATAGGGTATCGATTTACCAAAGGATTCAATCTTCGCTTTGAGCCGAAACTTCACATCTATGAAACATACTATCATGGACAAGAGCAATCCAATGCAAACAGTATGGTCAACTTTAATACAGTTACACTGGGATTTGGCGCCTATTATCGTTGGTTGACTTTTGAAAAGAACAAAGGATTTGCAAAAGGCATCACCATTGCCCCCAGCATCCGCTATTGGTATAACGTGCATAGCTCATTACCGAATGATCAGCATGCTTACTTCAACACACGCACCAATCAAAATGAGGTGCTGAAAGCCCCGAACATTGGAGTGGCCAACACACCTTGGGTTATCAATGTTAGTGTTGGGTATACTTTCTAAAGGAATATGAGGGTTGCAAAACTATTTTTGAAACTCCACTGCGAAACAAATGAAAACTTTAAAAACAATTATTTTAATCACAATTATAAACTCAGCAGCAATGGCAAAAGAAATTAAAACAGACATTTTAATTAATGCAACACCAGATAAGGTTTGGGCAATCCTCACAGACTTTTCCAACTACCCGAATTGGAATCCATTTATAAAATCAATAAAGGGAGAGGTGAAAGTTGGAAGCAAAATCACTGCAAGAATAGAACCACCCGAAGGAAATGGGATGACCTTTAAACCAAGAGTTCTAACATTTGAAACGAACAAAGAATTGAGTTGGCTTGGCCATTTATTATTTGCAGGGCTTTTTGACGGTGAGCATAAGTTTGAACTTATTGACAACGGCAATGGAACAACAACTTTTAGACAGAGCGAGAAATTTAGAGGAATACTTGTGCCACTTTTCAAAAAGCAACTTGACCACAACACGAAAAAAGGGTTTGAGGAAATGAATAAAAAAGTGAAAGAATTAGCGGAACAGAAATAAACAGACCTTGGATTGTCAACACTAGAATAGGCTATACTTTCTACTCTACCAAACAAAGACAGTGAAGCTATTTCTCAAACTCAATCAAATACTCCGAGCTATACTCGTTAGCTTCACTGTCTTTTACAAACAACCTTGCCTTCTTACCAAGTTTTAGACAGGTATTTTTATTGGCGATGTCTTCAGGTGAGTTCATGGGTTGCAATGCGGGATACCACAATACGCGCCCGGGTTTGGTGAGCAAAAGTTGCGGCTTGCTCCACTGAATGGCGTTGTCACTTCTACCTAAGTCCTTGTTTTTATTAAACGAAATGTAAATACTGCTGCCACGCCAACTG
>JBJXEB010000005.1:0-5440 GCA_046155095.1 Cyclobacteriaceae bacterium
CGGAATGCTTGGACAAACCTTGGTTTTCAAAAATCTCTGCGGCAGAACCATTGTGGCCAGTAGGCCTCGGCCTCCCAAAACTCAGAGTGAAAAGCAAAGGCAGAGCCGCACCAAATTCCGGCAAGCCTCATCCTGGGCCAAAAACGTCTTGCTGGATCAACAGAAGAAAACGTATTATCTGCAGAAGGCGAAAAAACTAAAATTGCCCAATGCCTACACAGCGGCCATTGCTGACTATATGTGTAGGCCATCGTTGAAAGAGATTGGTAAGCACGATCAGATTAATCTCCTATATGATGAAAGAGCATAGCGGGAACCCGCAAAAGTTTTTGGGTTGCAATTTTGGTTCGTGGGGACAAGAACCAAGGCGGAGGAGTTGCTTTTACTATCTCGTTTGCAGTTGTTAATTTTTCTTCACCCGCACCGGATAAGCCGGGCGCTTGTATTCTACCGGAGGATTTTTCTTTAACTCTTCTAATGCAATTTCAATAGCTTTTTGTAATTGCGGATCATTTCCTTTGATCACTTCGCTAGGAATTTGCTCGACTTCTACATCTGGCGGCACGCCTACATTCTCAACAATAAATCCGTCTTGTGTCCAGATGGCTAAATTGGGAGCGGTAACAGAGGCACCATCAATAAATTCAGGGAACCCCAAAATTCCCACAAGGCCACCCCACGTGCGCTTGCCCACCAATGTTCCAACTTTAAACTTGCGAAACATCCATGGCAACATGTCGCCACCGGACCCGGCTGTCTCATCAATCAACATCACTTTGGGCCCTTGTATGGAAGCACTCGGTGTTTTAAAATCTTTTCCATAGCGGGTATTCCAATGGGCATGATAGGGCTGCTGCAACAGATCAATGTAGTAATTGGCAATTTGTCCGCCACCGTTAAAGCGCTCGTCAATGATGATTGCTTTTCTGTTTGCCTGTGGATAGAAGTATCGTTTAAAATATTCGTGACCCTGATTGGCAGTGTTCGGCACATACACATAGGCTACCTGTCCATTGGTGGCAGCGGTAACTTTCTTAAGGTTGCCTTCTACCCAATCGCGGTTGCGTAGTGACGCTTCACCAGCTACCGGAACTACTTTCACGATGCGTGAGCCCGTTAGGTTCGGGTTAGATCCCAAGGTGAGTTCTACAATTTTACCAGACGTATTTTCGAAAAAGCTAAACAGGTTTTGCGCTGCTGTCACTTCTTTTCCATTCACTGCTAAAATATACTCGCCTACAACGGCATTGATGCCCGGCTCAGTTAACGGAGATCGCAATTCAGGATTCCAGTTTAGCCCACCATAAATCTTTTTGATCTGATAGCGGTTGTTGTTAATGGTGTAGTCTGCCCCTAACAGTCCTCCACTCACTTGCTCCGGTGTACCTACGCGATCACCTGAACCCTGAATGTTATGATGACCAACCACGAGTTCACTACACATCCATTGAATTAATGTGGATAGGTTGGAGCGGCAGGCAAGGTGTGGTAAGAATTGCGCATATTTTATTTTCATTGCGGACCAATCGGCACCATGCATGCCCGGATCATAGAAGTAGTCGCGGTTGACTCTCCAGGCTTCATCAAACGTCTGGACCCATTCAGCTGGGGGATCAATTTTTACCTGTATGTCGTTGGTATTAATGATCCCTTTACCGGCTTCCGGTTTTTCTCCGGTGTTGGTGATGCCAAAAGTGTTTCCTTTTTGATACAGCATCTTTTTGGTATCAGCAGAGATGACGTAATTATCCAGTTCCATTACTTCCGTATCTTTTCGCTTGGCAACGTCATACTTATGAAGTTTGCCTGGATCATTGGAGTTGTATTCATACACCACGTAGTAGAGTTCACCTTCTTTAGCTACATTCAGTAGGGCATAGTTTCCGGGCTTTACCGGCAAGTCAATGATACGTGTATGGATTCCCTCCCAATCTATCTGCAACGTTTTAGCTGGTTTGGCGGGCTCTGGTTCCTTTTTGTCGGTTTTGGTTTTATCAGCGACTGCTTCCTGTTTTTCTACCTTTGCAGATTCCTCATCACTTTCTTTTGCAAAGGGTGAGATGGTGTTCTTCTGCAAAGTTACCAAGTAAATTCCGCTGGTAGCGCGCATATCATTGTTAGATTGATCGAACCAGTTAACTACAGGGCCCGCATCTGTTGAAGCAAAGAAGTAGAGATATTTTCCGCTGGGATCAATTTTTGGTTCACTTGCATCGCTTAAGCCATCAGTAACAGCAAATGATTTTCCCTGCTCAATAGAATGCAGGTATATTCGTCTGAAATTTGTTTCCGTCAGTTTATCATAAGCAATCCATTTCGAGTCGGCACTCCAGTTTCCGAATAACTCACGGAATACCCCTGGAGCGTATACTTCATCGGCATCAATTTTTTTAGAAGCCCCGCTTGCAACGTCTAGCACATAGATGCTGCGGCTGTTGTCTACGTAGGCGATTTTTTTACTATCGGGCGACCAATGTGGAAACGCATAAAAACCTGCACCCGTTAACTTGATGGCTTTCACATCGCCTTTGCCTTCCTGCGATTTGACGTGAAGTTCATATTCACCGGAAGCATCTGAGAAGTAAGCGATGGATTTGCCATCGGGAGACCACGCTGGATATTTTTCATGTGCATTCGTTGTAAGCGTAATATTGCGGGCATCACCTTTTTCGGCAGGTGCCGTAATCATTTCGCCTCGGAAATCAAATACTACACGCATGCCGCTGGGAGAGATATCGGCACTGCGTATATAACTTCCACCCTTCACATACCGGGGTCGTAGATCCAGTAGATCAGCAGCAATACCAATCGTCAATTTTTTAGGGCTGGCGGTATTCGCATCCAGCACATGTAGATAGCCAGATTGCTCAAACACAATTTTATTTTTGTTGAAGCCTGCGCTTACTACCGGAAAATCGGTGAACTTGGTTACCTGTGTTACACTCTTGGTGGTCACGTCATAGGCGAACAGATTAAACTCACCGTTGCGATCGCTTCGAAAGAAAATGGTGTTGCCAATCCACATCGGATCGGAGTCGTTGCATCCTTCTTGAGGTTGTGGAATTTTTATCGCGCTTTTATCGTCTGTTGAAAAGATCCATAGCGTTGAAATGGTACCTCCGCGATAATGTTTCCACTGGCCATATCGAGGTGAAAGTGGCGTATATGCAATCTTTTTTCCATCGGGAGAAAAGACGCCATTGAAAGCATTGGGAAGTTCAACCTGGGAAGGAAATCCGCCATTGATCGACACGGTAAACAACTGATGATGGCGATTGGTGAATACCGTTCGTTGTGAGGCAAATACAACTTGTTTACCATCGGGTGTAAATCCTCGCACCAGATCGCCTCCGGGATGCCACGTAAGACGGATGGGCACACCGCCTTCAACAGGAACAATGAACACATCCGTGTTGCCATCATATTGCGCGCTAAAGGCAATAAGTTTTCCATCAGGAGAAAAGGAGGGCAGAGATTCTATTCCTTCATCTACTGTTAATCTTCTTGGATTGCTGCCATCGATGTTGGCCACCCACAAGTCTTCTGCATAAATGAATGCCACCTGTGAATCACTTACCGCAGGCTGGCTCAACATGCGGGTATCTTTTATATCGATGCCAGATACGGACAGCGAAATGAGTAGTGATAAAATAATACTGCAAAGAGTTTTCATAAATAGTATGGAGTTACGAAGTGGAAAATGACCTTCTAATCTACCAATTAATAGCAAGTAAAAAAATCACGGCTACCCGGTGTTTGGCTTTACGCTGGAAGAATAGATCAATTAAAGGCGCGAAAATACCTGACCAAAAAAAACCGGAAATACGTTTGTATATCCGGCTTAACAAAGTGGGTAGGTTAAGACTAATAGAAGAATTGCTCCAGTACGATCTTTCCATCATGTACGTGATACACGCAGATCTCTTCAATGGTCATTCGTCCCCTTCCCTTAAAGGTGGCATCCATGGCCCAGGTGATGGCGAAATGATTTCCCGCTACAATCGGCTCAGAAAGCGTGGCGCTATGAAACTCTTCCACCCCTTCTTGAAAAGCGACCGCTTTTGCTTTGATCGCATCGAGGCCTTGTACTACTTTTGGCCCCATCATTTCATTGGCTTCAATGCTGGTGGCATTGTCTGCAAATAAGGTGTTGTGCACTTCGTCAATTTTGCTTTGGCGACAAAGTTCTACCAATTCGTTTGCTACTTCATGTGTTGTCATATTATTTGGATTTAAGGTTTTTTATAAGACGCATGCATCAAATCATTTCGGACAACCGATGTGTTTTTTTTGGTGATTTGGTGAAACAAAGTAGGCAAATTCGTTTCTGCTGAACGCGACAAGGAAATTATCCTATCGTTAATTTATTCTGTTTTTTGGATTGCGTGTGTTATGGATGAGTGATGCGTCAAGTGCTGAAGACATTACGGCACGAAAAAAGCGTAGCATAACTTTCCTTCACCAAGTAGGCTTCAATCTCCACCGCATCCACCACAACTGCTGCACGAGCTACCACCACAACCCGAACTATCAGAAGAACTGGAATCGGATGAGCCGCTATCACTGCCAGAGTTGTGTCGCCTAACCATCGGCAAAAGCGCAGGAGTGAGAGCAGCCGTGCCCAATAAAAAATATTGCCAATCGGGGTTGGTATTTTTTTGTTGTACCGGCACCACATGCGCACGATAGAATTTAGGAATCACCTGTTCGGTGATGGCTGTCGATAATCTCCACAGTCTGTACATCATCACGAGACCTGTAATCACCAACACGAAAACCAATTGTTCTACCGGTTTCTCACGCATCAAACCCATGCCCAACCGCACCAAACCCAGCGAGAGCAAAAAAGCCATGACACCAAAGTTGAGATAAAACAAATTGGTGAACACGATTGATTTGTTGAGGTACTTCTGTAGTGCATTCATAGCATTGCTCACGTTGGTAAACACGGGCTTGGCATTGAGCGTGCGTAACAATACTTCGTAGGTCAAAGGCCCGCGTTGCGCTAGTGTATCTAATATGGTAAACTCTTCAGGGTTTGCCGGCTGTGCGCCTTCGGCTGATTGGATAGTGGTTCCATTGACCAATACTTTGTTTTGTTTAATGAGGCGATCAAGAGATGCATGAACCACCTCGTTCACCTGTCGGGATTTTAAGTAAATCAATTCGGCCGGTTCAAGGTCGTGAATGAAACTTTTACGAAACCCATTGACCAGTTTTTCCAACTGGGTGCGGCTATACGCGGCTAGTAACAATAGCAGACCCACACACAAGCCGATATAGCCGGGCAGAAAGTCCTTGCCGTTGATGGTAAGATACAGTGGATGCAATAAAAAGTAGGCAGGAACGAGCCATACCGCCAGCGCGAAAAGTCCTACCAGTATACCTGAACGCAACTTGTACTTTGCCTTTGGCAATTGGAGCGCGCCTTGCATGGTGG
>JBJXEB010000006.1:0-90356 GCA_046155095.1 Cyclobacteriaceae bacterium
TATCAAAAAGATAGTTCATTCTCGATTAGCATACCCGATTACTTAGTGGAAGTAAGCGATCTTAATGCACAAGCTTCATTGCAATTCAAAAATACCTTCAATGAAACCTACTTGATGGTAGTGGCAGAAGAAAAATTAGAAACGGGCCATGCGACTATGGATCTTTTGGAAGATCACTTTAAATCAAACCTGTTACAAAAAGGCGGATTGCTAACCAAAGAAACTGAATGTAAGGTCAACAACTTTCAATCCGTTCAAAACGAAGTGGAGTGGATGGTGGATGGAGAGCCAATGGCGTATGTCGTTACTTTTATTGATACGCCACGAACGCTCTATAAAGTTTACTGCTGGACTCTGACTTCTAACAAAGAATACCTTACCCATTTTAAGCAAGCCACTGACTCCTTCTTAGTAATCAACAATTATCATTCAAAAATATAAATACATCAACTAACAAAGTAACAACCCTAAATCGATCAAATTATGAAAGGCTTTAATTTCAAAAAACTCAATCTCTCCCAGCAATTTTTGATCGTCTCTATGGGAATCATTTCAGTCATCTTAGTGGGCGTGGCCACCTACATGATCAATACTTCCATCTCGGCAAAGATTGCTCAGTTGCAGGTGATGGCCAATGGCAGGTCCACCGCGGTGATTGAAAAGATCGACCGAAATTTCTACGAGCGCTTTGGCGATGTGCAAGCTTTCGCTTACAACAAACTTGCGGTACAAACTGCCAGCACGAAATCTGCTGATGAAGACACCCAGAAGTTCATCAACACCATGGTAAGTTATTATGTACTATACGACTTGATGATCATTTGTGATATCGATGGAAAGGTAGTGGCAGTAAATACTGTAGACAAGCAAGGGAAAATGGTAAAATCTGATTTTTTGATCGGAAAAGATTTTTCAAACGATGAGTGGTTTAGAACATGTGCGTCAAGTGCTGGCCCAGAAGGTGGGGCATGGTATTCTGACTTCATTGAAAACAAAGATGTAAGCGCCATCTATAACCGTACAGGATGGGGCATGGCCTATGCCGCGCCTATTAAGAATAGCGAAGGCAGCACGATTGGTGTGTGGTACAATTTTGCTAATTGGGATGATGTAACCGTGGGCATCAGAAAAGAGACGGAAGAGGTTGTGCAGAAAGCAGAACCTGGTTCCTTCATAGTTGTGACCAATGAAAAAGGGTTGATCATTGATAGTGATGATCCTAAATTATTGCTTAGCACACACACCTCAATTGCTTCTATGAATGAAGGGGCAGAATTTGATTTTCTTGGCAGGAAAATAAATATAAAAGACTACGTAGTAGGTGGCAAGCAAGGAGTTGGTGCCTACACCTACAAAGGCAAAAATTGGTCAACTATTACTTTTGTGCCAAGAACAAAATTTAGCCTCTCGTATCTCATCAATAATCTCCTTGGATTTTTATCGGTGATTATTGTAGCATTGATCATCATCGGCTACCTATTTTATAGATTATCCTCATCCGTATCCAAAAATATCAATGTGCTTAAAAATGATATTGGAAGCTTATCTAAAGGTGAGTTAGTTCAAATAGAAGATACCAAGATGGAAAATGAAATTGGTGCCATGACCGCTAATCTCAAATCATTGGTAAACGGAATGAGCCAGACAGCTCAATTTGCAAAACAAATAGGCGAAGGGAATTTAGCCGTAGACTTTAACGCCTTGAGTGAAAAAGATGTGTTGGGTCATGCGCTGATAACCATGCGCAATAACTTGGTAAAAATAAAAGAAGAAGATCAACAAAGAGAATGGTCTACAAATGGCTTAGCCAAAATTGGGGATATACTCCGTTCTAATTATGCCAATGCGACCGAGCTCTATGATAATGTTATCCGATTTGTAGTAAAGTATACACACAGCAACCAAGGGGGAATGTTTTTATTGAATGAAGATTCTAAAGAAAACAGTTTAAGCTTAGTGGCCTGCTATGCTTACGAACGAAAAAAATTCTTGGAGAAACGGGTAGCAGTGGGCGAAGGTCTAATAGGCCAATGTTTCTTAGAACAAGATATCATTTACATGACAACAGTGCCAAAGGATTATATAGCCATCACATCGGGGCTTGGAGAATCAACCCCGTCCGCTGTTATCTTATTGCCTTTAAAAGTAAACGAGTCGATTGTAGGTGTATTGGAGTTAGCTTCATTAAAACCGTATGAAGCACACGAGAAGGCATTGCTACAAAAATTCGCAGAAAGTATTGCCTCTACTATTTCAACTGTGCGCATCAACGAACGCACCAAGCAATTGTTAGAGCAATCTCAACAGCAAGCAGAGGAAATGAAGGCGCAAGAGGAGGAGATGCGCCAGAATATGGAAGAGCTTACGGCCACTCAAGAAGAAATGCAACGAAAAGAATCGGAAATGCTTGGCCACTTAGATGCTATCAATAATTCGCAAGCATTTATAGAATTTGATATGGATGGAAATATCATTGAGGCCAACGATATATTCTGCAAGACCATGAAATATACACTCAGTGAAATAAAAGGCAAACACCACCGAATGTTTGTAGAGAGGGGTTATGCGGAATCACAAGAATATCGTGAGTTTTGGAAATCCTTCGCAGACGGCAAATCAAAAGCAGGCGAATTTTTAAGAAAAGCAAAAGACGGATCGAACATTTGGCTTTCCGCCAACTATACACCCGTGATCAATGCGCAAGGCAAAGCAGTGAAAGTCATTAAACTAGCACGTGATATATCTAAAGACAAGCAATTGCTAGAGCAATCTCAACAGCAGACAGAAGAATTGAAAGCGCAAGAAGAAGAACTAAAGCAAAATATGGAAGAGTTGAGTGCCATTCAGGAAGAAATGGTGCGAAAAGAAAAGGGATACCTGAGGAGAATAGAAGAATTAGAAAATGGAGGTCCCCTTTCAGTCGTAAAATAAAGAAAAGCAAGGCGCTAGAAAAAACACCCAGCACCTTGCTACTTAATTTACCCTTGAAGTAAAAAACGCGCTATTAAATTAACCCTATTGACATACTTCTACGAATGACATTGGCCCTTCTAAATTTTTGGAAAAGAATACTGCTCATTGGCCATAGCAATGCATTGAATCAAAAGCAGCAAATGCGCTTGCATACGCTGAACGCCTTTTCGTTTGCTTCTATCTTGCTTGTTCTGGGATTTGCGATCGTCTTTGTATCCATGGGCTCTTACAGCGCAT
The DNA here is from genome assembly GCA_046155095.1 of Cyclobacteriaceae bacterium. Taxonomy (GTDB): domain Bacteria; phylum Bacteroidota; class Bacteroidia; order Cytophagales; family Cyclobacteriaceae; genus ELB16-189. The sequence goes on from JBJXEB010000006.1 coordinate 3,211, forward strand.
TGGAGGGGTTACCTATTGCAGTGGTGATGTTACTTGTGCTGTGGCTTAATTCCAGGCAGCGATTTGAAGCAGCTAAAATGTCCATGGTTTTTTTCTTAACCATTGTAGTGTTAGGAATGGCTCTTTCTGACAGACGTACTGGAACAGAATACATTCTTATTGCCGTGGCTTGTGCTTCCATCTTAGTTTTTGATAGTGTGTACAAGATCCTGATCGGATTTATTCTTTCACTTGCGTGTTTTGGATTCTACTCCTGGTACGACACCAATTATGTGTTTGTGCCAGACCCAACCGTGCCCTATGAATACATGAGGAGTGTTGTGATGCTGATTTCAGCATGTGCCGTAGCCATTCAACTACTGGTATTCCGATCATTGATCAATAAGTACGCAGAAGACCTTCAAGAGTCGCACAAAAAAGGGCTAGCTACCAATGAAGAATTAAAAGCGTCCAACGAAGAATTGCATTCTCTTAGCGAGCAATTGGATTGGATTGTAAAACAAAAGAGTACAGAGCTTCAATCCTATTTGGATGCCATCAATGTACATGTTTACTCTGCCGTAACCGATACACATGGTACCATTCTTAAAGTGAATGAGCCCCTGACAAAAGTCACGGGCTATACCGAGGAAGAATTGATTGGGAAAAATTTCAGTTTATTTAATTCAGGTTTCCAATCTGATCAATTCTTCAAAAGTCTTTTCCTTTCTCTTGCAGACGGAAAAACATGGAGAAATGAAGTGAAAAATAAACGAAAAGATGGTTCCTTTTTTTGGATTGATATGGTTGTTATCCCATTAAAAAACGAGCGAGGCATTACTAACTATTTCCTCACACTAGCATTGCCGATCACCGAACGAAAAGAAGCGGAAGAACAAAAGGAAAAGACATCCAAAATGCTAGAGGACATTGCGTTTAAAGCTTCCCATAAAGTGAGAGGCCCTATTGCAAGAATTCAAGGGCTGATGAACCTAATGGATAACGGCTACCTTGAAAAAGACGAAATGAGTTCTATTACTCAATTCTTAAAAGACAGTGTAGCAGAAATGGATGTGGCCACCAGGGAGCTTACCAGTTTTGTAAATACGCATTATGAAGAAGATTCGATGATGCATAGTGAGGAGATTTTCAGGGATATGGATAAAACAGGGTAGTGCATGAGAATTACAAAACGATTACTTCTTCTATCACAACACCATAATGGGTGTTGCGCTTGTTTCAATAGGGTTGGGCAAATCAGGTTATTTCTATTGACAACTATCATATTGCTCTCTTCGCAATTTCTACATGCTCAGGTTCAGCCCAAACTAAAATTCAACCACATCACCACTAAAAACGGTTTATCTAGTAATCATGCAACCAGTACACTTACTGACAAGGAAGGCTTTTTATGGATCGCTACAGAAAATGGTTTAAATCGATACGATGGATATGAAATGAAGCAATACTTTCATGATTCGAATGATAAATATAGTTTAAGTAGTAATGAGGTATTTGATCTTTTTGAAGATAGCAAAGGAGAACTTTGGGTTGGCTTAGTCGGATCAGGCGTTTGCAGGTACGATCGCTTGAAAGATCGGTTTATTCGATTTGATAACAAGAATACAATTGTGGACATATGGGAAGATGATGACAAAAATCTTTGGATGACAGGAGGCGAATTCCTTGGGTTTTTAGATCGCAAAACCAATACTTATAAAAACCTAGCACATCCATCTCCGCCCGTTTATTTCATGGGTGCCCACAAAGCCTTTCATTTACCTAACCACGTGTGGGTGGCAACATTTAATGATGGCCTTTATCTGGTGGACATGACATCACAGGCTATTGTAAAGAAATACAAAACCGAGAAAAGTAAAAACAGCATTTGCTCCAATTCCATTGTCAGTGTTTATGCAAATAATGAAAGTAAAGTTTGGATTGGTTCTTCCGATGCTGGTATGGATTGCCTTGATTTAAAAACGGGACTATTCAAGAACTATCACCATGAGAATCGTAACGCAAACAGCTTACCTATTAATACAGTAACCTCATTTTTGGAAAGAGAAGATAAGCTTTGGATAGGTACCCAAAACGGAGGCTTATCAATTTTTGATTCTGGTACTGGGCTCTTTGACAACTACATTCCCGATTCCAATAATCCTCAAAGCATCGGTAGTTCGTCCATTGCCTTTGCAAGGGGGATATCTATTGATAAGCAAGAGAGAGTGTTCATTAGTACTCACTTTGGAGGGATAAGTATTTTTGATCCCTTGAACTATGCTTTCGATAATATTGATCTTGGTAAAAATTCGGCCAACGCCATCCTTAAGGACAAACGCGATCGCCTTTGGATCGCAACTGAAAAAGGATTGTTAAAAATCGAGTCAGGCAAAAAAAGTTCCTATCTGGATTTCCCTATGCTGACGTTAGCTGAAGATAGTAAAGGCAGGATTTGGGTGGGCAGTTATAGAAATGGCCTCTTTCTCTATGACGAGGATAACAATTCATTGAAAGAAGTTGTGCTTCATGAAAAAAATGGTAAAAGGATAGAGTCTTTGGGAATTCGAAGCATGGCATTATGCATGGATAACGAAAATCTGATCATTACTACAACTGATGGTCGACTTATCATTTTGCGTTTAGACCAGCCAGGAAAACAATTATTTCTGGGTGAACAAAGTCCATGTAAGGGCCAAGATCACCGCACTACTTATCAAGATATCTATCCAGACAAAATCAATGGCGAAATCCTGATAAGCTCTAGCATCGGATGGGTAAAATTCAACAGTATTGATCACACATTAGAATGCCAACAATATACTCCTTCTGATACTTCTGGTACATCTCAAGATCAAATTAAATATGTCTTTACTGACAGCAAGAAAAGGACATGGCACATATCTGAAAAGGGATTCAATCTCGTAGATTCAAAAACGACAAAGTCAACTTTTTTCATCAATGAGGGAAGTCCTAAGGGCTCACCGATGGGAGTTTTAGAAGATGGTAATGAAAATCTTTGGATCAGCAATGGTAATGGTCTTGCTAAATTTGAGATGTCAAATTCCTCATTCATAAATTACAATGAGGAAGATGGCTTGAGCGGAAACGAATTTAGTTCAAGATCTTGCTTTAAGGATACTAATGGCATCCTCTATTTTGGTCACCTTAATGGTGTAACCGTTTTTGATCCAAAAAGTGTTAAGAAAAATCCAATTGCCCCTAGGGTACATGTTACAGGTCTTAAACTTTTCAATAAACAAGTCATCATTGGAGGTTCCGATTCATTATTGAGACATCACATTCTTCACACAAATGATGTTACTTTATCTCATAAACAATCGGTTATAACATTAGATTTTGTTGGGATAAACCTTACTAATACTTTGAAAAATAGCTATTCATATAAATTAGAAGGCTTTGAAAAAGAATGGAATGATGTAGGCATACAGCGGAACGCCACCTATACCAATTTACCTCCAGGTACCTACACCTTTCGAGTAAAAGCAAGTAACAACAGTGGTCTTTGGAATGAAACGGGAGCCTCATTGACTATTCATGTGTTGCCACCCTGGTGGAACACCTGGTGGTTTAAAACGGCAAGTCTTCTTTTTCTTGTCTCAACTCTCTATGGGCTTTACCGACTGCGAACTTACAATGTTCGAAAAAAAAATCAGTTGCTTGAAAGATTAGTAGCCAAACGCACCAAAGAACTCCTCAACAGCCAAGCAGATTACCAGCAAGTAGTCAATAACATCCCTGTTGGAATTTACACCGTGGTGAAAGAAGGGGATGCAAAGGCTAGATTTTTATTTATGAGCCCACTGTTCTGTGAATTAAACGGAGTAACACAAGAAGAAGTAGTAGATAATTATAACGCATCGTTCAAAAATGTCCATCCAGAGGATATTCAATCTTTTCTTCAAAGTCATACGGAAGCAGGAGCGAAAGTAGCGCCTCATATTTGGGAAGGTCGAGTAATTGTAAACAATCAGGTACGTTTTGTTCATGTTGAATCAAAACCTAAAAAAGAAAATGAAAAAATTATTTGGAACGGTATTGTTTACGATATAACGAAAAGAAAGCAAGCAGAAGGGGCTTTGCAAAAGCTCTTGAATGAATTGGAAGAGCGGGTTCAACAACGCACGTTGGAGTTGGCAAAAGCCAATGAAGCCATGAGTGCAGACATTGCGCTGCGGAAGCAAATAGAGAAAAAACTTCATGCAAGCGAAGAACGGCTAAACCTGGCGCTTCAAGGGGCTGGTGATGGCGTTTGGGATTGGGATATCATACATAATACCGTCTACTATTCTCCGCAATGGGAAATCATGTTTGGATTTTCGGTCGGCTCGGTAGCTCAAACACTGGAAACTGTATCGCAGAGAGTCCATCCGGAAGATCTACCCAATATGTTTGCCGAAGTAAACCGATACATGGCTCGCGAAATCCCATCCTACAGCTATGAATTCAGGATGTTCCACATTGATGGAACTCTGATTTGGACTCATCATCGGGCCGTTGCGTTATTCGATGCCAATGGAAAAGCAACCCGGATGATTGGAACCACAACCGACATCACCCAGCGCAAAAAGGCAGAAGAGGCTCTCAGGTTAGCTCAGTTTACAATTGAAAATGCAGGGGATGCCATTTTTTGGATAACGCCTGAAGCCCGAATTGTTAATGTCAACAAAGCAACGTGCCATCGACTGGGCTATTCTCATGAAGAAATGGTTCAGATGTCCGTTCCTGATTTTGATACAAGCTATCGTGCATTGGAATGGCCGCTCCACTTTGCTGACCTCCGGCAGAGCGGCACACAGACATTTGAAAGCGTACATCGAACAAAAGACGGAAGGCTGATACCGGTAGAGATTACAGCTAATTATGTAAAGTTTGATGATCAGGAATTCAATTGTGCTTTTGTTAGGGATATTACTGATCGCAAGAAAGCAGAGGAAGCCCTACTCAAAGCCAATGATGAGCTGGAAAAAAGAGTAGCAGCACGAACCATTGAATTGGCAGATGCAAACCGAGCGCTATTGGACGATATTGAAAAGCGTAATAAAACGGAAGATGAACTTACACGCTCAGAGAAAAAATTCCGTACGCTCTTTAATTCATCGACCGATGCTGTCATGGTCGAAAACGAATTCGGTCAGTTCATTGATTGCAATGAAGCCACGTTGAAAATGTTTGGCTGTAAAACAGTAGAAGAATACTGTCGCCTAACGCCTGTTGACTTATCTCCTGTGCAGCAAGAGGATGGAACAAGCTCCCGGGAAGGTGCCAAGAAGTATATGGCTGAGCTCATGCAATTTGGCAATACAAATTTCGAATGGCTTAACAAAAGAGCTGATACCGGGGAAATCTTTCCTACTGAAATTCTTCTCAGCAAAATGGAAATAGATGGAAAAGTTTTTGTTCAGGCCATCGTGCGTGAGATTACCAAACGCAAAAATGCTGAACAGCTCATTTTAAAAGCAAAAGAACAAGCTGAAGCAGCCAACGCAGCCAAATCAGAATTCCTTGCGAATATGAGTCATGAAATTCGCACTCCTCTGAATGGCGTTATTGGTTTCACTGATTTGTTAATGAAAACAAAACTCAATGAGACCCAGCATCAATACATGGGTACCGTATCTCAGTCTGCTCATTCTCTTTTAGACATCCTCAATGACATTCTCGATTTCTCAAAGATAGAAGCCGGCAAATTGGATTTGTCGATTGAAAAAACAGACCTTCTTGAAATCGGTGGCATGGCGGCCGATATGATCAAGTACCAAGCTCATCAAAGAGGGCTGGAGGTATTGTTAAATATTTCAAACGAAGTACCCCGATACATTTGGGCAGATGAAATCCGGCTACGGCAAATATTGGTTAACATGTTAGCCAACGCAGTAAAGTTTACGGAGCATGGAGAAATTGAATTAAAAATCGAAGTACTCGAAAAGGAATCAGAAACGGACAGGCTTTTCCGTTTTTCAGTAAGAGATACAGGCATTGGCATTGAACCAAAGAACCAGCAAAAAATATTTGAAGTGTTCACCCAAGAGGACGCTTCAGTGACAAAGAAATTTGGCGGTACAGGCTTGGGTCTAACCATCTCCAATAGCTTGCTTGCATTAATGGATAGTAAACTAGAACTTGAGAGCGAAGTAGGCAGAGGCAGCACCTTCTCATTTGATATTCGTTTCGCATGGCAAGATGGGAAACCGATGGAATGGGAAAATATTGATCGGATCAAGCATGTTCTGATTGTAGATGACAATCAGAACAACCGTATGATCTTGAAAGAGATGCTGGCTCTTAAAGAAATCGATTCTGTTCAAGCTTCTTCTGGCTTTGAAGCCATCGAGGCAGTCAAGTCAGGAAAAAAATTTGATGCAGTAATTATGGACTATCACATGCCGCAAATGGATGGCATTGAAACGATACGTTCCATTCGTGCATTGGTTGCGCCAAACGAGCAGCCCGTGATACTTCTTTACAGTTCATCCGATGATGAATACATCAACATCATTTGCGAGGAACTGGAAATAAAGCAGCGGCTGGTTAAACCCGCCAAGATGAATCAATTGTTTAATTCACTATCTCGGCTTATTGAGAAAAATGAAATTCAGAACATTAAAATCAAAGAAACACCCAACACTAACACCGATTCGAGTATGAAACCAACTACCGTTCTCATAGCAGAAGACAATATGGTCAATATGCTATTGGTAAAATCCATTTTCGAAAACATCTTGCCTCATGCAAAAATAGTGGAGGCGGAAAATGGGCTGATCGCGATTGAAAAATTTCAATCAGAACATCCTGATATTATTTTTATGGACATCCGTATGCCCGAAAAAAATGGGTATGAAGCGGCTGGGGAAATAAGAAAATTAGAGACCGCAACACGCATTCCTATCATCGCTCTCACGGCAGGTACTGCAAAAGGAGAAAGAGAAAACTGTTTAGAGGCAGGCATGGATGATTACGTAAGCAAACCAGTTGTACAGGATTCTATTCATAAGATGGTAAAAAAGTGGTTGCCCAATCTACCGGCAGTCGGTAACGAAACAAATGAAAAATCCTTATCACTTGAAGAAAAGATACACTTTGATGAGCCAGAATTGAAAAAGAGGGTAAGTCACAAGGCCGATGTCATGAAAAAAATCCTAGAAGCATCCAAAACAGCTATGGATAAAAGCCTTGTTGAATTTCACCAACAATTAAAAGACAATGAATTTGATCAAATCAAAGAAACTGCCCATAGGTTGAAAGGTATGGCTATGTCGGCCGCTTTTTATGAATTGGTAAACCTCTCTGGTCAATTAGAAGAGGCTGATTCAACCCATCCCAATCAGGTGATTGATTTGATCGAAAAAATTGAAAAGGAAGTACACATTGTAAAAGAACTAATCTCCTAAAATGACGCTTTTCTGATTCTGAAGTCAGTTTTGCGCATAAAAATATCAGAGAACACTATTTCACTATTCATACTTAGCATATCTCTATTGGTCTTCATTGTGTGAAAAGGCTCTTTCACCTTGTAAAAAGGGGCAGTGGGCTAAAATCTAGAATAAAATGCCTCAGGCAATGCATTTTTGCTAGATTTTAACATATGCGCTCGATAAACCGGCTTCCAATTCTATTCCTTCTATTTATTCTATCCATGCCACTGCAAGGTCAGAATAGGGTTTTGGATAGTCTTGCAGCGCGTTTAAAATCCAATATCAGCAAGCAGCAACGAGTAGACGTACTTAATGAACTTTCCTATAACAACTACGATGTAAATGATACACTTGCTTTTGAGTATGCCAAGCAAGCATTAGCGCTTTCTATTCAAACTAATTACCCATTAGGTGAAAAATATGCGAATACGCTCGTAGGGCTCGGCCTGTTTAGTTCTGTAAAAAGTAAAGCGGCCATACCTTACTTTCTGAGGTCAAGCAAAATCTCTGTTCCGAAGAGCGAGTCCATTTCTTCATATAATCAAATGCTACTAGGAAATCTCTATACTGATATTGGGCAATATGATTCTGCTCTCTTCCGATATCATCAAGCACGTGCCATTGCTTTCAATCATTCTAAGGCAGATTTACAGGCCATTTACAAAAACATGGCCCGTGTATTTAGTTTGCAGTGGAAAAATCAATTAGCTCTTACCTATCTGGATAGCGCTAAAGCATTAAGTAAATACGGGGATGCTTATATGGAAATGGAACTGTTGAGCAGGTATTGTAGTGTGTACTTAAATCTACTGGAATTCGACAAGGCAAAAGAATGTCTCAATAGGCTTTGTCATTTAGCAGAAGTGAATGATGACTACTATCATAAAATAGAATGTAAGCTTAAGCAATCTCGTTCACAGTTAATTAAGGGGGAATTTAATGCGAGCTTAGTATCAAGTTTGGATGCCGTTTCTTTCTCTACAGAGTATAACTATTACCAATATGTAGAAGTCTTGCACCAAACAGGGGACGCCTATCTAGAGATTTCACAGTATGAGTTAGCCGCTCAGTATTTATTTCGAGCATTAAAGCTAAGTGAAAGCGCTGGGTTAAAACATCAAGCGGGAATGATTTACAATAGCTTGGCGTGGCTTACTAAAATTCAACGAATGTATGATGAAGCGATTGACTATACGAACAAGGCACAGACAATACTAGATGAAGTGGGCGATGAGCTGGGTGTTTCGGAATCTTACAACGTGCGTGGGCTTACTTACCTATTAATGGAAGATTATGTTCGCACAGAACAAGAATTTAAAAAGAGTCTTCAAATTCGAAGAGAAGCAAATAATCCTAAGGCAGTATCGGCTTCACTATACAATCTGGCAGATCTTTACTTGGAGCAGGAAAAAAATGAAGAGGCACTGAAACTTCTTTACGAAGTAGTCGAAATTGAAAAGAAGATCGGAAACAAGCCCTACCTATCAATGACGTATGGATTAATTGCCAGGCAATTAGTACGCGACAAGAAATTTAAGGAAGCTTTTGGGTTTCTAAAAAAAGCAGAAGAAGAAGGTAAGTCTGATCAATCTCTGTACATCAAGCGCGATAATGCAAGGAGTTATGCTTTTTACTATCGCGAGTTAAATGATTATAAAAACGCATACCTCTATCAAAGAGAGTATCAAGATTTAACGGATGAAATTTATGATCATGAAGGAGCCGATAAACTAGCCGAGTATGAAGCGTTGTATAAAACCCAAAAAAGAGATCAGGAAATTGAATTGCTGAATCAAAAACAACGAGGTCAAGAGACTCAGCTAAAATTTCAAAAAGCGGAGATTGAAAAAAAGAATATCATGATTCTATCCGCCTGTATTGGACTTATAGTAATCGTTACTGCTGGATTTATCAATTATCACTTTTATAAACAGAAAGTTAAGGTCAATAAAGAACTGCGCAAGCTTAACCAAGAAGTATTATCCAAAAATGAGGAAGTTCAGTCGAACTTAGATCACATTGTGGAGTTAAAAAACGATTTAGAAGTTAGAGAGCAACAATACCGAAACCTAATTGAGAATGCGACAGATTTGATTTATGAAGTAGACGAAAATGGAAAGTTCACCTACTTTAATCCTGTTAGCGAACGAATCACGGGATACACAGCTGAGGAATTGCTCAGAACTCACTTTTGGGAAATCATCCATCCAGATTTCGCTCAGTTCTATACTGAAAAAGTAGTTGATCTAATGAAAAAACAAACAGAGACTTCTTATCTGGAAGTAGTGCTTAAAACCAAAGAGGGAAAAAAGGTTTGGATTGGCCAGAATATTAGAATGATATACCAAGGCAATCGACTGCTAAAAGGCGAAGTAGTAGCACGAGATATAACCAAACAAAAATTGGCTGAAGAAGAAATGATCAAAGCCAAAGAACAAACCGAGAAAGCATACGAAGCAAAGTCAGAGTTTCTGGCAAACATGAGCCATGAAATAAAAACACCGCTTAATGGGGTGATTGGCTTCTCTGATTTACTCACTAAAACAGAACTAAATCCTACTCAGCAAAAATATGCCTCCACTATTTCACAATCAGCAAATAAGCTTTTGGGAATGGTTGAAGAAATTCTTGACTTTTCAAAATTAGAAGCTGGTAAACTTTCATTGTTGATTAGCAAAGTAGACGTACAGGAAGTATGCAATCAAGCAATGAATGCTATTAAACCAGAGAGTGAGAAGAAAGGTTTGAAAATGCAGGTTGCTATTTCAACCGATGTGCCAACGTCCATTTTAGCCGATGAAATGAGGCTTCATCAAGTGTTAATAAACTTACTATCCAATGCAGCTAAGTTTACGGAGTGCGGCACAATTGAATTAAGAGTAGAAGCTTTAGAGAGAAAATTACCTGCCAAAACCAGTCTTCGCTTTTCCGTAAAAGATACTGGCATCGGCATCGCACCGAAAAATCAACAAAAAATATTTGATGCCTTTGTGCAAGAAGATATATCTACCACAAAAAAATATGGAGGAACAGGCCTAGGCCTTACTATCTCCAATGAACTGCTCTCTTTGATGGGCAGCAAGCTTCAGTTGGAAAGCAACTTGGGCAAAGGAAGTCTGTTTTATTTTGACGTTTCATTTGATATTGAACCAAAAACCTAACCTGAAAGAAAACTGATCGCTCAAAAATATCATCACAGTGAAATCAAGCGCTAAAAAAGATCATATCATATCTCTGTTAGATAATGCCTACCATGGCAGAGTCAGTAACGTAAAGTTGAGTATTGACCAAACGCAAGAAGCACTGATGTTGAGTCAAGAAATCAACGACCTTGATTTGAAAGGCAAATGTTTGAATAATATTTCCCTTTTTTATATGATTGTGGGTGAGAATCAACTTTCATTAGATGCATCCCAAAAAGCAATTGCATGCTTTACTGAATTAAAGGACGAACTCGGTATTGCAGACGCCAAGTATAACATCGGCAGTGTTTATTATAAAACAGATAACTATCACTCGGGGCTTATCAATCTAGTAGACTGCCTTACCATCTATCGTAAATACAAAGATCTTGTCAAATTAGGCAGAGTATATAAATCAGTAGGTGCCATCTATGAATTCTTCGGTGATGAAAAAAACGCCCTGACCTCATACTATCATACCATTGAGGCAGCCAGAGAAGCTGGCGATCTCAACTTGGAATCCAATGCTTACAATCCACTATCCGGTATCTACCTCAACCAGAACAATACGGAAAAAGCATTTGAGTTTATTGATAACTCTCTTCGCATCAAAACAAAAACAGGAGATATTCGCGGCCTGGCCTTTGCGCTTTATGGTAGGGGAAAAATATTTACTCATACTAGGCAATTTGAGAAAGCGGAAAATGACTTCAATGAATCTCTTCGCATTCATGAGGAGATGGGTGAAAAGTTGGGCATGGCTATGGTCTATTATAAAATGGGTGTTTTGTTTATTGCCATGGAGAATTGGCAAAGCGCGTTATCAGTATTGAATAAGGGTCTAACCTTTTGTATAAGTCGCAACATCACACAATTTCAATTCAAATGCGATTTTCATCTTTACAAAATTTACAAGCAATTAGGGCAAATAGAAAAAGCCATGCAGCATCTAGAAGCTTATATGATTTTGAAGGAAAAGGTCATAAATACCGAAACTCTAAAGGTCATTGAAAATTATGATTTGATTTCCAAGCAACAATTGATTGAGCATACGGAACTACTGAAAGCAAAACAGCAAGCAGAAGCCGCTAACATCGCCAAATCTGAATTTCTAGCCAATGTAAGTCACGAAATTCGCACACCGCTTAATGGAGTAATTGGGTTCTCTGACCTGCTATTAAAAACCAAATTAGATGTAACGCAGAACAAATACATGAGTGTACTAAATAAGTCTGCCTTATCGCTACTTGATATCGTAAATGATGTCTTGGATTTTTCTAAAATAGAAGCCGGTAAACTGGAATTGGAAAGCGAGAGATGCAACTTATATGAAATTGGAAGGCATGCAATAGACGGGCTCAAGCTTCAGGCGGAGCAGAAAGGATTAAAGATAGCATTCATCATTTCGCCAGACTGTACTCGAATCGTTTGGGCTGACCCCATTCGGTTACGCCAAGTGCTCGTCAATTTGGTAGGCAATGCAGTAAAGTTTACAGAACACGGAGAAATAGAATTGAAAATAGAACCAATATCAAAAAGCAACACGGATCATGCTACTATCCGTTTCTCGGTGCGTGACACGGGCATTGGTATTGATCCAAAAAATCAAAAAAAGATATTTGAAGCCTTTGCGCAAGTGGATGCTTCAAGCACTAAAAAATTTGGCGGAACAGGTCTTGGTCTTACTATCTCAAATAAGTTATTGGCACTGATGGATAGTAAATTGGAATTAAGTAGCGAACTAGGTGAGGGTAGTATATTTCACTTTACAATTTCTTTCGGCTCAGAAGCATGATTTCCTCCTTTTTTAAAAAGATAATTAATGTTGGTGTAACTAATGCACTAGATCGAGGGGCCGCTCGTGGCATTCTACTGGCCAATAAAATCTCACTATTAGGAATTGCGGTTAGCATTGCTCTAACTCTTCTTCATGGAATGCTTGTGAAGTGGAATGCTGTGTCATTAATCAGTCTATCTATTGGGATAAGCCTGCTATTTCCACTCTATGCAAATTACATAGGGAAAACATTGATCAGCAGAATTTTTCTAAGCCTTTATCTGCCTGCTTGCATCGTAATGATTTCAGTGATTTCAAAAATACTTAGCACAGAAGTAGAATTAAGATTTGAAGGTATCTATTATAACTATCACTTTTTCCTAATCATCACCACGCTGGGTACGATTGGACTTTTTGAAAAGTCACAAAAAGTATGGAGCTACCTTAGTACCTGCAATGTGATAGCCCTCATTGCGCTATTTGATCCAATCCATAACTATTTTGGTGTTGGTTATTATCAAACCGGGCATCCAGATCCTAATTATTATTTTACTAATGTGGTGGTGCTACTGGCATACGGTACTTTGTTAACAGGCTTGACTATCATGAGATTTGATATCAATAAAAATGAAGCGCTGCTAGTTACCGAAATTGAAGAACGGAAAAAGGCAGAGAAAGAAATAAGAAATGCTCAAGAACAGGCAGAACAAGCTAACCAAGCGAAGTCTGAGTTTCTCGCGAATGTCAGTCACGAAATCCGTACACCGTTGAACGGAGTAATTGGGTTTTCCGACCTATTATTAAAAACCAAATTAGATCAAACGCAAAACAAGTACATGGGCGTGCTAAACAAGTCCGCTCTATCACTACTTGATATTGTAAATGACGTTCTGGATTTTTCTAAAATAGAAGCTGGTAAACTGGAATTAGAAAGCGAGAAATGTAACTTATATGAAATTGGTAGGCACGCCATTGACGGACTCAAACTTCAGGCGGAGCAGAAAGGGCTAAAGATAGTACTCACTATTTCACCAGACTGTCCTCTAATCGTTTGGGCAGACCCCATTCGGTTGCGCCAAGTGCTCGTCAATTTGGTAGGCAATGCAGTTAAGTTTACTGAACAAGGAGAAGTAGAACTGAGAATAGAACTGCTATCAAAAAGTACCACAGACCAAATTGCCATCCGTTTTGCAGTACGTGACACGGGCATTGGTATTGACCGAAAAAATCAACAAAAGATATTTGAGGCTTTTGCGCAAGTAGATGCTTCCAACACAAAAAAGTTTGGCGGAACAGGTCTTGGTCTTACTATCTCAAATAAGTTATTGGCACTGATGAACAGTAAACTTCAATTGGAAAGTGAATTGGGCAAAGGCAGTTTGTTCTACTTTGATATTTTGTTCAAGACAATCTCCTGATTGGGTCCTCAGTGTCTAAATATTCGTTTATACCTGCCAGTGGTCGGTGTTATCACCGATCCACATTCCCATTCCACAATTGTTCATTAGACCAACCAAGGGCAAGTCAGCAGATCAGCCCGCAATCAATCCACGATCATCCCAATTAAAATCCCATTGGGGAAAACTACCGAAGCCTCAGTTCAACAGAGGCTTACAACGAACCCCGGCCAGCGAAGGCAATTCTTCGTAGCATAATTTTGTATGTGGCTGTGCTTCGTTTAAGCCTTATATGTTGGTGGCTGTGTGGCCTTATAGAAATTCTAATTCGAAGCTGTGCTATTACTTAATAGTTTTTAAGATTTGTCCCTTAAACCAATTCGTCTTGGCTAAATCTGTTATAGTGTATTCGAATTGATTTAAGTAACTTTTATTAAAATGCCGCTTCATATTAAAAAAAGCAAAGAACACCTCAAACGTGTCACTTTTTAATGAGTCAATTATTGGTTGGATGTTCTCATCATTTTTAATACAATCTTTAAATTCTATATAGTGTGTCCGCGAGGTACCTATTTCCCCTACAATCTCTAAGAGCTTTTCATTCTTCTGTCTAACTATTTCTTCCCTGTACTTTTCAACTTCAAATCCATTTAATTTTAATTCACTCAAATTGTCAGGATGGTATATATAGTTTTCAAATGTCGATAAACTTAGAATTCTAAGATTTGGTAAAAGTGATTGTATTTTGTTTATTTCATCCTCCCTTAAGTAATCCCTATCTCTTAGCCCTAATTTGTCTTTGTCAGACTTGACAGTAAGAAATACTTCTCTGTTATTGTTTGCTGGTAGAAAAAGATATCCTTCTTGGCCAAGAGCCAAGTTGAAATGTTCGTCATTTTTATTTTCGACTATTACCAGTTTATAGCCTTTAAGAATTGAAGCAATTGTTGCCTTTGGAATAGCAACTTCATAAACCTCTAGTTTATCCTTCGGCTGTGGTAAAAGTTCTTTCTTTATGTCGAAATTATACAGATTAAAATCAATAATTGATGCCACATTACTGTTGCGAGCATAATCAATAAATCCTAATGCGTGGGAGGCTGTCCATAGCTGAGCGTTTTCGGGAATCCATCTTGAAACAATCTCCTCTAAAAGAGTTGATTGCAGTGCTGTATTTAAATGACAATCCATTTCGTCAATGAAGATGATTGAATCCTTGTAATATTCTTGTCTGACAATAAAATTTAGTAGTAGAATTATTACCTGCTTTTCACCGTGACTCAATAAATCATAATTTATTTTAGATTGTCCTTTCTTGAAAATCAGTTTTGCTGTGGTGCTTGGAGTTGCATCTTGAAATTCAGCTATTTGAATTGTGGTGTTTTCATCGCCACCAAATATTTTAATCAAAGAGTGGTTAAGTGGCTCAATAAAGTCTCTGAAGATTTTTAAAGTATCAGCTTGTTTTCCTTTAAAGACAGGTTCGCGTAATGCATTATTAATTTGCTGGATGTATAGAAATACATCGTTTACAAAGCGTGTGTCGTTCTCAATATACGAAGTGGGGCTATCATTGTCTGAGGCAACGTTTGCAGGATTTGCATTGTTACTAATTCGAGGAACAATTCTAATACTACTTCTTCCCAAGAATTTTTGCACCAATTCTCTTCCTGTCGAAATATTCCATCCGGCCTTGTCGATTGATTCTGCTTGGTTGTAAAGTTCTATGTGAGCGGTCGGGTCTGACGTCTGGTCTTTTCTATAATAATTTAACCCATCGTCACCCCCATAAGGGACTCCTTTAAATGGTCCTTTTGAAAGCCAGTCAAAGGCGTCAAAAAGTGATGATTTTCCAGAGCCATTTGAACCAATAACCAAAACTAGTCTGGATTCACTTGGAATCTCGCTTATTGTTAATTCTGTGAACCTCTTAAAATTCTTTAAAACAATCTTCTTTATCCTCATTTCATTTCTGTCGGTATGGCAGTGCCAAATTAGGTAAATTTTAGTATGTTTTCATTCAGAATGGAGATGGAACTCTATTAAATGAATAATGTCAGCTATTATGTTTCAAGCTATTCAAGGAAAACTTTGGGGACAAAGACCAAAGGACTGGGCTGATATTCAAGAACGGACAGCCCTTAATTGTTATGAATCATATGGCCAAAAAAAGACATGGAAAATAAAACTAGGCCATGCGAATGGCCGTGCCTTTTTCCTTAGGTTGACGGCTATGGTGAGGACACGAACCAAGGCGGGGCCTTTGCTTTGTTTGTCGGTGATAACACCGACCAAAGCCAAACTGAATGATTAAACATCATTACACCCTTGTTTGATAGCTTTCGCCCACCGTGTAAATGCACCCGCTCACCGTGTAGGCACGGTCATTCATCTAAATATCTATAACTCTCGCTATTGTTACCTTATAATTGCAAATTAGGATAACTGGTATGTTACGGATGCGACTAAGTAGATGTACTTAGCGGCATTCAAGAGATAATACCTACAAACAAAAATTTGAGAATACCGATCTTTGTGCCGTTAAGAATTGGAAGGCCAAACACTCTAATACTTAAAAATGAAAACCATAAACCAACTAATAACCATGAAAACCAAAAGAATGACCGCCATTCTATTTTTTGCGGGTACCAGCTTCTTGTTGTCTTTTGCGCCTCACCCCAAAGCGCCAAAGGTGGAGATTGCTATTATCATTAATGCGGCCAACCCCGTCAATAAAATGGGAGCCGATTTTGTAAAGAACTATTGGCTGAGAAGATTTGTAAAGCGCTGGAAAGAAATCAACAAAGGTGTACTGCCTGTGGATCACAAAACCAAAAGCCCTGAGCAAGATCTTTTCTACAATGCAGTATTGGGCTTGCCCAGCGATGCTGTTGAATCATACTTGAGCGCGCGCCAATACCAAAGCGGTGACAAGCCACCAGAAAAATTCGCTACCGATGCCGACATTATTAATTATGTAGGCAATGAAATAGGCGCGATCGGATACGTGAGTGCAGCCTCTGTAAGCGAAAACGACAAGAATGTGAAAGTAATTTTAGTAGTATCTAAATAATTATAGACATGAAATTAAAATCGAACATACTTATACTATTATTTTCCGCTCTAGCTAGTATCAGCTTTGCGCAAGAGACGCAAATCAAAGGCTTTAACGATGTGCAAGTTGGTAACTTGAGTGTGCCTGGCGGAACTACTCAAGGTTTTGCCGCAGGGCAATTTGATCTTTTCATCACTAGTCGTATTAATGATAACACTTCATTCCTAGCAGAAACCGTTTTTGAGTGGGACTCAGAAAACAACACTTGGGTAATAGATGTAGAGCGTGTGATTGCGCGCTATAGCTTTAGCAACACGGTGAATCTTTCAGCCGGAAAATTTCATACACCTTTTGGCTATTGGAACAACGCATACCACCACGGTGCCTTGATTCAACCAACTATACAACGCCCTAACATTGTGCGCTTCGAAGATGAAGGGGGTTTTCTTCCTATCCATCAAGTGGGCTTGCAATTTGACGGTACGTTTGCTTCAAAACTCAATCTTGGTTACAACGTGATGGTAAGCAACGGTCAAAGCCAAGGCAACTCAGGTGGTACATTTGACCGTAAAGGTTCTATGGCCCTTAACTGGTCAGTAAATATGGAGCCTATAGATGGATTGAAATTTATCGTGTCAGGATTAAGCAACCGCATTCCTGCAGGCTCAACCACTTACCAAAATGTAGTATTGGCAGAAGATTCCTTTTATCAAATGTACAATGCATCAGTAGCTTATTTTTTAGGATCATTGCCTCTTGAGTTATGTGCCGAGTATTACAATGTATCTAATCAAATGACTACCTCTGGCACTACTCGCCTGAATGGCTTCTTTGGGTATATCGGATTTAATAAATACAAAATTATTCCGTATGCCGTGTATAACAACATTCGGTTTCAGCAAGGAGAAAAGTTTTTTGAAAAGAATGACCTTGATGGCATCACTGGGGGGCTTCGTTACTCCATTTCACCAAAAGCTATTGTGAAATTAGAGTACTCACAAGAGACCACTCAATTTCTAGGCACACAAGATCTGATCAGGGCGCAGTTCGCCATTGGTTTTTAGTGGTACTTACTCATCTATAGATTTCTTTAATCTACGTTTTTGAAAGCCCTAAGATTGAAAAGTCTTGGGGTTTTCTTTTTCATAAAAGAAACCATGCGGAATAAGTATTTCTACTTACTTAGCCGCTCTCAAGAAATAATACGTAGCAGAAAAAAGATGCAGCGCCTCACCTTTGTATCATAAACAACGGGCTAAAGCTCATAACTCAAAAGCTGTATGAATACTGTAATTGCCAGTGGTCGGTGTTATCACCGATCCACATTCCCATTCCACAATTATTCATTTGACCAACCAAGGGCAAGTCAGCAGATCAGTCCGCAACCAATCCACACCCAGCTCAATTAAAATCCCATAGAGGGAAACTACCGAAGCCTCAGTTCAACAGAGGCTTACAACGAACCCCGGCCAAACAAGCGCACTTCTCCGTAGCGGGTTTCGTGCGTGGCTGGGCTTCGTCTAAGCTTTATATGTTGCAGTAGTAGGGCCCTTCTCCTCACTTCATTTGTAGCCGTGTCTTTCGTCACACGTTAATGTTACACCACGATTTATTAGTCAGTCATGCGGTGGGGCATTTTTCATTGGCAATTTTCTCCACTTACACTACACTGAGCACACTCTTTGGCTGGCTTTGGGTGTGGGCTGCAAGAGCGGCCAGGCAATGTGTGTGCGATTTAGTTGGGTCTTATTTGTCCGATGATTTCGGACGGTTCATTAAAACAGCTTCATTTGCGTTTCTATTTTTGGATAGAACACGCCAATAATCACAAATGGATTTTTGGCTCTTCGCATGTGCCACTCTTTAGTTGTCCCAAGAAACAAGTAAATATCTTTCTCAGTCAAAAATTCTTGCTCGTATTTCTCTCTCACTTTCGCTAAAGCCGTTGCTTCGTTGCCTTCTGCTGCTCTTAAGCAATTCCAATACAATGCACCGATTTCCCAGTCCTCAATCATTAACCTGCTTTCTTTTCCTGCATCATCTCTGAAACGATAAAAGAATTTATAAGGAAGTTTAGGTATTAGAGACTCAGGAGATTTCTCAGGTGCAAATAGGTCGCCTTGTTTTCTTATTTCAAGCCACTCGTCTTTCCATTCTCTTGCATCTTCTTCTATTTCAAATCCTACAACTTCTGTCGGTTTGAATGTTGCCAATGAGCGATTTGTTGGGGCTTCTGAGGCTTTAATGAGTTGACTAAGATTTGTGTAAACGTTTTGAAGGCAAATCTCCTTTCGTTTTAGCCAGTTACCGTCTGTTCCGTTTCGTTCATGTAAAACGATGTCTCTAAAATCGTAATTCTGTGGCGAATGACTTTCCGGCCGGAAGTCATCCGTTCTTTTATTCAATTCGAGTTCAATCCAAGTGTATTTGAATGACTCCATTTTTCCGGACTGTCTTTGACCCATTAAGAAACTTAATGGAATTGGATAAATACGTATCCATTCGCCATTCTCTAAAAGTCCTGCTGTACAAACTAATTCATCATAACTTCTCGATGGTAACGGGTAAGTAGTTACTGATATGAGGACTTTCTTTCTCGCCATAGATTAAATATGTTCTACTTTATATTCGAAGCCCGGAAGGGTTTCAATGGCTTCGGCCAAGTGCTTACGATGGCACTGGCAAATGTTGGCTTCAAAACACGTAAGCGCGATGCGTTTATTTTCTTTCAACAAGTTTAAAATCTCAGTCTGCGCTTTTGTAGTCTTTGTCAGGTTTTGATTGCGATATACGGTAAACAATTTATCGTAATCGGCTTGGGTATTTAATTCCTGACGCTGGTCGGATTGTATACCAACTTCCGGAATGTGAACGTACTTTATGCCTAAACTCTCGCAATATCTGTTAAGCAATGTTTTGCTAAAACCGTATTTCATACTTAGCGGATTGTTGCGCACGTCCACCAAAACTTTCACATCATTTTTTAACAGGCGCACTAAATATTCTTCCAGCGAAATACCTTCATATCCAATCGTAAACAAAACTGTTTTGGTGCCGTTGGGTTTTGCGGCTTTTACTTTTTCCAGTTCGGTATCATCCAAAATATTGGCAGCTACTTCACTTCTTGTAGCGTAAAACGGATAGTTAATGTACGTGTGCTTCATTAGCGTATTCGCGCTCATTCTACCGTATTCTGTTTTTACCTGTTGCAAGTGTTTCAGGTCTTCGGGTTTTACCAATTTCAGGTAATCCGTTTTGTCAAGCTTGGCAAAATGCTTCTGCGATTCTGCCAATAGACCTTTCGAAACCATAGTGGTTAAATCTGCTTTTGCCGAGTAGGAGTAGCAGCCGTATTTGTAGGGTACAAAATCGTATTCAGTCTTGGTCTGTTTCAAAGTGAACAGGAAGAGCAACTTTTGCAAACGGATTTTATCAAGTTGGCCGTCAAAGAGTTGCAGAAGGGCAAGTATTATTTTTCGTCTGTAAAACACGGTGCAAGTTACAACTAATAAAAAGGTATATCAACATCATATCCCGGGGTTTTGATAAAATGCTTTGATGGCAATTTTAATTGCTTTTGTTGCATCGGCTTCAAGTTGGACTTGGTTACTAAACCAGTGTTTATTTCTAAAAACGGTTCTTCAAGATTTAGATGAACATATTTGTTTCTTAGCTTACGAAGCCAATCAATTTCATCTCCTTTTCCTTCATAAAATTCATTTAAAAGCTTTGCAGTTCCAATTCTATTGTCACCTGACTCCGTCTCTCTGAAATGAGAATCAATTGACGACACTGCCATCACTACAACAGAAATCCAAGCACCAGCACAATAAGCTCGTTGCATGTCATAGAATAAAGCAACGGAATGGTCACTTGCAAGATAACTCAAACCTGTTTCAGCTTTTTCAATTTCATGCTCAATCCATAAACTCCTTTGTTCCCAAATTTGTTTTGAAGGTGGCTCGAATAGGTTGTCCATGTTTGAGAATTATAGGTGATACTTTATTCCAGGGAGATTAAAAAGCAACTCAAGTTTTTAGGCCCTTCTGTATACAATAGCATACGCTTTGATAATGCAGAGAAATTCTTCACCAAAGATGATCTGGATGGCTTCACGGGCGGATTGCGTTACTCTATTTCACCAAAAGCTATTGTGAAGTTAGAGTACTCACAAGAGACCACTCAATTTCTAGGCACACAAGATCTGATCAGGGCGCAGTTCGCCATCGGTTTTTAGTGGTACTTACTCATCTATAGATTTCTTTATTCTACGTTTTTGAAAGCCCTAAGATTGAAAAGTCTTGGGGTTTTCTTTTTCATAAAAGAAACCATGCGGAATAAGTATTTCTACTTAGCCGCTCTCAAGAAATAATACGTAGCAGAAAAAAGATGCAGCGCCTCACCTTTGTATCATAAACAACGGGCTAAAGCTCATAACTCAAAAGCTGTATGAATACTGTAATTGATTTTAAAAGTGTAGAACAGATAAGTATTAATAACAAAGAATGCATCAAATTAAATTTTGGTAGTGTCCTCAATCAAAAAGATGCCGTTCGCGTCTGCAATGAATGGAAAGCCCTTTCTCAAGCTGACAAAACAAAAAAGTATGTCATCATCTTCAATGCAAAAGATATGATTGATTATGAACCGATGACACGAACAAGCTTTCAAAACACCATGAAAGAGTTAAAAGATCAAATCGACCAAATATGGGTTGTCAGCGAATCAAAACTAATTCGCGGGGGCGCAGCCATTATGGGTATGCTCACTTCCTTCTCAATTAAAGCGGTCAATTCTGAAGAGCAAATTATTTTTTAGATGAGTCCATTTTAAAAATACTTGTCCTATTTCCGTTGGGATATAATAGAGACAGAAAATGTATGTCGTTTCTTATGGGCTATTCCCATTAGGCACGGAATAATTTCGTACCTACGGCACTATGTTTTTAATCTCATCATTTTTTTCTATCAATATTTCGCCTCTACGAGGCTTATGTTGAAGACTATAGTGGTAACACCGATCGGGTTTGCATTTTTAGACGAACCCCAGAGGGGTTCACTGTTAGTAGCCACGGGTTTTAACCCGTGGATGAAATAAACCAGGCATTAAAGCGTGCCACAGGTAAACCCAATCGAGGCGAACCGTTTTGGCACGCAACCGATGTTCTTGATTAGTATTTATAGGCTTAGTCTCCTTTATGCTTAGTTGCAAAATTATCGTACACCCCACCGACCACAAGTCAAGTGTGTCTTGACGTCTGCTAATCGTTTAAGTGTTTCTACTTAGCCACATTCAAGAAATAATACCTAGGTGATCAACGCTACTCCACTTTCACCTTTGTACCCGATAAGAAAAACTTATCACTCAAAACAAAAACCAACTAAACAATTAAAATTATGCTAAAAGAATTCAAAGCTTTCGCGATGCGTGGAAACGTAGTGGACCTAGCGGTAGGTGTTATCATCGGTGGGGCCTTCGGAAAAATTGTAGGCTCTATGATCGATGATGTAATCACTCCACTTTTATTGAAGCCTGCATTAGATGCGGCTAACCTTACTGAACTCGGTCAGTTGACCCTATTCGGCACGGTAAAGTATGGCAACTTCTTATCTGCCGTTATCAATTTCATCATCATTGCTTTGGTATTGTTCATGATCATTAAAGGAATTACCGCTTCTAAGAAGAAAGAAGCCGAAGCTCCTGCTGCACCCGCAGAACCTGCCGCTGACATCAAGTTGTTGAGCGAGATCCGTGATTTACTTAAGAAATAATAGCTATCAATACTACTATGTCAATGTTGAGCGGAAAATTTCAATTAAAAAGAAGAATTACACTATTCATAATTAAACTACTATCATGAAAAAAAATAGAATTCAAAAAAGCCTACTAGCGCTTCTGTTTAGCTTAACTTCATTGGCAACCATGGCACAAGGCCCCGTTACCATTGGGGTTTCTAGCCACTTCACTAATTTTTCGCCAGACAATTATTTTCCGCCTGAGAACTGGCAAATAGGCATTGCCAAACTTTCTTTGGGTGTTCCACTTACTGAGCGATTGACCTTTTCACCTTCGTTCGCATTTGGTAATGCCAAAACGCCTGGGTCAAATGACAAGAATTCTTTCTGGGATTTTGATTTTTTGAGTTTGCAGTACTCTCTTACTCACACGAAGCTGCAACCATTTATTTCGGCCGGTGCTGGTGTAAGCAGCTTTAATAGCACTATTTATGGTAGTCTAAATGGTGGTCTTGGATTAAATTATTGGATAACGGAAAAGGTGGCATTAACCGCTCAAACCAATTACGATGCCGTTCCAAGTTTTAAAAACTACTGGCACAATTCGGTAGGCTTAACTTTTAAATTAAAAACAGGCCCAAAAGATTCTGATAAAGATGGTGTGCCTGATGACCAAGATGCTTGCCCGAAAGTAAAAGGTACTGCCGCTACAAAAGGTTGCCCTGATGCAGATGGTGATGGCATTGCCGATAAAGACGATGCTTGCCCTAACGAAGCTGGCACTGCAACTACGCAAGGTTGCCCTGATAAAGATGGTGACGGTATTGCCGATGCAAAAGATGCTTGCCCTGATCAAGCAGGTAAAATAGAAAATGGCGGTTGCCCCGATAGCGATGGCGATGGCATCTTAGACAAAAACGATACCTGCCCGAATGAAAAAGGAACTGCACAATTCAATGGTTGCCCTGATACAGACGGTGATGGTATTGCTGATAAAGATGACAAATGCCCTAGCGAAAAAGGAACTTCGGCCAATCAAGGTTGCCCAGATAGCGATGGCGATGGCATTGTAGATAGTGCAGACAAATGCCCAACACAAGCAGGTACAGCAGCTAACAATGGTTGCCCTGAAATGAAGGCAGAAGAAGTGAAGCAGATAGAAACAAAATTGAACATGGCCGCCAAGCTAATCCAGTTTGAAACCGGTTCTGCAAAAATCAAACAAGTTTCTTACAAAGAAATTGATGAGATCGTTTCGATCATGAATCAATACAGTAGCACACGCTTTAAGATTGAAGGCCATACCGACAACACTGGCAATGCGGCCAACAACAAAACACTTTCAAACACACGTGCCAATGCCGTGAAGGAGTACATCGCTTCTAAAGGTATTGCGGATAGTCGATTGGATGCAGCAGGTTACGGATCAGACAAACCGATCGCAACCAACGCTACACCAGCAGGCCGTACTCAAAATCGCAGAGTGGAAATCCACTTAGCGCAATAATAAATAATCACTTCATCCCGATAGTTGAAAGACTATCGGGGTGAAGTTTTTAACTATTTCAAATTCAAAAAAACAAACAAACAATTAAAACGATGGCAACAATTTCAGACATTGAAGGGATCGGTCCAGTATTCGAAGAGAAATTAAAACTAGCTGGCATCCGCTCGGTAAATCAACTATTAGAAAAATGCAGCACGCAACAAGGCCGTAAGCAAACAGCCGAGAAAACGGGCATTGAAGAATCGGCTCTTTTAAAATGGGCGAATATGGCAGACCTATACCGCATCAAAGGCATTGGTTGCGAATATTCGCAATTGCTAGAAAGAGCTGGAGTAGATACAGTAAAAGAATTGAGAAACCGTGTGCCTGTGAACTTGCTCGAAAAAATGATCGAGATCAACAGAGCCAAAAGGTTGGTGAGAAGAATACCTCCACTAAGAAAAGTAGAAGAATTTGTTGGGCATGCAAAAACGCTTGAGCCCATGATCACCTATTAAAATCAGTTGGTGTTGGAAGTTGGTTTGTTGGGGAGGGCTGCTCGTAAGGGTAGCCCTTTTTGCTTTCAGGATGACCAGTAGTAAGCTCTTTAGTACTTGGCTTCAAGCCTCATGCTACAGGCTTCACGCGGCATGAAGCCTGCAGCCAATGATAAGTACTCGTCTAAGTATTTCTACTAAGCCACATTCGAGCAATAATACCTAGTGTAAAAGGAATGGTCAAAATGCACCTTTGCTAAGTAATTAAACAGGAAAACAAAAAAAGACGCATTAGGAAACAAGGATAACCAATTTCAAACACACGTAACAATTTAAAGATATGGGAAATAATGTACAGATGTATGAGACTTGTAAGATTGATTTTATTAAACAACCATATATGGAACAAACTATATTAGCGGGAAAAAAAGCACTGATTGTTGAGGACAACGAAGCACTGGCTTATATCTTATCCGAATACATGGAGGAGTTTGGTGTACTGGCCGATTTTGCTAGAAACGGAAGAGAAGCAATAGAAATGGTGCAAAAAAGTCATTACGATTTTATCTTGATGGATATTTATATGCCAATTGTAAATGGCCTTGAGGCAACCACACAAATTATTGTAGCGCGGCCAGAAGCTACCATTATCGTAGTTACTTCCTCAAGCGAAAGATTAGAATACGAGCGAATGAAATCTGTGGGCGCGAAAGATTGTATAGTAAAACCGGTGAGCAAAGACAAGTTAATAAATACTGTATCTAAATATTTGACAGCGGTCAAGGCTGCCTAGGTAAGAACAAGGTTTCTTACATTAAGGTACCGAATTACGAGGTATGAAAGTACGACTTCGTACATCGTAATTCGGTACCTCGCACTTTTTAAAGTAACACTAGCTCATATTCTTATACAACAAGAGCAAATCCCGCTTGATCTTCATCACAGCTAATTCGCGCACAGCCATTGATTCAGTGTTCGCTTTAAATTCTTTTATTGAATCCAACAGTGAGGCAAGTTTTAAGTTCTCGCATACGAACTCTATCTTATGCAGTTGGTCTTTCATCTCTTGTTCATCGCGCTGCATCCAAGCCTTGCAAAACTTCTTTTCAAAATCTTGGAAGTCGATGAGGATCATTTTTTTTGCTTTGAGCAACTGACTGTCGTCTTTGATGTAAGTAGTGTAGTATGATAGATCAGGTGTTAAAACAGCTTGTGCCAAATACACTGAAAATCTTTTTACTAAATCATCAGCATTAAAAGGTTTTGTCAAATAATCGGTGAAGCCATGCTCCAATATTTTTTCGCGGGTGGCCACGGTTACATCTGCAGTGAACGCGATGACTGGTGTAAATACGTTCAGGCTATCGGCACGTGTTTGTTTCAATATTTCGTAACCGCTCACATCTGGCAAACGGATGTCAGACAAAATTAGGGTGTACTCTTTCGCTTTGACTTTCTCAATACCTTCGAGCCCATTCTCAGCCGTTTCTAAATCAATATTATGGTCCTGTGCAATCAACTCCACCAAAAAAAGATTGGAGGCGGCATCGTCTATATAGAGAACTTGGGGCTGGGGTTTCAAGGGTTGGGGGTTGGGGGTTAGGACTTAGGACTTTTTTAGGAGCTATTTTAAACAAACTGGTTACAAGTTCCATGTTACCGGAAACCAGGAACTGGAAACCAGAAACCATTTAAACTAAAACTGTATCTTCTGCTCTGCCACCAATTTCACCAACTCTGTCGCGCTGCGCAAGCCGAACTTGTTGAGGATATTATAGCGGTGTGCTTCTACGGTGCGTGAGCTCACATTCATTTGCGAGGCAATCTCTTTGCTAGAAAGTCCTTTCATGAGGTGATGCACTACTTCTTTTTCTTTTTGGGTTAAAAATGGTTGAGTGGAGTGGCGCGGATTATTGTAAATGCGGTTCATCAAAATATTCGATACGTCTTTCGAATAGTATTTCTCCTCATTCATCAACGCCTTTACCGCAGCTATCACTTCTTCGGGCTTATCATCTTTATACAAATACCCATCGCATCCACTCTCCACTGCATTGGAAATATGAAATTCATCTTTGTGCATCGTCATCACCAGCACTCGCATTCGTGGGTGAAGGGCTTTTATCTTCTTGATCAAGTCTAGGCCACTCTCCTTACCAAGTGATAAATCGGTAATAATAATATTGGCCATATTCACTTCCATGCCTTTAAGCAAATCGGCAGCTTGCGCATATTCGCCCACCAAGATGAACGAGGGCTCGCTTTTTAAAATGGCGGTAATACCAAACCTGAAAAGTTGGTGGTCGTCTACTACTGCAATCTTTGCCTTTGGTTCCATATTTTAACAAAGCTATTAAAATTTGATGAAGTGAGCCATTAGTGGATGCAACGCCAGCGTATTCCTTTGCCCCGCCTTCGTAAAGCTCGGTGATTGAAAAAGCTACGGAGGGCAAGCCTTAAGTGTGTGGTTAAAGAAAACGTGCTAACTTTGAAAGACGGCTATGGAAAAGACAGTGAAATTATCGGCCCTACTGGTGGCCAACCAATTAGACATCAAAAGCATTAAGGCATTCTTGGAAGTGAAGACGGCCTCAGAAACTTCTACGGAGTTGCTTTACAGTTTTGGCAACGACCGCTATCAATATTATTTCAATTATGGTGTGATTGTTTTTGTGGGGCACTCGGAAGAGGAAATTAAGATTGCAGTAAAAAGCATTCACCCGTACCTGAAAGATCCGAACAACAATTGGCTGCGCGATGATCACACGATCAGTGTGCAAGAAGGTGAATTGGAGTTTGAGTTTGATCAATTGATTGTAGATCGCTTAGACTTAAAAGTAATTCGCATTGCCATGTTCAACTTGGCGCAGTCGGTGGCGTTGGATTATTATCATGATGTAACGGAAAATTTGCTGACGGAAATAAAAGGGTTCACGCGTCACTTGGAGCGCACAGGAAAGTTGAGCATCAACAGGAGGGAGATGATCAAGTTTATTGGCAAAGCACTGAGCACACAAAATGATATTGCCGATAACATTTATATTTTTGATGCGCCCGAGCAAGTGTGGGACGATGAGTATTTGGACAAACTGCACAAGGGGCTGATGAAGCATTTTGATTTGCGTGTGCGCTTTAGCGAGATTGAATATACGCTGCGCATTATTGAAGATAACTTGAGTGTATTCCGCGAGATTTCGCATCAGCGCGAGAGCAGTATTTTAGAATGGATCATTATTGTGTTGATCTTGGTGGAAGTTTTTGATTTGCTGATCACCAAACTATTGAAGTAACATGTCGCATCGCCAGGCCCTCTTTCTCAATTTCGATATTAAAGAACAGCCAGACGACATCACGTGCGGCCCTACGTGCCTTCATTCGATTTACCAATACTATAATGACGATATTTCCTTAAAGGATGTAGTGAAAGAGGTGAAGAGTTTGAAGACCGGTGGCACATTGGCAGTGATGCTGGGCAATCATGCTTTGCAGAAGGGGTACAAAGCGAAAATATTTACGTATAACTTGAATGTGTTTGACCCAACTTGGTTTTCACTCTCGCAAAACAAAATGATTGCGAACTTGAAAAAACAAATGCGGTATAAGTTCCGCAGCAAAAAACTACAAGTAGCCTCGAAGGCGTATATTAAATTTATTGAGGCGGGCGGCATTGTGCAACAAACAGAGTTGGATGAACACTTGATCAAAAATTATTTGAAGCAATCGACACCGATACTTACTGGGTTGAGCGCTACGTATCTCTACGGCACACAGCGGGAAATACCAGCGAGCAATAAATTTGATAGCATCAAGGGCGAACCCGTTGGACATTTTGTAATTATCAATGGCTATGATGAGGCCACGAACATTGTTTACTTGGCCGACCCGATGAACGCGAACCCGCTTAAAAGTCAACATTATAGCGTAACTTTTGATCGGCTTATCAATAGTATCATGTTGGGGATAGTTACGTATGATGCGAATTTGCTTGTCATTGAACCAAAGAAAACCTGAAGTCACTCGGACTTGGGACTTAGGGCTTAGGCCTTTGACGAAGAGATTTATCACAAGAAAAAATGGTTTCGTAAATGAATGGTGAATTAAGAATGAAAGGATATAGATACATCAGGCTGTTATCAACCACCCGCACCCTCAGTCCTAATCCCCAATACCTAAGTCCTAATGCCCAATGCCCAAGTTAATCGTAGTTGAGAAACCTGAAACCTGGAAATTCAATCTGGAGGATGTTGACGTGATCACGCCTGAGAAATATATTTCAGAAGAGGTGTATCAATCTGTAAAAAATTTGAAAGTACTGAACCTTTGCAAATCCTATCAATACCAAAGCGAAGGGTATTATGTTTCGCTATTAGCTGAGGCACGTAGCCATAAGGTGCTGCCAGGTGTTTCTACCATTCAAGATTTTCGTTTCCCGTCCATTTTGCGCGAAGACTCTCAAGATTTTGACGAGTTGATCCAGAATACATTTAAAGGTGAGCCTTACAATCATATAGAGTTTAATATTTATTTTGGTACTACGCAATCTGAGCATCTCAATAAATTGGCTCTTCAGCTTTTTCAATTGGTGCAAGCACCTTCTTTGCGAGCATCTTTTGCGCGAAAACAAAAATGGGTGTTGCATACCATCAAGCCTATCAGCATCAACGAAGTGCCTGAGATGGATAAGCCATTACTGGTACAGGCATTAGAAAAATACCTGCATCGAAGACGCGATTACAAACCAGATAAAAAGAAATATGACCTTGCCATATTGGTAAATCCAGACGACAAAAATCCACCTTCGGATGATCGTGCGTTGAAGCGTTTTTATAAAGCGGCCTTGGAAGCTGGTTTCAATACGGAGTTCATTACCAAAAATGATTTTGACCAACTCATCCAATATGATGCGCTCTTCATTCGAGAGACCACGAATGTAAACCATCATACATTCCGCTTTGCCAAGAAAGCTGCTTCGCTGGGCTTGGTGGTAATGGATGATCCGCAGTCGATCTTGAAATGCACCAACAAAGTTTATTTGCACGAATTGCTTAGCGCGCATAAAATTTTAACACCAAAGTCATTTGTGATCACCGAAGAAAGCTGCGAATCGCTTCCTGCTAAAATGGCTTTTCCATTTATTTTAAAACAACCCGATGGTGCTTTCTCCAAGGGCGTTTTTAAAATCGAGTCATTGGAGCAATTTAAAAAGGTGAGAGAAAGCATGTTTGAGAAATCGGATTTGCTGATCGCCCAAGAATTTTTGCCAACGCCCTTTGACTGGCGCATAGGCATCATTGATGGGCAAGTGCTTTACGTATGCAAATATTTTATGGCCACCAAACACTGGCAAATCATCAACTGGAATGCTAACAAAGTGAAATCGCGCGATGGCGAAGTGGAGTGCATTCCCATTGATCAAGCGCCTTCAGGACTTTTAAAAACAGCTATCAAAGCTACCTCACTCATCGGCAAAGGTCTCTACGGGGTGGACATGAAAGAGATTGGCGATAAGTTTTATGTGATCGAGATCAACGATAACCCTAATATTGACGCAGGCATTGAAGATAAAATATTGAAAGATAAATTGTATGATACCATAATGGAGGTATTTTTGAGTAAAATCAAAGCAGAGAAATGAACCAACCCACACGCATCCATTTGTTCCAAGGCTTCGGCATAGAGCTGGAATACATGTTGGTAGATAAAGATACCTTGGCCGTAAAGCCCGTGACAGATGAATTGTTAAAACACGAACTAGGTCAGTACGGCAGCGATTTTGAAAATGGAATCGTTACGTGGTCGAATGAATTGGTGCTACACGTTATCGAGCTAAAATCTACACGCCCTGAGTCAAACTTCAATGCGTTAGAAAACGCTTTCGCGGATGATATCAAACGCATCAATGCGATTTTAGAGAAGCACAATGCCATGCTGATGTCAACGGCTGCGCATCCGTTCATGGATCCGCTGACAGAAACCAAACTCTGGCCGCACGATAGCAACGAGGTGTACGAGTTATACGATAAAATTTTTAACTCGAAAGGTCACGGCTGGTCAAACTTACAAAGCACACATTTGAACTTGCCTTTTTACGATGACGAAGAGTTTGCCAAACTACATGCTGCTGTTCGATTGATTTTACCCATCTTGCCAGCATTATGTGCCAGCTCACCTATTTTAGATGGTAAACTGACAGGCGTACTGGATACCCGATTGAATTTTTATAAGACGAACCAAGCCAAAATACCATCCATCACGGGAAGGGTAATACCCGAGGCGATTTTTTCTAAACGGAATTATCTTAACTCAGTTTATGAAAAAATCAAGTCTGATATTTCTGTACATGATCCAGGTAACATACTCAATCCTATTTGGGTCAACTCACGAGGGGCAATCCCTCGCTTCGATCGAGGTTCTATTGAAATCCGTGTGATGGATATTCAAGAATGCCCTTCGGCAGATATGGCCATTATTGAATTGGTAATAGAAGCCATCAAAGCTTTGGTGAACGAAAAATTTATTTCATTGCCAGAGCAGATGAAATATAAAACGGATGGATTGGTTCAAATTTTTGATAAGGCCATTGTGCAAGGCCAACAAACACAAATTGATTCCATTGAATACCTCACTGCCTTTGGCATCTCGTCACCTTGCACAGCAGGAGAAGCTTGGCAAAAGATTATTGATAAATTAATCGCCTCTGGCAATACCGCTCTAGAAAAATGGAAGCCTGAGTTATCAGTCATTCTAAAAGAAGGAACCCTCTCCGACCGTATCATCAAATCACTGAACGGAGATCATTCATTAGACGCCATCAAGAAAACCTATCGGCAGTTGAGTGGCTGCTTGGCGCAGAATAAGATGTTTATTCCATAACTAGCTCTTCTTACTCTTATAAAAGTAGCAATTCGTCAACCCCGAAATATCAAAATTACATTTTGATATTTCGGGGTTGTTTATTTACATTTGAAGCATGATCAAGCGGAAAATAGAAAAGCAATTAAAGCAGTTGATCCAACAGTTTCCTGCGGTTTGCGCATTGGGGCCACGGCAAGTAGGCAAAACCACTTTGGCGAAACGGTTGGCGCAAACTGTAAAGAAGCCTGTTCTTTATTTGGACTTAGAGCGGCCAGCCGATCGGCTCAAGTTGCAAGATGCCGAGTCGTATTTGGCGCAACATACAGATAAGTGTGTGATCATAGACGAAGTACAATTTATGCCAAGTCTCTTTCAGGTACTGCGGCCATTGATTGATGATAAACGGGTGCCTGGACGTTTTTTGCTGACAGGCTCTGCCTCTCCAGAGTTGATAAAAGGCGTTTCCGAATCGCTGGCTGGAAGAATCGGATATGTAGAGTTATCACCTTTTACATTGTTGGAAACAGGCAGTAAGCCTATGTTAGAAAAACATTGGTTCAGGGGCGGTTTTCCATCTTCCTATTTAGCAAAGCGTGCCGATGGTTCCATACGGTGGTTAGATTTTTTTATTAAATCTTATTTGGAAAGAGATCTAAACATGATTTACAATATCAACTTCACCAAAAGCACCATGCAAAAAATGTGGACGATGATCGCGCATTTTCATGGCAACATTTTACAGTCAGAAAATTTCGCACGGTCATTGGGTGTCACAGGCCCTACAGCCGTGCGGTACTTTGATTTTTTGGAAGGAGCATTCATTATTCATCGGTTGCCCGCTTATTCACACAACTCCAAAAAAAGATTGGTCAAATCGCCCAAGCTTTATTTGAGGGATTCAGGTGTTTTGCATCGGCTCTCTCACTTTGCCGATATAGAAGATTTGAAATCAAACGTGCTCGTTGGTAATTCATGGGAGGGATATGTGATTGAGCAACTACTCAACACCAAGCCCGATCATTTGCGGATGTACTATTACAGAACACACGATGGCGCAGAGACAGATGTGGTTCTTGAGAAAGGGAACAAGGTGGTGGCTTGTATCGAAATCAAATTTAGTAACGCACCTACACTTTCAAAAGGGTTTTACATTGGCCTAGAAGATCTTAGATGCAAAACAGGATTTGTTATCACTCCGGCATCCGAGGACTATACCAACGGACAAGGCATCAGGTTCTGTTCGCTGATAGATTTTTTAAAGAAATATTTAGTGAAGCTGTAGAGGTATTATAATTTTAAACCCCGAAATATCAAAATATCATTTTGATATTTCGGGGTTTGTTTTAGAGGCGTGGACACCTTACAAAGTTCCGTATACCGGCTTGTAGCACGTAGCCTGCGGCTTGTGGCCAATTTCTACGTAGAGAATCACCCCCCATACACCCATTTGATCAACGTCATCGAAGCGAGGTAAATCAAAATAATAGAAACAATATTGAGCAGTATGCCAGCCTTCATCATGTGTTTCACTTTCATGTGGCCGCTAGAGAATACAATGGCATTAGGCGGAGTGGCCACAGGAAACATAAAAGCCATGCTCGCGCCAATCGTTACAGGCATGCCCAATAAAAGTGGATCGACACCCAAGCTATTAGCAATACCAAAAACAACGGGAATAAATATTTGAACCAATGCCACGTTGCTCATCAACTCCGTAATAAAAACCGAAGCCGTGATCAACCCAAAAATCAACCACTGCGTAGAAGAACTTTGCTCGGCTATTTTTGCACCCACCACTTGAATGATGCCCGCGTTGGAAAGCCCCTGCGCCAAACACAAACCTCCACCAAACAAAAACAAAATCCCCCACGCCATTTTCTCTGTGTCTTGCCATTGCAGAATGAACTGCATCTTGCGCCAGTCAACGGGAACTACAAACATTAACAGTCCCCCTGTCATCGCTACATTCGTATCGTTCAATACATCTTTACCGAAAAGTAAATTGATAGGCTGCTGAAATACCCATAGCAAACAAGTGACTACAAAAATAGCCATCACAAATTTTTCTTCTCTTCTTAGTTTACCTAGCTGATGAAGTTTTCCATTGATCAACTGATCAGAGCCGCGCACTTTCTTTATACCGTTGGGGAAAAGGATTTTGGTAATGATAATGTATGCGGCAATCAGGATTAGTGTCATCAACGGCAACCCCACCAACATCCATTTTCCAAAATCAAGCTTACGATGGTAGAATTGATCGAGCAATCCTGCAAACACTACATTGGGTGGAGTGCCAATAATGGTTGCAATGCCACCAATGCTCGAAGCATAACCCACCATCAGCATCAAGCCGATGGCAAAATTCTTTTCACCTTTCGGCAAATCTTCATTGGAACTTTTTGGATCACTCTTCAACAAATTGATCACCGATACAGCAATGGGCAACATCATCATGGCCGTGGCCGTGTTGCTAATCCACATACTGATGAAAGCCGTAGCCAACATGAAACCCAAAATAATTCCATTGCCCGAGGTGCCCGTCACCTTCACCAAGTTCAGCGCGATGCGCTCATGCAGCCGATGTTTCTCCAATGCGAGTGCAATCAAAAATCCACCCATGAAAAGAAACACAATCGGGTTCGCATAAGGCGCAGCCGCCTCGCTCATCTTCATCACACCCATGAAAGGGAACAACACCAACGGCAAAAAAGCCGTGATCGAAATCGGCACGGCCTCGGTAATCCACCAAACGATAATCCAAATCGCGAGGCCCAACACTTTGTTAGCGCCAGGCGAAATAAAATTCGGGTCTATTAAAAATAAAGAAAGAGCAAAAAGCAGCGGCCCTCCCACGAAGCCTATTTTCTTTGCCGAAAAATTAGATGATTCTTCCATTTCAAATGTTTAGTAACCACCCCTTGGTTCTTGTCCCCACGAACCAACATCAGAACCAACATCACTATTGTAAAAAATAAGAAGAGCAAAGGCGCACCTCCGCTCTTTATTCAATCCTAAATCCTAGATCTTAAATCTTACATCTTACATCTCACATCTCACATCTCACATCTCACATCTCAAATCTATTCCGTTTTCGCGTTAGCCACTTTCACCACAATGGCGCGGCCATCCAACTCTGTTTCGTTAAGCGCGGCAATGGCCTTGTTCGCCTCCTCCTCGTTGGCCATCTCTACAAAACCAAATCCCTTCGAGCGGCCCGTGTCTCGGTCTTTCACAATCTTTGCTGACGTTACCTGCCCAAATTTTGCAAAAGCAGCCTCCAGGTCTTCGTGCCTGGTTTTAAAATTTAAGCGAGCTACAAAAATGTTCATAGTACAAAAGAAAAATGTTGATGATTGATTACAGGCCACGTCTCCAAAAGACCTAACCTTTCCAAAACAAAGTAGGAAATTATTCCCAACAAATTCAAGGGTTTTTTGCTAGATGGTTTTGGGGAAATAGTTGGCGGCCTGCCACTCGAAGCGAGGTGGCACCGCGCTATCCGCTGCAAGTCCTCGCTCTCCCGATAGCTATCGGGATCGCTGTGGGCTTTCCTCTACTATCGCTGGCCGATGCCAGTACGTAGTTTATCTTGTACGAAAAAATCTGCTACAAAAAATAAAGGTGAGGATACTGACCCGTATTGGCTCAAATGCCTAGGGTTTTACAAACCCGAAACTTGCGTATATTTAGAGGTTGGCAGTAATTAAACTGGGCATCCAGGATATAGATGAGTACACTGAACTGATAATTTTTTTCACCATATAGAATTTTTAAACATTTAAAATCAGTTTCAACATGACCAACCTCTTTCGCTTAAGTTGCTTTACGCTTATTTGGATTTTCAATTCCCAATCCGTGCTTGCTCAGTTTGACGCTTCAACACCTGCGGCTATAAGATCATACGAAAAAGTTTGGGCGGAGCCAGATAGCGCTACTCGCTTACAACAAATTAAAACTTTTTGGCTTGACAAAAGTACCTACCACGATGGTGCCGCATTCGCAAAGGGGCCTGTTGAATTGAACAACATGATTCAGAAATTTAGAAAAAACTTACCCAATAGTATCTTAATAGGCAACCCTGTTCTTTCATTTAGCAACTACCACACTTGGTCGTGGACGATTATAAATAAAGAGAAAAACTTCCATCTTGATGGCAGAGACTATGTAGAAATTAATGGCGATGGTAAAATCACAAAACTAATAGGCTTTTGGGGGCTCGACAGAAATGCAACGAAAGAGCTAACTATCTCTTTGGTGAAAACTTATTATGAAAGCCTTTTTAAAAAGCAAGATTTTGCAACCATACAAAAAATTCTCTCCGATGATTTTGTTTATTACCAAGCAGAAGGTTTACCCTATGGAGGTATCTACAAAGGTTTTGAGGAACTAATGAAAATGTTTGGCAAGGCCGCCACCTATTTTGATTTGCAAATCGAAAAGGAGCCAGACTATTTTATCAATGAATCAACCAATAAGGTCGACATCTATTTTATCATAAAATGCAAGTCCAAAAAATCAGGCGAGCAAATAACAATGCCCATATCAGAACATTTTGAATTACGAGATGGAAAAATAAGTTCGATACGACCTTTTTATTACGATACACATGCATTTAGTGCGTTTTGCAAATAGTTTGCCAATAAAAAAGTAACGACAGAAAGATTACCGCTAACAGGATATTGGTCTATCTCCCCATCATTTCCCTCGCATTCTCAATCGCCAAAGCAGAAGGCTTCGCACCTGCAATCATCTTTGCTATTTCGTCCACGCGCTCGGTGGCAGTAAGTTCTTTGATGAGGCTCACGGTTTTTTTAGAACTGTTGTCTTTGTAAACAAAATAGTGGCTGTCACCTTTGGCGGCAATTTGTGGGAGGTGACTGATGGTAATCAATTGATGGCGCTGCGCCATCTCCTTCATCATCTTGCCAAGCTGAATGGCAATCTCGCCCGAAATGCCACTGTCGATCTCATCTAAAATTAAAGTTGGCAATGCAGTCTTTTCAGCCATCACATACTTGATGCTAAACATCACACGAGAAAATTCTCCACCTGAGGCTACTTGCGCCAATGGCTTGGGAGCAATTCCTTTATTGGCACTAAAGAGAAGCTCGATGTTATCTGCACCAGTAGAAGAAGGTGCAATTGCTTCATGTTCAATTTTCAACAACGCATTAGGAATACCTAAGTCCACAAGAAGCTGCACAATTTGTTTGCAAAGTGGATTGAAAACCTTTTGCCGCGATTTGCTCAACTCCTCCCCTTTTACTTTTAGTTCCGCTTCCGATTTTGCAAAGGAAGCTTTCGCAGCGCGAAGTGCTTCATCAACGTTAGCGGTCTTATCAGACTTTACTTGCAGTGATTCTTGCAATGCTAACAGCTCGCTAATGTCTTTCATCCTGTGCTTCTGCATGAGTTGATAGATCACACTTAACCGATCTTTGGTTTCTTCCGTTCGCTTCGGGTCAAACTCTACTTTTTCTTCCTCTCGCTCTACCCCGCTTAAAATATCATCTAGCTCAATGCGCACACTTTCCAATCGCTCATATAGTTTTTGGTAATCTGCTGAATACGAAGAAATAGAATGAAGTTGATTGCGTACCACAGCCAAAGCGGGGCTTACCGCAAACTCTGATTGGCTCAATTGACCGATAATCAAATTAAGTTGTGTCTTGATCTCCTCCGCATGTTCCATCACTGTTAGTTCCGATTCCAACTTTTCTTGCTCGCCCGCAATCAAGGTAGCTTTAGATAATTCATCCAACTGAAATTTTACAAAATCTGATTCCTGCTTTAGCTCAACAGATTCTTTTAGCAACGATTCATAATCTGTTTTCGCCCGACTAAAATTCTTCCATGCAGATTGATAAACATCTTTTATTTTATGATTGGAAGAGTATGCATCAATCAACTCTAATTGAAACACGCGACTGCCCAACTCCAATGTTTCGTGTTGCGAATGAACATCCATCAGGCGACTGCCAATGTTGCGCATCACATCCAAATTAACAGGCGTATCATTGATGAAGGCGCGGCTCTTGCCACCTGGGCTGATCTCCCTTCTAAAAACAGTTTGATCTTGGTAATCTAAATCAGCCGATTCAAAAATACTTTTCAATCGATAGGCTGCTACATCAAACACACCCTCCACCACACATTTTTCATTTTCGTCCCACAGCGTTTTGGCATCTGCTCGGTTGCCGAGCAACAGCCCCACTGCGCCCAACATGATGGACTTGCCCGCGCCTGTCTCGCCAGTGATCACATTCAAGTTAGCCGATGGACGAATCTCCAACTGGCGAATGAGGGCGTAATTTTTTATGGTGAGGTGAAGTAGCATGGACAGAGAAAAACAAAAATAGTAATTGTTTGTCAAAGGTTGAGATAGCAGAAATCAAGATTGTTTGAAAACCTCATTTCGGCAAGGGATAGTAGTCCCGCCAAAAAAGGCGGGATAAGCTCCAAGCTACTTCAAATCAATTCGAAATAATACTCTGATATACGTTCCGCTTGGGGTCTAGCGCGGTGAGGATATCGTAGGCTTCGCGCCTTACGTTCAGGCTGCCCTCTGAGAATACTTTTGCCAACTCAGTGGACTTCGTATCGAAAAAAGAAATAACCAAAATAGAACTCGGATAAATCGTCCAAACTTTCTTTACATTTTTCAACGCTTCTAAAATCTTGCTCCGGCTCTGGTCTGGGTCTTTCTCAAAAGTATCAAGTGCCAGGCGATGGTAGTTGTAGGTGTTCTTGCGCAAATCTGCCATCTGCGGATTGTTGAGGTCGGCCAATAAAGAATAGCGGCTGCGGGTGCTGCCCAATGCTGCCCAACCTGGGCGATTGGATGACTGCGCATTGTTCGCCACTATCAATGCTTTTTGCACATACGGATTGCCACCCAACTCACCAAACGAATCATAGTCCATCGCCAAGATGATATAGGCGTAAAAGGCCAGCATGGAAGTAAGATTATTGATATAAGAATTATCATTGTATTCCATTGGCTGCGATTCGATGTATTCAAATTCCCAATCGCGGTCAGCAAAGTTCAACAACACAGATTCGTAGTTGGAATTGTAAACGGGGCGTGCCACGGTGATCTGTGCACTGGCACTGAATACACCAATGGAAGGCATCTTGCTGATGTTAAGGAAAATTCCGCAGTTGATGCGCTCGTTAATTTTATACGTGTCGCCCGTCCACTTGCGCGTGTTAAGGAAGTTGGCAATGGCACGCTCCATGTCTTTGAACACGGTGCGATCTGAAGTTTGAATTTGATCTGCGTTGATAGTGACTTTGCAATTGAGTTCTTGACTAAGCGCAGGTGTTGCAAAAAACACGAGAATAAATAAACCGCTCACAGCCTGAAGCTTGAAGCCAGCAGCCTGTAGCCTAATCTCCCGCAAAATCTTAAACGCTCGCATCTACAATAGCATTAACGATATCTTTTGCTACTTCTTTCTTTGATTTCAAGTTAAATTCTTTAGTCCCTCCATTTTTATCGATAATGGCGATTTTATTGGTATCGTGGCCAAAGCCCGCGCCTTTGTCGTTTAATGAATTAAGGACTATCAAATCAAAATTCTTAGAGATAATTTTCTTCTCGGCATTGGCTTTTTCGTTTTCAGTCTCCAATGCAAAGCCCACAATCAATTGGCCGTTCTTTTTCAATTTGCCCAACTCCGCAGCGATGTCATGTGTCTTTGTTAGCTCCACTGTCATCTGGTCGCTCGACTTTTTTATTTTTTGATCTGCCTTGTTGGCTGGTTTGTAATCAGCTACTGCTGCAGAAAGCACCGTGATATTAGAGGAAGCAAATTTAGATGAACAGACTGCAAACATTTCCTCTGCGGAAACCACACGAGTCAATTTAACACCCGCATGATCCATTAAAAGATGTGTCGGGCCAGAAATCAACTCCACTTCTGCTCCTTGGTTGGCCAATTCCTCTGCGATGGCAAAACCCATTTTGCCGCTTGAGTTATTTCCAATAAACCGAACGGGATCCAATGCCTCGTGAGTAGGGCCAGCAGTTACCAAGGCCTTCTTACCAATTAATTTTTTTCCTTTTGCAAAATGATTTTCAAGAAAGACAACAATCTCTTCTGGCTCGGCCATACGACCATTGCCAATCAACCCACTGGCCAACTCTCCATAGTTTGGATTAATCTGATGGTTTCCCCAACTAGTTAATTTCTCAATATTATTTTTTACAGAAGGATGTTGGAGCATATCCAAATCCATTGCGGGCGCAAAGAAGATTGGGCATCGCGCAGAGAGATAAACCCCAATCAATAAATTATCACAAAGTCCGTTGGCCATTTTGCCAAGGGTATTGGCGCTAGCTGGCGCGATCACAAAAGCATCTGCCCACAGTCCAAGGTCAACATGGTTGTTCCAAGAACCTTGGGCATCGTTTACAAATTCTGATAGAACGGGATTTTTGGAAAGCGTAGAGAGTGTGAGTGGTGTGATAAATTCTTTGGCAGAAGCAGTCATGATCACTTTCACTTCGGCACCAGCCTTTACCAACAAGCGGACTAGTATTGCAGATTTATACGCGGCAATGCTGCCACTTACCCCGACAATAATTTTCTTTCCGCTTAGCATTAGACTTAGCCTTTAGGGGTCATCAATTTTGTACACTATCTCTTGAACCACATAGGCACATAGATACATAGAAATACAAGCATAGAGAGAAGCACTTTCAAATCAAAAATCAAAATCTTATATCTAAAATTTTAGATCTCTGATTTTACTTCCTCTTCCACACCAGCTTCACGCATGCGGTGGCGAAGTTTGCCATCCAAAAATTCTTCAATGGCTGTTGAAGTTGGCTTGGGCATACGCTCATAGAATTTTGAAATCTCGATTTGCTCGCGGTTTTCAAAAACTTCTTCCAAGTTATCAACCGTGGTGGCAAAGTCAGCCAATTTGGTATTCAACTCTTCTTTGATATTGATAGCGATTTGGCGCGCGCGCTTGGAAATCACCACTACCGATTCGTACATGTTGCCAGTAGGCGTGTAAATCTTGTCTACATCGCGTGTGATGATGGAGGGTTGAGTGGCAGTTGTTTTCATTTAGGATTTTTTAGTTTTTAATTTATTGAGTTGATCGAGGCTTTCAGTATAGTATCGCTGCGCCTCTTTTAGATATTCGCTTTTCGGGTAATTGTCTACTAACTCTTTGTAATAATCAACGGTAGCCGAAAAACGATCTTTTTGTTTTGAATAAATGCTTTGATTGGCAAGTTTATATTGAGCTAGCAATTTCAAATACGTGAGCTCTTCCATATACTGAGAATCGGGGAAACTCTTTTTAAAATTTTCAAACGACACTACTGCAGCCTGATAGTATTTGAGTTTTAAATATTGTTTCGCTCCTTCAAATCCTTTCTTCTCTAGCTTCTTTTGCGAAGCAGCAATTACTTCATTCGCTCTATCCGCAAACTTACTATCGGGAAATTGATTCACATACGTCTGCATAGCCCCCATCGCTTCAATGCTACTTTTTTGATCTAAGTTTTCGGCTGGCGAAGCTACATACAGCGAGTAGGCATACATGAAATACGCTTCTTCTGCCAACTGACTGCGTCCATAGTTTTCAAAGAATGTCTTGAACTGGTTGGATGCCAACAAATATGTTTTTTCGTAATACTGGCAGTAAGCGAGGTAAAACTCCACTTTCTCGCCTTCGGGCAAGCCCCTTACAATGGGCAAAATCTGCTCAAACAAGATGGCGGTGCGATAATAGTCCTTCTTTTCGTAGTATTTAAGGCCTGCTTGGTACTTTACTTTCCAGTCATCGCTCTTTTCAATCCTACGAAAACGGCTACAGGAAGTCGTGAAAATGATAAGAAAGACCAACCCCAATATGGAATAGGCCCTGCTTTTTAGTTGAAGACGGTTAAAAATGCTTGAAATCAAGGTTTCTAATTAAAATAGCCTGCAAATATAAGACACCAGCCGAAATTTTCAATGTCGGCTTTCTTACGCTATGATGATCTAAAACGGGAAAAAGTGGCTACTATTTTCTGACAATCAGCTTTCTGGTGAGAATGCCGTTGCTATTGAGATACACTGTATAGAAATAAACACCAGGAACAAGGTCATCGACTTGTATTTTGA
Source organism: Cyclobacteriaceae bacterium (assembly GCA_046155095.1). Classification (GTDB taxonomy): domain Bacteria; phylum Bacteroidota; class Bacteroidia; order Cytophagales; family Cyclobacteriaceae; genus ELB16-189. The sequence goes on from JBJXEB010000006.1 coordinate 44,737, forward strand.
GCCTTGTTTCTGAGAAAGAGAGTTCATGATCGCCCATCGGTTTACCTAGGATATTGTGTAGCGTGATTTTCGCTTTTGCCGATTCGGTATGGATTTTATAATCGATAAATGCTTGATCTTGGACTGGATTAGGATAGATATCTTGAATAGTAATTTCTTTGGACTGGAAAATATATGACCTGCCTGGCTTTTCTTCAACCGAAATACTAACTGATTTATCCATCACATCATGTGGATTGCCTTTCGGAAAAATTTCAAATTTGATGTGCGATTGCGAGGATTCGATGCCACTTTCCAATGTGTAAAAAAAGTCTTGCAACGTTTCGCCTGGTTCTACCTTTTTGGAAAACTCCTCCATGCCTGCATCTAAGCAATGATTATTGAAGCAGAAATAGCCCTTTTGGGTATTGCCCATTTCGCCCTTTACTTTTCTGATGATATAAAACTGGGCTTTATCCGTATTGTTCTTGATGCGAATAGGAATGCGGAGGAGTTGATTGAACGAAGTTTGATAGCTATCGGGGCCTTCTAGAACTTCAAAGTGCTGCGACCATGCTTGCCTTCCAGCAAGTAAAAAGAAACAAATAATAACAAGCTGTTTCATGAAGGCAGACTAATTCAAGTGAAAATTAATAAAAAATTTATCACAATCTACAAATAGGCAGTAAAAAAGTTTGTTTATCGAGCAATATCTGGTATTATCAAATCGTTACCTCAAACTTTTTGCTCGGAATTGACTCTTAAGCCGTAAGAGAAGGACGATTGAGGGTTTCATGTTCAAACATGATTTGAAAGTAAGGCAACAGCAAAGTATGGCTAATTTGAAAACAAGATCGATTCGCTAACTCGCGCTTTGCCTACTGCTTACCTGTCCGTCCAACAGGCGGGCTGTCTACTGCCAACTTTTCCCTCTTCCTTTCTACTTCACTTTTCAACGGACGTTCCTTTCTGCGCCACGCAAATCCTTTGAGCGTGCGGTCTTCTTTTTTCAGTTCGTGGATGGGTATCAACTGGGCATCTGGCTTGATGTAGAAACTAACGTTATTGACCTTGCCTTTCACAAAATTGATGCGCATGTTACTACAGATCATCTTGTTCATGCCCATGGTGATCATCAGCTTCACAATCAAGCTATCAGTTTTTATTATGTCTTTCTCTTCAAGGGCGTAATACAAACTCTCTCCGTTGCCTTGCACGATCACGTGGCTGATGTTCTTGCCATCAAAATAAGCGGTCATCTTTCGGCCTTTGATCTGGTTGAAATTCTGCATGGAATCTTGGGAGATCACAAACGAATTGGCGATCATGTAAATCCTGTCAATCTTTTTATTTTTGAGCAAGACCCGAATTGAGTCGGCTGTCATTTGGTTTCCATCTGACCATAAGATTGGATCGGTGTACAAATAAAGTGTGGAGTCAGAAGAGACGTACGCCAATGAATCGGCAGAGCCTTGCATGTTGGTCTTGAAAATCTTTACGTGGTTGTAGGCCAAGAGGCGTTTTTTCTTTGGGTCTACGTTCTCAATAGAAACCAATGTATCAGCCGCAAGAAAGAGCGTATCGCCCTCATCATCCACTTTAGTAACGTAGGCATTGCCATATACTTTCGAGATGCCCCGCTTCTTATCGTAGAAGCCATCATCGCCATAGATGGTCATCTTCTCTTGTTTGGAAGTCATGGATACATTGCCTTTGGAGGTGTAGTACTTCTTCACATCGTCTAAGAAGTTTTGATCGCCACGCATTTTGTAGGAAGGAGTTTCAAACTCACCTTTTTCTAACAGCGAAAGTTTTTGAACCGTGTTGTAAGTACCGTTTTTATAAAGTGCATTTTTTCCATCCTTTCCTTTCACCAAAGTAGTATCGCGAAAGTAAATGACGCGGGTCTTGGAATTGTACTGAAGTGTATCGGATGTAAGCGTGTAGTCGGGGTTTACGCCCACTACATTGGTTTTGAAGGAGGCCACGTTGACTGGGATGTCGTAGTAACCCTTCCAACTGGTAAGGGTGTTGGTGGTGTCTATCAATTTACCACCGTTGAAATAGCGGGCTTCATTTTTGATTCGGTAATAATCCAAAAAATCGGTGTAGAGTCGTGCGATACCTTTCTTGATGAAGACAACGTTTTTTCTGAGTTTCGCGACCTTCGTGTTGCCATCATAAGAAAGACCGAGGGCGGTGATGTCCACCGAGTCGCCTTCGGTGATGTGCACGTGACCGAAGGCATCGAGCATATTTTTGGAGCGGAAGAAATGGGCGGAGTCGCAGTAAATGGTGGTGGCGTTTTGCTCGAAGATTACGTTGCCTACTAGGCGATCGAAGCGTTCGCCATCTTTCATGCTGCCGTAGGCGGTGGTGGCGTTTTTTAGTTTTACTTTTTTTTGGGAGAAGGTGGTGGTGGAAAACAATAAGAAAATTAGCAGGGCAAGTAAAAAGTAAGTGGTATTTTTTGTCAACCAAATAGGCACATGGGACAAAGGGGACTTTTGGGACATGGCTACAGTCTTCTTCTTCGCAGAGTCTCCGCCTCGGGACTCTGCGCACCATCTGCTCCTGTTTGTGCAGAGTCCCCGAAACGGGAGACTCTGCGAGGAAACAAGCGAGAGACTCTGCGGGGAGATAAATTTTGTTGGTAGCACTATCTTCGAGGTTCCATCGGCCAGGGATAGTAGTGGAAAGCCCGAAGCGTGATGGGTTTGTGTGTCGGCCGGACTTGTAACGGATAGCCCGGCCCCGATTTTTATCGGGGGGCCGCCCAATTTTTTATAAAACTGTTCCACACATGTCTGCAATTCGTTCATCTCGCTCTACATTTGTGGGTGCTTCAACCGTTTCAAGTTCATATTCAAAAGTGGTGCAAAACTACCGATAAAATTCTTTTGGCCGTTAGTGGCGGAATGGATTCGATGGTGATGCTGAAGTTGTTCCACCAAGCGGACTATTCCATGGCCGTGGCGCACTGCAACTTTCAACTGCGAGGTGTGGAGTCGGACGAGGACGAAAATTTTGTAAGGAGAAAGTGCCACCAATGGGATGTTGCGTTTTATAGCCATCGCTTTGATACCAACAATTATGCCAGCGAAAAGGGGTTGTCCATACAAATGGCCGCGCGCGAATTGCGCTATGCGTGGTTTGATGAGTTGTTACAAAGAGAAGGGTTCGATCGCTTGGCTACTGCACACCACTTGAATGACTCGATCGAAACTATTTTGCTGAACTTAACAAAGGGTGTGGGCATTGAGGGACTGATGGGCATCCCCATTCAAAATAAAAAAATAATCAGGCCGCTGCTATTTGCCACGAGACAGGAAATAGAAAACTATGCAGCCGAAGAAGGCATCGCTTGGCGCGAAGATGAGAGCAATGAATCGGATGATTATCAACGCAATTTCATTAGGCATCGAATAGTGCCGAAGTTGAAAGAGATCAATCCTTCACTGGAAAAAACGATGCAAGAAACGATTTACAAATTGCAGGGAGCTAGTGAGATCATTTCCGTTTCGGTAGAAGAATGGAAACAGAGGCATCAGAAAATAGAAGGAGACAAAATAATGTTGGATAAGAAGGGAGTAGGCGGAGCGAATGCGTTAATGTTGTGGGAAGTTATAAAGAGTTATGGTTTTAATTTCGATCAGAGCGGGAACATCATCAAAGCATTGAGCGGACAATCGGGCAAACGATTTTCTTCGGGGACTCATGAATTGATTGTTGATCGGGAAAATCTTGTTTTGGTCAAGCATGAGGAAAATTGGATGGAGGTGAGTTTTGAATCTGATCGGCAAGAGGTTTCTTTAGGAAATAAAAAATTAACACTAGAGATAGCTGACTACACGGGCTTGCCAATAGCGGATAAAAATCAGGCGACCGTTGATGAAGGCTTAGTCCAATCTGCGCTTATATGGCGGAAATGGAGAGCGGGCGATTTCTTCTTTCCGCTAGGGATGAAAAACCGCAAGAAAATAAGTGATTTTTTAATTGACGAAAAAATATCGTTGGCCGACAAGGATTCGCTTACTGTGTTAGAATGTAATGGAGAGATTGTGTGGGTAGTTGGCCACCGGCTGGATGATCGGTTTAAAGTGACGGACAAAACAAAACGGGTAATCAAGATCAGCCTAGGATAAAAGGCTAAATTCCAGCATCTAATTTTTGACAATACCTTTTCTTTTGAATGTTCCATTGATAACTTCGCGCCCTAATTAAAAAAGACTAAACCTTATCACTATGAAAATAACCGTTGTAGGTGCCGGAAACGTAGGTGCCACTTGTGCCGATGTGCTGGCATACAAAGAAATTGCCAATGAAATTGTGTTGGTGGACATTCGTGAAGGCTTTGCTGAAGGCAAGGCATTGGACATCTGGCAGAAAGCACCGATTGATTTGTACGATAGTCGCACCATTGGTTCTACCAACGATTATACAAAAACCACAGGCTCTGATGTAGTGGTGATAACTTCTGGCCTGCCGCGTAAGCCGGGCATGACGCGCGATGATTTGATCGGCACCAACGCAGGCATTGTAAAATCAGTGACTGAAAATGTGGTGAAGCATTCGCCCAACGCTATCATCATTGTGGTATCAAACCCACTGGATGTAATGACTTACCAAGCGCACATCACTTCTAAATTTCCGCGCACGCGCGTGATGGGCATGGCTGGTATTTTGGACACAGCTCGTTACCGTGCATTTTTAGCTGAGGCATTAAATGTTTCGCCAAAAGATATTCAAGCAATTTTGTTGGGCGGCCATGGCGATACCATGGTGCCTCTTCCTAGATATACAACAGTGGCGGGCATTCCTGTAACCGAATTGATTGCCAAAGATAAATTGAATGCCATCATCGAGCGCACCAAAGTAGGCGGTGGCGAGTTGGTAAAACTCATGGGCACTTCAGCTTGGTATGCACCGGGCTCGGCTGCAGCACAAATGGTAGAGGCGATTGTGAAAGACCAGCGCAGGGTATTTCCGGTTTGTATGCAGTTGGATGGCGAGTACGGAATCAAAAATTGTTATTTAGGTGTTCCTGTAATTCTTGGAAAGAACGGCATTGAAAAAGTGATTGAGTTGGATTTGAACAGCGAGGAGAAAGCATTGTTGGAAACCAGTCGCCAGCATGTGATGGAGGTGATGGAGGTGTTGGATAAGTTGCCGAAGTAATTTTTTAAAATTTTTTCTATGAACCTACCTTAACGGTAGGCAGGGGCACAAAGACGCCAAGTTTTTGTGCCTTCTTTTTTTATATCAAACTATTCTACTCTTCATCGCATCTGAGCATAAAGCCAAGATGTTTCGACTCAGTTTAGCCTTCTTTCTAACTTTCCATTTTGCATACAGTCAAATTTCAATTAAGGGGAAAGTAGTAGACCAATATACCAAAAAGCCAATTGCCTACGCCAATATTGGAATTGTAAACACGGGCATTGGCACAATATCGAATGAGGATGGCTCGTTTTCTTTGCAAGTACCTGATGTAAATCTGAAAGACACCTTGCGCTTATCTGCCATTGGCTTCGCGAAGAAGAATCTCGCCATTCAATCATTTTTCAATCGAGATTTAACCATCTATTTAGAAGAACAGATCACTGAACTGAACGAAGTGACCGTTACTTCAAAAAAGGAGAAGAATAAATTTTTTGAATTAGGAAATAAAAAATCGAGAGGGGGAACATTGGAAACGGATACGGTGTATGCTGGTTCGGCAACGGCACTGTTAATAGAAAATGTAAACCCCATTCAAAAAGATCTTTCGTTTCCTGTTTATTTGAAAAGTGCGCGAATCCGGATTTTTAGAAACAATTTGCCTTCCTTCAAACTAAGAGTTAGGCTATACTCCATTGATAGCGTGACCCATTGCCCAGGCGAAGACCTTCTCAAAAAAAGCATAGTGGTTGAATCTTCCATGAAAAATGGTTGGGTAATATTTGATTTTTCAGAACTTCAATTTCTTGTCACCAAACCTTTCTTTGTAGCGTTTGAGCGCATCCTCACTAAAAAGGATAGAGAACTGATTGCAACTGGTTTTCAAGAGTTTATGAGAAAACATCCTAACCGGTTGAAAGTTGACACGGTGATTTTTGAAGGTAAAAAACAAGTGCGTAACCGACTAGGATTGAGTGGGATTGATCTGCCAGGTACTTTTATTGGTATAGCTGGAAATGAAGCTGCAAAGAAAATTTATAAATGCTACACTCGTAAGAGCAGTTTTGATAAGTGGGAAAAAGTGCGAGGGGTTTTAGCAGCTACAGTAACTGTGAGTAATCAGCCGCCTAAGAAATTATAGGTTAGGCCTTTTTCCCCAAATAAATAATCTCTGCTCTCTGAACTCCAAATCTTTCAGATTGCGATTTAGCAAAATCATTTTCCTCTGCCTTCAGTCCACTCCGTTCAATCCGCTTCGCATAATCTTTGCCAAACATGCGGACATGATCATCTTGGCCAAAAATCTTTTCGCGCTCACGCGGATCGGTGATGGAGTTGTCTTCAAAGGTTACATCCGGCACAGGTGAAAAGAACGGCACTTGAAGGATTGCCCAGCCTCCAGGTTTCAGCACTCGCTTGATCTCGCTCATGGCCTTGATATCGTCTTGTACATGCTCAAGTACGTGGTTGCAGAGTACCACATCAAAATGATTTTCCCCGAAAGGGATTTGATGGATATCCATTTTTACTTTGGCTAATGGAGATTCTATATCAGCAGTGATGTAGTCTTCGCCATGCTGCTTTTCAAAACGCTTCATGAAGCAAGGCTCGGGAGCTATATGCAAAACTTTTAATTTCGCAGAAAAGAAGTTGGTCTTCTCTTTTAAGTACAGCCAAATCAATCGGTGTCTTTCTAAACTTAAACAATTTGGGCAAAGGGCATTTGGCCGTGGGTTGATTCTGCCATACGGTAAAAACTGGCGGTAGTGGCTATTGCAGATTGGGCATTCTACTTTGTTGCCACTATAAAAAATGCCGAGTGCCTTCAAGCCCACTCCGCTAAAAAGTTGGAGGTATCTGCGGGGGACGTAGCGGATGAGGAGGGAGATGAGTTTCTTCATGGGCAGCAAAGATACTTACTGTGGGTAGGTTTCAAACAATTCGCGAATCGCGAATTGAGGTAGGTAGGGGAAACGATTGAAGGGTACTTTGTGGAAATTCCTATTTCGTTAAAACGCTAAACGAAGCGCTCTTATTGATCAGCTTTGGTTGTGGGCTGCAAGTATTTCCATTCCATTTATTAATTTCTATGTATTGAAAAGGAGTCTGAGATTTACAGATGGAACATTATATTCTAGGAAGCTTACAGCGTACCAGCAAAGGCGCGCAGGTATAGCTTCTCGGGCTGCTTGAGAGCGCTTTTACGTATGTCGTCATCGCTGAAGCGCTTGGAAAAGAGAAGCCGTAACGCCTGCACGTCCTCTGGCGCCTCAGGCAATTGGGCGATGTCATCGGCATACTCAATACGAAGGTCTGTTAATTTTTTCAACTGACCGAACCCAGCAGGCAAGCGGCTGGGACGCTGAACGTAAGTACCGTTGAGGTACAGCGATTTCAGCGGCAGTTGAGCAAGTGGCGACAGTGATGTGAGTGAACGCGACAGCGGTAGCCAAAGCTTCTGAAGTTTTGGCAGTTTGGCAATCACAAGCAGTGCCGCATCTACATCCAGCTCTTCGCACTCAGTTACGATGAGCGAGGTAATATTTTTTGCACCAGCAAGTGCATCGGGGAGTGTCTTTATTAGGCACCTGCGTAGTGACAACGAGGTCAGCGATTTCATGTTGCCAATCCCATCTGGTAGTGCCTTCAGTGGATTGAAGCTGAGATCAAGATTGGTCAATTGGGTGGCTCGCCACAATGATTCGGGCAAAGTAGTTAGACGATTGATGCTCACGTCCAACTCTCTTAGATCTGGCAAGTGTTCAAAAAATTCTGGCAGTGACGCGCATTGCTCAGAGACCATGCGCACACTTGCTTTACCTAGAAATGGAATCAGTTCCGGAGCTGGTTTGTTTGAGGCGACAGGTTGCTTCACCAGTTTGAGTTGCTTCTTGGTAGCACTTGCAAATCGTGTTCGCTTGGCTTTGATCTCCTCGACTACCAGCACATCACCTTTAGCGTCACTGAAAAAACGGAGATCCTTACCACTTGCTTCGGTGACCAAGGTGAGAGAAAGACGCTTGGATAATTCTTCTCCCTGCAATCCTGGTAAATCCAACGATGTCTCCTCGCGGGAAAATAATGCATCATTGAATACGATACGGCAAACGAGCGATGTACCGTTATCGGCATAAAACGTGGCCGAAGGATCCTCAATGGTATCTTCCGCATAGCCCCTGCCTTGTTCATCGAGGTAGTAAATGATGTCGTTAGGAGAGTACACTACGGGCACAAGCTTGCGCGCTTTGCTGCCACCACGAGGAGCCATGTGACCACCCGTTGTAAGGCACGCATGGGTACCAAAAAGCCAACAGGGTTCACCCTTTTTCTGCTTGAGCTCATCAGGAATTATCAAGCCACCAAAGGCCGCTTCAAAAGCAATCACTGAGGTATGAGGTGGATACTTGTGATCCTCGCAGGTTTTTATTAAACGCGCTCGAGTGGCACGAAGCCCGGCATCCATAGTGCCGCCCCGTTTCTTAAGCATGGCAAGGACAACCACGGGGAGTTTTAGCTTCATTATTTTGTTTTAGGTTTTCAACTATCAGTTTCCTATTTCCAATAATAATACCAATTGCTTTGGTAGTCGCGATCGAAGATTTCCTTGCTATCAAAGCGATACGGGGAGCCTGGATCAAATCCATACTTTTCAGCTGCCTGTCCCAACGCTTCACTGATTTTTGCTGAAGTACCATTCGCCAGATTTTCTTTTACCTGCGCATTGGTGTAGTAGAAAATGACAGCCTGCGATATAGTCCACACGCTTTCAAATGTTTTTAGAATAGCGCGTTTTTCATCGTTCAGCATTTCTTGCAGAATCTCCATTTTAACTGCCTTAAAAGGCCTATAGGTAACAATGATTTGAGGGAATGGATTGGTTTCAAAAGAAAGAACATTACTCTTCAAAGGATCACGTATAGGATTTTCCAGATGTACTGATTTGAAATACTTCAAAAATCGTTCGGTGATCACCGCATGATCAGCGTGCTTAGCTTGTATCTGTTTAACATCTTCAACTGTTTCTAGGATCACGTGAACAAGTTGTTGCGGTAAGTCTTTTGAAGCCTCCCTCGTCTCGCAATAAAAATCCAACGCCTTCACACCAAATTGTTTTGAAATCCATTCCATTATTTCCAAGTCCACGGCCGCAAGTTTATGTTTGCCTTGCATAATTGCATAAGCCTGAAATTGGGATTTGTCGGTGAGCGTGTACATCTTAATTCTTTTTTTGGAGAAGTTTAATCGCTAGTCTTTCGATGGAGGGGTTAGTTTCACATTTACACATTTAATATTTTAAGAAATCTCTTGTCTCCATTAGTGCGAAACCCAATAAGTTCAAGCCTCTCCAAGTGTAAGGATTCTCCACCATGTTTGAGTCTTGGGTTAATCCAATTCCCCAAATTGTGTCGGTAGGACTTGCCTCAACAATAACTCTGTCAGCCGTACCAATTAAGAAGTCTTTTAGTTTTTTGTTCTGATTAAACTTATGAATGTTTCCAGTCTTTACAATTTCAAATTTTTTGTCGTTCCATTTTATCTCATCAAATCCTCTTATTTGTCGTCCAATTTCTTTTACTTCTCCGGGCTTGTCGGCTTTTACTATTGCTTCAAACGCTTTGTTGTCACCAAATAGTTTTGCTTTATGAGCCATCATCCAGTGCTCTGTTGTCTTGTATTCAATTTCGTCAACTATAAATGGTGAATAAAACCATTGACTGAATACGAACCTACCAACCTCTTGATTGTCTTTGTTTGTGTGTCCCCAGAAGAAAATATATTTGATTGTTTCTCCTCTGTCAAACTTGTCTGTTAGCCAATCTATATTGTAACTCATCTCTTTTTTGCGCAATTACTGCCAACTCGTAAATATACGAAACTCCATAAGTGAAACTTTCGTAAATCTAAGGCTCGCTTTACGAAATTATTTGGAATGCAAAACCAATTGTCAAGGCAAAACTACGAACCGGCATCGGCCAGCGATAGAAGCGGAAAGCCCGGAGTGAAGCGCCTAGCGGAACGAGGACTTGCAGCGGATAGCGCGGTGCCACCTCGCCTCGAGTGGCAGGCCGCATAATGGTTACTGGTTTCAATTCCCAGTTACCTGTAACCAGCAACTGGAAACCTGGAACAAAATTATTGAAGACCTAAAACTATTCCCCGCAATCCACCATCTTTATAGCATAAACCAGCTGGATAACCCGAAACCTAGGATTTTGTGGCCGAAACTCTACTCGATAGTGCTATGATGCATGCTGATTCCCTGATTGTAAGGGCGCGCGAAGGGGACAAGAATGCCCAAGGCAAGCTGGTGCAGCTCTGGTACAAGCGCATCTATAATTTCAGTTACAAGTTCTTCTTCGACCACGACTTGGCCATGGAGGTGTCGCAGAAAACATTTATCAGTATGCACAAAAACATTGCGGGGCTTCAAGAGGTGGGGCGATTTAAATCGTGGATATATACCATTGCTGTAAATTATTGTAGGGAGGAAGCGCGCAAGAAAAAAACGAACAGGGCAATGTCGCTGGATGACTTGCGGCCAGGAGAAGGCGAAGAGAGTTATCGCTGGGAGGAAAGCCACCACAGAAGTGAAAACCCTGAGCGACAACTGCGGCAATCGGAACTATCAGACTTACTGCAGAATTGCTTGATGGAGTTGAGTGTGGAGCAGCGCGAGGTGGTGATCATGAAGGAGTACGAGGGATTGAAGTTCCGCGAGATTGCCGAGACGCTGAATGTATCGGAGAACACAGTGAAGAGCCGCATGTATTATGGGCTGGATGGGTTGAAAAAGATTTTGGAGAGGAGAAAGATTACAAAAGAAACAATTGGTTATGAACTATAAACCGGACGAAGGCACATTGATGGCTTACCTATATGGTGAGCTAGATGCCGCTGAAACTGAAAAGGTGCAACTGTATTTGCAACAGCACCCCGAAGAATTAAAAAAACTTCAAGGGCTGGGCAATGCGCGCGATATTTTAGCGCAGGTGCAAGACAAGGAAGTGATTGCGCCACCTATTTTTATGGACGATGCGAATGTGAAACCGTTATGGCAATCGAGTTATTTTAAAACGGTGATGAGCATTGCGGCCTCGCTGCTCTTCTTGATGGTGGCAGGAAAGTTTCTTGGCACGGAGATCAATTACTCTGGTGGCGAATTGAAAATCAGTTTTGGTGGAAAGCGCGAGGCGGTGAAAGAAATGATTCAACCATCGCTGACTGAAGAAAAAGTGAAGGAGATGATTCAGTTATCTTTGGCGAACAACAACGAAGTGGTTACCTCAAGCTGGTCGGAAGATCAAAAACGGCTAAGCCAATCGATTAAGCAGAATTTAGATCAGAACTCTAAAAAAATTGATGCGTTGATGAAGGGCGCAGCGGATGCATCGCAAGAGCAGGTGCGTGGGTTTGTGGCGAGCTTGCAAAACGAGAACTTGAAATTGATGAAGAATTATTTTCAACTCTCAGCCGCTGATCAAAAGAAGTACACAGAGAGTTTGTTGGTGGATTTTTCGCAGTACCTAAAAGAGCAACGCAAACAGGACATGATGTTGTTTCAAACACGGGTGAGCAGCATTGAGAAAAATACGGATCAGTTTAAGCAGGAGACAGAGCAGTTGATAGCGAATATTATTTCAAACCCAAGTAGTAAGAATAAGAATAGCTACTGAGAAGAATTCAGAAGTTAGAATTCAGAAGTCAGAATAAAACTTTAGTGACTTTGTTGTAAAAAAGAAAAAACATTAAAATATAAAAGAATATGAAAGCAATAGAAAGAACAGTGATGATGGTGGCAATGGTTTTGATTTCATTCGGAACTTTTGCACAGGGCAAGTTTGATGAGCAGCGTATGGAGCGTGATATTGAGGTGGCGGAGAATATCCTTAGCACCATGCTCAAGCAGCAGTTTGATAAGCGTTCTTTTTTTCCCATTGAGGTGCAAGGGAATTATCGCTCGGGGTATGGAGTGACATTTACAATCCCCAATATGCAATCAGCATTTTGGTTTCAAAATTTTGATGGGCCTGCGGATGTATTAATGGACGGGCAGCCTGGCAGTTTTTTCCAAACATATAGTAATGACAATGGTTCGTATTCAATCAGCAATGGCAGTTCAGGTGGGGTTACCATTATTGATACTCGTCCTGAAGAAGATGGAGCAAGAGTGGCATCAGACCAAGTTAAGAAAAATAAATCAGTGGGAGTCGTTGGCACGGCAAAATCTTCTCGAACAAAAAAGGGTAAAATCAATCGCGATAGTTTGAAGGAGGAGTCAAATCAAAAGACCATCAAGGCTATCAAAGAATTTTTAGCAGACTACGGTGACCTGATTGGGCAACTTGCTCCTACAGAAAGAATAGTAGTGACAAACCGTGGTGAAGGAGAACGGATGTGGTTTGGTCAATTCAATAATCAAACAAACTCCAATTTAATTACGATAGAAGCTAACAAGGGAGACATTGCACAATACAAACAAAACAAGTTGACGCGCGATCAGTTGATGAACAAATTGAAAGTAGTCAATAGTGAAATGGACAACGAAGTTCAACCTGATTTAGAATTGTTGGCGAGCATCTTCAACCGCTTGTATCGCAGCGATCTTTCTAAAACTTATTTCACTCAAGACAATACCTACTACGAGCGTCTAAAAGATTACGGAGTGATCTACTACATGCAAGTCTATTCTGGTAATCAGCGCGAGGGCGATTTTTGGAATATGCCCACCGTAAGCTTGGAAGAAGTTGATCAAGCTACACGCGATAAAAAAGTGAAAGAGTTGTATCCACTGTTCACCAAAAGCATCAAAGAAGATATGCTGGAATATGGCCGCACATTGAAGAGCTTGAAGGACGAAGAAAGCTTAATTTTGAATATCAAACTAACTCGTTGCGTTGATTGTGGCATACCGTCTTCTATCGAACTTTCCGTTAAGAGCAACGTATTGAAAGATTACTCTTCGGGTAAGTTGAGCAAAGAGGCTGCGATGCAGCAGATTGTTGAGAAGAAGGGGGCGGAGCAGTAAATCAATTTCACAGATAGAAAAAACGCAGTTGATCTCGATAACCAGAGACAACTGCGTTTTTTTCGTGATCCTTAACTTTCTCAGTTTAATGCGTCTCTTCCTCAATTCTTAAACTTCAATTTGAAAAATAAAATCATCGAAGATAAAATCAGAGTAAACGCATTAGAAAGTATCACAGGCAAAGAATGGATCAGTAATCCATAGATCAACCACAACACTATCCCCAAACAAAAAAGCGTGAACATCACCAGCGACAAATCTTTGGCTGATTTGCTTTTCCATGTTTTGATTACTTGGGGAAGAAATGAAATCGTGGTAAGTCCGCCTGCCACGAGGCCAATGAGTTCAATATGATTGGTTTGCATCGTGCAAAGTAATCATCTTTGCCTCGATTCAAAAAATCAAATTTTATCTCCTGGATAATTTCAACTTAAACTGATTAGACTAAATATCTGCCTTTTTCAATTTGAGATAACTGAAATAATTGAAAAGGAAAGTCCAACCCAAAGCGATGGCCACTGCGGTGAGGCTCACATAATCTTGTATCTCTTGAAACGCATAACGCGCAAATGGCAGCGGTACTAAATTGGTGATTGACTCCAGAGGAAAAAATTGTTTCAACCAACCAATGCTGGGATTTAGGCTTTCGCGGAAGAGATTTACTTTAATGATTGCCTCGATCATGTGCGACAACATCAGCACTACAATGGTCAACCCCGAGCGTTGAATAAAAACACCCAACATTAACGCATACGATAGAAAGGCAAAGACCTCCAAAAAGTAAGCAACTAAAAACTCCCCCCCCACAAAAATATCTGCCCATGCCAGTTCTGGTGTATAAATCAATCCTGTAATGCCAGCAATCAAAAGCAGCATACCAACGCTCATCAAACTCAACAGCACATTTGTCAATACTTTCGATAACACAAACTCCCAGCGGCTCATGCCGTCAATGATATTTTGCCTTAAAGTGCGGTATTGATATTCATTGGTAATCGAAATCACTACCATTACCGCCAACACCAATTTAAATAGTCCGCTGATCCAGATCAGGTTTTGCCAAATATCTGGGAAGTGATAGAGGGGGATGCGATTGATGTTTATTTCTGACCCAAAGTCTTGAAACTTACTAGCGATCCACTTTAAAATCTCCATACCGCTGGCAGTAGTAAAACCCAGCGTGATAAAATATAAGCCACAAATGACCCAGAAGGTGCGGTAGCTGGTCATTTTCTTTAAGTCGATTTTTAGTAGGTGAAGCATGGGGAGATTTAAGATGTGTGATTTGAGATGTTAGATTTGAGATGTTAGATTTGAGAAATGGAAGTTGGAAATTAGGAGCCAGTGATTGCCTATTGCGTTTGCCTACTGTTTATTTTATTCGTTCTCAACACTCAATGTGCTTCCGCTAATATTTCTAAAAACTGTTTCTCCAATGTTTTCTTCTTGGTTATCAAATGCGAGGTAACAATGCCTTTGTCGAACAAAAATTTATTCAAGTCTTGACTATGGAATCCGTCCTTCATCATCACTTGATAAAACCCATTTTCCTTTTTGATAGTAGCACTGCCCATGAACTCTTGCAAAAGAATCGCTAGATCATCATGATAGGCCATCACTTCCACAGTCTCCTCCCCTTTTCCTACATCATCCACAGGGCCACTGTGCATTAGCTTGCCTTTGCGAAGTACGGCAAAGTGCGTACAAACTTTTTGCACTTCATCCAACAAGTGACTTGCTAAAATAATTGTTTTACCATCTGCAGCAATGCGTTTTACTATTTCTCGGATTTCTGCAATACCCATCGGATCCAGTCCGTTCGTGGGTTCATCTAAAATCAAAATAATCGGGTCACTCACCAAAGCAGAGGCAATGGCGAGGCGTTGCTTCATGCCCAGAGAATACGTTTTGTACTTATCATCTTTGCGTGAGCTTAACTCCACCAAATCCAACACTTTGGCAATATTGTTGGGGTCAGCTCCTTTGATCAGCGCATTCAACTCTAAATTTTTTTGTCCGCTTAGGTACGGGTAGAAGATGGGATGCTCCAGCACCGCACCAATTTTCTTTCTCGTCAAGTGTGTGGCCTCCTCACCAAACCAAGTGAAACTTCCCGAAGTAGGATTGGTAACGCCCATCAACATACCGAGTGTAGTAGTCTTGCCACTACCGTTGGGGCCGAGCATTCCAAACACTTGGCCACGCTTTACTTCTAAGTCAAGTTGGTTGACGGCACATAGCTTTCCAAAGTTTTTGGTCAGCTTATGAATGGATAAAACTGTTTCCACAATTAATTCTTTTTGGTTTCCTCTTCGTCATTATCCTCTTCCATCTCCTTCTTCTTTCTTTTCTTTTTGTCTTCGTCACTGCTCACAAAATCCTTCACCCTTTTTCCAATATCGGTGCTGCTATCAAGTGTGTTAAATAGTGAGGTTGCTTTGTTCAACGCCACTTTGCCCAATATGTCCAACACATACAGGCTAGACGAATCGCTGGCCACTATCACCGTGCCTTTCACGGTGCCATTCACTTCCTTTACAAACACATCAAAGTTCCTTCCGTCAAAGCGGCCCGTCATCACTTCCTCGTAGGCTTCTGCTTTGTATCCACCTTTCAACGTAGTGTATTCTAATTTCTCAAATTTATTCTTTGCTTTGTCGATCATCAAAAAGCGCATCTTTTCAATGTCCTTGATCAACTCATCAAAATTCTTGTCATCCTTTTGGTTGAGCATCTTCAACGTATTCTTATAAAAATACAAAGAGAGACCCTCGTACTTTTTATCTAAGGCTATTGTAGTTTGTGTTTGCGAAATCCCGACCAACGGGATCATCAAAAGAAATATTAGAAGGATTTTCATTTTAGTAATGGTTACGCTCTTCAACGGAGAGGATGCAACTTAGTTATAAAAAATAGTTTTATTTTAATTACTGTGGAGTTGTGCTGTCTTCGGTAGTTGAACCACATAGGCACAATAGAAACACAGAAATACGCACATAGCTAAATCTATGCGAACGCCTATGTAACTATGTTTCTATGTGGTTCAAAATATGACTACACAAATGATGACACTGGCCTCACACTAAAAAATATAAAACAAAAAAATCACCCGTGCCGATTTATTACTTTCGACATGGGCGATGCACAATTTAAAGATTAGTTCTTCTTGTTCTTATCTTTATCCTTGTCTTTTATTTTATCAAGGTTTTGTAAGCCATCAATGTTTACCGACTTACCAATCTTGCCCATCTCCTTCAAGTCAATCTCGCCAAAGAGCGACATTACTAAAAACTCGTCATTGCCACCCATTACCATTACCAGCTCACTTATTTTGCCACCCGCTTCCTTGGTGTAAAATTTCATGTCTTTGTCTTTGTCACGTACAGTCATCAATTCCTCAAATTCGTTTGTAGGAATCATCGCCATCGCTTCTTTATAAAGCTCGCGAGAGTTACGCGCTTCACTTTTCTTTAAAATTTTCAATCCTCTGATTTTGCTGATCGCTGAAATCATACTTTTCGCCTCTGGCGTGTCGCCATCCAAGTTAGCCATCATGCTAAACATTTTACCGCTGATTGTCACTTGACTGAACGTCTCATCGCCATCATATTTGCTAAAGAATTTTGAAATCACAGTACTCTGCGCATTCGCTACTACCACCATCACTACCATCACCATTACCAACATTGCCTTTTTCATAACATTATAATTTAAAATTTTCAATTCGTTTTTAAGTCCTACTTTAAATATTCACTTTTTTTTCTTCTACTGGCTTTCCTTTTATTTTCTCCTCTGCTTCATTAAACATCTCAATCTTTGCCGCCTCTTTGTGTGCCTTGTTAAAACTGTTAGAGATCATCATCAGCGCTTTCTTCGTTTCTTCCAGCGCTACTCGTGGGTCGCTAAATGTATCTTCCATTTCGGGTGGATATGCTTTCCTCACCTCCAGCCTCACAAAGTAACCAGCCGCCACCATCACCAACACACCTGCGGCAATCCGCGCATAATTAAAATACATCTTCACCGATTTCCCCGCAGGCCGATGCTCCTTGATTTTCTTTTTCACCTCCGCATCAAAATCCTTGCCGCTTACCATTACCTTCTGCTGTTGCTCAAAGTAGCGGAAGAGTTCGGCTGCCTCGTTCATTGCTGGCGGCACTTCGCCACGAAAGTAAGTGCGCAATTGTTGCTCCTCTTCCAGCGATGTCTCGCAGTTCCAATACTTTTCTAGTAGCGCTTTTATTTCGTTAGAGTCCATACGCATTTAATTTTACCAATCGTTCCCGCACAAAATTTCGCGCCCTAAACAAATTCACTTTTACCTGGCTCATGTCCAGTTCCAGAATTTCACAAATCTCGTTGTAGCTATACCCTTCAATGTCTCGAAGGTGCATCACCTGCCGTTGCTTTTCGGGCAGTGCTTCAATCAGTTCATTTACCCGTTGCATACTTTCATGTATTTCCGTTTTTTCATAAGGTGTCATACTCTCCTGCCGCACTTCAAAACCTTCTTGCATCGGGTCGGTGGTTCTGCGTTGCTTAGAGCGAAGGCGGTCGAGCGAAAGATTCTTGGTAATGCGCATACACCAAGCCTCCATGTTGTCAATCGCGCCCATCTGCTCACGCCCGTTCCACACTTTAATCATCACCTCCTGCACCACATCCTTGGCCTCCTCGCTGCTGCCCAAAAGCCTGAAAGCAAACCGAAAAAGCTTGTTCTTCGTAGGCAACACCCGGGTTTCAAAGACTTCGCTATTCATCGTTTCAAGAGCTAGACGGCAAGGGTTTACAGATGTTACAAAAGTATTTTAATTATTTTTTGGGCGGCAGCCGGGCTATCCGCTACAATCTTTTTGCCCATGCTGCTTTCGCTCAGAGGGCAAAAAGGATTTCCGCTTCTATCCCTGCCGCAGATTGTGCCTCTCTAAAAGCAATCTAATATATTTAAAAAAATCGCTTCTTCTATATTTACAAAAGCGAGTTAGTGGTTGGGGTTCTTTTGAATCCAAATTGCATCTTCTCATAACATATTTGCAACCTCAGTCCACGGCACTACACTCATTCGCTCTGTTATTATTTCATTTGTATTGCCGCCATGTAATAAAACACATTGGCTTCTGGGTTGATTCCTTTGCCAGTACTGCAACCCACGAAGCATGTTATTGTTTACCTTAGACCCCGCTTTTATTTCCACGGCTTGAGTCTCTCCATCTCTTTCAATAATAAGATCCACTTCGTTGCCTACACTATCCCTGAAATAATACATTCCTCCATTGATACCTGCATTGAAGCTGTTCTTTTTTATCTCTGTTAATACCCAATTTTCAAAAATGCTCCCATACGATTCACTTTTTTTCAAGGCCACTATGCTCTTCATGCCAAGTAGCTGGCATAGCAAGCCCGTATCATAAAAATAAAGCTTGGGGCTTTTTACAATCCGCTTGTTCATATTCGTATGCCAAGGCTGCAGCAAATAAATAATGTAACTGTTTTCCAATAGACCAAGCCACGCAAGAATTGTTTTTGTATCTACACCTGTTTGCTTGGCCAGCTCATCGCGGTTAAGGATTTGGCCCGCATAATTAGCACACAAATAAATAAAGCGGTTAAACGCTGCTAGGTTAGTGATGTTTCGTAGCAGCCTCACATCTCTTTGCACGTATGTTTGCACATAGCTGTTAAGCCAAATTCCTGGAACCAATTTTTCGTTCCATATTTCAGGATAGCCGCCTGTAAGGATGTGTGTATTTACATCTTTTACTGCCCGTTTTGCATTCACTAATTCAGCATAGCTAAACGGTAACAATGAAAGATAACCTGCCCTGCCCGCCAGCGATTGTGAAACCTGCTCTTGTAACAAAAAATTATTAGAGCCCGTGAGGATAAACTGCCCCCGCTTGGTATTGGTATCTAATATTTCTTGCAAGTATCTGAAAATAGATGGCACTCTTTGCACTTCATCAAATATGGCACCCGTGTGGTACTTCTTTAAAAATGCTCTTGGGTGTTGCTCCGCTTCATGTTGCACATCGGGGTTTTCAAAATTCACATAAGGTTTACCCTTAAATAGTAGTTTACTTAGCGTGGTTTTGCCGCTTTGCCTTGGTCCTGTTAAGCACAGTGCCCTAAATTGCGTAAGTGCATGCTCTGCTTCTGATAGTATTAATCGATTGACCATATCAATTCCATTTTTGTAAAGATATGTAAAAAATGGAGTTGGATTCCATTTTTGTAAGAAAATGTAAAAAATGGAATCGGATTCCATTTTTGCAAAAAAGGGGTTCTGTATGGAATCACCCAAACAAAAACTCCACATCTGCACGCGAAAGCGCTTTTACAAAACCTGCGTCTTCTTGTATAAGGTCATCGGCCAGTGCCTGTTTTCGCTCTTGTAGTTGAATGATTTTTTCTTCCACGCTGTCTTTGCATATCATTTTGTAAGCAAATACGTTTCTCTTTTGCCCAATGCGGTGCGCACGATCGATGGCTTGCTGCTCTACGGCTGGGTTCCACCACGGATCTACAATGTAAACATAGTCGGCAGTGGTGAGGTTAAGGCCTACGCCTCCTGCCTTGAGCGAGATAAGAAATGCTTTTACATTTTCATCTTCCTGAAATTTCGCCACTTGCTCTTTTCGTTTGTTCAATGGCGTGCTGCCATCTAGGTAACAATAGTTGATGCCCGCTTTATCAAATTCTGTTTGGATGAGATGGAGCATTTGCGTGAATTGTGAGAAGATGAGCAATTTATGATTACCTGCATTTTCTTTCACTTCACGCGTTAGCTCATTAATTTTTACTGAGCTATCCTGCATCTCTTCGGTAGTGTTGATCAACGCGGGGTGATCGCAAATCTGCCTGAGCCTGAGCAATCCTTCCAACACATCCAATCCCGATTTGCCAATGCCTTCTTCATCTATTTTCTTTAATAATTTTTTCTTATAGCCATCACGGTATTCGTTGTAAAGTTTGCGTTGAGCTGCCTCCATGGTGCACCAGAGTATGGTTACTGTTTTTTCGGGAAGGTCTTTGGCCACTTGCTCTTTGGTGCGCCTGAGTGTAAACGGGTAAACGAGTTTTTTCAGGTGCTGTGCTTTTTCTTTGCTTCCGAATTTATCAATAGGAGTAGCAAACTCGCGGTTGAAGAATTCACGATTGCCCAATAGGCCGGGGTTGAGAAAACTAAATTGAGAATACAAATCGAATGTATTGTTTTGCACTGGCGTACCACTCAAGATAATGCGATTAACAGATCGCAGTTGATTGACTGCTTTGGTTACACGCGCATCAGGATTTTTAATCGCCTGGCTTTCATCTAAGATAATATACTGCCATAATACGTTCGACAATTCACTCAAGTCATTGCGCACCACTCCATACGAGGTAAGTATAATATCATACTCTTCTATGTGCGTTTCCTTCAACTCGCGCTGTGTTCCGTAATGCGTATAGTATTTTAGCGAAGGACAAAATTTTTGCAATTCACTTTCCCAGTTAAAGATCAACGAGGTGGGGCAAACCACCAACTGAGTACTTCCAGGATATTTCTCTTTTAGAAATTGTAGAAATGAAATGGTTTGCAATGTCTTGCCCAATCCCATGTCATCGGCCAAACATCCGCCCCAACCCAAATCATCTAAGGCTTGCAGCCAGTGAAAACCTGATTGCTGATACGGACGAAGCGTTGCGCTAATCGCTGTTGACAGTGGTGCTTTTTGAATGGTGTCATACTCAAATAGCTTTCGCTTGCGTGTTTCTATTTCCTGCTTTGAGTCTCTATCGAGGTTGTCAAGAATATCATCGAGGAGTGTGAAGTGAACTTTACTCACCTTCAATACTCCGTTTTCTTCTTTGCCCGTGCGCAGCAGTAAGCTGTATTGCTTTATCCACTCTTCAGGTATGTGGCCGAGGGTGCCATCTTCTAGCATGATAGTGTCTTGCCAATTGAGTATGGCCAAACGTATTTCTTTCAACGGTACTACTTGATCGCCCCATTGCACGGTCACTTTCAAATCAAACCAATCGATACTTGAAGTGACAGCTATCGTAAACTTTGGTATGTGTGTGGTGTATCGAAATTTTTTCAGTTCGGGTAATCCTGCAATGGCATACCCCTGCTCTTGCAATTTGCGCATCATGCCAATGAACCAACCTTTTTTCATCACATCGGCAAAGGGAAGGTAGTAGTAGGGATTATTGCGTTGGTTTACAAATGAAGGATGCTGTGTGCGCAGATACTCGTGTAGTTTCTTTTCTTCGGTTTTGTCACGTGTAATAATTTTCAAATTGTCATCTTGCTCGGTCACCAAGCTTAGCTCTTCATCGTATTCGATAAATTCCGAGGCATAATTAAATTCTGCGCGAATCATTAAGTTCGATTCGTTTAGCTCGCTTAGTCGCACCCGTGGATGGCATGTGGGGCTGGCCAATTCAATGTGTAGTCGTTCATCAATAATTACTTCATACTTTCCCAACAAGGGAACGATGTACTTTTTCGTCACCTCCATTTTACTGGAGAGTGGAAATTTCAAATCCCCTTTGGAAAACTGATCAAAGAGAGCGAGTGACTCGGCATTGGTCGGTAAGTAAAGTATATCGTCTCTTTCAAATAAGATGCCTTTACAAAGCATTACTTTGGCGGGTTGCCCATCTATTAAAACAATCAACTTGAGTACAATGGAATCACGCTCCAGTTCAACGGAAAAACGGATGTTGACAGGTTGCTTTCTAAGTTGAACAGGTTGTTGTTTGTAATTATCAAAGCGGCCAGACTTGAGTATGAATACATTGGGTTGCTCGATCAGCTTAGGCCAAATTTTATGGAGTAAATTCACATAGTGCTTGCGAATGTTTTTTAGTTCGCGCGTAGAGCTATGCGTCCATGAGCCAGTATTTGTATTACGAATAAATTTATTTCCTGTGCTGGTCATCCAAGCCAACATCTTGGCGTCAGAGAATTGAAGAAAGTCATTGTAGAGCGAATCATCCAAAGGTTGTAGATAGGCCAACGCTTTTTGCGACTGTAAAGAAATTCGTTTGTATTCTATCGAGTTAGAGCTTTTATAAATGAGCAATGGCTCAAAGTCAAAACCAGTTGATCTACCCGATGCGAAATTGAACAGGAAACCAATTTCACAATCCATGTTAGTGCCTTTTGGCAAAACTGGCCTACTGGAATCTTTAGACGTATTGGTATCTTGGTCAAACAGCATTTTTGTATTTTGGTTTTTGCGCGCAATATAGGATAAGAATGGCAGAGAGAATCAGTATCTTAACAATTCTGATTGTGTTAATTTTTCTTATCTTGTTAAAATGGAAGAACCTGAAAAGATCATCATCTATACCTCCTTCGACAATGTGATTGCGGCTAACATTGCCAAAACCAAGTTGGATGCGTATGGCGTCCCCTGCTTTTTAACAGAAGAAAATTTTACAGGTCTTTATCCTTTCCGCAATGATATTTTTCCTGGTGTGAGGCTGCACATTTTTGAAAAGGATACCGAACAGGCAAAAAATATTCTGGAAGAAGAAAACTAGAAGCCGTCACTTCCAAAAACCAAATCCATAGGATTGGTAAAGTGCCTTGGGGTCGTAGAGGTTTCCATTTTTCATCACCAGTTCTACTTTGCGGATATCGCTCATATTTTTTAGCGGATCACCATCAATCACTATCAGGTTAGCCTTTTTGCCAACCTGTAAAGAACCTAATTCATTCTCAAGCCCTGCAACTCGTGCTGATACCAATGTGGCACTTTGCAATACTTTTGCGTTTGGCACTCCTGCTTTAGAATACAATTCTAATTCCCTATGAAGTGCAAAGCCCGGAAAATCATCCGTGCCGGGCACAAAGGTGATCCCATTATCATACATGAGCTTTAACATTTTCAACATCTTGTCAAACGATTGATTGTAATCAGCCTCATGCCCTTTGCGGGTAGGCAATCCTCCTGTATATAATCCTCTACGAAACTCTGCCGGGAATTGATTAAGGCTAGATTCATAACCCTTTGCCAACTTACCTTCATCATTGGTAAACATTCCTTCAAAAATGGCAAGAGTAGGATCAACAACAATATTTTTGCTTTTAAGTAATTGAATGAATTGCTTAGTGGCAGCACTGTTTAAATCAATATTTTTTGCGCGCTGTGCCACTTTGTTAAATCGTCCCATCGAGCGCGTATCAACGGTGTCGCCCAAAAAATTGAGCATGATCATATTCATGTGAATGATTTGATCGTATCCGTCATTAACAGCGCGAGTGGCTGTCATAAACGATGGCACATGGCCACAGACTTTCATCCCTCGCTTGTGCGCTTGGGCTGCCAAGGGCTTTACCCAATCTACTGGAATGGAGCTGTAAAGTTTAATTTGTTGATACCCTTTATCCGCATAAAAATTTACAGCATCTAACCCTTCTTCCAAAGTTTTAACAATTTTGCCCGTGGGGCCGGCAAACGGGCCAGCAAAATCTATGAAACCCGACATAATTGAAATATCAGGCCCCAACAATTCGTCTTCATCAACTTTCTTTTTTGTTTCAGGCAAGTCGAACCGGTTGGCTAAGTCTTTGATATTTGTTACCCCACCCGCCAAATGATACAATCCTTGTGTGGGGTCATAGTGTGCATGGTTATCCCACAAGCCTGGCATTACTACTTTACCCTTTGCGTTAACCACTTTTGCTTGCGAAGGAACTTTTATCGATTTTGATTTTCCAAGCGAAATGATTTTTCCATTTTCCGTTACTATTGTTTGATCTGTAACATATTTTCCTTTGACTGCATCAAACACAGTGGCATTGATGAAAGCTATTGGCTCTTTTAATTTTTGAGTAAATTGATCGGCTTGCAATTCAAAGTAATCATGCTCTGCCATCTTTTGGGCATCGTATAATTCATCGGCCAACTCTTCATATCCTTTCGCGATGACACTGCTCCAACCACTGACCGCAGCAAAGAATTTATTTTTTGGTGTAAACCAAGCGTGCGATGGAGGTCCACCCGATCCTGAAAAAGAATAAAGTGCAAACTCTTCTTCAAAGCCATTGATGGTGAGCTTATGATTTTTAATATGCTTTGCTTGGAAAAAGCCAGAAGGCAACACATCAATTTTGTGGTCTTTGTTTTTCAAGGCTGCTTGCAATGCCCATTCAATTTCCACTGGGGTGGAATGAATCGGGGAATAAAGTACTGAGGCACTGACTGCTTTTTCCCCTAGTTCAATATTATTTTTCCAACGGGCAGTACCGTCTTTCATTTCAAATGTTTCTTTTACGGAAGCCTTGTAATAATCTATGCCAATCAATTCGCGATAGACGGGCAATCCGTTATCATTTGTTTTTAGGACTATACTTTGGCTTGGGCCACGACCCCGATCATTGAATTCATAAAAAAGTTGATAGGTATTGGCTGAGCTATTATAAACCCAGTGCTTGCCTGTATGCTTCCCAGAAGATAGTATAGAGAAGTGCAAAGTATCTTGAGCTTGTGCTACGGAGAATACCAGAACAAACGAAATAAGAAATAATGTTTTCATGATTGCAAATATTTAATTCGACATCGAACAATTCTAAATTCTATGTTCTTCTTGCTTATATCTTCAACACCGTAAACTCCACCCTCCTGTTATTCGCGCGGCCTTCATCAGTTTCGTTGCTATCGATGGGCTTTGCTTCACCATAGCCTTGCGCTTGCAATCGAAAAGCATCGATGCCTTGGCTCACCATGTAATCTACCACAGACTGTGAGCGACCTTGTGATAAATTTTCGTTGTAGGTATCAGAACCTTTGCTATCGGTATGGCCCGCTATTTCAATCGAAACTTTTGAGTTTTGTTTTAGGAAATCCACCACTTTATCCAACTCCACAAACGACTCAGATTTTAAGGTGGTCTTGTCAAAATCAAAATAGATATTTTTTAAGCGCACTGTTAGGCCAACTTCAATGGGTATGAGGAAAATATTTTTGATCACGGGAGTGACATCGGGGTTATCGACTTGCACACTGTCCGTTGCGTTCAAGTATCCTTCGGCTGAAGCGGAAAGCAAATACCAACCGAGCCCGGGAATGTCTTGTTGGAATTTTCCATCAGGGCTGTTCAATTTGTAATCTACAGCTCGGTCGCTCTTCAACACAATATCCACTTTTGAGTTGAGTACGTGATTGTTTGTTTTCTTGTCCAGCACATCGCCAGCGAGTGTCAACTGCTTTGCCAATGGAGTTAAATAAATATCATGATGCAAAGTTGTGTCGCGCAATAGTTTTGGCACTTTAAAATCTTGTGTGTAAGGGAGGTATCCCGCGGTGGCTGCGCTGATAGTGTAGCCTGGCACTTCGGAGATGCGTGTTTCAAATTTTCCTGTTGAACCAGCTTTTAAATTCACAGGTTTTTGATCTTTCATTTTTACTTCAATGGCAGAAGCCAACGGTTGTTGCGTTTTTTGACTATACACCATGCCCGTCAACAAGATTTTTATGTTGCGCGGTCTTAAGATCAGCAAATCAAAATTTCCTCCGTCAACTGTAGCTCCCGCACGTGCTGTGAAAATATTTCCGTGAACATCAATGGAGAAGTAGGCATCCTCAGAAGCGGTGTTCACCGCACGACCAAGGTTTGCAGGCTCCGACCAATTCGACCAAGAGTCATCCAGGCGAGTGGTTTTGTAAATATCGCTTTGGCCTATGCGGTCTTTTGTAAAGCGATTGCTTGCAAAGTATAAAGTCTTTTGATCGGGCGAGAGAAAGGGCGCGTAGTCATCGGCCACAGAACTAATTTTTAGTTTTACTGGCTTGGAAAAACGTCCGTCTGGTTGTTGAGAAGATAAATACAAATCACTGAACTTATCTTTCTCTCTCTCGGCAAAATACATGATGATCTGTTTTCCATCGGCAGAAATGGTGGCTCCATTGAACTGGCCTTTGTCCATCGCATCAAAATCTGTCACCTTCAGTTCATTCCAACTACCTGAAAGACTCACAATAGAAAATCCCTTTGAATTTTTTGATCTCCCACCGCGAATGAAAAGAGAGCCATCGGGCATGAAATTATAAACTTGGTTGTAGCGGTTTTGATTGAATGGGGAACCCAAGTGTTTTGCCTTCGACCATTCGCCTTTGTCATCTAGCGCAGAAACCCAAATATCTTGGCTGCCATCTTTGCCATACGTATTCTCAGGGTGGTTGGCGACAAAATAGTAAAGGCTTTTGCCATCGGGGGAGATAACGGGTGACACTTCATTGTGCCGGGTGTTCACGTTGTCGCTCATTTTCACCAACTCATAGCGTGGGCTTATCTCTTGCGAATATAAAATAGAACTTACTAGACACAGTAGAATTAAAATATTGTATTTCATTTTACAAAGAATTTAGAAGTCAGAAGTTAGAAGTTAGAAGTCAGAATATAGGATTCAGAAGTTAGAAGTTAGAAATGAGAAGGTTCGTCTGACTCTGCGTTCTCAAATCTCACCTCTTAAATCTCACATCTTAAATTTTCAATAAGTAATTCCAAAAAATCCTCTATGGCTTTGCGCGATCATTAAAACAATAATTGCCAACGCAATAGAATTAAAAATGAACATGCGTTTGTGCTTGGCTACGGGATCAATCATTTTCTTTAGTGAAATGCGCGCGATACTGATCAGCACAATGGCGATGATCATGCCCGTGTTATGCTCCACCAACCAATAGCGTGCTACGGAATCTTTCATAGATGCCCCGCTGAAAATCACCATGGGGCTAACGAAGAATAAAATAATCCCCAACAAAAGTTGCGTGTGCGTGAGTATGAAAACGCCTAAGCTTACCTTATCGTCCATTTTTGAGTAAGCCGATTTGTTCAGCCAGCCCATGAGTGAGCGAACGATGAGGATCAACAATAAAATCAACAAGAAATAGCGAATGACTGAGTGGGTGGCGAGCAAAAGGCTGTGCATAGAATTTTAGTTTGGTTTTCAACTGGAAAATTAGCTTAAGAAAACGGATTTTCCGCTTGTAAAGAGAGATTGTTTCATTCGCCATCTTGTGGCTATCTTGTGAGCCAAAATCACCAACCGATGCAACGAGTCTTACTAGGGGTATTCTTGTTTCTCTGTCTCCACACCAGCATGGCACAGCCCGATACCGTAAAAGTGGGTGCCTATGTGATCAGTATTCACGACATCAATTTCCATGACAAGGAATATACAGCGCGCTTTTGGATTTGGTTTCTTTACAGCAACCCCCAACTGGATTTTACTCAGCAGTTGGATATCCCCAATTCAAAAACCGTTGAGCAGGCTTTTCCTATAAAAGATAGTTTGAATGGCAAGGCGTGGGTCATGATGAAAATGAAAACGGTCATGAAAGAAAAATGGAATGTCACGGATTTTCCATTCGATCAACAACACTTGAGCGTCCATATCGAAAACTCGCAATACGATACTTCCAGTTTGATCTTCAAACCAGATGTGAAGTCGAGCAAATTTGATCCTGAGGAAGCAGTAGATGGCTGGGAAATTAAAAATTTCAAGGTTTCTACAACTCTAAATAAATATGAAACAGGCTTTGGTGATTCGCGCCAGGGCAAGGATAGTCAAGTGTTTTCATCCTTCTTAATCGAAATGGATATTGAGCGCGATGCGCTGGGCTTGTTCATGAAAATATTTATTGGCATGTACATTTCTTTCTTCATTGCCTTTCTCAGTTTCGCCCCGAAGCCGTGGGAACTGGATCCGCGTTTTGGATTGCCTGTTGGAGGGTTGTTCGCTGCGGTGGGTAATAAATATATCATCGATTCTATTTTACCCGAGTCATCTACCTTTACATTAGTTGACACGTTACATACCATCACATTTCTGGCCATCTTTAGCATGTTGGTTATTTCTGCCTATTGCATTCGCCTGCACGACCAAGGCAAAATGGAAGCTTGTTTGAGGTTGAACAAAAGAGGCTTCCTAACTATTTTACTAACCTACACTACCTTAAATATTCTCTTTGTTTGCCTAGCTATTTTTAACTAATGAAAAAAATTCTTGCAGAGCTGCTCACCATCGGTGATGAAATTTTATACGGACAAATTGTTGATACGAATTCTCAATGGATGAGCGTGGAGTTGGACAAAGTGGGGATCAAGGTGATTCGCAAGACCACTGTGGGCGATCAAGAAGATGAAATTCTTACCGCTTTCACGGAAGCGGAAAAAAGAGCGGACATTGTTTTGATCACAGGAGGGCTTGGCCCCACCAGCGATGACTTGACCAAGCCGTTGCTGGCAAAATATTTTAATTGCGAGATGCAACTGCACGAAGAGGCATTGGCAGAGGTAACAGCATTTTTTAAAAGTCGCGGGCGCGAAATGACAGATACCAACAAGCAACAAGCTCAGTTACCAATCTGTTGCACTAAAATCACTAACCCCATTGGCACCGCACCTGGTATGTGGTTTGAGAAAAATAATAAAGTATTCATGTCAATGCCGGGTGTGCCACACGAGATGAAGCGGATGATGACGGAGCGAGTGATCCCGAAACTAAAAGAGAAATTTGAAACGCCAACTATTTATCATAAAGTCATTCGCACGATTGGCATAGGAGAATCTTTTTTGGCTGATAAGATTTCTAGCTGGGAAAAAGCATTGCCCGAGCATATCAAACTAGCGTACTTGCCAAGTTTAGGTGATGTGAAATTGCGACTTACTGGTTTTGGAGATTCCTCTAATCAATTAGAAAATGAAATGGAAGAACTGGTCGCAAAACTAAAGCCTTTGGCAGGCGAATATATTTATGGATACGGTGATGAAACGATTGAAGTGGCGATTGGAAAAATGTTGCGCGAAAGAAAATTAACACTCTCGATGGCCGAGAGTTGCACAGGTGGTTATCTCTCTCATTTAATTACAAGTGTGCCAGGCTGCTCCGATTATTTTTTAGGGAGCATGGTGCCTTATGCCTACGAAATAAAAATGCGTCAACTGGGTGTAAAACCAGAAGTATTGGAAAAATATGGAGCGGTGAGCGAGCCAACCATTATAGAAATGGCCAACATTGTGCGTGCCAAGTTCAATACAGACATTGGCGTAGCCACCAGCGGCATTGCTGGGCCAGGTGGTGCCACACCTGAAAAACCTGTGGGGATGGTGTGGATCGCCTATTCTGACAAACATCAAACTGTGACAAAGAAGTTACAAATATCCTCAGACCGAGCGATCAATATAAGAATGGCAAGTATGGCGGTTTTGAATTTGATTAGGGTGAGTTTGCCTGTGCGGTAAGGAAATGCGCCAAGGCGTGCAGGGATCAAAAAAATTAACGGTGAGCTTCCTATTGGCGCAGAAAGGCTTTAATATAAGGCAACAAAATCTAAATTCCCTCGTACCTTTGCACCAATGCAAGCCGTCTTATCGCCTCGACTTGTTGAGGAGGAAAGTCCGGGCAACATAGAGCTCTGTACTTCCTAACGGGAAGGATCAGACTTTACAGTCAGATACAGAAAGTGCCACAGAAAATAAAACTACCCCGTGCCGCTTGTCGGTGCAGGGAAAAGGTGAAAAGGTGGGGTAAGAGCCCACCGGTCTCGAAAGTGATTTCGAACGCATGGTAAACCTTACAGGTTGAAAGGCCAAATAAGCCCCGATCAACGGAGCGGCTCGTTCTTATCTGCGAAAGCAGGTATCGGGGTGGGTAGGCTGATGGATCCTGATGGCAACGTCAGGGCTAGATAAATGATAGGACTCGACAGAACCCGGCTTATAGGCTTGCATTTTTTTCATTTTAGATTTTAGATGTAAGATCTTAGATTTTACTTTTCGATAAGTTGAAACCCTAAATCTCACATCTTACATCTCACATCTTAAATTTATTATGCCTAAAGTCCTACTCATCGAAGACGAAGCCAGCATCCGCGCGGTACTAAAAGATATTCTCAAAGATCAAAAAGAGCTGGGGCTGCAAGTAGAAGAAGCAAAAGATGGTGCAGAAGGTTTGGCCAAACTAGAAAGCGAATCGTACGACCTTGTACTGTGCGATATAAAGATGCCCAAGATGGATGGCATGGAGGTCTTACAAAAAGCAAAAGAGAAAGGCATCGCCACTACCTTTGTGATGATATCTGCACACGGCACTACAGAGCTTGCTGTGGATGCTACAAAAATGGGAGCATACGATTTTTTGCAAAAGCCACCCGACCTCAATCGCCTTCTCATCACCGTGCGCAATGCGCTTGATAAAAATAGTTTGGTAAGAGAAACCCGATCTTTAAAAAGGAAAGTTTCTGGCAAGTATGAAATGATTGGAAACTCGGTCGCACTAGAAGAAATTAAAACAATGATTGAGAAAGTAGCACCCACCGATGCACGTGTCTTGATCACTGGCCCCAATGGATCGGGCAAGGAATTAGTGGCTAGGCAACTTCACGAAAAAAGTAATCGGGTTAAATTTGAATTTGTAGAAGTGAACTGTGCTGCCATCCCTTCAGAGCTGATCGAAAGTGAATTGTTTGGTCATGAGAAAGGTTCGTTTACTTCGGCTATTAAACAACGTATTGGCAAATTTGAACAGGCTGAAGGAGGAACACTGTTCTTAGATGAAATTGGAGATATGAGTTTATCCGCGCAAGCGAAAGTATTACGCGCGCTGCAAGAAAGTAAAATCACGCGTGTAGGTGGCGAAAAAGATATTTCAGTAAACGTGCGCATCATTGCAGCCACCAACAAAGACCTAAAAAAAGAAATTGCTGAACACCGCTTCCGCGAAGATTTGTATCATCGCCTGGCAGTGATAGTGATCAAAGTCCCTTCGCTGAACAATAGAGCAGATGATATACCGATGTTGGTAGAAAAATTTCTTGGCGACTTAGCAATAGAAACGGGATCAAAAACAAAAGAGATCACACCAGAGGCTATCAAAGCGCTTCAGTCTAACGACTGGACGGGGAATATTAGAGAGCTAAGAAATGTGGTGGAGAGACTTACGATCATGAGTGATTCTATGATCGACCAAAAGGATGTAAAGAAATATCTTTAATGAACCAAATCATTAAAAAGAAAAGAATACTAGATTTTGATCTAGATTCTGTTTTGAGGAACTGATTTCTTAATCTCCTTCTTGCTATAAGTTGGACAAGTATACTGACTGCATGCTGATAAGAAAGAAACCAACAGTACGAATGCTAAAACTTTTTTCATAGTTAGTGGATTTTTGGAAGCTTAAAAGTACCAATCTTTTCAATTCAAACAAACTAAGCAAGGGTTAAAATACCACTTGGCGACTAAAAAGTTCATTCAACCAAGAGGTTGCAACCTCTCAAGTCGCTGTTGTCCAATCTGCCAAGTACTTCAAAATAACCATTTTGGCCTAATTTGCCTAAATCTTGGGTTTCAATAAAGGCGCAAGAGTGAGCATTGGCCAAATCGATGATATTTATTGCCCCCACCCTGCCCAAAGGCAAGTTTTGGTATGGATCATTGATGTCTCGGATCAGTATTTTCATGGAAATAGGCCCTTGGTACTTGCCATGACCGAACGAGTAAGCTTGGGACATCAGTTCCGTCATTCCATATTCTGAACCAATATGATTTAAATTAAAACGCATGCATAGAAAACCATGCAGATCTTCCCTGATCCATTCTTTTCGCTTGCCCTTCATTCCGCCCGTCTCGATAATGATGCAATGGCTCAAGTCGATCTCAAATTTTTCGGCCAAATCAAGTAGGGCAAAAGAAACACCCCACAAGATCACTTTCTTTTTGCCAGATCGTAAGTTTTCAATCTTCTTTATCAACTTCTCTTGGTTGAATAAATAAAAACCAGAATCTTCAGAACCACTTTGTTTAATAAAATACTCTATCATCGCAATCAAAGAAGAGCCTTCTCGTTCTAGATAAGAAGGTAGCAGTGCCAAAAAATGGTAGTCTCGCAAAGAGCCAAAAAACTGTTCAAAGGTTCTTTCTGCGTGATTTAAGTAAAACGGCAAGCTCAAAACTGGATGCCTACTAGTGGTTGCTCCCATAGTACCACTGCTTGAAAACTCTGTTTCTGGCTTCCAATCACCCGAAACAATAGAATGGCTTTTAAAAAAACTGATGGGCAAAAAGGGTATTTGGTAAAGAGAAGCTATCTTTGTGTAGTCGATGCCTCGATACGTTAGATACGAATTATAAACAGAGTTGTTGACCGCTTGAAATTGGAAAAGCTGTAAAGCAATATCCTCCAAGTTGTTTTCGTTGATGGTAGTAAGTGAAGAAGTGAATTTTTGAATGAACTGCAAGGGCTGGGTTTTTACACAAAGTTAAAAAATGAAGCTTATTAGAAATTTAAGTTTGGCGGTTTTACTAATGTGGTGCGTGGACGCATGTCTGAGCCCCCCTGATTATCCAATTACTCCTCAGATTAGCTATAGCGATATATATTATTCAAAACCAGTAACCCAAGGAAGCTTAGATTCCATCGTTCTCTCCGTAAACTTTACAGATGGTGATGGTGACTTAGGATTGGATGATTCGTATATCAAGGATACGACTTTTGCTTTTCAACTTTATTATTTTAATGGGCAAGGCTCGATTTTAAATTATAAGATAAAGCGATTGAATCCAAACATTGCTGTTGATGGCAAGAAGCTACCAGACTTTGTAACGCCCTTTAATTGCACAAACTGGGAAGTAAAAAAAGATAGCAAAGGAGTTGTCACTGACACAGTCTATACTAAGTATAATCCCAATTACTACAATATCTTCATTGATTTTTTTACAAAAAATACGGATGGTACATTTACTAAATTTGATCCTTCAACGTATTTTGAATATCCAAATTGTTCGGTTCAAGGATACAATGGACGCTTCCCTGTTTTATCAAAGGATCCTAACAAGAAATCACCGCTAGATGGAAAGATAAATTACAGCATGAAGTCATTTGCCTTTGATGCATTGTTCAGTATTCGAACCTTAAAATTGCAAATAACTATTCAAGATAGAGCTCTACATAAAAGTAATACTATAGAAACGCCTGAATTTACTTTGCAATCCATCAGGAAGTGATTAGTAAGCGCTAGCGAATCTTTCCGGCCTCGCCTCCCTCACCATCTCATACACCTTATCAAAAATTTCTTCAGGATTAGGTTTAGAAAAATAATCACCATCTGAGCCGTAGGCAGGGCGGTGTTCTTTGGCGGCAATAGTGAGTGGCGCTGAATCTAAATATTGATAGCCCTTTTGTACTTCCAATACTTGTTGCATCATAAAGGCAGTAGCACCTCCTGGCACATCTTCATCAGCAAAAACGATGCGGTTGGTTTTCTTTAATGATGCTACAATGGTGTGATTAATATCAAAAGGCAACAAGGTTTGCACGTCAATCACTTCGCATGAAATCCCTTTCGCTTCCAGTTCGGCCACGCCCTCCATTACAATGCGGCACATGGAGCCATACGTTACAATGGTTACATCATTGCCTTCTTTCAAAATTTCTGGAATGCCTATTGGCAACGTAAATTCCCCAATGTTATCAGGTAGCTTTTCTTTTAAACGATAGCCATTCAAACATTCGATAATCAGAGCGGGATCATCAGATTGCAAAAGTGTGTTATAAAATCCTGCGGCCTGCACCATGTTGCGCGGCACTAACACATACATTCCGCGCAAGCTGTGAAGGATCATTCCCATGGGTGAACCCGCGTGCCACACACCTTCCAAGCGATGGCCGCGTGTGCGAACGATCAACGGAGCTTTCTGTCCGCCCTTCGTTCGATATTGTAAGTTGGCCAAATCATCACTTAAAATCTGGATCGCGTAAAGCAAGTAATCTAAATATTGTACTTCTGCAATGGGCCGCAATCCGCGCAAAGCGAGACCGATGCCTTGGCCTACAATTGTACATTCACGAATGCCCGTATCGGTTACACGCAGTTCGCCAAATTTTTCTTGCAACCCCGCAAAGCCTTGGTTCACATCGCCAATCTTGCCCACATCTTCGCCAAAAGCCAACACGCGTGGGTCGCGCTGCAATGCCTCGGTGAAACAAGCGCGCAATACTTCGCGGCCATCTACCAACGATGCATGATCAGAATAAACAGCGGGGTTTGATTTTACTTTCAATGCCGACCATTCCGATTGACTATGCAAATAAGAATTATATCGGTCTTCATTTTCGATGGAAACACTTTTTACCCACTCGATCAACTGATCTTTTATGCTAAACTCTTTACCAATCAAAAACCGCAGCGCGGCCTTGGCGGTTTTCATCGCATCATAGCGACCTGGGTTGATGGTCTTAGTGAGAATATCCAGCGTGCCTTGCAAATCGGTATGTTCTGCAACTGCTTTTTCCAATATCGCTACTAAAGCTTCTTGATCTTTATGGATGCCCAGATTAAAAGCCTTCCAAGATTGATCCTTTATTTTTTTGGCAACGGCCTTGGCATTTTTTTCTATGTCTTCCAATTCACTTAAAGAACTAATGCCTTGCTCTATTATCCACTCACGCATTTTGCGAAGGCAATCATTTTCTACTTCCCATGCCAAGCGTTCTTTTGATTTGTAGCGTTCGTGCGAACCAGAAGTTGAATGGCCTTGAGGCTGTGTCATTTCAACCACATGCACGATCACCGGCACGTGCTCTTCGCGGCAAACTTTTTCTGCTTGGGCATACACGCGGCAAAGTTCTTCGTAATTCCATCCGCGAGCGGTGAATATTTCATAGCCCTTATCTTTATTATCTCGCTGAAAGCCTGCCAATATTTTGGAGATGCTACCTTTTGTAGTTTGATATTCTTTAGGCACAGAAATCCCGTACTCATCATCCCACACAGAAACCAACATGGGCACTTGTAATACACCTGCTGCATTGATCGCTTCAAAAAACATTCCTTCTGAAGTAGAGGCATTACCAATGGTACCGAAGGCAATCTCGTTTCCGTTGTGGCTGAGATTAGTAAATGATTGCAGTCCTAGATTGCTTCTGAAAAGTTTGGAGGCGTAAGCTAAACCTACAAGTCTTGGCATCTGTGCAGCCGTAGGTGAAATATCTGCACTGCTGTTTTTTAATTCTGAAATATTTTTGAGTGCGCCCTTTTCATCCAACATGCGTGTGGCAAAGTGGCCGTTCATCAGTCGCCCAGCAGAAGCTGGATCGGCCTCTACATCGGTGTGCGCATAGAGCTGGGCAAAATAATGATGGAGGTTCATCTCGCCAATGGCAAGCATGAAAGTCTGGTCGCGATAATAACCTGAACGATGATCACCGTTTCTAAAAACCTTGGCCATCGCAATCTGCGCCACTTCTTTGCCATCGCCAAAAATCCCGAACTTGGCCTTGCCCATGAACACTTCCTTGCGGCCGAGCAGACTGGCCTCACGGCTCTCGCAAGCCAAACGATAGTCGGCTAGAATCTCAGCACCCTTCTTTGCTGAAACCATCGGGAAGTCTGTTTTACTTTGGCTCAATCGTGTGCGGTTAATGATTCAAAAGTAGAGAAAAACAATCCAGAGATCAAAGAAGAAAAAAATCCCCAAATAAAATAATGGCAATCGCCTCAACCCCGAAAGAATTTCGCCCAGTCTCCCCCAGATACAAGAGGATAATTGGCTTTTTCTTTGAACAAATAAATTTTAACGGGATGTCCATCAATTAAAATAGTTTCGATGTGGTAACCGTAGCCAAGTTCAAGGTCATCCAATTGCTTTTGTGCTTGAGGATCGATCACTTCAAAAACTTCCACTAAAATTTTATCATTCGCATTCGCGGATTTCACAGCAAAAGGAAAATCGCCCAACGAATAAAGTTGATAACCCTTTATCCAACAACTAAATTGATAGTGAAGATGCGGCTCAAAACGTTCATAATTATGCAAGCCCCTGCGCAGGGAGCCGTAGAAGGCGTAGAGATTAGTCATCGTTTTAAGTTACAGGTCGCAAGTTAATGGTTTCCAGTTTCCAGTTTTCTTGTTATTGGTTTAGGAAAAGTAGGCAGGAGACAGTAAGCGGTAGGTAGTAATATCGAACTTGAACTATCTAACTTCCATCTTCCAACTTTTAACTTTTAACTTTTAACTTCCAACTTGATTCCCCCAATATCCATTATATTTGCGCACTCGTTTGAAAAACCAATAAAAGACACTTTAATCCAATCGATATGATCATAGGAGTACCCAAAGAAATCAAGAACAATGAAAACCGCGTGGCCTTAACGCCTGCAGGCGCAGCAGAACTTTCTAAGCGCGGCAACACCGTTTATATGCAGACCAATGCTGGAGAGGGCAGCGGCTTCAGCGATGAAGAATATAAAAATGCAGGTGCGAAAATACTTCCTACCGCGCAAGAAGTTTTTGCCATCGCTGAGATGATCATGAAAGTAAAAGAACCGATTGAGCAAGAGTATAGCTTGATCAAAAAAGATCAATTGGTGTTTACGTATTTCCATTTCGCATCTTATGAACCATTGCTCCATGCGATGGTGAAAACTGGTGCGGTGTGTCTTGCTTATGAAACGGTAGAACGATTAGATGGAAGTTTGCCGTTGCTCATTCCCATGAGCGAAGTGGCGGGCCGCATGTCCATACAAGAAGGAGCAAAATATTTAGAAAAGCCATTGAAGGGTCGCGGGATTTTGTTGGGCGGTGTACCTGGAGTGATGCCTGCGAAAGTGTTGATATTAGGAGGCGGTGTAGTGGGGACGAATGCAGCAAAGATGGCAGCAGGCATGGGTGCCGATGTGATTATAACGGATGTAAATATTAATCGCTTGCGCTACTTGGATGATGTGATGCCGAAGAATGTGCGCACGATGGTATCCAACGAATATGTACTGCGTGAATTAGTGAAAACCCACGATTTGATTATTGGCGGTGTGTTAGTACCTGGTGCGAAAGCTCCGAAGCTAATTACTCGCGATATGCTGAAGACGATGCGCCCTGGAACTGTTTTAGTTGACGTGGCCGTTGACCAAGGTGGTTGCATTGAAACGTGTCGCCCTACTACACACGAAGACCCTACATATATTATTGATGATGTGGTTCACTATTGCGTGGCCAACATGCCGGGCGCAGTGCCTTACACTTCCACGCTTGCTTTGACAAACGCAACATTGCCTTATGCAATTAGATTAGCTACCCAAGGTTGGAAAAAAGCGTGTGCTGAAAATCTTGATTTGAAAAAGGGATTGAATGTGATCAATGGCAAAGTAGTTTACAAAGCGGTGTCGGATGCGTTCAATACACCTTATACGGATGTGAAGGAGTTTTTGAGTTAATACTTTTACTCAAAATCTGGAAACACCTCCAAAAAAACGGCCGCCTCCCCGTCTTTGGAAGCTTCACAACAAAAATGTACCATGCCATTGGTTACGGCCAAGTATTTTGCATTCACCGTCATGTTATAAACGGCTACTTGGTTAAATGCTTTTTGGCTCAGGCGAATGTCAGCAGATTTGCATTCGATCAACATCCAAGGCTTTCCTTTGCGATCAAAAATCAAAATGTCAGATCGCTTTTGAAGTTTATTGTAGCTGAGGCTACTCTCAATGCGAAATAGTGATCGGGGATATTTTAATTCTTGAATGAGGTAATGAATAAAATGTTGGCGCACCCACTCTTCAGGAGTAAGCACAATGTATTTCTTCCGAATCACGTCAAAAATTAATACTTTGCCTTCTTCTTTTTTTAAAGTTGCTTTGATTTCTGGAAGGTTCAGCTTATGCATTGGGTAAAAAGACGGTATTAAATTTATCAAAGATGAAAAACAAAAAGGACATTGTAGAAAATTGGTTGCCAAGATATACGGGGCTTAAGTTAGAAGATTTTGGCCGCGATATTTTGCTTACCAACTTCGATAATTATGTGAAAAAATTTGCTGAGTGGCACAATGTGGAAGTGCACGGCCATGACAAAGCAATGCTGAATGCCACGGCAGAGGGTATTACTATTATTAATTTTGGAATGGGCAGCCCCAATGCGGCCACCATCATGGATTGCCTTACAGCCATTATGCCGCAAGCTGTTTTATTTTTGGGCAAATGCGGAGGTCTAAAAGCAAAAAATAATATTGGTGATTTGATTTTGCCCATCGCGGCCATACGCGGAGAGGGAACATCCAATGATTATTTTCCGCCAGAAGTTCCATCATTGCCCGCATTCGCTTTACAAAAAGCAATCTCCACCACCATTCGCGATTACAACCAAGATTACTGGAGCGGTACAGTGTACACTACTAATCGCAGAGTGTGGGAGTGGGACGAAGATTTTAAAAATTATTTGATCAAGATTCGCGCAGCTGCCATTGATATGGAAACTGCAACAATCTTTTCTACGGCCTTCTATAATGAAATTCCTGCGGGTGCATTGTTGTTAGTCTCTGATTCACCCATGACACCTGATGGTGTGAAGACGGAAGCGAGTGATAAAGTGGTAACATCCAACTACGTTGATTTACATTTGAAGATTGGAATCGATTCGTTAAAACAGTTGATTAACAAAGGAATGACGGTGAAGCATTTGCAGTATTAGATTTAAGATTCAAGATTTAAGATTTAAGATTTAAGATTTAGGATTTAGGATATTATTGATCACTTGAACGGATGCGAAAGGTGTAGCCTAGTAAAACTCCATACGAGAAAAATTCTGCTGTGGTATTTACCTTTTGTCCTAATAGAAAAGTTTGCTCTGTGGGATTTTCGAAATTGGCAAACTGTTTTATCGCCCCCTTATCTGCCCAACTAAAATTGATGCCTATGCTCAGGTCTCTCCGCTCCTTCTTAAATGTCCCGCCTATTACTACGTGATACATATTCCACGATGAGATATCTAAGTTAAGTGGATTGTTGTTTACGTTCCTTTTATTTCTGTCTGTAATGCGATCATCAAATACTCGATCATAAAATGAATTGTTGGTTCTAAAACCTG
This sequence comes from Cyclobacteriaceae bacterium, assembly GCA_046155095.1. Taxonomy (GTDB): domain Bacteria; phylum Bacteroidota; class Bacteroidia; order Cytophagales; family Cyclobacteriaceae; genus ELB16-189. The sequence goes on from JBJXEB010000006.1 coordinate 83,761, forward strand.
TGCTGATGCTTACTTTCTCACTCAGCTCGTGTTCAATGCCAATGGCAAAATTGGTAACGGATTTATTAGAGGCATTCAATTCCAAAAATTTCTGACTGTCCACCGTAACACTAGCGGGTCTTTTGAAAGGAGCTCCCGTGGGTGACATAACATTATACAATGCCACATTATCAAACCACTCGGCTGATGCCGCAATTATTGTCTTGCGTGATTTGTAAGCAAACCCGGCAGATATTGATAACGGGCTTTTATATGTAGTGGTAAGTTTCGTTTGGCGATCGTTAATTGCGAAGCTGAATGGAGCGCGAGCTTTTGTCACATCAGGTTGTACATTCAGGTTATTCGCTACCACATCTCGGGCTATTGTTCCGCTTCCTGTAATGTTTATGCTTGAAAAGTTGATAGCAAAGCCAGCAGACCAATTTCCAGATGTAAATGCAAAACCCAACTTAGGTACGTATCTTAAGTTGGCATATTCAACACTCTGGGCTTCGCTGGTACTTACCAATGTATTTATAAGTTTGCCTGTGCTTGGCACAAAATCATTTAAAATCATTCTGCTCAATTCATTCTTGGCATAATTGTGAGATCTATAAATGAATTGATTAGTGAGCCCGACTGACCAATGATCATTGATTTTATATGCCACGGCAAAAGCTCCTTGATTTTCGGATAAGCGCGTGTTGATGGAAAACTGTCCCACATAATCCTCTGCATTCGGGCTTTGCGTATCATTTATTGATTGATCAATATTTTTAAAACCTGCTTCGCGAGCTGAGGCTTTGAATGTAAACTCTGTGGGAACAATAATCGCATAACCCATTGTCCAGCGAGATGGATTTTTCTTTTTTATTAAACCAGATACCGTTACAGGCACTGCAGAAAACTGATTACTCGTTACATCTTGGCCAGAACCTGCTCCATCTTTTACAGTGATGTTCACTACTTGATAAACGTTTGAGTTGATCGATACCGAAGTACTCTTTACCAAACTGAGCAACGCGGGATTGTAAATAACAGAACTGTTGTCTTCCAATCCGCCCACAGCTGGGCCGCCCATTAATACAGCTCGTGTGCCGTAGCGATATGTCCAGTAATGTGTGTCTTGCGCAAAAGATTGTACAGTAGTGAACACAAATAAGAGCGCGACAGCAAGCCTCATAAAAAAATCTGGTTAGTAGTAAACCTCCAAGGTAGCTCAAAATCGATGTTTTAAAAATAATTCTATTTTTTTACCCAGTACTTGGTCATACATAGTACTTCTGGCGTATAAGTTGCCAAGAAGAGATAAAACGTGCTGTATGAACCTAGAGAACACACAAATTCAGATGAGGAAAGGGATTTTAGAATTCTGCATCCTTCACATCATCGCCCGAGGAGAAGTATACGCTTCTGATATGCTCGATGAACTGACCCGAGCCAAGATGATTGTAGTAGAAGGCACACTTTACCCACTGCTCACGCGCTTGAAAAATGCTGGATTGCTGGAATACAAGTGGGTGGAATCTAAATCAGGGCCGCCAAGAAAATATTATAAACTGACTGACGAGGGCACTTCATTTTTGAACGGCCTCACCGAAACGTGGGACGACCTAGTCAATTCAACTGAAACCGTACGCAGCAAGGTAAAATCTCAAATCTAAAGTCTTAAATTTCGCCTCAAATGAAAAAGAACATTAGCATCAACATCAGCGGCATTATCTTCCACATTGAAGATGACGGGTATGACTCGCTGCGCAAATATCTGGACTCGATCAATCAATACTTCGGGTCGTTTGAAGATAGCAGCGAAATCTTGGCTGATATTGAAAACCGCATTGCCGAAATCTTTTTATCTAAGCTGAACGAAGGCAAGCAGGTGATCACACTGGAAGATGTGAATGGCTTGATTGCTACGATGGGTAACGTAAGTGATTTTAAAGCTGCCGAAGAGCAAGAGTTTGTGGCCAGCGAACCGAAGGCGGAAAGAAATGAGGAAAGATCATACTCGCAGCCATCGCCTCACAAAAAGTTATTTCGCGATCAGAAAAGGAAAATATTAGGTGGCGTGTGCGGGGGATTAGGTCATTACTTTAGCATCGACCCTGTGTGGCCGCGTGTGTTGTTTGCCTTATTGGTGCTTGGTAGCTATGGTGGTTTGTTACTACTGTATGTAATTTTATGGATTGCCTTACCCGCCTCTGAAGAATTGGATGATGAGGTATCGGTAAAGAAAATGTATCGCGATACGGAGAAAAAAGTTTTGGGTGGTGTGGCCAGCGGGCTTGCCGCTTTCTTCGGTGCAGACATTACACTTATCCGTTTATTGTTTGTGGTGTTCAGTTTCATTGGCGGCTTAGGTCTTCTCTTGTATATTATTTTATGGATCGCTTTGCCACAGGCCAATACCATTACTGAAAAAATGGAAATGCAAGGAGAGCCTGTTACGTTGAGCAATATCGAATCATCGGTAAAGAAAAGTTTGAACGAGAAAGACGAAGAAGAAAGTACGTTAGCGAAAATCATTCTATTCCCTTTCCGCGCTATCGCGGCTGTTCTTACAGCACTCGGCAATGCACTAGGGCCTATCGTAAAATTATTTTTTGAATTGCTTCGCGTGGTGATTGGGTTAGCAATTCTTGCAACGGGCTTAGCTTTCTTGGTAAGTATTATTATCACGTTCGGAATTTTCCTTGGGCTTTTCAGCACCTCCATCTTACCCGAGTATTGGGGCAGCGATATTCAAGGGTTGGCCTTCCCGATGGATGCGATACGAAATACATTTCCTGTCTGGAGCATGATTGCTGCGCTTGTAGTAGTTCTTATTCCTAGTCTTGGAATCTTATTCTCTGGTGCTTCTATTTTAGCGAAGCGTTCGTTCTTTAAATCGGCTGTGGGCTGGAGTATGTTGGGATTATTTATTTTGGGTGTGTTGGTACTAAGTTTCACCGTGCCCAAAATGATTTACTCTTTCAAAGAAGAAGGTGAGTACAAAACAGAAAGAGTTTTTGACTTGAAAGGTAAAATGCCAGTGCTTAAAATGAGCGAAGTAGGGTTAGATGACTACAACATGACTGACCTAACTATAAAGGGATATGAAGGAAAAGAAATAAAATTGGTTCAACGCTTTCATGCACAAGGAACAACAAGGAAGAATGGAGCGGAGAATGCGCAGATGGTAGACTACAAAGTTGTGCAACAAGATAGTGTGATCACATTCGACTCCAACATGACTTTCAAAAAAGAAGCGAAGTTTCGCGCACAGCGATTAGACATGGAACTTTTCATTCCCATCGGTCAAACTTTTGTGATCGAAGAAGATTTGTGGCGATTGATCGACAACAACCATTGGGATTATGATGGCTACCGCGATTCTAATTTTAACAAAACGTGGAAGATGACCGACCACGGATTTGAGTGTGTGGATTGCACCGAGCCAACCGAAAGCAAGACGCAGCAATTGAAAGATCAATATGGCCTTACCGATTTCAACGAAATAGAAATGACGGGCATCTTTGATTTGCTCATTCAGCAAGGCGATGTGTACTCAGTACAACTGGATGGCGATGAGCGTGAGAAAAAGAAATATGAAGTATCAGCATCGGGCGAAACACTGGAGATCAAATACCGCTCGCGCAATAAAAACTTTTGGGACAAAGGTTTTAACTCCGATGACAAAGTGAAAATTACCATCACCATGCCCAACTTACATAAACTAAAAGTGAAGGGCGCAGGCGAACTAAGAGTACGCGGCTTTGATGAAGAAGACATGGAAATTGAATTGCTTGGTGCCTTAGTAGGAGACGCAGACATCAAGGCACGTAACCTCATCATCGACTTGGCTGGGCCGATGGTTTTTGAATTGGATGGTGAAGGGAATTTTTTACAAGCAGAAGTGCGCAAGATGTCGCAGTTGAAAGCGAGCCAATACTTGGTTGACCATGCCGTAGTAGAAGCCAAAGAAATGGGCCGCGCCCGCGTGAACGCCAGCAACACCGTGGAGATTGATACGGATGTGGTGAGTTCGGTGAAGTATCAGGGGAGTCCTGAGGTGATTAGGAAAAATTAAAAAAGTGTTTTTTTTGCCACAAATTCACGGATAAGCACGAATAGTTGGAGATCGAAAAAAAGATTTCCGGCTATGCAACCTTTCTTCCCCTAGCCAGTACTTATCCAAAGTCTAAATCAAAACCAAAATGAAACCATCTATCCAAAAATCAATTACATCCTTAGTGGTTTTTGTTGCCACTATGCTAGTGACACAGGCACAAGAGGTGAACAAAACATTTTCGGGCGTTAAAAAAATTAACCTCAGCACTTCCTCTGGCGATGTGATCGTGGCCAAGGGCGGCACTAATGATGTGCAGGTGAAAGTAACGTTCACCTACGACACAGACGAATACCAACCAATACTAGAGCAGAGCGGCAGCACATTGACATTGAAAGAAGATTTTAACAAACGATCCGTATCGGGAAAATCTACGTGGCAACTTACAGTGCCCGATGGACTTGAATTGCAATCTTCTTCTGGCTCGGGAGATTTTGAAGCCAGTGATGTAAAGGTGACGATTTCCGCCAACACAGGTTCGGGAGATTACACTTGGAAAAATGTTTCGGGAGATTCAAAAATCAATACGGGTTCTGGAGATATAAAAATTGATGCTTATCAGGGTAATATCAATATCAACACAGGTTCTGGTGATATTACAGTTGCCAAGACCAATGGAGATGTACGCGCCAATGCAGGGTCGGGCAATATTTCACTGGCCACTATCAAAGGAGGCGTTTCTGCTAATTCGGGAAGCGGAAATATTAAGGCGCATGAATTGACACTAACAAACAAGGGATCTTTTAATTCTGGCTCTGGCAATGTGCTGTTAGTTTTGTCGGCTCCCATCGCTTACAATCTTTCAGTGAATAGCGGTTCGGGCGATGCGGTGTTGGACTGCAAAGGCACTAAGCTGGAAGGTAAGTTGATTATGACGGCCAGTAAAAGAAATGGAGAGATCAAAGCGCCTTATAAATTTGATAAAACAGAAGAGCTGACTGATGATGGATATGACAACGTGCGCATCCGCAAGACTGTACAACTAGGCTCTTCGAATGTGGAGATTAAAATCAGTACGGGTTCTGGTATGGCTGAAGTGAAAAAATAAATTTATTAGCAGTCTTACTTAAAAAGTAATCCCGTCTTTGCGAGATTACTTTTTCTTTTTTAGTAGTTCAATATTGATTTCCTCTTCTCCTTTAGAAACCAATATGGCGTTGAGCAATTCAATGGAGTAGAATCTTTTGTTTTGTAAGAACATTTCGAAAATTGGTTTCAGAGCTTTGATCAATCCGTTGTCTTTTGCAATGGAAAGAATGCCTATTAAACCGATGCAATTAATAGCTAGGCTCTCCGCTATTTTTCTTGCCTTCCTATCATCAATCAATAAAAAATCAGCATTCAACTCTTTGTATAAAATCACCGATTCCGATTCTCCATAATCCATTATAAAAGCCAGATCATTGAATCCTTTTATCAAAACAGTTTTATGTTTAAAGAAATCAAAGAGCTTTGAGTAATCAGGTTTTGTTTTATCGTAAGTGATTTCATGCCAAACAGCTTCAGGGATTTTTACTTCATCGAAAAGCTCATTTAAGATATCAAGCCGATCAATCAGTGCCAATGAGAATATAGGCCCTGAATCTGCGATCACAAGCCCTTTCTTCATTTTACTTAATCTTTTTGCTATCAGCTATTGTCTCTGCTAAAGAGAGGTTTGAAATAGGAATTCCATTTTCAGATAATAATGTCTCGAATTCAAATCTTGGAAGCCCTGCCAATTGAGCAGCTTTCCCGATTGTCAATTTTTGCAATCTGTATAGCCTCATCGCCAGCGAAGTTTTGATCCCTTGCTTTAATTCTGCTTCCGTCTCATTCAATGCTAGCAAAATATCAGAAGGCAATTCGATTGTGATTGTTTGCGTATCCATATTCATTCTTTTAACAAAAATACGAAAAATGATGTTGGTTTCAGCAAAGTCGCTAAGACGCAAAGTGAAAGGCATTCAATTCAACCTTTGCGCCTCTGCGTCTTTGCGTGAGATTGTATTTTTACCAGGCATCTTGCTAAGGATTATACATTCTCAAACACTGCCGTTATAATCGCGTGATCCGAAAAATGACTGACCAAATTTGAACTTCCATTGTGAGGAATGAGATTCTCCATTGCAGCTGGCTCGACAAATGTATTTTGGATTTTTAGATTGCCGCCATAAAAAATGTGATCAAACTGTTTGTGTTCGTTTCGGCTTGTTCTACACGTGCCTTGCCTACCAAAGTCTGTCTTTGAAAGTTTTTTATAGATAGGTGTATTCGCGTCATCAATAAATTGCGATGTGCTATTAAAATCTCCCGCTATGATAACATCTGCATTGGTTGCGATGAATAGTTGTAAAATCTTTTCCAAGGCGGCATAAAAATGATTGTACTCCATTGTGTTGGATGAAAACGGAACGTGTACAGAAAGCACTGTCAATATCTTGTTGCTTATCTTTGATTTGAATTCTCCTTGGCAAATCCCTTTGCTGCTCTCAAGATAAATACTGGACGAGCTTATCAAATCGTAGTT
>JBJXEB010000007.1:0-5859 GCA_046155095.1 Cyclobacteriaceae bacterium
TTTAGGGCAATATCTTTTTCCTTTGTTTTTTTGCCAGAAGTACCTGGGTCTCTTCCACCATGACCAGGGTCAATCACGATTGTTTCTAGTTTGAAACCTGTACTGCCTAGGGGCAGGCCCACAGGGCGAAATGTGGCAGACAAGTTTAGCAGGGTTATTGCTATTAGGAGAATCTTGATTCGTGTAGTCACGGTGGTGGTCTGGCGTAATTGCAATAAGTTTGTGTAAAGTTGTGAATTTTTCATTAAAAGCTAAACTATTCGAACGCCTGTCCCTTTTTGCCACCAAGGCACTTAGGCGCAAGGGTGCGCAAAAGAAAAAGCTTTTGTATTTCCTTTGCGGGCTGGCCAAGCGAAGCGCAAGGCCACCGGGCTATCCGTTACAAGTCCGGCCAGTGCTCAAGCCAAGCACACTTCGGGCTTTCCACTACTATCCCTGCCCGGCCGCTCGCACATCATTCATCTGTACTATCTCATTTATATTATTTGCCCTGAGCGCCTCCACCTTAAGCGCTCAAGTAGAAAGACCCATCCGTGAGCCAGGCAAGCTGCCCATCAAAGCAGATACCCTTGCGCCAAAACCAAACGTTGACCTGCTAAGTGACTCCTCGCTGGTGAAGAGTGATTCCTCCTCGGTAAAAAAAGATTCTGTGCAAACCGCCAAGAAGGGCGACATCGAAACCACCATCTACTATTCGGCAAACGACTCCATCAACTTCAGCTTAGATAAAAAAATCGTAAAACTCTATGGCGATGCCAAAGTAAAATATGGAGCGATACAACTTGATGCAGAGCTGATCACCATCGACTACGAGCAATCTACCATTACAGCCAATGGCAAGCCAGATTCGCTCGGTAGGTTGATCGGCTTCCCGATTTTCAAAGATGGTGGCAGCGAATACGAAACCAAAGACATGGTATACAATTTTAAAACCAAAAAAGCCAAAATATCAGAAGTAGTGACCAAACAGGGCGAGGGCTTCATGGCTGGCGATGTGGTTTTTAAAAATGACAAAAACGAACTGTTCACCATTGGCAACACCTACACAACTTGCGATCTGAAAGACCCTCACTACCGTATCATTTCAAGAAAAGCAAAGGCAATACCTGGTGATAAAATTGTTACTGGCCCTTTTTATATGGAGTTCAACCACGTGCCCACGCCTTTGGGTTTTGCTTTTGGCATGTTCCCCTCTCAGCGCAAAGCCACCTCGGGCATCATTATACCTGAATATGGCGAGGAACAACGAAGAGGTTTCTTCATGCGCAACGCAGGCTATTTCTTTGACATCAATGATTATCTAAAAATAACTGTGCTTGCAGATTTGTATTCAAAAGGATCGAATGCACTTAAGATCAATACCGTTTACAATAACCGATACAAATACAGTGGATCACTCAATTTTTCTTACACTAGCAATCGGTTCACAGATAAAATTGAAGATCAAAGCCGATCAAACGATTTTCAACTCAACTGGAGTCACAGCCCAAAAGCAAGAGGTACCAGCAGGTTTTCCGCTTCTGTACAAATAGCCACAAACTCTTTTACCAGTAATAATTTCCTAGGGGCAATCAATGCGGCCAGCATTCAGCAGCTTAGCAATATCTCACGCAAACTCTCTTCAAATGTATCTTTCTCCAAAACATTTCCTGGCACTCCTTTCTCATTAGGTGTTAACATGCGCCACAGCCAAGATATTGGTACCGGTCAAGTTGATTTGCCGCTGCCTGACATGACATTTAATGTGAATAACCTTTATCCATTTAAAAGTAAAGGATTGGGTGAGGTCTTTGACAATTTTAACATTCGATATAGCCTAGCCGGAACGAATCAGATTACCAATAACTTGGGTAGGATCGGCAACGCCACCAAAGACAGTATTGCCAGTTTCAATACTCAAAACCTTTCTACTTTTTTTAAAAATGCTAAGAGCGGGTTAAAACATAATATTCCTATCTCTACCACCATTAAGGTAATGAAGTACTTTGCTGTAAGCCCCAGTTTTAATCTTGATCAAATTTTTTACTTCAAAAAACTGAATTGGGGGAAGGACGCTACGGGCAAAATTGTTGTAAAAGATACTGCCAACATTACCAATGCTATTACAAATTACAGTTTTAGTGTGGGTGTAAACACACGGATTTTTGGCACCTACCTTTCCAAAAACCCGAACAGCAAAATACGTGGCATCCGTCACGTTATTTCGCCAAGTATTTCTTACAGTTATAATCCTGACTTTACTTCAGAGTATTATCAACGTTTTGATACCAAAGACTCTCAAGGAAAAATCAATACCGTATTCAAATCCTTCCATGAAGGCTTTATTTATGGTTCCTCACGGCAAGGCGAAAGCAATTCATTGAGCCTTGGATTTGGAAACACCATTGAAATGAAAGTGCGCGGCAAGAAAGATACAGTAGATAAGAAAATAGCGATCTTCAATAATTTGTCATTTAGCACTGGCTACAACATCGCGGCCGATTCTTTTAAGCTTTCCACTATTTCAATTAGTGCCAACACAAATGTGCTCGACAACAAAATCAATATCAATATCAACGGAACGTTAGATCCTTACCAATTTGAAAAAGGTTGGAACGGATTGACGGTGCCAGTAGAGGGCGCCTCCATCATAGAGAGAAGGAGAGATCGATATGCATGGGAGGCAGGAGGAGGCATCGGGAGAATCACCTCGGCTGGGTTGGCATTCAGCACCAACCTTAGCCCGAAAGGGCAAAAGAAGGATACTGAAAACCGTGATCAGATTGCCAAATCTAATGCAACAGAGGCAGATAAAAATCACCTATTGCAAAACCCAAACACATACCTAGACTTTAAAATCCCCTGGAACTTGCGGCTAAGCTATAATATCAATTATTCGCGAGGTCTTTACTCAAGTACCGGGCCTTCCACCACGCAAATTACGCAAGCATTAAATTTTTCTGGAGATCTTTCCCTCACTGAAAAATGGAAGATCACTTTCAGTTCTGGCTATGATTTTGTGAAGAACGATATTACGCAAACTAATTTTGGTATCAATCGTGATATCCACTGTTGGCAGTTATCTTTAAACTGGGTACCATTTGGGCCATTCCAAAATTATTTATTCAACATAGGCATCAAATCATCTTTGCTACGCGATTTGAAATTGAACCGGACTCGGTCATTCTTTGATGTGAGGTAATATAGTGATCAGTTAAAAGTTAATGGTTAATGGTTATCGGTTATTCAATTGTCGAACCAGATAACTATTAACTTTTAACTTATTTCTGCCACCCTTCAATCTCTTCCAGCGTAGGGTTCTGCACTCCCTCCAACTTTAATTTTTTCCTCATCCCAGGAATGTCATTAAAAAGTTTGGTCGGTTTGATCTCTTTGAGTTGTGCCAAAGAATGTATACCAAGCTTTATAAGAATCGGAATTACTTCAGCCCGCACTCCTACTGACTCAAATTCTTGTTGAGGATCAGCCACTACACTTTTCTCTGGCTTCATCTGTGGAAAGAAAATCACGTCTTGGATGGAAGGAGAGTTGGTCATGACCATCGCTAAGCGATCGATGCCAATACCTAAGCCTGCTGTGGGAGGCATGCCGTATTCAAGTGCACGTAAAAAATCTTCATCTAAGGTCATGGCTTCTTCATCGCCACGTTTACCTAGTTCTAGTTGTTCTTCAAATCGCTTGCGCTGATCGATAGGGTCATTCAATTCAGAAAAGGAATTACAAATCTCTTTTCGATTGCAAATCGCTTCGAAACGTTCTACCAACCCTGGCTTGCTACGGTGTTTTTTTGCAAGTGGCGACATTTCCAATGGATAATCGGTAATGAATGTAGGTTGAATTAGTTGATGCTCGCACTTCTCTCCAAAAATCTGATCGATCAACTTTCCTTTACCCATGGTGGCATCGGCAGGCACGTGCAGTTGCTTGCACGTTTCACGCAAAGTAGCCTCGTCCATTTCAGAAATATCGATGCCCGTAAAATGTTGGATGGCTTCATACATGGTGAAACGTTTCCAAGGTCTCTTAAAGTTGATGACATTCTCTCCTACTTTTATTTCGGTAGTGCCATGTAGATCAAGCGCTACTTTCTCAATCATCTCTTCTACTAAATCCATCATCCAATAGTAATCTTTGTAGGCCACATACAGCTCGACTTGCGTGAATTCTGGATTGTGGAAACGTGACATACCTTCATTGCGAAAATCTTTGGAGAATTCATACACGCCATTAAAGCCGCCCACGATCAATCGCTTCAAATATAATTCATTGGCGATACGCAAGTACAGCGTCATGTCCAATGTATTGTGATGCGTTGTGAACGGTTTTGCTGCGGCACCTCCATACAGTGGTTGCAGGATAGGAGTCTCTACTTCTAAATAACCTTTTCCCGTAAGGTAGCTGCGCATGGAGTTCACCAACTGTGTGCGTTTGATAAAGGCATCGCGCACCTGCGGATTCACAATCAAATCCACATAACGCATTCGGTAGCGCTGCTCAGGGTCGGTAAAGGCATCGTGCAAAACAACATTGCCTTGCTCGTCTTGAGTTTCCTTCACAATCGGCAACGGTCTTAAAGATTTTGCCAACACTTTAAAACTAGTTACATGAATGGAGACTTCTCCTGTTTGTGTGGTGAACACAAAACCTTTTACGCCAATGATATCGCCAATGTCCAATAACTTTTTGAAAACGATATTGTAAAGTGTTTTGTCTTCGGCAGGGCAAATGTCATCTCTACGAAAATAAACTTGAATGCGGCCTGTTTCATCTTGCAACTCGGCAAAGGAGGCATTGCCCATTACCCTGCGCGTCATGATGCGCCCAGCTATTGAAACATCTTTATATTCTTTGGCTGGATAGCTCGCCAATATTTCTTGTGTGGTAATGTTCACGTCAAATAGTTCTGCGGGGTATGGGTTGATACCGAGTTTGGTCAACTCTTCCATACTTTGCCTGCGGATGATTTCTTGTTCGCTTAGTTGCATATCAATTTTAAACTAAAATGTTGCTAAAGTTTTGAACCACATAGAAAGATAGACACATAGGATTTTCACATAGTTTATTTTAGATTCTATGTGTGTATTTCTATGTTTCTACTGTGCTTATGTGGTTCAATCATTATACCTTTCTCCTCTTCAACTCCTTCCTGATCATCGTCAACTCCCTGCTACTTTGCCCCGCCACCGAAGTATTTTCAGATGCCCTTCTTAATAAATAAGGCATCACCGCTTCCACTGGGCCGTACGGCACATACTTGGCTACGTTGTAACCTGCCTTCGCTAAGTTGAATGAAATATTGTCGCTCATGCCCAGCAACTGAGCAAACCAAACTCGACTGTCGTTGTTTTTCATGCCGTGCTTGTTCATGAGCACCGTTAAGTATTGGTTGCTGTACTCGTTGTGCGAGCCGCACATTAGTGAAATGCGCTGCTTGTTATCAACGCAAAAAGCCAAGCCTTTATTAAAAGCTTCATCAGTGGCTTCTTTACTTGGATGAATGGGGTTAACGTAACCCAACTCTATTGCCCGTGCACCTTCCTTTTCCATATAAGCCCCACGCACCATCTTCACACCCAAAAAATAATTGTGCATGGTGGCCACATGAAAAGCATTGCGCAAGTTGCCCAGCATATCAGCGCGGTACATTTGAAAGGTGTTGAACACAATTGCTTTATTTTGATTGTATTTGCGCATCATATCATAGGCCATCTCGTCAATCGGGTTTTGTATCCAACTGTCTTCCGCATCTATCAATACAGGTACTTGGGTATCAAATGCCTTTTTACAAATCAAGTCAACTCGGTTCTTTACTTTTTCAAAACCTGCTTTTTCATCCCCAGACAGCGTTGCCTTTGATTG
>JBJXEB010000008.1:0-40011 GCA_046155095.1 Cyclobacteriaceae bacterium
TATTTTTGAGTTTCTATTTAAAATTAGTCTAAATAGGGTGGAATGAGCAAGGACAATCAAGTACTGGAAGAGTTTACATCCAAAGAGTATGAACACGGCTGGAATGTAGATCTTGAAGCTGATGAAGCCCCTAAAGGTCTTAATGAGGACACCGTTCGCTTTATTTCAGCCAAGAAGAAAGAACCAGCATGGTTGCTAGAGTGGAGATTGAAAGCTTTTCGTCATTGGTTAAAATTGACCGAACCACAGTGGGCTAATGTTCATCATCCTGCTATTAACTATCAAGACATTATTTACTACTCAGCACCTAAGCAGAAGAAAAGCATCAGCGGTTTAGAAGAGGTAGATCCTGAGTTGATCAAAACTTTTGAGAAGCTGGGCATTTCTATAACGGAGCAAAAGAGATTAACAGGAGTAGCTGTAGATGCGGTGATCGATAGCATTTCAGTAGCAACTACTTTTAAGGAGACATTAGGCGAGTTAGGCATTATCTTCTGCTCATTCAGCGAAGCTGTGAGAGAGCATCCTGAATTGATCAAAAAATATTTAGGTTCAGTTGTTCCCATGAACGACAATTATTTTGCAGCACTCAACTCTGCTGTCTTCTCTGATGGTTCGTTCTGTTACATCCCAAAAGGCGTACGTTGCCCAATGGAGCTGTCAACTTATTTTAGGATCAATGCGGCCAATACGGGTCAGTTTGAGAGGACATTGATCGTGGCCGATGAGGGTTCATTTGTTAGTTACCTCGAAGGCTGCACTGCACCGATGCGCGATGAAAACCAGTTGCACGCTGCCGTTGTAGAGCTTTACGCCATGAAGGATGCAACCATCAAATATTCGACCGTTCAAAATTGGTATCCAGGAGATAAAAACGGAAAGGGCGGCATTTACAATTTTGTAACGAAACGTGGACTTTGCTTTGGCGATCACTCCAAAATTTCATGGACGCAAGTGGAAACAGGCTCTGCTATCACATGGAAATACCCTTCTTGTGTGTTGAAAGGAGATTACTCAATGGGAGAATTTTATTCCGTTGCCGTGACAAATAATTATCAGCAAGCAGATACAGGGACGAAGATGATCCATATCGGCAGAAACACCAAGTCGCGGATTGTATCTAAAGGAATCTCAGCGGGCAAATCACAAAACAGCTATCGCGGGCAAGTGCATGTCATGAAGCGGGCTAGCAATGCACGGAATTTTTCACAGTGCGATTCTTTGCTAATGGGCGATCAATGTGGAGCGCACACATTCCCCTACATTGATGTAGAAAACCAAACCGCACGCATCGAACACGAAGCAACTACTTCGAAGATTGGAGAAGATCAAATTTTTTATTGTTTACAGCGAGGTATTGACGCGGAGGCAGCCGTTGCTTTGATTGTAAATGGGTACGCCAAAGAGGTTTTGAGTCAATTACCGATGGAGTTTGCGGTTGAAGCACAAAAATTATTGGCATTAACGCTTGAAGGTAGCGTGGGATAATAATTTAAGATTTTAGATTTAAGATTTAAGATTTAAGATTTTTACAGAATTAAGAAGCAACGAAGTGAAATATTTAAGAGCCATTAGTTGCCACGGCCTTTAGGCCGTGGGTTGTTTAAGAAAAATCGAAGCGAGGGCTTTAGCCCTTCAATTATAACCAGTGATTTGAAATGAGTATGTTAGAAATAAAGAATCTCCAAGCCCGTGTAGAGGAAAAGCAAATCCTGAACGGGATAGACTTGATTGTGAATGAGGGAGAAGTACACGCCATTATGGGGCCGAATGGCTCTGGTAAGAGTACGCTTGCCTCTGTTTTAGCAGGAAGAGAAGATTATGAAGTTCTTGCGGGCACTGTTGATTTCTTAGGAAAGAATTTATTGGAGCTAGAACCTAATGAGCGCGCAGCAGAAGGAATTTTTCTTGCCTTTCAATACCCGGTAGAAATACCTGGGGTTAGCACGATCAACTTTATGAAAACTGCCGTGAATAAAATCCGACAGTATCGTGGTCAGGATTCATTAGATGCAGTTGCCTTTCTTCAATTGATGAAAGAGAAAATGAAATTAGTTGGTATTGATCAATCCCTATTGAGTCGTTCATTAAACGAAGGATTTTCTGGTGGAGAAAAGAAACGTAATGAAATTTTTCAAATGGCAATGCTAGAGCCAAAGCTCGCCATCTTAGACGAAACGGATTCTGGGTTAGATATTGATGCCTTGAAGATCGTGGCGCATGGTGTCAATTCATTGAGATCAAAAAATAACGCAACCATTGTAGTCACTCACTACCAGCGTTTGCTTGATTATATAGTGCCTGATTTCGTCCATGTATTGTACAAAGGCAGAATAGTAAAATCGGGAACGAAGGAATTGGCCAAAGAACTGGAGGCTAAGGGATATGATTGGATCAAGAATGAAGGAGCATTAGCATAAGCGATGGAAACAACTTCAATAGATCGCATCGTAGAAAACAATATCATCGAAAGTTTTTCATTAGATGATTTTCGTTTAGTAAATGAGGAACGCTCAAAAGCGATAACTCACTTGAAAAAAGTTGGCTTGCCCACAGGCAAGAGCGAAGAATACCGCTTCACGCCTATTACAAAAAACCTTCAAAAGAATTTCAATTGGAACAATAAACCAACTGAGTCTTCTTTAAGCTCCATTCAAGAATTTTTGATTGAAGGAATTGAAGCAAATATCTTGGTTTTTATAAACGGCAATTACTCAAAATCTCTTTCGAAGATAATTAGCCCTGCTGCAGAGATAAAAATCAAATCGCTATCTGAAGCATTTGAAACTGACAAAGAAGCATTGAACGCGTATTTCGATAAATTGGTAAGATCAGATAGTGATCCCTTTGCAGCATTGAACACAGCCTTTTGGCAAAATGGAATTTTTGTTCACGTGCCTGAAAACACTATTGTTGAGAAACCTATTTTAATTTTGCACATCAACGATGCAACGCAAAGTCAAGTAATTGCTAACACGCGCTTGTTGGTGGTTATTGAAAAGAATGCTCAACTATCCATCATTGAAAAATTCGACTCAGTTGGCTCCAATGCTGTCTTTCATACTTTTACTGAAGAAATTTCAGTGGCGGAGAATGCTCAACTTGAATATTGCAAAGTACAAAACGATGCTGGTCGTAGCACACAAGTGGCCGCTACGAATATTCACCAATCTAATTCAAGCAAGGTCAATACGTTTACGTTGACGATGAATGGTGAAATCGTACGGAATAATTTTACTATCACTATTGATGGTGAGCATTGCGAATCGCATTTTCATGGAATTTATTTATTGAATGGAAACACATTGGTCGACAATCACACGGTTGTAGATCACAAGAAGCCTAATTCATTCAGCAATGAATTGTACAAAGGCATTATGGATGGAAACTCCAAAGGTGTCTTCAACGGAAAAATATTTGTTCGACCACAAGCACAAAAGACAAATGCCTTTCAATCGAATAGAAATATTTTGATGAGCGAAACGGCCACTGTCAATACCAAGCCACAACTAGAGATTTGGGCAGATGATGTGAAATGTTCACACGGCTGTACGACTGGTCAATTGGATGACGAAGCGCTTTTCTATTTGCAATCGCGTGGCATCCCTTACGATTCTGCCAAAGCCATGTTACTTTATGCTTTTGCGTTGGATGTCCTCACTCCTATCAAAAACGAAACATTGAAGAGCTATTTAGATAAATTGATTTCAGATCGGCTAAACAAAAATTTCTGATATGACTGCTGTATTAGAATCACCCACTATCGACATAAAAAAAATAAGAGAGCAATTTCCTGTCTTGCATCAGCAAGTAAATGGAAAGCCGCTTATCTATTTTGACAACGCAGCCACGAATCAAAAACCAACGCGTGTTATCAAAGCATTGACTGATTATTACGAAGGGTACAATGCCAATATCCATCGCGGCATCCACACCTTGGCAGAGAAAGCTACCAAAGCTTACGAAGAGACGCGTTACTCCATGCAGCAATTCATCAATGCCAAGCATGTGGAGGAAATCATTTTTACAAGAGGTGTAACCGAAAGCATCAATCTTGTTGCATCTTCTTATGGAAGGGCATTTTTGAAAGAAGGAGACGAGGTAATCATCTCTGGCTTAGAACATCATTCTAATATTGTTCCCTGGCAAATGATTTGTGAGGAAAAAGGATCGGTGTTGAAAGTCATTCCAGTAACTCCAGTTGGTGAAATTGATTTGGATGTATATCGAAAATTACTTTCTCCAAGAACAAAAGTTGTTGCCGTCAATCATGCCTCAAATAGCTTGGGTACTATTAATCCAGCAAAGGAAATAATCAGGCTTGCTCATGAGGTTGGTTCAGTTGTCTTGATTGATGGTGCGCAAGGAGCAGCCCATTTAGAAATTGACGTTAAAGATTTAGACTGTGATTTCTACTGCATCTCATCACACAAAATGTATGGCCCAACTGGTACAGGTATACTTTATGGAAAAAGAGAGTTGCTAGAAAAAATGCCTCCTTACATGGGAGGTGGAGAGATGATCAAAGATGTTACGTTTGCTAAAACTACTTACAATGATCTACCTTATAAATTTGAAGCGGGTACACCTAACATTGCAGATGTGGTCGCGCTCAATGAAGCGATTCAATTTATCAACGAGCTTGGCAAGGAAAATATTGCCGCGCATGAGAATAGCTTGCTTGCTTATGCAAAAGAAAAGCTAGCAACGCTACCCAAACTTCGATTGATTGGCACATCAAAAAATAAAGTAAGCGTACAATCTTTTGTTGTCGAAGGAATCCATCCTTTTGATATTGGACAAATGTTGGATGCAAGAGGCATTGCTGTTCGCACAGGGCATCATTGCACACAGCCGTTGATGGAAAGCTTTGGATTGGAAGGAACGGTACGCGCTTCCTTTGCAGTTTACAACACAAAGGAAGAAATCGATCAGTTGTTGGAAGGTCTTAAAAGAATTAGTAAATTTCTTAACTAAATACTGGGTTATGGAAAATGAAAGTAGAATTGTCGAGTTGTTAGCAGAAACACTAATTAAGCAAGATCAAATGATTTCAGAACTTGCAGGTGTGAGGTCAGAAGTGATCAAACTAAACTTGCAGACTGCTGAAAACACAAGAGCTATCATAAAGCTTGCCAACGAATTTGAAAAAGTCATCTCACTGAATGACAGAGTTACAAAATTGGAACACACTGTCTATAAATGAGTGTAGAAGAAATCCAAGACGAAATCATCAATGAATTCTCCTTATTGGATGGAGACATGGAAATGACTGTGTTGTATGTGATGGAGTTAGGGCAAAAACTTCCTGAGATGAAAGAAGTGGATAAAACAGAAGACAATATTGTGAAAGGGTGTCAATCGAAAGTATGGATGATTGCCCAGTTGAAGGATGGGAAAATGCAATTTTCTTCAGATAGCAATACGGCTATCACTAAAGGGCTGGTCAGTTTGTTGGTGCGTATTTTTTCTGGCCAAGAACCCAGTGCCATTTTAAATGCCGACCTTTACTTTATGAAAAAAATTGGGATGGAACGGTTTATAGGCACTCAACGTTCTAACGGTTTTGCATCCATGATCAAGCAGATAAAATTTTATGCCTTGGCTTATAAGACTCAAATGGCAACGAAGTGATGGAAGAAGTAAAAGAAAATATTGCAACTGAAACGGTTGAAGTAAACCTTCGAGATAAGGTATTGGCTGCGATCAAAACGGTTTACGATCCTGAAATCCCTGTGGATGTGTATGAACTAGGCTTGATCTACGAAATCAACATCATGCCTGTGAATAATGTTTTTATTTCGATGACATTAACCTCCCCTTCTTGCCCTTCTGCGGAAGCAATACCAAGTGAGGTAGAACAAAAGATACGAGCGATTGAAGGGATCAATGACGTGCAGGTAGAAGTGACCTTCGACCCACCTTACTCACAAGATATGATGAGCGAGGCAGCCAAATTGGAACTTGGATTCATGTAATATTGTTAAGCTAACGAATGAATTAAATCGGACATCTTAAATCACAAATCTTAAATTTAGAATTATGTATCCTGAAAACTTAGTAGCCCCCATGCGTTCTGATTTAACAGTAGCTGGGTTTGTAGAATTGAAATCGGCAGAGGCCGTTGACAAAGAATTGAAAGACCAGAAGGGAACGACTTTGCTTGTGGTCAATTCAGTCTGTGGCTGTGCGGCTGGTGCAGCGCGACCGGGAATTAAATGGGCTCTCCAGAATTCGACAAAGAAGCCTGCACATTTGACAACTGTTTTTGCTGGAGTTGATAAGGAAGCCGTTGCAAAAGCGAGAGAATATACCTTGCCATATCCTCCCTCCTCTCCATGTATTGCGTTGTTTAAAGATGGTGAGTTAGTTCATTTTGTAGAGCGTCATCACATTGAAGGCAGAAATGCGCAGATGATTGGCCAGCACCTGGTAGAGGTGTTTGAAGAATTTTGTTAACAAAATATTTGCTGATTTGAAAGACTGATCTGAAAAGATTGGCCTTTTTTATTGCATTTAATTGGAAACGGTTTCTAGTTTCTTGGGAAAGAGCCTGAGGTAAGTCAGCTTGTAAGTAACGGTGAAGGCTCCATCTACTTCTGTGCGAATTCCTTCAAGGATATCTTTTTCGCTATCATAAGTGAATGTATAAGTGAGCACTTTGCCTCGGTGTTCAAAATGTTTGTACACCAGAATATTGCCTTCACTTACTTTATTAAACTCACCTCGAATAGAATAAGAAGGCATTTTTTCCTTATCAATGGGGACTTCAAAATATTCTCGGTCTGATTTATCGCGATCTTTAAAGATAGCTACCTTCGAGTAATTCTCTCTTCGATCCATCACCTTCTCCTTCTCTGTAGAGGAAAGAAATCCCTTTCCCTTTTTTACAATAATACTTGAAACAGAATAGATGCCTTCAATATTTCCCTCGTTCACTTTGCCCTTGCCCATGTAAAGCTTAGCGATGTCGTCAAAATCAACTTGCTCAAAGCCATACGACTTTCTATTCTGTTTCATTTGATAGAGCTTATCAATGGAACAAGATTGGGAAATAATGCCTAAGGCAATCAAAAGTATAACCTTAATCTTCATCATTTAACAAACGAAAGTTGAGCCGAATGGTTTAAGTAGACTATTTTAGATTCATTCTTCCTCTCAAAAAACAATATCTTGATACTCCCCATTGATGCAAGTGCGGCACGAAATCCTTCCGCGCAAAGCGGTAGGTTTGAAAAGAGATTTGCCCATGAGCATTCGCACGCACTCTTGAATACCTTCTGTAATGCTTGGGTGTGGATGAACGCACTCTGCCAATTCTTCAATGCCTTTATCCATAGAAATTAAAACCGCTACAGCTTGAATGGCGCTGCTGGCATGGTTGCCCACTACTTTCATACCTAAAATTTTCATGTGATTGTCATTTGTCACTAACAATTTTATAAAGCCTTGTGTGTTGCGCTTAGCAATGGCTCTTGGTATGGTACTGTATTCCAATGTAACAACTTTATAATCCATTCCCTTTTCTTGAGCATGGGTTTCGTTCAGACCAACACCAGCTACTTCAGGACTAAGGAACATAATCGTACTGATGTTTTCATACACCAACTTTCTGTCGGGATGGCCAAAAATCTTTTCCACGGCATAACGTCCCTCCAATTCACCCACGTTTACTAACGAAATATCTGCCGTCAGATCACCGACTGCGTACACGTTTGATATGTTGGTCTGTGTATCGTTGTTGTGAATGCCGCGCTTGGTGATATCAATGCCTACTTTATCGTCCCACAAGTCTTCGAGGTTGGCAACACGTCCGACTGAAACCAAAGCCTTTTCTACATTGAACGTTTCGCGGCTGCCATCGGTATATTCCAATTCGTATTCTACTCTGCCATTTAGAATATGCATTTTTATCAATCGAGAACTGCGATGGATAAGCACACCGTTATTCTCCATGTTACGCTCAATGATGTCGACCACATCCTTATCTTCAAAGGGAAGAATCCGATCTCCTTTATCAATCAAATTGACTTTTGTTTTTCCAAAGCCACTAAAGATCGTTGCATATTCGCAGCCAATAACACCCGCTCCCACTATTACCATGCTTTCAGGGAAGTCGGTCATGCTTTCGATGCCTTCGCTAGTCATCACTATTTTTTCGTCAATGGGCAACTCTTGTAAGTAGCGTGGCCTACTGCCTGTGGCTAGAATTATATAATCGGCTTGAACGGTTTCTTTTTGTGCCCCATGCGTGATCTCAATTTCATGTTGACTGAGCAGCTTGGCTTCGCCCGTTTTGAACTGGAGCAAATTAGCATAAGGAGAATTTTTCAATGCAGTCATGTGTTCTTCCAACATTCCTTTGCGCTCTTGCACCGCCTTCTGCACCTCCGATTGGATTTCAGAATAGCTGATGGAGGGTGCTTGAATGTTATAGCGTTTCAAATTCTTGCGAAAGGCCGATGCTTCACGCGATAGCTCCCACCAGGTTTTGGAAGAGAGCGCACCATTGGTAACACCAGCACCTCCTACTTTATTTTTCTCCACCAGGAGAACTTTCTTTTTGAAATCCAACGCGCGCATGGCCGCTGCATAACCAGATGGGCCTGCGCCAATTATTACCAGATCAAACCGTTCCATAGACTTAAAAGATTAAAACCAGCTAAAAAGTAAGATATTTGAACGGAAATACAATGACATTGTAAAAGCTTTTGCCACAAAGTCGCAAAGACACTAAGTTTCTCACCTTTTGTGCCTTCGTGTATTTGTAGCATTTCAACCAGTTTAAATATGGAACAACTCTTAGATTTAGATAGACGACTTCTTTTATTTCTTAACGGCCTGCATACTCCGTTTATGGATACGATTATGTATTTCTTAACAGAGATTTATGCATGGGTTCCTCTTTATCTGTGCCTAATCTTTTTAGTAGCTAAGAAATTGAAAAAAGAGACTTGGTTGGTGTTACTTGGCGCAGTCATTACCATTGTGCTGTGTGACCAAATCACATCTGGGTTTATGAAACCATTTTTTGCGAGACTTCGCCCATCGCATGAACCAAGCTTAGAAGGGTTGATTCACATCGTCAATGGATACAGGGGTGGGCAATATGGGTTTGCATCTGGTCACTCAGCCAATACATTTGGCGTTTCGCTATTTGTATGGCTCACACTTAAGCCGTACTATAAATGGATCGGTCTAATTTTTATTTGGGCAGCCTTGATGACTTACACTCGAATTTATTTGGGTGTTCATTACCCCGCAGATATACTAGTAGGTGGAACAATTGGAATGGGATGCGGGTGGATTGGGTTTAAGGTTTCAAGATATTTAATCGGCAGAAAGAATAAAAAATCTGCTGTTGTTTAGCATTCTTTCTTATCGTTTAGGAAAATCTCCTCCCTTGTAACATGCTTTTAAGTAACACTTTTGTTGCTTTCAGAAGTATTTTAGTTGCGTTTGTCACCTGTTTGGCGTCAATATGAAAATGTCTATTGAGATAGTTTAATTCTTTGAATAGATTTGGAAACTACCTTTTCCTAAATTGGCCTTTGATGCTTAAGTACATCCTTATCTTATTCTGTTGGCTAATTGGTAATTCCACGCTAGCGCAATCAAAATATATTGATAGCCTGCGCACACAACTCGAATTTCATAAGGGCGAAGATACTACCCGAGTCAATATCTTGAATGACCTTAGCTATCAATACCAGCATAGCGATTTTCACAAATCTCTCAATTATGCAGAGCAAGCAAGAAGAATAGCTGAGCTGTTGTCTTTTAGCAAAGGCATAGCTGTGGCCAATTACCGAAAAGCCCATTGCTATTGGGCACTAGGGGATATTGAGCTATCTATTGAAAAGGCACTGCTGGCAATAGATATTGCTGAAAAAGAAAAGTTCACAGATATTCTTTCAGAGAGTCTTCGCATCCTGGCCATGGATTATAGAGATCAGCAGGGAATTGATAAGGCCACTAGCTACATTAACCAAGCTGAAAAACTATCGCTCAAAACTAAAAATTGGGATCTTCTATCGAGGGTATATAACACTGCGGGACTTATCGAATTTGATAAAAAACATTTCGATAGCTCGTTACTACTTTTTAACAAAGCCCTATTGATTACAGAAAAGCATAGCACTTATAAATTTCAAAAATTTCAACTGTGCCAGATACTCTCCAACATAGGGGAATGCAATCTTGAGAATAATCCAGACATCGCCTTTACTTATTTTAGCAAGGCATTGACAATAGCCAAGCAAGCAAACAACCGCCAAGCAGAGGCGGGAATTTTATGTGACCTTGGCAGAGCGCTTACTAAAAAAAGGAGATATGCCGATGCCGATAAATATTTACTCGCTGGCCTTAGGCTAGCACAAGAGCTAGGGTTGAAAAGAGTGACTAGGCATGCCTACTTGGCATTGGTCGATTTGAAAGTGCGCGAAGGCAAGTCGTCCGAGTCTTTTGCATACATGAAAAGCTATTATGATGTACGCGATAGCATTTTGAATGCTTCAAAGACACGGCAAATAGTGGAGTTAGAAACAAGTCATGAGGCGAAGAAAAATGAACAGACCATAAAATTACTAGAACAGGAAAAGCGCATACAAACGATATGGAGAAATGCGTTGATCAGCGGATCATTACTTTTACTGTTAGCGCTCATGATTATTTATCGCCTTGAGCAAGTACGCAATCGAAAAAATAGTTTGTTACTGGTAATACAAAAGCGGCTCAATGCCAATCTGAAAGAAACAGACCAATTGAAATCTCGGTTCTTCGCCAACATCTCACATGAATTCCGCACTCCCTTATCGCTCATACTGGCTCCCATCGAAGATAAGATCAATTCACTTACCATATCCTCTGCTGAAAAAGAAGACCTTCGGTTGATAAAGCGTAATGCAGATCGGTTGCTTGAACTGGTCAATCAATTGCTCGATCTATCAAAATTAGAAGCAGGAAAAATGCAATTGAGCGTAAGGGAAGCCAACCTAAGCGAATTCATTACTGTTCTTGTTGCCTCGTTTGATTCCTTAGCGGAAAGTAAAGGAGTTTATTTTTTTAAAAATGTGGTAGCCCCCACCTACACCATTTTATTTGATGCCGACAAATTGGAAAAAATCATTAACAATATTTTATTCAACTCATTTAAATTTACTCCCGCAGGTGGCACGGTTACGCTCTCTATTTTTGCAACACCCGATGGTGATAATCTAAAGATAAAAATTGACGATACCGGAAAAGGAATGTCAGTAGAAGAGCAGACTCATATTTTTACTCCTTTCTATCAATCCAGAAACACCGTTGATGATGGCCAGGTTGGCACAGGCCTCGGTCTTTCCTTGGTAAACGAGTTGGTAAAGTTGCACAAGGGAAAGATAAAGTTAATAAGTCAATTAAACCAAGGCACTACCATTGACATCACCCTGCCAATCCAAAAAGGTGAATCGGAAACGAATACTTCGACAGCATCTGCCATCTATACCAAAAAGATCATTGCTGAAATTATTGAAGAACAACCAGAAGCTATCGAAGAAGAACATGTGGATTCCATTCTCATTGTTGAAGACAATCTGGATTTGAGGAATTACATCGCCTCTAGTTTCAAAAAACAGTTTACTGTATTCACAGGCAAAGATGGTGAAGAGGGTCTATCGCTTGCTATCGAACACATCCCCAATTTAATTATTTCAGATGTGATGATGCCCAACATGGACGGTGTAGAACTTACTGAAAAAATAAAATCGGATGAACGCACCAGTCACATCCCCGTTGTGCTCCTCACAGCCAAAACAGATCCATCAGCGCGTATGCAAGGCTACAAGACGGGTGCCGATGATTATTTATCAAAACCTTTCTCCACAGAAGAACTTCATGTGCGCGTGGCCAACTTAATAGAACAAAGGAAAAAGTTGATGGCCAAATTTAAAGAGCATATTGAAGAACTTCCAATGCTTTCGAAAGATCCATCTCTGGATGAGCGATTTATTTTGAAGGCGCGAGAAGTAATTGAGGATGCCATTGGCGATACCGGCTTTAGTGTAGAGAAACTAGCGGAAGAAATGTGTTTGAGCCGTGCCCAATTATTCCGCAAGTTCAAAGCACTCATTGATACGTCACCTAGTGAATTTATCAACGATATTAGGCTGCGAAGGGCTGCCGAATTGATCCGTTCCAAAGCTGACACGCTCGCCCAAATCAGCTATTCAGTTGGCTTTAACGAGCAATCCTATTTTGCCAAGCGGTTTCGTAAAAAATTTGGTGTATCGCCAAGCGAATATGCCAACTTGGAATCGTAATCTGCTTCTCCGCAACCAGAATATCGATCTTTACAACCAAAATGCTATTGGCAGTAGGTAATGCATTCTGATATTTGCCCTTCAACCAATCCATTCATTTATGAAACTGTATACATTACTTTTTATTATGTTTTGCAAACTATCCATTTCTTCTGCCCAAACAATCACTCTTACCGCTCCGCCCAACGGCAACAATCAAAAATCTAGTGTTAGTCAGTGGATTGGACTTGTTTCCGTTTCCATTACCTATCGGGGGCCAGATGTACATAGCCCAAAGGGCGAAGATCGCAAAGGGCATATTTGGGGAGAGTTGGTACATTATGGACTAAAAGATCCTGATGGATATGGAACGTCAATGGCCTCACCTTGGCGAGCTGGAGCCAACGAAATCACAACTATAACCGTTTCGCACGATGTAAAAATCAATGGCAAAGACTTAAAGGCCGGCACGTATGGGCTGATGCTTCAACTAGAAAAAGACAAACCCTGGACATGGATCTTCAATAAAAATTCCACCAGCTGGGGAGTTTACTACTACTCATCAGATGAAGATGTGCTGCGTGTGGAAGCAAAGCCTGAAGATTGTGCCTATACTGAATGGCTCACTTATGGATTTGACGATAGACAATTGCTATCTGCTAACGCCTACTTGCAATGGGAGAACAAAAAAATTCCTTTTAAGATTGAAGTGCCCAATGGTATGCAACTCTATGTAAATCAAATGCGAGCTGAATTAACAAGTTACGCTGGTTTCAATAGCGAAAACTGGCTGAGAGATGCGCGTATTTGTTTGAGTAATAAAATCAATTTGGAGGAAGCCATAAAGTGGGTTGACATTTCTATGAACAGTGACCGCTTCAATGGACAAAAGACTTTTGCGGCCATGCAACTGAAATCGGATATTCTAAACGCGATGAACAAAAGCGCAGAAGCGGATGCTGTCATGAAAGACGCAATGACTATCGCGACTATGAACGACATTCATCAGTACGGAAAAGCTTTATTGGTAGCAGGGAAAAATGAAAAAGCATTGGAAGTATTCAAGCTGAATCGAGAGAAAAACAAAGATGATAATTTCACCACCTTCGTGGGATTGGCCCGTGGCTACACCGCAGTTGGAAACAAGAAGGAGGCCATCAAAAATTGGGAGATCGCACTGAAAAATGTTCCTGAAAATCAAAAGGGAAATATTGCTACGTTTCAAGAGGAGTTAAAAAAATTAAAAATGTAAATGAATTTATAGATATAATTTTATGAATGGTACTTCCCACTCAAAAATCATTCGATATTTTAGATTTTAATTTAACCAATATGAAAAGATTCATACTGATATGCTCCATCGGGCTTGCAGTCAACGTCTGCGCACAAGATAAGCTGGTGGCTGCAAAAGAGACGCTTCATGTGAATGCAGTAACCAAAAAGCAAAAAATCGAAACCACTATGGATGACACAAGACAAAAACTGATCCTTGCCCAGCAAAAGACAAAGGAATTGTTTGAGATAGTTGAGAAGCGCGGACTAATCGTTGCAGGAAAATCTGAAAGCGAGCTTAGCTCAGAAATAGTGAATCTGGCCAAAAACCTTTTCGGTATGGAAGAACACTGGCACAAGAAAATTGTTCGGGCTGGTGTCAACACACTTGTACCGTATAGTGCCAATCCTCCTGAACGAGTCATTCAAAAAGATGATATTGTCTTTTTAGATTTCGGTCCTAATTTCGAAGGCTGGGAAACGGATTTGGGCAGAACTTATGTAATCGGCAATAATCCTTTAAAATTGAAAATGAAGCGTGATGTGGAAGCTGCATGGCACGAAGCAAATGCTTGGTTCGCTATACAAAGCAGCCTTACTGGGGCAGAATTTTTCAATTATGTCGCTGATCTCGCCAAAAGATATGGCTATGAATTTGGCGGAGATATTGTAGGCCATATCATTGGCAAATATCCACATGAGCAGCCTGACCCAATGGATTTGAGTTTGGATGCTCATCCAGATAATCACGCAAGTATACTTTCGTTAGATAAGCATGGAAACAAAAGACACTGGATGTTGGAAATCCAATTTGTTGATAGAGCCAATGGTATCGGGGGATTTTACGAGCAATTATTAGAATAATCTCTTCAAGTAAATTACTTACTTGCTTGTGCGCGTGTCTCTCACATCAAAACAATACCCTTACAAATAAATAATTATGAATATCTCTCGGCTAGATAGACCCGCGCTAATCCTAATTGACCTTCAAAAAGGGTTTGATAATCTACAGCATTGGGGTGGCCAGCGAAATAATCCAGATGCAGAGAAGAATGCAAGTGACCTGTTAAAAATTTGGCGACAAAACGGCCTTCCCATATTTCATGTTCAACATTGTTCTACGAATCTCAAATCTCCTCTTCACGAGTCAAACTTAGGGAATGAGTTTAAGGAGATAACAAAACCAATTGGCGTGGAGCCTATCATTAAAAAGAATGTGAATAGTGCCTTCATTGGCACAGACTTAAAAGAGCGGCTTGATAAAGAAAAAATTTCAAAGCTTGTTATTGTTGGATTGACAACAGACCATTGTATTTCTACAACTACCAGAATGGCAGGAAATTTTGGTTATGACACATTTCTTGTTTCAGACGCAACTGCTACCTTCAATAAAAAAGGAGTTGATGGGCAAAACTTTTCAGCAGAGTTAATTCATGAAACTGCATTGGCAAGTTTAAATGACGAGTTTGCAACTGTTGTTACTACGGAATTTTTAGAAAGAAATATTTAGTTCTGCTTCTTTCAATCTATTATGAAGCCAAGATAAAGGGCTGAAGTCCTGCATAATCGCGGTCAAGATTATATAACTCCGCCCTAATGGGCGGGGCAACTGATCTATCCGCCTTCAGGGCTTCAGCCCTTGGCTTTAGTAAATTCCCCGATTACATTCATAAAAAATCAGGAGTGATCCTTTTCGGCTCTTTTCTCATACTAAAACGACTTCGACAAGCTCAGTCTGACATTCTATTTAGGTTTTAAAGATGCCCTCAAATAGTTTAGAAAGAGTCAGCGAACCTTTTAACGCAACCAATTTACCATTCATTACAACATAAGTATTTATTTTCGCCTCATCCCCTACTTAATTTCGCTGAAGAATATGGACTATCTGGAGGGTGAATTTAATTGGGGTTGAATCGCTCACCTGCCAAGGGTGAGCGATTTTTTTTAGCACTAACAAGGCAATTGAAAAGGATCGATTAAAAGTATAATTCAAAATGATACAAAAGACCATTACTCTTATAGAGGCCGATGAAAGTTTTCAAGCTACTGTTTCAAACATTATTCAAGTCTCTAATGAATTTCGTGTTGCGAAAATCTACGCTACTTTAGAATTGGCCTTTAAAAGATTGCTGAGAGACCAGCCCGTAATGATTGTGATGGACTTGACCGACAAACAAGGAATTGATTTCATATTAAAAGTGAAAGAGAAAGCCCACTGGATAAAGATTTTAGTCCTTACAAGCAATGAAGACAATCAAATTGCCTTTCAAGCAATTAACCAAGGGGTATCAGGATACCTGTATAAGAAAAACTGCGAACGAGATTTATTGGAAGCACTGTATTGCATTTCAAATGGAGGCTCGCCCATTGATCCCTTCATGGCTGCGCATGTGATCCGTTCCATTCAAATCAATAGAGCTTCGCCCCTATCAAATCGCGAGACCACCATCCTTAAGCACATGATAAAAGGAAAAACAAGTACAGGGATTGCCAATGACTTGATCATATCCCGCCAAACGGTGCGAACCCATGTAAAGAATATCTATAAAAAATTGAAAGTGAATTCAAGAGAGCAAGCCTTAAAAAAGGCAGTTGATAATCAATGGATCGTTGGTTACTTAGGATTGGCCTTTCAATAATTGCCAAACTATTCCCCCGAAACAATTGCTTGCAGAATAAAGCCATTTCAACGTTTTGCAACCACGTTACCGTCAACTGCAACCCTGTTATCCCCAATATAAAAAGCCAATTGAGCAAAGAGCAACCAAGTTGTCATTGATTGCAACACAAGTGTAATTCATTGACGTAGGTGTGAAGTTAGTTTTACTGATATGTTAAACTAAAAAAACAATCTATGAAAAGAACATTACTCTCGTTATGGTTGGTAGTAGTTGTTTGTGCAGCCTATGCACAACAACGAACGGTAACCGGTAAGGTGACGGCTTCGGAAGATGGCTCGTCACTGCCCGGTGTAAATGTGGTTGTGAAGGGAACCACCAATGGTACGGTGACGGATGCAAACGGTGCATTTTCTATTACCGCCTCTTCTGATGCTACTCTTACTTTCTCTTTTATTGGGTTTAATACATCAGACTTTATTGTGGGTGATAAAACCATTATTGATGTAGCCTTGATTTCTGATGTTACTCAATTGAGTGAAGTGGTTGTAACGGGTGCAGGCATTAGCCGTGAATCTCGCACACTCGGTTATTCAGTCTCAAATATCAAAAATGATTTTTTGACACAAGCCCAAGTAACCAATGCTGCTGCAGCATTGAGTGGAAAGGTTTCTGGTTTACAAATAAATCAGACTGACAATGGTGTGAATGGAAGTGTACGGATAGTATTGCGTGGAAATCGTTCTCTCTTAGGAAACAACCAAGCACTCTTGGTAGTAGATGGTGCCCAGGTGCCAACTGATTTCATCAATTCAATAAACCCAAATGATATTGAGAGCACTACTATATTAAAAGGACCAACTGCTGCCGCTATCTATGGCAGCCAAGCATCAAACGGGGTGTTGATTATAAATACTAAGCAAGGATCAAAAGCACCAGAGGTAACTTTTAACAGTACTACTCAATTAGAGAGTATCTCTTATTTTCCTCGTTTGCAAAACCGGTTTGGTTTATTTGGGGGCGAAGGACCTGGTGCTGATGTATTTAACATTGACCCCAATGGCCCGCTCTACATAGCTTACGAAAATCAAAGCTATGGCCCTGAGTTCAATGGGCAGCAAGTTCAATATGGCCGGCCTCTATATAAAAATGGAGTGGTGGATCCTAGCACGGCTCAGTTAACTTCCTATTCACCTAAACTGAATGACCATTATAATTTTTTTAATACTGGGGTAACGAGTCAAAACAGTGTTTCGGTTTCTGCGGGCACAGATAAATCAAAATTCTTTTTCTCCTTTCAAGATGTGAATAAATCAGGAACGCTACCAGCAGATCAATATAGAAGAGATGTGATGCGCCTGAATAGCAGCACCACGTATGGTATTTTTACATTGGGCTATACGGCTAGCTATACAATAGAAAAGCAAAATGTATCGGGAAACCCAGGAGCTGTTTACAATGATTGGTACAATACAGGGCTACATATTCCATTAAGTCAACTAAAAGACTGGAGGAACAACAGATATGCCTCCCCAACTGGCTACTACAACGACTTCTCTCAAAACCCTTACTATGATATTGATGCGTATAGGGCAATAAAAGACAGGCAAGATTTCCAAGGTAACTTAGATTTAATATTAAAGCCGACAAAGTGGCTTACCTTCTCAGAGAAAATAAGCTTGTACAACTCTACCGTCCATAACCAAAATCAAAACATGGGTGAACGGTTTGATCAAAGTTTTGCAAATCCTGCCAAAGCCAGAATACAAGGTGGTGAGACGCCACCAAGCGTGAATGATTTCTATTCTACTACTGGTAAGATCAATTCCATTTTTTTGGCAACACTAAGTCATAATATCACGCAAGATTTCAGTGGCCAATTGGTTTTAGGAAACAATGTCATCATTGATAAATATAATCAAGCCAACATTGGCAGCGCTACTTTGTTACCATTAGATCCAATCATATACAATCCCAATAGCCGTAACGGAGATCTTGCAGGAAACACGCAAATATTGAACAGCACGTTGATCGGATTTTTTGGTGACTTGACACTAACCTATAAATATCTAACTATACATGGATCTATACGCAACGATCAAACATCTTTGTTAGCTACGAACAATAGATCCTTTACTTACCCTGGGGCAGACTTAGCATTTGTTTTCACAGAAGCTATACCTGCATTACGAGATAATAAGATTATTACGTTTGGTAAAATCACTTTGGCTTCAGCCAAAGTGGGCAATGTTAATTTGCTCCCTTATCAGTTACAAACTGTATTCAATGCTGGCATACCATTCAGCGGAAGCGCAGGAAATGTTCCCATCAATTATTTAGGTGGAACAGTAGTCTCTAGCGATCTTAAGCCAGAATTTACCTATGCCAACGAAGTTGGTCTTGAAATGGGTTTCCTTGCCAATCGCATCACTGTAAAAACCAGCTATTACGAAACACGAACTATCAATCAAACTGTTCCATTCAACGTCTCTAGTTCAACAGGTTACACTCGCGCCTTGGTCAATACAGGAGAACTCGGTAACAAAGGTTTAGAAATCGATCTTTCATTTAATGCAATCAACACGGCATCTGGTTTTAGATGGACTATTGCACCGAACTACACACAAATCATTGATAACTCGGTGAAGTCGATATATACTAGCCCTACAGGAGATGTGTTAAATTCCATACAGATTACCAACAACAACAACGGTACTATTAGTCCGATTACAAATGTAAGTGCCAATAACTTGGCTGGATCAAATTCATTCGCCATCATTGGCCAGCAATATCCAACCATTCAAGTTTCAGACTATAAGCGCGACCCTCAGGGTCATGTGATTGTTGATCAAGTTACTGGACTTCCTTCTATATCTACAGGGCTTGTTATGGCAGGCCAAGGGCAACCAAAGCATCGCTTCGGCATACAAAACAATTTTAGTTATAGAGGTCTTAGCCTTGGAGTGTTGTTCGACTACAGATCAGGAGGTGTCATCTTCAACCAAATCGGTAACTCGATTGAATTTGGTGGGCTAGGTTTTGTTTCTGCGGAAGCCGGACGCCAAAAGTTTGTGTACCCCAACTCTGTTTATTCTACAGATGGTGGCGCCACCTATACACCCAATACCAACATCACTGTGAACGATGGCAATTATAATTTCTGGCAAAATCTATACAACAATGTAGGTACCAACTACATTTCATCCAGCGATTTTTGGAAATTGAGAGAGGTATCTCTTTCGTATAAACTTCCCGCCTCTATTATTGCAAAAACAAAAGTAATTAAGGCCGCAACACTAACATTGACTGGGCGCAATTTACTAATGTGGAGACCTAACAATAATCAGTGGACAGACCCAGAGTTTGCCCCCGATAATAGCAACGCCTTGGGCACTACCACGGTGGGACAGACACCGCCTACCAGAACGTATGGCCTTAGCATTCAATTGACTTTCTAAATTAAAACTAGCTGAAAAATGAAAAAGTATATTCATAAAATATTTTGCGTTGTGCTGGCTTTGCTGGCAGTGAGTTGCGATTCCTATTTGGACATCAATACTAACCCCAACAATCCCACGGTAACCAACCCTGACTATGTACTATCAGGTGCGTTGGTTGAAACTGCCAGGATCAAGTCCCAAGAGTTAAACACGCTTAGCTGTTATCTGGGAGGTTATTTTGCGTCATCAGGTACCTACTCACAATCTGGAGACCAAAGAAGAACGTACGGGCTTACTACTAATAATGGGTTGGTGACAGCCCAATGGGCTACTTTCTATGCCAATGCTGCCAACTATAATTTTGTTGAAGGTCAAGTTAAAAAACTACCTGACTATAATAATTATGTAGCCGTATGTAAAATAATGAAGGCTTATATCATTCAAAACTTAGTTGATATGTATGGTAATATTCCGTACACAGATGCACTAACAGGATTTGTTCAACTATCACCTAAATATGATGAGGCCCAATCTATTTACGATGCCCTCTCAGTAGAATTGGAAACGGCAGTTAAAATAATAACTGATGTGCCTACCACTGCCAAGCCTTTGATTGCTTCGGTAGATGTTATGTTCTCTGGCAATATGAATTCATGGGCCGCATTGGCCAATACTATTCGCCTGCGCTTGCTCATTCACCAATCTGCACTTTCATCTCGCCAAGCTTACATTCAAGGAGAGATAGGGAAAATCATTGCAAATGGAAAAGGGTTTCTTATGGTTGATGCAATGATCCAACCCGGCTATAAAAAAAGTGCAGGTCAGCAAAATCCCTTTTGGGAAGCCAATGGCTGGACAACGGGCAATGCCATTGCAGGTGGTGGGTTCGCAAGGGATTATAACCGTGCTTCAAACCTAAGTCTCAATTTTTTTAAGGCTTCAACAGATCCAAGAATAGATTATTTCTTTCGTTACCCTGGTCAAGACCCCGGTACTAATGTGGCCAGCCCAGTTGCATCTGGCTATAAGGGAATCGATTTTGGCGCACTACCTGCTACAGAAATTAGTTCGGCAGCAACAAGTGGGTTTGGTGTGGGGATAATGGGCAGCCCAGACCAATCTGTATTTTTCTTTACAGCCGCACAAAGTTATTTTTTGCAAGCTGAAGCTACGCAACGTGGCTGGCTCGCAGGTACACCTCAGACTTTATTTGAATCTGGTATTACAGCATCATTTACCAGTTTGGGTGTACCCAACGCGGCAACTGCAGCCACAACATATTATACATCCGGAATAATAGATGTCGACTGGACGGCATCTACCGATAAGATCAAAGCGATCGTTACTCAAAAGTGGGCCGCCAACTATGCTATCGATGGCTTAGAGGCATGGACAGACGTTAGAAGAGTAGGCATTCCATCAGTTCCACTTTCAGTTGACCCGGGAAGAATAAGCAATGTAGCTCCAGTCCGTTTACTGTATCCTATTAGCGAGTACAGTTCAAATACTGCTAGCGTAAAAGCTCAAGGAGAAATAAGCCAGTTTACATCTAAGATATTTTGGAACCAATAAATCTTTCACTAATGAAAAACTTAAATATCAAATATCTATCTCTCGTTGCCATAGCCTCTATAGCAGTTATCCTTAGCGGGTGTTTTGCAAATGATAATTTTACTGATTTTAGTAAAGTGGGCAGCGTTGTAGAGTTTATCAATGGAATCGCAGGAGCTGAATCGGCCGTCTCTGCATCCATTCCATATAATGCAGTGGAAGATGGTACCGTATCAGTAAAGATCAATGTTACTGGCCAATACGCTCCATCGCAAGATGTAAGCGTAACGTTGGCTATCGACCCGCAATCGCTTGTTACGTATAATACCGTAGCAGACAAATTCAATATAGATCATCCGGATGAACAGCCGAAGCCAATCTATGAGCAACTGCCAAATGATTATTATAGTATTCCAAACCTAACAATTACGGTAAAGGCGGGAGAAAGAGTGGCAAATCTCTTAATCCTTGCGAAGTCGTCTAAGTTTGACTTGAGCAAGAAATATGTTTTGCCATTAAAAATCGCTTCTGTAACATCCGGATTCATTATTAGCGGCAACATTGGAGTTATTTTGCAAAGCATCTCCGTAAAAAATAAATATGACGGTAGTTATCATTCCACAGGCACTTTTACAAGGCTTGGTGTAACACGCCCAATTGATCGGGATAAATATCTTTCAACTGTTGATGCGACCACCAATAATACTGAATTTGCTGACTTGGGCCCATCGATGAATTTGACGGTCAATCCTGATAACACAATTACGCTTGTACCAAAAGATGGGGCAAATTCAGGAACTGTACAATTGAATACCAGTCCTGGAGATAATACGTACGACCCCGTTACTAAAACGTATAGCATACATTATGCGTATGGTGGAGGCACACGTGAGGGGATAGAAAAGATTACTTTGAAATAATTATTGGGTCTTATCTTAATACGAATGATTGAGTAAAAGCAGAAAAGTCACCCATTGAATCAACCATGGGTGACTTTTTTTTATTAGCTCCTAATGAAGGTATTTTAAACAATAAAAAAACTAAATGCACTTCTCGTTTTCTATATATTATTTCATTAGTGGCCAGTTAAAATTAGGATTTTAATTCTTTCAAAAGTAAACTGCTTAAATAGCTCAGGATCGATGATAAATTTTTTCTTTAACCAACTTCGTGATTCAAATCGTCACGGTCCAATTTTGTCAATTTCACCTATGAAAAATAATTTCAACAATCGGTTTAACTGGCCACAAATGATATTATTTCTTACTTTAAGTTGTTATACCCATGACGATATTGGGATTAAGGAAGAAATAAAAATAAGTTCTTATACACCGACAACGAAAACAAAATCATTGATTAATGCTAGAATATCAATTCCAGGTAAACTGATATGGGATGGATCAAATTACGAGGCTGACTTTGGAGACAGGGGAACTCTAATTTTTTCTGGACCAAATCCTTTACCACAAAACAACGCACCTATTGTCATATTTCATGTCCTTTCAACTAAATTTCCTATTGGTAATATATCTGTTTCTGATACAGATTTTAATACGTTTTCAGAAACCATACTTTTTGCTAGTCTATATTGTCCAGCCTAGCCTGAAATCAAAGTAGTTATTAATCCAGTTCAGTACTACCAATTTTTAGCAACAAGTAATCGCCCCGATACAGAAACTGGGACTACACTGTATGGTAAAGTCATCTATTCAAATGGAAATTATTATGCTGTCTCCACAGACTACCAACTAACTGGGCGCCCTGTCACACCCATTCCCCAAGCAACAGGCTTTACTGCAATCAAAAAAATAAATGGACCTTCTGACAGTTTTAATGTAGATCTTCAATATTCGCAAAATGGCGATTCGTAGATAACAATTAATGGAGCAACCGTTCTCCAAGATACGGATAACTCTTATCAATTTCGAGCCATCATAACTAATAAACCAGGCAACTATAGCAATGCTGCAACCTTACGATCAACATTAATATTATTGTTGATCCATAATAAATTAATAAAAGTTGTATTATCGCTGAAGAAAGAGGGTGCTTCAAATTGAGGCCAACTCCTTTTAAGACTACAGAGGCTGCCTCAGAAATCCTGAGCAGCCTCTTTCTTAACTATTACCCAATACTAGTTATCTCTCCATGGTTATTGATTACCCGATTCAAACGTTATTTGGATTCTTCAGATAATAATTTTGGGTACAATGCCTCCTTGTCTCGCGTAGGAGGCTTTTGTTAAGTTTGAAAAATCTTTTTGATAGTCGTTGATAGTTGTTATTTTTAAGATTCAATTATCACTTCTATGAGCAGACCTTACTTAACTACGCTTATTCTTCTATTTTCCTACCTTTCGATACAAGCGCAAACCATTGTGGGCAAATGGAAATCGTTTGATGATAAAACAGGTGAGCTAAAATCCATCGTTGAAATTTTCGAGCAGGGGTCAAAATTTTATGGCAAGATAATCAAGACATTCCCTAAGCCTGGGGCAGATGCTGACCCTATTTGTACCAAGTGCCCTACCGATGATGAACGCTTCAATAAAAAGATCATTGGCATGGAAATCGTCAAAGGGCTAACAAAGGACGATGATGAGTATGAAGATGGCTCCATTTTAGACCCCGAGGTTGGCAAAATATACCGCTGCAAAATCTGGCTGGAGAAAGAGGAGCTAAAAGTGCGTGGTTACTTAGGGCCGTTTTACCGTACTCAGACTTGGCAACGTGTGCCATGATGTGTTTCATCGGGAAAATTGCGAACTTAAACCCCAATATTAATCCATCCGTCAATTACTAAAGGTTACCATCTGTGGCGCTACGTGTATTTAAATCCAGTTCTGAACTAGACGAGAAGGAGATCTTTGAAAGGATCACTAAAGGTGATGAAAAAGCCTTAGAGTTGATCTATAAAAAATACTATCGGATGATGACCAAGCTGGTGATCACTAATAGTGGAACGGAAGAGGAAGCTCGCGATGTTTATCAGGATGCTTTAGTTGTTTTCTGGCAAAAGGCAAGATCTGGAAATCTAGTGCTCACCTCAAAAATGAGCACTTTCATCTACAGCATTTGTCAAAACCTGTGGAGGAAGGAACTAGATAGAAAAAAACGCCTCTCGAACGAAGAGAAGGATACTCCTACCACCATGGACATGGATAGTCCAGAGCGGGAGAAAATAATAGCCAAGTGTATGGATCAACTTGGCGATACGTGTAGGAAAGTGCTTATGTACTATTACTTCGATGAAATGTCGATGCAGGAGATAGCGGAGAAGTTAGGGTTTGCAAATACGGATACTGCGAAAACAAAAAAGTATAAGTGCAAACAAAAGTTAGATGAGTTAGTAAAATCACAATATTCCGAACAGGATTTTTTAGATTGATATAAGAAGAAATAACATGAGCAATTTTGAATTAATAGACGACTATTTGACCAATCGCCTTGGGGATGCCGAGAAAGTTGCGTTCGAGAAGCAACTTGCCTCTGATCCTTCTTTGAAGGCAGATGCCGAGTTGCAAAAACAAATTTTAGAGGGCGTGAAAAAGGCTCGTGCAGCCGAACTCAAGTCTATGCTACAAAAAATACCCGTAGGTGGATCTACTTCATTCAATTTCCCGATGCTACGGATGGCTGCAGGAGTAGTTGGTGCAGGATTATTGATAGCCGCTCTCAGTTTCTATTTTAAAAATGGAAAAGAAGTGCCTAATATGTCTACTTCTATTGAAGACTCGATCAATAAGGCTGACCCTAAGGATTTTGAGCCATTGGAAGAGCCAACCGTAGCGCCTATTCAACCTTCTGAAAACAAAGAGAAAAAGGCAACTGAGACTATTGATAAAAAGCAAGATCCTTCAAAGAAGGAAACGGCAAGGTCGACTGAGCAGACTAAACCAAAAATTGAAGCCATTGATCCATCCAATGAAGTAATCGACAATACTGAAAAATCAACCGTTGCTAAAGAGACAAGTAAATCCGCTATTACAGCTTCTCACATTGCTGTGCATGTAGATTCAGCCAACAAAAAGTATTCATTCCATTATCAATTCAGCAAAGGCAAATTGATGCTATATGGATTATTCGACAAGGCATTGTATGAGATACTTGAAATCAATGGTGAGAACCACTCGGTATTCATGTTTTACAAAGACAATTATTATCTGCTCAACGAAAAACAATATGTTGTCACTTTATTGGAACCAATTAAGGACAAAGCATTGATTGCCAAATTGAGCGAATACAAAGGGCGGTAAGTTTTTTGGGGTTATGTAGTTTAGGAAACCCTCTTCAAGAGGGTTTCTATTTTTTTAGCTTATAGTATCCAAAAGTTGGAAAGTGATCTGAGATATCCATCTTTCGGTTAACCTCATATCCAGTAATAGTAATATTTTTACTATAAAATTGGTGGTCAATTCGCAGGAAGAATAGTAAACTATTAAGACTAAATCCAAAACCAGAGCCAGCATTTTCAAATGAACTACAGAAAGAGGATTGTAGTTGATCA
Organism: Cyclobacteriaceae bacterium; assembly: GCA_046155095.1. Lineage (GTDB taxonomy): Bacteria > Bacteroidota > Bacteroidia > Cytophagales > Cyclobacteriaceae > ELB16-189. The sequence continues at coordinate 25,669 of JBJXEB010000008.1, forward strand.
TAGTTATAACTATATGGGGTCTCGTTAAAATCTCCACATATAATGAAGGGATAGGGTGATGCGTCTGTATGCTTAATAAGCTTGCGCGCTTGTGATGACCTCTTAATTGATGCATCCTTTAATCTGGAAACAAACTCGGTAATTCCGCCATTTTTCAAATTTAAAGATTGTAAATGCACATTGTAAACCCTAAGAGTATCATTACCAGTATCTAGGTCAGCATAAATCACCCCGTTGACCGTATTATCTAAGGGCTCAACGACTCCTTTGTTCACTATTTTATAGCGGGAGAATATCCCGATCCCATTGTTGTGATCGTTGTTCTTCATTTCAGATTTTACAGCAAAGTAGTAATAGCCCTGCTTTTCAAGTTTGCCCGTCACATCTAAGACTTCCCAATTGTTATTCGTACTGTATTCTTGAATGCACTTTATTTTAGAGGGGTCATTCACTACCCAATCGATCATTTCAGATGAAAATTGTTCATATGTCTTTTTTTTCCGAAAGAGCTTCGCGTTGAAACTTAGTACTGATATATCCGCATTATCCTTTTGGTCATTTTTATGAAAACGAAAAGTCCGCCAAGCGAAAGAAGCCCCAACAGTTAAACCGATAATCGGAAATAGTATTAATCGGCTTCGTTTGACAAGAAGAATCAAAAAAAATAGTGTGTTTAAAACTAAAAATACCGGTAGAGCAAGAGAAAAAAGGGCAGCGGGCCAAAACGTTTCTGGCGGAATGTAATAACTGACATAGCTGACTAAGCTAAAACAAAGCAAGGCAATTAACCACTTAATCATTTAACTAAAGCATTAAGGATCGCAATATTAACTATTTTCAATATGCCTACCTCTTTAAATGATTTTATGATTCGATCCTTTATATTTGTGCAAAATGATCGAACCCCAAAAGCCAAAATATAGAAAGAAGAAGCTCGGTAGCTATCCTTATGTGAGCGTAGTGCTAAGCATCTCATTGGCTTTGTTTGTGATAGGGGTGTTTGGCGCATTAGTTATTTACTCGAAAGAGCTTGAACGTACAGTGAGGGATAATGTCAAGATACAAGTCTATTTAAAAAATCAGTTGACACCAGAGCAGGCGAAAAAAATTGAGAAAGAACTTCAATCCAATTCTTTCATCAGTAAATCCGATCTCAAAAGCGTCATTCAATTCGTTTCAAAAGAAGAGGCAGCCAAGCAATTTATTAAAGAGACAGGCGAAGATTTTAAAAAATTCCTGGGCGAAAATCCTTTGCGCGATACATACTTAGTCAAGATTGACCCTACTTTTCATGATAAGGCCAGCCTGTTAAAAATCAAGGCGGAAGTCGAAAAAATAAATGGGGTGTTTCAAGTGTATTACGTAGAAAATGTGATCGATTCTATCAATCAAAACGTGACCAAGATTGGTTTGGTGCTAATGGGTTTGGTTGCTCTGCTCCTACTTACTGTGGTGTTATTGATCAACAACACCGTTAGGCTCGCACTTTTCTCGCAAAGGTTTATCATTCGCAGCATGCAGTTGGTGGGCGCTAAAAGATGGTTTATACAAAGGCCATTTTTATTCCAAGCTCTTTGGCACGGAGCGTTAGCAGGAGCAATTGCCTCCGCATTTTTGTTTGCTATGATTTCTTTTGCCACCAAAAGAATTGAAGATTTGAATTTGATACAAAATAACAACAGGCTCTTTCTGTTGGCGGGCTCGCTCCTTTTAGTTGGAATGATTGTAGCTGTGGCAAGCACCTACCGTGCCGTAGCAAAATATTTAGGTTTATCTTTGGACGAATTATATTAAAATCATGAGCAAACTACCTTTTGGCAAGAAAAATTACCAGTTAATGGTTATTGGAGTGGCCACTCTCATTGTTGGGTTCACCATTATGACTATGGACAAAGAACCCTACGGCTTTGGCTTTTTAGGGTTAACTCTAGGTCCTATTATTGTGCTGGCAGGATTTATCTTAGAGATCGTTGCTATCATGCATACACCCAAGGAAGATAAATCACAAGCAAAGAAGTAATTGGAGTGCGAAAGTGAGCCTTAGCTTTCGATGCAAATCATAATTCCTAAATCTCAAATCGAAAATAACTTTTAATGTCGATCCTTGAAGCGATTATCCTCGCCATAGTAGAAGGCTTAACAGAATTTTTGCCCGTATCTTCTACTGGCCACATGATTATTGCTTCTTCTATTATGGGGATATCCTCTGATCCCTTTACCAAAACATTTACCGTGGCCATACAGCTAGGAGCGATTGTTTCAGTAGTCGTTTTGTATTGGAAACGATTTTTTCAATCCCTTGATTTCTACTTCAAACTTTTTGTGGCATTCTTGCCAGCCGCGATTCTCGGTTTTTTGCTAGATGATTTTATCGATCAACTGTTGGAGCGTGTAGAAGTTGTGGCCGTGACATTAATCCTTGGTGGGATTGTCTTCTTATTTATTGATAAGTTTTTTAAGGAAAGCGAAGAGCACGGGCAAGAAGCCATCACCTACCCTTCTGCCCTAAAAATTGGGTTTTTTCAAACCATCGCGATGATTCCAGGCGTTTCTCGATCAGCAGCTACTATTATTGGTGGACTTACTCAAAAACTGACGAAGAAAGCAGCAGCTGAGTTTTCATTCTTCTTAGCTGTGCCAACTATGTTTGCCGCTACAGGTTATAAGTTACTAAAATTCTATAAAGAAGGGAATGCGTTTGGTCAGAATGAAATTATTTTACTTCTAATTGGTAACGTAGTGGCTTTTATTGTTGGGATGATCGCTATTAAATCATTCATCACTTTCTTGACCAAACACGGATTTAAACTTTTCGGCTATTACCGAATTGGCCTTGGGCTAATCATTCTGATTTTATACTTGATGGGGATTCCCCTTTCCATTGTCTGATGGAAGCAAGTGAAGGCCGACTATTGCTCATCAATAAGCCATTGCGATGGACTTCCTTTGACGTAGTGAACAAACTGCGCTACAAATTAAAAATCAAAAAGATCGGTCATGCAGGAACACTTGACCCACTTGCAACAGGGCTGCTTATTATTTGCACCGGAAAAATGACCAAGCGCATTGACGAATACCAAGCACAAGAGAAGGAATACACTGGCAAATTTGTGATTGGGCAAACAACGCCTTCTCACGATTTGGAGACCGAAGTTTCTGAGAAGAAAGATAATTCATCAATCACCGAAGAGCAAATTCAATTAGCAGCAAAAAAATTCATTGGCACCATTCAGCAAATACCTCCCATTCACTCTGCGATTAAAGTTGACGGCAAGCGGTCTTATAACTTAGCTAGGGAGGGCAAGGAAGTAGAACTAAAGCCGAGGGAAGTAACTGTTTCTGAATTTGAGATTACATCAATTGGAAAACCTGCGATTGGCTTTCGCATTGTTTGTTCCAAAGGCACTTACATTAGAAGCCTCGCTCGCGATTTTGGAAACGAATTGGGTGTTGGTGCTTACCTTTCCGAACTTTGTAGAACGCGAATCGGAAATTACAAGCTTGAGAATGCTATAAGTATCGATGAAGTTGATTAGGAATTAGAACTTAGTCCTTGGGACTTGGGGCTTATGGAAACTTAATTTTAATTTGCAAGCTCAACACCCAATACCCAAACTCTAATACCTATCAAATGAGAATTTACCATTCCATTGACGACTTCTCCAAACTCAACTATGCCGTTGTTACAAGCGGCACGTTTGATGGTGTACATCTGGGGCATCAAAAAATAATCAGTAGGTTAAAGGAAGTAGCAGAAAAAAGCAAAGGCGAAACGGTGGTAATCACCTTCTGGCCGCACCCACGATTAATTTTAAAACCGGAAGACAACACACTAAAATTGCTTAATACGTTTGAAGAAAAGGCAGAGTTACTAAAGCAACAAGGTATTCAACATCTTTTGCGGATACCTTTTACCAAAGAATTTTCTCAGATCACCTCGAAAGAATTCATTTCCACTATCTTGGTCAATACTATCGGCACTAAAAAATTAGTAATTGGTTACGACCATCGCTTTGGAAACAATCGGGAAGGAAGCTTTGAGCAATTGAAAATCAGCGGCCCTACTCATGGATTTGATGTAGAAGAAATTGAGCGGCAAGACGTAGATCATGTAGCAGTCAGTTCTTCTAAAATTAGAAAAGCAATTGAAGAAGCGGATTTGGGAACAGCTACTCATTTGCTCGGTCGCCCGTATTCAATTAGTGGACAAGTAGTGCGGGGCGATAAACTAGGGCGAGTGCTTGGCTACCCTACTGCCAATATCGATTTAGATTCCAGATTAAAATTGATTCCTGCCGATGGTATTTATGCTGTCACTGTTCGGCACGAACATTCCATTTTCAAAGGCATGCTCTATATTGGCAACCGCCCTACAGTAAACGGAACGAAGCGTGCCATTGAAGTGAACATCTTTGATTTCAACAAAGAGATTTACGGAGAAACACTTACCGTTTATTTTCATCAACTCATCCGCAGTGATAGTAAGTTTCAAGATTTAGAAGCGTTGAAGTTGCAGTTGCATCAAGATAAGGTGGATGCTTTGCAAGTGCTAAGTAATTTTAAGTAATCGGTAAGCAGTATTCAGTTATCAGTTTGTCAGTCGACACCGTGCCTATAGCAAGCTGCCTATTGCCTACTTTCACTAAAATCTATTTCTCACTTTCCAGCTCCAACCTAGCCTCTTCTAGATCCAATTCGTACTCAATTTTACGCAGCGCTTCATCATTAATCTTTTTACTCTTATACATTGAATCTAAATACGCACGCTCTTGTTTAATCAACTCGCGCTGAATGCGATGAAATTCTTGTATCTGCTCCTCCGTTAAATTGTTGGTAGCATCTTTGCGCAAGCGCTGAATTCTGATCTCGTATTTCGATTTTATTTGTGCTAAGACAGAATCACTTAACCCCAGCGCATAATTCTCCTCAATGTGTTCAATGACAGATGAAGCAATTGAATAACGAGCATTATCTTCATCCACTTTGCCACCCACATCTGCCTTAATACCAAGTTTCCTCACCAAAATAGGCAGCGTCATCCCCTGAAGTACAAGCGTGGCAAATATCACGGCAAACGTGAGGAAGATAATTAAATCACGATTGGGGAAGGGAAGGTTCTCACCTACCGTCAATGGCAGAGCCAATGCAGCTGCTAATGAAACCACCCCGCGCATACCTGACCACGCCACTATGGCAACGTTGCGCACATTAGTATCAGGCTCTCGTTGCCTAATTTTTTTACTAAACCACCTAGGTATATAAGCACCAGGAAAAACCCAAATGATGCGAGCAAGTATAGTAGCTGCACTAATCAAAAAGCCATACCAAAGGAGCGTTCCAAAAGAATGCTCTTGGATGTGTGATAAAACCGATCGCATTTGCAGTCCGATCAAAATAAAGATAACACCGTTAAGAATAAAAGTAACAGTATCCCAAGTTGAGTAAGCTTGAATACGAGATTGATGCGTAAAGATTTCGGAAGAGCGCTGACTTAAAAATAAGCCACATGTTACTACGGCCAAAACACCAGATACGTGGATTTGCTCCGCTAATAAATAAGACACGTAAGGAGTAAGAAAAGTCAATGTGGTATCGGTAGTGGGGTTGTTAGGTGTGATCTTATGTATCCATAAAAACAATTGACCGATAATAAGACCAATTACAATTCCTACCCCTGCTACATAAAAGAAGTTGATGCTCGCTAGCCAGAAAATGAAAGTACCCGTAGCGGTCGCTGCAATAGCATATCGCATGGCTATCAACCCAGTGGCATCGTTCACTAAACTCTCTCCTTCTAAAATAGTAATTAATCTCTTAGGTACTCCAAGCCCTGCTGTGGCGGCTGTGGCGGCTACAGCATCGGGTGGAGAGATGATAGCTCCCAAAACAAATGACTCTGCCCAGCCAAAGCCTGGGATATAATAGTGCGCAATCAATGCGACTGCAGTCGTTGTGAACAACACACAACCGACAGCCAATAAAGTAATAGGTCTTCTGGCTGTTTTAAAATCTGTCCATGAAGTAGTCCAAGCTGCGGAGTAAAGCGCTGGAGGAAGGAAGATCAAAAAGACCACCTCAGGATTTAGCTCAATCATAGGCAGATTGGGAATCAGCCCAATGGCGATACCCGCCAGCACTAGCAAAACTGGATAGGGTATTTTGATACGATCCGTTATTTCAGCTAGCGCAGTAACGACAGCAAGGAGAAGAATAATGACCGTTATATTTTCGAGATGCATATTTGAATATTGGCTACAAGCTACAGGCCGCAAGCTGCAAGCTCATTTGATGTAAGCATCAGATTGTGGCATTGAATAACCAAAGCCTAGGCAAAATAGTTTTATGTTCTCAATGTGCCAAAGTTTTTCCTTATACGGCTGAATCCGTATCCAATTCATATAATCGATTCTTCCAAGTAGTGAGCAAAATCTTGCAAGTTCATCGTTCTAATGTGGGGAAAAGCATTTTTACTCAAGGCCAATAATTTTCTGTCATTTGTTACTAACACATCGGCTGATGCTGCCAAGTATACATCCGCAAATTTGTTATCATCGGCATCTCCTGCTACCAATCTAAAATTATAGAAAACTGAATGTAATGAGCTATTCTCCGCAGTCAATAACAAGCCTAAAAGATTGTGCGTTACTTGTTCTCCCCAGAATTCTGTGAATTTCTCTTCGTACTCCAAAAGTATTTCGGTGGAAAGACAAATAATATATTGTTTGTTTAGGAAGCTATTGAATATGTTCCTATACGGAGATTCCTTTCCGATGCAACTAATGAAACAATTTGTATCAAGGACAACTTTCAAGAGCAAGAACTTATGAGTTCTTCAACCATTCTTCGTAAATAGAGGCAGTGTAATTTCGGTTGCGCTCTTCTTTTTCAATGGCCGCGTCCAATTTTTTACTGAAATAGAAATTCAGCAATGATTTCACTTCTTGCAATTCTTTTTCGTTAGCTATGTGCTTAAAACATTTTAATAGCTCTAATTGCATCTCGGTAAGCTTGCTATCTATGGCAATCATAAAAGGTTATTTAAACAAAAATACTAAACTGGGTGGATGTTTGCCAATTAATTACCAATATATGTATTGTACCTTTCCACCCTTTGGCGGATTGGCAAGCCGCCAAAGAATTTTAATTATTAACAAACCCAACCGAACCTTTTCACCCAAACCTTGTTTTAAAATTATCGAATGAAAATAGCCGTATCGAGAAAGGAGCATTTCAATTCAGCCCACCGTCTGTTCAACCCTGCATGGAGCAATGAAAAGAACGATGCCGTGTTTGGCAAGTGCAACAATCCCAATTATCATGGACACAATTACGAAATAGTGGTAACTGTAGTGGGTGAACCCGACCCTGAAACGGGCTATGTATATGACATGAAACTGTTAAGCGATTTAATAAAAGAGCACGTGCTAAAACATTTTGACCATAAAAACCTTAATTTAGATACCGCATACTTCAAAGACCTGAACCCAACGGCAGAAAACATAGCTGTGGTTATCTGGAGGATATTGAGGCAGCAGATTGATAACCAGTACGAGCTAAAAATTAAATTGTATGAGACAGAAAGAAATTTCGTTGAATATCCTGCCCATTAAACCGTTTGACGAGGATGACATGGATCACCCTGCAGGCTCGCACGATACGCCTATGCGCCCCGATGCGTTCGATCTTTCTGATGATGAAAAGATTGAAAAAATAGAAGAGCACTTTCGTGAAATAATGAACGTGCTTGGACTTGACTTAACTGATGATAGTTTGAAAGGTACTCCTAGGCGCGTGGCGAAAATGTATGTGCAAGAAGCCTTCAGCGGGCTCAACCCTATGAACCGCCCCACCACAAGATTGTTTGAAAATAAATATAGGTATGATCAAATGCTGGTGGAGAAGGACATCACTTTCTTCTCGCACTGCGAGCATCACTTCGTGCCGATTTACGGAAAAATCCATGTTGCTTATTTTTCTTCTGGCAAGGTGATCGGCCTCTCGAAGATCAATCGCTTCGTACAGTATTTTGCCAAGCGCCCGCAAGTGCAAGAGCGCTTGACAGTGCAGATCGGAAAAGAACTAGAGCGCGTACTCAACACGCAAGATGTAGCCGTTGTAGTAGATGCAAACCACATGTGTGTGGCCTCACGCGGAGTGAGCGACACTAATAGCAAAACGGGCACTGCTTATTTTGGTGGTAAGTTCAATGACGAGAACGCTAAGAGGGAGTTTTTGAATTACATTAATGCGAGGTAAAAGCCAGGACTTGGGCATTAGGACTTAGGCATTGGGAAGAGTTTCGGATTACCAACGGTTGCTCCTACTCTCAAGTCCTTAAGTCCCAAGCCCCAAGCCCTAATTCATTGATCCCCAACACCGTCCCTCCCAAAGACCGATTATTCACTTCATATCGGTAAATACTCACCTATTTTTGTAGATTAGCGGCATTATTTTAATCCACAACTTATGGTATTCGACTTAGACATGATCAAGGCCACGTATGCAGCAATGCCCGGCCGTATCGCTAAAGCAAGAAAAGCAGTGGGCAAACCACTCACCCTCTCCGAAAAAATATTGTTCTCGCATCTCCATGCCGATCAGAAGTTGGAAAATTTCGGTCGTGGAAAATCGTATGTGGATTTTGCGCCAGACCGTGTGGCTATGCAAGATGCTACGGCTCAAATGGCTTTGTTGCAATTCATGTCTGCTGGAAAACCAAAAGTAGCAGTTCCCTCTACCGTGCATTGCGATCACTTGATCACTGCCAAAGTAGGTGCTGCAGATGATTTGAGTTTTGCTAATAAAGAAAGCAAAGAAGTGTTCGATTTCTTGTCTTCTGTATCTAATAAATATGGACTTGGTTTTTGGAAACCAGGCGCGGGTATCATCCATCAAGTGGTGTTAGAAAATTATGCGTTCCCCGGAGGGATGATGATTGGTACTGACTCGCACACCGTGAATGCGGGTGGCTTGGGCATGGTGGCGATTGGTGTTGGCGGTGCAGATGCCGTTGATGTGATGGCAGGCATGGCGTGGGAGTTGAAATTCCCGAAATTGATTGGCGTAAAATTGACTGGTAAACTCAGCGGCTGGACTGCCGCAAAAGATGTCATCTTAAAAGTTGCTGGTATCCTTACTGTAAAAGGCGGTACAGGTGCAATTGTTGAATACTTTGGCGAGGGCGCAACCTCTATGAGTTGCACAGGCAAAGGAACGATCTGTAACATGGGCGCAGAGATTGGTGCTACTACCTCCACATTTGGTTACGATGCCTCTATGAGCCGCTATTTGATTGCCACGGGTCGTGCCGAAGTAGCGAGAATGGCCGACAAGATCAAAGCCGATTTGACTGCCGACCCTGAAGTGTATGCCAACCCTGAGAAGTATTTTGACCAAGTAATTGAAATCAACTTGAGCGAATTGGAGCCACACTTGAATGGCCCGTTCACTCCCGATTTGGCAACACCTATTTCAAAGTTAAAAGAAGCAGCAGCAAAGAACGGCTGGCCTACCAAAATTGAAGTAGGCTTGATCGGATCATGCACTAATTCATCGTACGAAGATATTTCACGTGCAGCGAGTTTAGCTAAACAAGTTTCCGCAAAAGGTTTGAAGACCAAAGCAGTGTTCACTATCACGCCAGGTTCAGAGCAAGTGCGCTATACCATTGAGCGCGATGGATTCATCGATACATTTGATAAAATTGGTGCAAAGGTATTTGCGAATGCGTGTGGGCCTTGCATAGGTATGTGGGCGCGTGTGGGTGCAGAACGAAAAGAGAAGAACACAATCGTTCACTCCTTCAACAGGAATTTTCAATCGCGCAATGATGGCAACCCAAACACGTATGCGTTTGTTGGCTCACCTGAGTTGGTAACTGCACTGGCTATTGCGGGGGATTTGAACTTCAATCCACTCACAGATTATTTGACCAACGAAAAAGGTGAGCAAGTAAAACTCGATCCACCAACTGGTGACGAGCTTCCTACAAAAGGTTTTGATGTGAAAGACCCAGGCTTTCAAGCGCCCGCCAAAGATGGTAGCAAAGTGGACGTGAGTGTTAACCCTGATTCAGATCGCTTGCAACTCCTTGCTCCATTTGCTCCTTGGGAAGGCACAGACCTGAAAGCGTTGCGTTTGTTGATCAAGGCAAAAGGAAAATGTACTACCGACCATATCTCAATGGCGGGTAAATGGCTAAAATACCGTGGCCATTTGGATAATATCTCCAATAACTTACTAATTGGTGCTACCAACTTCTTCAACGAAAAAATCAATAGCGTGAAGAATGGCTTAACTGGCGAGCATGACGAAGTACCAAAAGTACAGCGCTCATACAAGGCCAAGGGCATTGGGAGCATTGTGGTAGGCGATGAAAACTATGGTGAAGGATCATCTCGTGAACATGCCGCTATGGAGCCACGCTTTTTGGGTGTGAGAGCGATCTTGGTAAAATCATTTGCCCGCATCCATGAAACCAATTTGAAAAAGCAGGGAATGCTTGCGTTAACGTTCGCCAACAAAGAAGATTACAACTTGATCCAAGAAGATGACCGCATCGATATCAATGGGCTTACTACTTTCTCTCCTGAAAAACCGCTGACATTGACATTGAACCACATTGACGGAAAGAAGGAAACCATTACTGTCAACCATACCTACAATGCCAGCCAGATAGGTTGGTTCAAGGCAGGTTCGGCTTTGAATAAGATGGGTAAATCATCTGCTCCTAAAAAAGTTGCTCCTGTGAAAGCAGTAGTTGCTAAGAAGGCAGTGAAAAAAGTAGCTGCTAAAAAGGTGGTGAAGAAGGCTGCTCCTAAAAAGTCAGTGAAAAAGGCAGCCAAGAAAACGGTTAAGAAAGTTATCAAGAAGGCCACCAAGAAAACGGTAAAAAAAGTAGCGAAAAAAGCTGCGAAGAAGAAAAAGTAATCAAGTACTAATTGCAATAATAGGCATTGGGAAAACTCAATGCCTATTTTTTTATCTATCTCGCAAAGCACTTTTCAAATTGAGCATTTTTTCCTCTAGCGCAACAGCCACACCTTTATCCAGCATATCCGGCAATTCCTTTATTGCTGATTCGATAGCTGATTTCGTTTTTTCTAAATCATTTTTCAAATAGCTCATTGCTGCTTCGGTCGCAAATACTTGAGCTTTGGGGATCATGGCTGTGGGCTTGAATTGATTCCAATAAAATGCAGCTCTTTCAAGATCACTCTTCGCAATCGCATAGAAAAAAGCGGCATCTAGCCATACTGCATTTCTAATACCAGCAGGAATTGCATCAGCTTTTTCGATATATTCCAATAAATACTTTTCAGCTTTTTCAATCTCACCTGCATCAAAAGCTGCTTGATGAAAATAGCTGAGGAGATAAACCCCAAAAGGCTCGTTGAGTTTATTGGCCAATGCAAGTGCTTCCTCCAATTCAGAAATATTGAGAAGTTTAGGTCGATTGCCGCCTGCACTGCTAGTAATTATCTTTAATGTCAATACATCAAACCGGGCTTTGTCCCCTCCCCTTTGCAAACGTAAAATCCTTGCGCCATCGGAATAGAAGCCGCCCATGTGCATAGGGATGGCAGTTACCACAAAAATCACAATCGACAATAGACCCACTATCACAAAGAAATTTCGGAGCAAAGAAAAAACGATTCCGTCTAAAGCAATGAATGACAAAAGCAGAAACACACCATAAGAAAATACAGCTAACACTAAGCTTGCCATCGGGCCGCCCACGGCATACATGGAAAATCGTTTGCTCAAATTTTCATTACCAGTGGGCATACAAATTACCATGCCGCCCATTGTGTTCACATTTTTATTCCATTTGAATTGCCAGCCTGTTTGCTCTTTCTCCCACATAAATGGCCCCACCACATACATCTTAAAATCGAACTTCATCCACACACCTACCAAAGCGTGGCCACCTTCGTGAATGGCAATGACGATTAAAAAAGATAGAATAAACAGAAAAGGCATTGTGATCATTGCATAAGCTGGAAGAGAAGTCGCCTTCGCATCCTGCCCCCAACTGTGACCCCACTTTCCTATCAAGAATCCTACTGCGCCTCCCAATGCTATCATTAAGATGAAAGCTGCCACTTTCTGAATGTTACTTTTTTTCTTCATGCTAAATTCGTTGGCTCATTATCTAAAGGAATAAGTCGCAGGGGGAAGATGGAAATTACACAGAATAGAAAAAATTAATGAGTCACTAGATCTTTCTCTTGCTTCCTAAAAAGACGTCCAACGAAAACCGATCCCAGTCCTTCGGTAAGATAAGAAGAACAACCAGTAGGATAGTTCGCGGCATTACGTGCGACAAATCCCAAATAGGCTCTGACAATCCATGCCCAAAAGTTACAATCACCAACACCGAGGCAAGGGCATATAAAGCGAAATCTCTCTTGAATCCTAGTATGATAAGCAATCCGCCCACTAATTCAACGTACGAAGTATAATAGGCTGTAACATGAATCAACCTTTCAGGCAATAAGTTTTTGTAAGTAGGGTAAAAGAAATCCATTTGATATACCTTCTCTACTCCCCATGTAAAAACTTTGCCAAAGCCCTGCATGAGGAAAATAAAACCAAGAATGAGGCGAAGAGTGAGAGTCGCGATCGAGTGGTTGAGGGACATATTTAAGATTTAAGATTCACAAGCGAGCGTTGCGTAAAATAATTTCCATTGAAGATGATGAAAGAAGCAACCAGATTAAGCGGCACTAATAACCATACTAACTTTAGCAAGATAGCCACAAAGAGGAAGTTGAATAAATAAAACACCCAGTACAAATACTTTCTCATATCAAGTCCCAAAAAGTACAGAAGGCTACGAATCAACATACCAGTACCCAAATTGAACAGCACCAATGCAACACCTATCCCAATATCAAACCTTGTTAAAAGCCAAATACTCTCTGGCAGCGTAAGCAGTAAATAGGTCATTGCCCAATCAAAATAGATTTTACTTTTGCTAAATGGAAAGTTTCGAGAGAAGCTCAGGTAAAAAATTTCAAAACGATACGATTGATAAATTAATATAGCATGTGCCATGACGGCTCCAAGTATGATAATACTGGCTATTCGCAGTTCATCATTCACGTTGGCAAGTAAGTAATAGCCGCCAGCAATGATACCGAAAGAAAATAGTTTGGTAACGATAAGAGTCATTTTCAATCTATCAAAAGCATGGTAAAGGAATAGACTGAAAAATGGTTTAGGCCAACTTTTTACAATTTTTGAAAAGATTGACTTTTGATTTCTGTTGATCGGATTGTTTACGCATTTCATATAAACAAAAGCGCTGATAGAAGCTAGCAGCAACGTGAATAGCAGGATAATACCTGGCGCAACATAGTAGCCATAAATAATCCCAATCAATAGGGAAAACAAACCATAGCCTATAATCGGCAATGAAATAAGAAACTGAACGGTGAACCAACTCTTAAATTGAGTGATCTTATCATTAGAAGTGCAACTATAAAACAGAAAAAGGTTACTGGGAACCATTAATTGGGCAGTAACATAATCCCAACTTTTAATTGTGAAGATAAGCCAACCAACAAAAACGAGAATCAACACAACAGGCGAACTGATGAGTGTTAATACTATCAGTAAGTTGAGTTTTATCACCTCGGTCGGGGGAAGATGGTTTTGGTTTAACACTTCCACAAAAAAGCCACACGTGATAATCGTAACGAAAAAGAACAGCAGCAAACCAGAATGGACTCTATAAAAGCCCTTTACAAATATCTTTATCAATACGTTGATTAAAGGTGAAAACATTAGGTGATCAATTTTACCGTTTGTTGTTCAACCAAAAGGTCACCCGTCAAATTCAATTCGCCAACTTCCAATGACTGATGCGAAGAAAGAAAGAAGCTAACTTTATCTAGCCGATTTTTTTCCTCGACCCATTTGTTAAGTATTTTCAAAGACTCATTGTCAATAGTAATCAAAGGCTCATCCAACAAAATAATTTTGGGATTGCCCATGAATGCCAACACAATCGAGAGTTTTTTCAGCATACCGCTTGAGTATGTTCCAATAGGCTCATTTACGTAGGCATTCATTTTCATGCCTTCAATAAAATACTCATTTTGTGCTTTTGGTGCATCTTTAGCGGAAGCAAAAAGCTTGATCATTTCCATACCCGTCAAAAATTCAGGGAAAATGGGTTCAGCCTCTGCAAAGTTTACAAGCTTACGATAAGCAACGGCTTGCTTTTTTACACTTATGCTTTGGCTCAATAAAACATCACCATCAAAACTGATGATTCCTGCTATCGCCTTGAGTAGTGTACTTTTCCCTGATCCATTTGCGCCTTTGATCCAAAAA
>JBJXEB010000009.1:0-7315 GCA_046155095.1 Cyclobacteriaceae bacterium
CTATTGTATTGGATAATTTTGTTTACACAGCACCTTCTGTAAACGGAGAAATCCCGAACGGGAATTCACAGATCACAGGCACTTTTACCAATGAAGAAGCAAAAGATTTAGCGAATGTACTGAAAGCGGGGTCATTGCCTGCGCCCACACGCATTGTTGAAGAAGCGATTGTAGGTCCGTCACTTGGTAAAGTAGCACAAGCACAAGGCTTTATTTCGATGGCATGTGGTCTTGCCATCGTTGTAATTTTTATGGTTGCTTATTACTCTAAGGGTGGATGGGTAGCTAATCTTGCCCTATTATTCAATATCTTTTTCATTTTAGGAATATTAGCTCAACCAACAATTGGTGCTTCTCTTACCCTGCCAGGTATTGCAGGTATTGTACTCACCATGGGTATGGCTGTAGATGCAAACGTATTGATCTACGAACGTATCAAAGAAGAACTTCATCAAGGTCGAAAAATGGTGGAGGCGATCCGCAAAGGATATGAGCGCGCCTTCTCCTCTATTTTTGATTCGAACATTACTACTTTTTTAACAGCCATGTTCCTATTCATTTTAGGTCAAGGGCCCTTGAAAGGATTTGCCATTGTATTGATGATTGGTATTGCGACATCTTTCTTCTCTGCCGTTTATATTTCTCGTGTAATCATTGAGTGGATGACTCGCAAAGGTGATGAATCAAAAATATCCTTTGAGACTGGCTTGGGTGGAATGGCGAGAGAACGTAAACATTTCAATTTTATTGGCAACAGAAAGATCGCGTATATTTTTTCTAGTTCTGTAATTGTTATTGGTTTGGCACTGATTGCAGTTCGTGGCCTCAACTTTGGTGTTGATTTTAAAGGTGGTCGCTCTTACATTGTTTCATTCAGTAAGCCAGTTATTGCTACTGATGTAAAGGTGGCCCTTGGGCAAAGCTTTGAAAATGCAGGTACTGAAGTGAAGAACTTTGGCAGCGATAAAGTGATGAAAGTAACGACATCTTACCTAATAGATGATGAATCAGACAAAGCCGATGACAATGTAAAAAATGCGTTGATCTCGGGTGTGTCGAAATTCACTGGCCTACAATATTCAGAAAACGATGCGCAGATTGATGACACTCATTTCACCATTTCATCTTCATCTAAAGTAGGTGCTACCATTGCAGATGATATTAAGGGCTCTGCATTGGAGGCGGGCTTGTTCTCTATTGTTGCCATCTTCCTTTACATTTTAGTGCGTTTCCGCAAATGGCAATTCAGTACAGGCGCCATTGTGGCATTGATCCACGATTCACTTTTTGTATTTGCTTCGTTCGCTATTCTAGGATTATTTGGAATTTCGTTTGAGATTGATCAAGTATTTGTAGCAGCGTTGTTGACGGTGATCGGTTACTCCATCAACGATACAGTAATTATCTTCGACCGTATTCGTGAGTTTATCGCATTCGGTTCGAGCCATGATAGAAATAGAATCTTCAATGACGCTATCAACAGCACATTGAGCAGAACATTGATCACATCAGGCACTACATTGATTGTGGTAATTGTTCTCTTAATCTTTGGAGGCGAAGTGTTGAGAGGCTTCTCTTTTGCACTATTGATTGGTATAGGCATTGGAACTTATTCTTCCATCTTTATTGCCGCACCTATTGTAATTGACTTGGATAAAAGCCCCATGCCTCAAGGGAAACCAGAAGCTAAAGCTGTGAAGGCGTAGTCATCTAACATTGAAATAACAAAAAGGCAGGAGTTGATCCTGCCTTTTTCATTTGAGAATAGTCAAACATTTTTTTTACTTAACAAATACTCAAGTAGTTTTTGTGTAGCGGTAGCGCGATGACTAATTTTATTCTTCTCTGCCATGCTCATTTCTGCCAATGTTTTTGAAAAGCCATCTGGTAAAAAAATTGGATCGTAGCCAAAGCCACCGGTTCCCTTTTTTTCTTTTAGGATAACACCTTTCAATATGCCTTCAAATTGTTCACTGATTGTTGGGGTGATCAATGTAATCACTGTCCTAAATTGTGCTTCTCTATTTTTTACGTTTTCCAGATTTGACAAAACGAGATTCATGTTATCGTCAAAGCTTCGTTGTGGGCCAGCGTAGTGCGCGGAATCAACACCCGGTCTTCCATCCAAAGACGCTATCTCCAATCCGCTATCATCGGCAAAACAAGCGACTTTATATTTTTTAAAAACATAGTCTGCTTTTTGAAAAGAGTTTCCGGAAATGGTGTCTTGCTCTTCCGCCAATTCTTCCACACACCCTATCTCATTTAAACTTAGAATCGAATAGGCATTGCCGAGTATGGCTTGTACCTCTTGGATTTTGTGTGGATTGTTGGAAGCAAAACAAAGACGCATTATTTCTTGATCACTTTCACCAATTCGACATCATAAACTAGATTGGCATAAGGCGGAATGCCCGAATTTGTTCCATACGCACCATATCCTAAACCAGAAGGGACGTAAAGAGTCGCCTTCGTTCCTTCCTTGAGCAAGGGAAAAATTTTCTGCCAAGATTTCGGTGTAGTCGGTTTACTCAAACGAAACCCTGCGCTATTTTGTGGATCGAAAACAAAACCACCAGATATAATACTGCCTGTATACTTAACAACTACAGAATCGGCTGATGCTGGTACAAGCCCCGTGGCAGACCCCGGTACAATTATTAAATAGCGCACACCTGATTGATCTTTTACTACATTGATATTCGATTTCAATTGCTCATCAATAACCGCTATGTCTTTTTGAAGTTGACCCGAAAACTCTTTTACTACTCTTGCTATATGCATTTCAAAAATCAAATTTGAATTGGCAGGTATTGGCCCCGTGGGATAATTTCCATAAGCCAATCCAGATGGCACATATAAAGTAATTTTTGCGCCTTCGCCATATAAGGGCAAAATAGTTTTCCAAGGCTTGATCAATTTGTTTACAAGAAAAGCGATGTTTGAATTAGTGAGGACAGTATTGCCACCGAGAAGGGTAATAGAATAGCTGGCACGAATGGAATCCACCAAGACTGGCTTGAGGTTGTCATTACCTTTTGTGGAAACTACATAACGAAAACCAGTGGGGTCTTTTATAGTGGCTATTCCTTTTGCGATAAGATAGGTATCAATGGATAGAACATCCTTTGTCAACTGCTCTTCATAAGGTAAAGGAACCTCATCCTTGCTACAAGAACCAAGGAAAAAGAGCATGATCACAGCAACCAGAAAATTCTTCATAGTTACTTTTTAGAGATTCTAACTAGTTCGTGCTAACTAGTTCAACATCAAAAATCAAGTTAGAGTTGCTGGGGATTTTACCCGGAGATCCAAATGGGCCATAGCCAAGCGATGACGGAATATAAAAAGTTGCTTTGCTACCTGCTGGCAAAAGAGGCATTCCAATCTGAAATCCTTTGATCAGATTGCTCAATGCTGATGAGACAGGCGCAGCCGATTTATCAAACGAAGTACCAGAAGTAAGAAATTTGCCATCGTAATTAAAAGTGATGGCGCTAGTTGCTCTTGGTTTTGCACCTGTTCCAAGCTCCGTTATTACATACCTCAAGCCACTTGGGTCAGTAGTGGCAGTGAGGTTGTTTGTTGCTAAGTAAGCCTCGATAGCAGTAGTATCCACTTTGAATTGTTCCACTTCATCTAAAATTTTTATATCAAAAATCATATTTGAATTGGCAGGTAGCGTACTACCATCAGAAGAGCTGCCAGTTCCATAAGCATATCCTGAAGGGGAATAAATGGTTACCGAACTTCCTCTATTGAGTTTAGGCAATATTAACTGCCAACAATAGAATGAAGAGTTGGGATCTCTAAGTATGGCACCTATAGAAGCATCTTTGGTGTCTAAGAACAACTTACCGTTACTCATTACTGTGCTTTTGTAGTTTAGATAAACTATGCTGTCTATTCTCGGTTTTTTGCCGCTCCCTACTTTAGTAACTAAGTAGCGCACTCCGCTTGAGTCCTTCACCGCATTGATGCCATTGCTTGTCAAGTAGTCATCTATTGTGACAATGTCTTTTTTCAATTGCTCATCAAAAGTAGGCCCTGAAGGCACATCTTGTTTTAAGCAAGACGCCAACAAGAATGCTACCACTGCCAAGATTAACCCAAAACTCTTTTTCATTACTATTTACTTGCAATTACATCCACCATCTCCATATCAAAGACCAAAATAGAATTCTCTACAATCTCTTCACTTCTTTTTTGACTGCCGTAAGCTAACGTAGAAGGTATCCAGACTGTCACCTTAGAGCCTTTGTTCATCAACTGCATGATCTCTGTCCATCCTGCAATCAAGGGAGGTTGCACACCAACAGTCAAATCAAGTGGGGCATAAGGGCTGCCTTCTCTAAATATATTATTCTTGCGTGCATCGGCTTCAATGCTCGTATCAAAATATTTTCCGTTTAACAAGTATCCAGTGTAATTCACTTTCACGTTTTGACCTACTTTCACATTTTCGCCCTTACCCGGTTTGGTAATAATATATCTAAGACCTGATTTTGTTTTAAGGGCAACTAGATTCTTTGCTTTCAACAAATCATCAATTGTCAAAGTATCTTTTGCCAACTGTCCCTCTCTTTCCTTCATCATCTTCTCGTTTTGCTTAGCCACCATGTCCGCTTGCATCTTATCCACTTGCTCACGGTTCACCACATCGGCAATGCCAATATTAAATGTAAAAGACTTGGTGGTGTCTACCCCAAAAGGAATGGGCTGACGGAAAGTATTCTCAAATAATTTTTTAGCGGGCACTTTAAAGGTCACGCTGTCCCCTTTGCTCATCATTTTAATTACTTCTAACACGGCATCCCCTTTAGGCACTTCGCCCTGCATTTGGAGGATTGCCGGGAAACCATTTTTCTTTGAGTCATTCCAAACAGAGTCTTTTCCGTCTTTAAAAACTAAGTTCATAACCACAAACTTGCCTGAATCTATTTTTAGTCCATCTCCCTTGCGAAGCACATCAAATTTATAGCCAGATGGAGTTTCTTTAGAACCACATGAGGCGAAGAACAAGGAGACAAGGGCGATTGCTACGAGTGAATTTTTCATTAGTTATAGTTTTGATTGAAGATTGGTTACTTAGTTTAATTAGAATTTAGTTTGTCTTTATATTCGGGCAAGATCGCCAAAAATTTCTTCATAGTTTCTTCCAACGATAATTTTGATTGCCCACCTGACGCATTTTTGTGGCCTCCACCCTCAAAATGTTTACGCGCAAGGGCATTCACGTCAAAATCTGCCAGCGAGCGGAACGAAAGTTTGATTTCTTCTTTGCGATCATACATCAGCACCGCCATTTTAATTCCCCTAATGGAGAGGCCATAATTTACCAAGCCTTCCGTATCACCCGTTTGCGCACCAAATTTATTCAACTCATCCCACGTGATGGTCATATAAGCAGTGCTAAACTCAGGCAGCACAATCAATTTCTGGCTCAACACATAGCCGGTAAGCCTCAATCTCTCCAACGAATTAGTATCATAAATATTTTTGGCCGTCTCGCTGGGCTTTGCGCCAAGGCTTACCAATGAAGATGCCACTTCAAATTCTTTGTGCGTAGTGTTGTTATGGCGAAACCCTCCCGTATCGGTCATCAATCCTGCATAAAGGCAGTTGGCAATGTTTTCATCGATCAAGGCCTTATCTCCCAATTCATTTATCAATTCAAAAATCATTTGGGCGGTGGAGGCAGACTTCACATCCCACTTTTCAAAGTCAGCAAAATGCTCAGGCTCTAGGTGATGGTCGATCATCACTTTTTTGGCCGAAGCCGTCTTCACCATTTCGCCCAGTTCATTGATCCTTTTCAAGTTCGAGAAATCGAGGCAAAAAATAATTTCCGCTTTCGCGATGAGCAACTGCGCCTTTTTCTCAGGTTGCTTAGAATCTTTGGAAAGCGAGGTGACAATTTCTTTCCCCGGCATCCAAGCCAAAAAATCAGGATAGTCGCTGGGCGTGATCACGTCCACCTCATGCCCTTTCTTGATTAAATACCCCGCCAAACCAAGCGAAGAACCCAACGCATCGGCATCGGGCTTAAAGTGGGTAACGATCACCACCTTTTTGGGCGAGGCCAAAAAGGCTTTGAGGGCGGGTAGGTCTTTCATGGAAGGGGGCAAAAATAATGAATGATTCTGGATTCAGGCTTCTCTCTTCTGGGTTCTTTTGATACTTTTGCGCCCGAATTTATCCAACAAAAAAACTTCAAAATCTAACCAAAATGGCTACAAACAGAACTTTTACTATGCTAAAGCCCGATGCAACAGGCGCAAACAACATCGGGGCTATCACAAAAATGATCGAAGAAGCAGGCTTCCGCATAGTAGCGATGAAGAAAACAAGATTGAGCAGCGAGTTGGCTGGCAAATTTTATGAAGTACACAAAGCGAGACCTTTCTATGGCGAACTTTGTGCCTACATGTCGTCTGGTGCTATCGTCCCCATGATATTGGAAAAGGAAAATGCCGTAGAAGATTTCCGCAAGTTGATTGGTGCCACAGACCCTAAGAAAGCAGAGCCAGGAACGATCCGCGCACTTTTTGCAAAATCCATTGATGCCAATGCAGTACACGGTTCCGATTCAGATGCTAACGCAGAGATTGAAGGAAGCTTCTTCTTCTCGCAGTTTGAAAGATTTTAACAAAAGTTAATGGTTATTGGTTAATAGTTATTGGGTAAATACTCCTATAATTATTAACGATTAACCAACAACTAATAACTAACAACGAATGATAGATCCTACTTACTCCGAAAAATTTGAATCGCGCCACAATGCACCCGATGCCACACAGATTGCAGAAATGCTGAAAGTGGTAAAGGCCAAATCAGTCGATGAATTGATCGACCAAACCGTGCCGGCCAATATTCGCTTGAAAAAAGCATTGAACTTGCCCGCGGCACAATCGGAGTTTGAGTTCTTGAACGAATTCAAAAAGTTGGTTTCTAAAAACAAGATTTTCAAATCGTATCTCGGCACGGGCTATTACAATTGCATTACGCCCGGAGTCATCCTCAGAAATATTTTAGAGAACCCAGGATGGTACACCGCCTACACTCCTTACCAAGCTGAGATTGCACAAGGCCGCATGGAAGCACTGATCAATTACCAAACGATGGTGATGGATTTAACAGGAATGGAAATCGCCAACGCTTCTTTGTTAGATGAAGCAACGGCCGCTGCTGAAGCATTACACTTGCTTCACGCTTCTAAAAAAGGATCAAAAAAGGATGCACATAAATTCTTTGTAGATGAAAACACATTTCCACAAGTCATTGATTTATTAAGAACGCGCTCTGCGCCAATTGG
>JBJXEB010000010.1:0-32326 GCA_046155095.1 Cyclobacteriaceae bacterium
TCACTCATTGCGATTATCGTATTGAACTTTCTTTTAAATTCACATTTCTATCCTACTCTTTTTCAGTTCACCTCCACCAATCAGGCAGCTAAGATAGTGAAGGCCTCAAGTGGAGAAAGTGATTTCAAGGCATTGAATGTTTTTGGATATGGATTGGATGTATACAGCCAACGAACAATTCCAAACTATCAAGCCATTGAAGAATTGGTTGGAAGTACTAATCAGGATTTCTTGTTTGTATTTACCACCGAAAAGGGATACCAACAAGTTAAGGATGCCGGACTAAAAGTGGTGGAGGCAAAGAAATTTGAGCATTATCACATCTCCACTCTTTCTATTCTTTTTTTAAATCCAACAACAAGAGCAAAAGAATGCGCTATTAATTATTTGCTAAAAATTGAAACAAGCAAGAAATAGATTCGTCTAAATATGATCACAAAATTTGCCTGATCTCTGAGAAAACCTATATGAAATAAGTGCCCCCGAGCTTAATGATCAACACTACACACTAGCAACTTTTTTTCCTTGCACCGCATTTGACGCCTTATTCTTGCCATTAGACTTGGCCTTAGTTGCTTTTGCGCCATTATTTTTTTTGACTTCTTTTTTGAGTCTCTTGGAAAGCTCCTTTGATACTTTAGCCACCAGTTTTTTTGTTTTCTTCGATGGGGCAGAAATTCCAAATGTTTTAGGAACACTTCCCACCGCATCTTCTATTGCCGTCCGAATTGACTTCTTTGATATTTTTTGCATACTTGTTTAGTTTGAATTATTAACTGGAGCAAAACTAACAAGTATTAATTTAATGTTAACATACTTAACAAAAAAATAACATTGAGATATAAAAAGTGCCACTGGGGATCAAAAAAAGCTGTATTTGAATTTAATTATATTGTAGATGTTCTCAATTTTCGTTGTCAGCTTGTTGCTTTTATTTGACCCTCTATGTTCAAATCGCTGTTTGGGACAGGCATACTGTCTCTTGTTTTTAGCTATTTTATCGTCAAATAGTAAATCACTAACATCACCACTTTCCTTTTCGTATTGTTAATAGGGTAATGCGGCTTGGAGGCATCAAAATAAATAGAGTCGCCTTCCCTTAATTCAATTTTCTCATCTTTAATATAATAGTCACAATCACCCGATACAATGTATTTGAATTCAAACCCATCCGTGGTGGTGGGTTTGCTTTTCGCTTTTGGCTTGATGGTGAGCAACACCGTTTCCATTGTGCAACCCTGAAGAGATTGGGCGAGAATAAAGCGGTAATCAAAACCGGGTCGGTTCTCTTTTTTAATGTGCTTGTATTCTTTTCGCTTGATATGAAGATAATTTTGGTTGGCCACCACTGATAACGGATCGAAAAAATCTTGAGGCTTTATCTCCAGCGCATTCATTAAGTTGAATAGAACGGGCACCGAAGGAATCGTTCGTGAGTTTTCAATTTTAGAGATCAACCCTTTTGTTAAGTTGGTTCGCTCGCTTAGCGTTTGCAAGGTAAGGCTCTTTTCAGTGCGTAACGCCTTGATTCTTTTGGCAATAAGTGGGATCAGTTCTTCTTGTATCATAATCAGCTGTTTACTATTTGTCAACTTTTGGTTGACAATGCAAAGTACTTCGCCATTGTTACCTAATTGTTATTGAAAAGATACGTTTGTTTCACTTCCAACTGCATTTTTTTCTGACTCGGTTTAAGCGAGTATGAATTATTTTTTCAGATCGCGCCTATTCTTAACCGATCATTAATCTACCACTAAAGCTAACGTCAAACGTAAAGACCACTTTTGAGCAAGCTAAAAATCGACTACTGATTTTTTTAGCGACACTAAAACCTTATAACCAATGTTAAAATTTTTACTAAGAAAAGTGCACAAACAGACGGTGATGCAAAAGATCACGGCAGTATTGTTTGTGTTCATGGCCTGTACATCGGCCATGGCGCAGTACACGGTCTCCGGTAAAATTACTTCCGGAGAAGATCAAAGCCCAATACCGGGCGCGAACATCGTAATAAAAGGCACTACCAACGGAACGATTTCAGATGCAGACGGAAATTTTACCGTGAATGCCAATTCAGCAAATGACATTTTAATTTTCTCTTTTGTTGGTTTTGCCACACAAGAGGTAGCGATCAACAATCGCACAGGTTTCAATGTAGTATTGGAATCAGATGCAAAGCAATTGAGTGAAGTAGTCGTGACAGCCTTAGGTATTGAAAAGGATGCGGCTCGTTTGGGTTATGCCGTTCAAAAGGTTAGCGGTAATGATTTGTTGAAAGCGAGGGAACCTAATCCACTTAATAGCTTAATTGGAAAAGTAGCGGGTTTAAACGTTGCTCCTTCAGCAGAATTGTTAGGGGCTCCACAAGTTCTTATCAGAAGTACCAACCCAAATGAAAGACCACTTTATGTAGTGGATGGTGTGCCAATCAATTCTGATAGCTGGAACATTAGTGCTGATGATATTGAGTCTTATACTGTTCTGAAAGGTCCATCTGCCGCTGCTCTTTACGGTTCACGCAGTCAGTTTGGTGCGATTATCATTACAACAAAAAAAGGATCTAGAGATCAAAGAGGATTTTCTGTTGAATTTAATTCAAGCTACATGGTTGAAAAGGGATTCATTGCTATTCCTAAAGTTCAAGATCTTTATGGCCCTGGCGATCATGGTGTTTATGCTTATGAAGATGGTAAAGGAAGTGGCCTTAATGATGGTGACTATGATATATGGGGCCCTAAGTTTGAAGGACAATTGATTCCTCAATACGACAGCCCTATTGATCCATCGAAAACGTATACTACTACTTTTCCCAGCGGTTCAACATTCACCAGCAACAGAGTTCCTACACCTTGGGTCGCAAGAGGAAAAGATAACTTGAACCGATTTATTGAAGCGGGTATTGTGAACACAAATAACTTGTCTATTTCTTCTAGCAATGACAAGTATAGCCTTCGTTTCTCTACTTCTTATAATTATCAAAAAGGAATTGTGCCTAACACCGATTTGAACACGAATAACTTCAATATCAGCGCTAGTTATAATTTCTCTCCTAAGTTGAAATTGGAGACGGTACTTAACTATAATCGTCAATCCACTAAAAATATTCCAGATGTAAATTATGGACCTAATAGTATGATTTATAATATCACCATTTGGGGTGGAGCTGACTGGGATATAGATCAATTGAAGAATTACTGGGAACCTGGGAAGGAGGGTGTTCAGCAACTTTATGCGGAACATCAACGCTATAACAACCCGTGGTTCTTAACAAAAGAATGGCTGCGTGGTCATTATAAAAATGATGTGTATGGATATTTGACTCTGTCCTATAAGATCAACGACTTCCTGGATTTAAAGGCACGGTCTTCCATCACCACTAATACTACCTTTAGAAATGAAAAATTTCCTTACTCTGCTACCGTATATGGACGTGAGCAAGCGCAGGGTGATTACAGAGAGGATAATAGGCAGCTATTTGAGAACAACACGGAATTGTTGCTTAGTGTAAATAAAAATATAACACCAAATTTCAATGTATCAGGATTGATCGGTGGAAATCTTCGCACGTTCGATTATAATTCAAGTTATGTAACTACCAATTATCTGAACGTTCCAGGTGTTTATAATTTTTCTAACACGCAAAATCCTTTGATTGCAAGTAATTACTCGGCACCTATGCAAGTGCTAAGTGGATACTACTCTTTTGATTTTAGCTATAGGAATTTTGTTACGCTTTCCACTACTGGAAGAGTTGATAAATCATCTACACTTCCGCAGAATAGCAATACTTTCTTTTATCCCTCCGCTAGTTTGTCAACTGTTGTATCCGATTATGTAAAGTTACCAGAGGTGATTTCATTCTTTAAAGTGCGTGCATCCTATTCTAATGTAAAATCCGCTTTAACTCAACCTTACATTGGTACAACTCCCGGAGGTTCTAATCCTCTTGATTACGGATCTACCTATCAATCGGCTTATGATGGTCCATCTTATACAAATTCAGCCCCATACGAGACTCCAATCGTTTATAATAGTCAAGTTGGCGCTAGAGCATCAGATAAAATCATTGATCCTAATCTTTCTTCTTCATCAAGATCTAGTTATGAAGCAGGCTTAGATATGCGCTTTCTAGAAAATAGGATAGTGTTTGATGCTACTTATTTTAACTATTTAGATGGGCCACAAGTATTTGATGCTGACATTCCGGAATCAACAGGTTATAATAAGAAAGTTATAAATGGTGGCAAAACGGAGAGAAGTGGATTCGAGATGTCAATCACAGGTAGTCCATTACGCAATTCTCAAGGCTTAAACTGGGATGTTACTGCTAACTGGTCCACATGGAAAGAAACGTGGAATGAGTTACCGGGCACTTCGGATGTTTACAATAATTTCTTTAGAAAAGGAGATCGTACCGATAAATATTATGACCAAGCATTGGTGCATACACCTGATGGTAGATTAATTAATGATGCGGGGGGTAGGCCAATCATCTCACCGGTCAATCAATTTTTAGGAAACCAAAACCCAGACTGGACTTGGGGCTTAAATAATAAATTCTCTTACAAGAATTTTACTTTCAGTTTCCAATTTGATGGACGTGTAGGTGGTGTAATCGCAAATTATATTCAGCGCCAAACGTTTCGTGGAGGTCGTCATATTGAAACCATTGAAGGTGCAATGGGTATAGCTCGAGACCAGGATTATCGTGGTGTTAAGTCATGGGTAGGCCCCGGAGTAGTTGTTTCCAACGGAATCAATATTGAGTATGATCCTAATACGGGAGCAGTCACGAATTATGGTGCTCTTGAGTACGGAGAAAATACCACTAAGACCTATTTGCAAGATTGGATCAGCCGCTACTACAGAACAGCTGAAGCAAATATTCAGACCAAGACGTATATGAAACTAAGAGAAGTAGTTATTGGTTACAACCTTCCTTCTTCTTTGTTACAAAAGACTTTCATCAGAAAAGCTTCGATTTCGTTAGTGGGGAGGAATCTACTCTATTTTGCCGCAAAAGATGATATTGATATTGATCAATATCTGACAGGTGGTTACTCTAGTTTGCAAACGCCCACTACCCGAAGATACGGGGTTAACATAAACTTAATTTTTTAAGACTTGAAGAATATGAAAAACTATAAATACATAACTTCGATCGTACTGACAATGATGATACTTGTCTCTTGTCAAGATTTTGCAGAGTTGGAACAGAATAAGAATCTCCCAACTTCCGTTCCTCCTTCAGTAGTAATTAGGTCGATATTGATTGATTTGACGAATGATGGATGGTCAGATGAACATCGTTGGAATCAATTTTGGGCTAGTAACTACAATTATTACGAAACTAATGAGTACTGGACAACAGGCGATTTTAATTACATAACACTTAAAAATGTAATTGAAATGGAAAAGGAGGCTTTGAAACGTGATGCTGGTAAGGTAAATCCTTATAATGCACTCGGAAAATTCTTTAGAGCTTATTTCTTTGTTAGTATGACTCAAAAATTTGGTGATATACCTATGGGTGAAGCATTGCTTGGCTTAAAGGATGAGTTTCCAAAATTTGATAACCAAAGAGATGTATTCAAGGCATCTCTCCAGTACCTGGAAGAGGCGAACACAGATTTAACATCACTTATAAACAGCGGAGATAACTCTCTAAGTGGCGATTTCTATTATAGCAATGATTTAAAAAAGTGGCAGAAGGCTGTCAATTCTTTCAAACTTCGCGTACTTATCAATCTAAGCAAGAAGGAAGCTGATGCAGAGTTAAGCGTTAAAGCAAAATTTGCCGAAGTGATCAATAATCCTACCAAGTATCCTTTGTTCTCAGGTATGGCAGATAATATGGAGTTTGTACATAATGGTATTACCAATAAATATCCATTCAATCAGGATGAGTTCGGTAAGATTGCTACACGCTACAACATGTCTGCTACTTACCTTAATGCATTAGTTGTGTTAAAAGACCCACGCACCTTTGTAGTGGCCGAGCCTGCCAAGGCATTAGTGACTGCCGGAAAAACGGGGGTGGACGCTTACTACGGTGCTCCCTCAGGTCAAAACCTAGATGACATGTCTGTAGATGCGCTGAATGGAAAAATATCGTTCCCAAATAAAGCAAGATATTTTACAAACTACATTGGGGAGAACACGATCCAAATTGGTTATTCTGAACAGTGTTTTAATATTGCTGAGGCAATCAACCGTGGGTGGGTCACAGGTGATGCCAAGACGTATTATGAAAATGGTATTAAGGGCTCCATGTCATTCTACGGGATAACAGATGCTACCGCACTGAGTACGTACCTAGCTCAGGGAACTGTTGCCTACACGAATGATGCAGCTGGCCTGACCAAAATTTTGACCCAAAAATATTTGGCATTCTTTCAAAATTCGGGATTGGAGGCATACTACAATTATCGCAGAACAGGAGTGCCTACTTTTAATGAAGGCCCCGGTACAGGTGCTGCCAATAACTTTAAGATTCCTAGACGTTTTCAATATCCTGTGAACGAACGCAGGACTAACGCTGCGAACTATAATACAGCCATCACAAATCAGTTCAATGGTGCAGATCCTTTAAACATGGATCTTTGGATACTTAAATAATTTGCTAAGTGTTTTTTTAATCAATCTTCCGGGGCTCTCATAAGGCCCCGGAATTTTTTAAACCCTATTATGAAATCAAAAACACTACTAATGGTTATATGTGCATTTTGCATATCAGCGCATGCGCAAAAAGGAAAGACAGAAAACGTAATACTCATCACACTAGATGGAATGAGATGGCAGGAAATTTTCAATGGTGCCGATTCTTCATTGATGAAGCAGCAACAACACCTGAAAGATGGCAAGCTGAAAGAAAAATACTGGAAATCGGATTTAACAGAAAGAAGAAAAGCCCTTCTTCCTTTTTTTTGGAATACAATTGCTTCACAGGGACAGCTATATGGAAACAGAAATTTGGACAGCAAAGCAGACGTGAGTAACAATCAACTCTTCTCATATCCTGGCTATAACGAGATACTTACGGGTAGCGCGGACAATGAGCGCATCCACAGCAACGATAAAATATATAATCCTAACCAAAATGTATTGGAGTTTATCAATGCACAACAAACATTCAAAAACAAAGTAGCTGCCTTTACCTCTTGGGATGTTTTCCCTTACATTATCAATAACAAGCGAAGTGGTGTGTACGTGAGCACCGGATGGGAACCTATCAAAGATACAAAACCGAGCGAGCGTGAAGCAATGATGAATTTGATGACTCAATCTATACCCAACCCGTTGGGTGATGTGCGGTTGGACGCTTTTACATTTTACTTTGGAATGGAGTTTATGAAGAAAAACAAGCCACGAGTAATGTATTTTGCCTTTGATGAAACTGATGATTTCGCGCACGCAGGTGAGTATGGTGCATACCTAAACTCGGCTCATTATACTGATCGCTTTATCAGCGAACTGTGGACATATCTTCAATCGGAACAAGTTTATAAAAATAAAACAACCATCATCATCACCTGCGATCATGGTCGTGGTAATGATGACAAAGGATGGAAGGATCACGGTCAAAAAATACCAGAATCAAGTCAAATATGGTTTGCATTTTTGGGACCAGATACATCGGCAAAAGGCGAGATGAAAGGGGGACAGGTTTATCAAAACCAAATAGCTAAAACAATAGCCGCATTGCTTGGACTTTCCTACACAAATGAAAAAAGGATAGGAGAAACCCTTTCGCAAGTTGTTCCTAAATAATATGCTTAGACTATTTATAATTTTTCTAGTGTCGATAGGTTTTGCCGCAAGCAGCCTCTCTCAACCAGAGTCGCAACGAAAAATTGTAATTGCTCACAGAGGAGATCATACCAATGCGCCTGAGAATACCTTAAAAGCTTTTAGCGATGCTATTGCGCAACGGCTTGACTATGTAGAAGTAGATTTGCGCACCACCAAAGATAATCAGTTGGTGATCATGCATGATGCTACTATTGATCGCATGACAAATGGAAAAGGAAAAATAAACGAATTATTGTGGATGGAGATTTCAAAATATGAGATTGTTGATAAAAACAAGCTGCAATTAGGCAAGCATAGAGTTCCGTTATTTTCTGAAGTACTTAACCTGTGCAAAAGCCATATTTCCATTTATCTTGATTTTAAAGATGCGGATGTAAGTGCAACATGGAATCTGATACGAGCTAAAGGGATGCAGAAATCTTTTGTCGTTTATATCAATCATTTAGATCAGTTTAAAAGTTGGAGAGCAATAGCACCACAAGTTCCATTGATGGTTAGCTTGCCCGATTCAGTTACTTCTGTTACATCTCTCGATAATTTTTTAAAAATAGTAGATGCTGAAATCTTAGATGGAGATAGTAACAACTACACAAAAGAAATGGTGGAGCATGCCACTTCAAAAAACAGGAAGGTGTGGTTAGATTTTCAACAACCAAACGAAAACCTTTCTCATTGGGCGGTTGGTATTCAATTGGGCATTGAAGGATTTCAGTCGGACAAACCGAGGGAACTGAAAGCATGGCTTGATAAAGCAATAAAGTAATTGATAATTTTCTAAACATGAAAGGAAAATATGTCTTCATTTTTACTTTGATTTTACTAAGTGCCTGCCAACCAGAAAAGAAGAGAGCTGAAATTCTTCAGGTGCCAGGCATCAATGAATATTCTATTATTAATACAAGTGGAAATTCAGTTGTGCCGAGCGGAAGGTATATTACGCCTGCCGGTAAAACAATTCGCATTGACCGCGCTCCCTATGGATTATGTATTTCTCCTGACGGAAAAAAAATAGTAGTGCTTCATCACAACGGTACGGTGACTATTTCAGAAACTTCAAATTTTGATGTGGCTGTTCGAATTCCTAGTTATGACAAAAAGATTGTACCTGTCATGGAAGGTGCTTCTTTTTTAGGTGTAGCGTTTTCAGCAGATTCAAAACATGCTTATCTCAGCGCGGGCGATTTGGGCAAAGTGATTGTATTGGATGTGAACACTTACAAGAGGGTAGGTGAAATAAAATTGAATGGAGCGTTTGACGGAG
The DNA here is from genome assembly GCA_046155095.1 of Cyclobacteriaceae bacterium. Lineage (GTDB taxonomy): Bacteria > Bacteroidota > Bacteroidia > Cytophagales > Cyclobacteriaceae > ELB16-189. Next base: position 9,074 of record JBJXEB010000010.1, read on the forward strand.
TCGATTATCAAGAGAGTTTTACATCTGATTTGATTATTGATTATGAAAGTAATCACTTGTTTGCCTTAGACCGCGCCAATAACCGATTGGTAAGAATTGATTTGAAGACAAAAAAAATTATTGCTTCAATTAAAGTAGGAAGGATTCCGTTTGGCATTGCATTAAGCCCGGATAAAAAATATGCATTGGTGGCCAATGCTGGTTTGTTTGAATATCCAGCGGTTCCGGGTGTAACAAAAGAAAATCGCGATACCATGATGTTGGATAAACCACCCTATGGAACGTTCTCCAAAGAAATGGAAGAAGGTGTTGAAGTAGAAGGACGAAAGATTCCAGGTCTTGGAAGTCCTTTGGTTCCAGAAGCGATGAGTGTCTGGATCATTGATTTAGCTACCAATAAAGTAATTGATCAACATAAAACAGGTCATCAAATTGGTCAACTGATTGAAGGCGCTGAAATAGTGGGTGGGGCAAGTCCTAACTCGATTGTGGTTGGAAGCAACTATGCGTATGTATCCAATGCGACCAATGATAATATTTCAGTCATTGATTTACAAAATCACTCTATCAAAGAAGAAATTCCAATTCTTGTGGATGCACGAATCGACAAGTACAGAGGACTTACACCTTTTGGCATGGCACTTAGTAAAGACGAACGAACGCTGTATGTTGCCTTGCTTGGATTTAATGCTGTGGCCGTGATTGACACCGAAACAAAAAAAGCAAAGGGATTAATTCCAACAGGATGGGGCGCCACCCGAGTAAAGATTTCGCCTGAAGATAAAAAGTTATACATCATCTCGGCACGAGGCTACGGTGCTGGACCCAATGGCGGAGCAGGTTTTGTAGAACCACCGCAAGGAACTTACATTGGTGATATTCAACTAGGTACACTGCAACAAGTGGATGTGCCAACTGATGAACAGCTTTCTACTTACACAAAACAAGTTATTGACAATACTTTTCGCGAAGTTGAGATGGAGGACGATGGAAAAAATCCATTGCCACCCTTACCGAAGCTTCGCGAAAGCCCAATCAAGTATATTGTTTACATCAACAAAGAAAACCGAAGCTATGATGAGGTTTTTGGCCAATTTAAAAATGGCAAAGGTGATTCTACGTTGTCTCGCTTCGGAGTGAACGTTACTTATACGCTGCCGGATTCCATGAAAGAAAAATTTCAAGGATTGAAGGTGATGCCGAATCACCATAAGATGGCGAAGCAGTTTGCTTTCTCCGATAATTTTTACTGCGACTCTGATGCGTCTATCCATGGCCATCATTGGCTGGCCGGGGTGATGCCTAATGAGTACGTAGAGGCCAATTCGGCAGCCGATGCCAAGTTCAATACATTTTCATCTGCACCAGGAAGACGTTTTCCGAAATCAACAGGAGCCATTGATCCTGAAGATTACAATGAAATCGGAGGCATGTGGGAGGCACTGGAAAGAAGTAATGTTCCGTTTTACAGTTTTGGAGAAGGCAATGAATATGCTGGCGTATGGGAAGAATGGAATCACACATCGTTTGGTGCTCGGCAACCTGTGGTATTCCCGATGCAAAATGCACTTTATAAAAATACTTCTTGGAACTATGCAGGTTTCAATATGAAGATTCCAGATCAGTACCGAATGGATCAGTTTGAAAAAGAATTCACTGAAAAGTGGATTAAAGGAAAAGAAGAAATGCCGCGTCTCCTAGCAATGCAAGTGCCCAACGATCATGGCTCAGACCCTCGGCCTGAAGCAGGTTTTTCCTACATCCATTCTTACATGGCTGATAATGATTTAGCCATTGGAAGAATTCTCCATTTTCTATCACGCACCAAGTATTGGAAAAATATGCTGGTGATTATGATGGAAGATGACCCACAAGGTGGCGTGGATCATATTGATGCGCATCGTTCGGTATTGATGATGGCTGGCCCGTATGTAAAGCGAGGATATGTATCGCATACCCATGCCAATTTTGGTTCGTTGATAAAAACGGTCTACAATATTCTGAATGTACCTTATGTGAATCAGTATGATGCAACGGCCTCTTTACTGCAAGATTTTTTTACCGACAAGCCTAACTTTACCCCATACACTTTAGAGCCGTGTGATATTCGTATTTTTGATCCACAAAAGGCAATGGACGTCTACCATAAAACGTTTGATATGAAAAAAATTCTAGACGGCCCTATCATGGATGATGAAGAGGAGCAACGAGCCTCTTTTTATAAGCAGCACCCAGCAAACACAGTTATCGCCAAAAAGTAAACTATCCTACATGAACTCTTCTAAAATTTTTCTTACACTGATCTCCCTACTTACCATGTGTGCTTGTTCCAACAAACAGGAGGCAGACTCAAAGAAAATCTGGCTTGCCTCTGCTCCAGCAGGAGATCAATACACCAAAATCAATCGCGATGGTTTGACCGTTCTTCCCAACGGCCGCATCATTACCCCAACTGGAAAACAAATCACCGTTGCACCACATCCATTTGGTTTGATCTTAAGCCCTGACGGCAAAACAATCATCACGGCTAACTCAGGTGTTGGACCATTTTCTATTTCAATCATCAGCGATTACAATTCTGCAACACCAGTTGTTAAACAAATTCCTGAAACATTAAAGCCTGAGAAAGGATTGTTGGAAGCAACGTTCATGGGTTTGGCTATCTCCCCCGACAATCAAAGAGTGTATGTAGCGGGTGGTCAACAAAACCGTATTTACGTTTTTGACTTGAAGACCAATAAAAAATTAGCCGAGATTAATTGTAATAAATCGTTTGACGGAACCGATTACAGCGATGGTTACATTGGCGATATGGCATTGAGCAAAGATGGATCGAAATTATATGCCGTTGATCAAATTGGTTTTCGCATGATGGTAATCGATACCAAGAGCAATCAAGTCATTCACAATGTAAAAACAGGTCGCTATCCTTTCGGTATTACACTTTCACCTGATGACAAAACAGTTTACGTTGCCAACGTGGGCATGTTTGAATATTCATATATCAAAAGTCTTGATAAGAAAAAATTGAACGAGACAGCTTCTAAATATCCTACTTCAGCTTTTGGCTCTAAAGAAATGAAAGAAGGAGTGAAAAACGACTCTATCGAATTTGCTGGCTTGGGCGAACCCAACGCACCAGAATCTTTTTCGGTCTGGGGGATTGATGTCAGCAAGGAAATTGCTGTGGTGATTTCAAAAGTTAAGACGGGTGTATTGGTAGGAGAGGAGGTCGATGGTATTTCTGCTGTTGGTGGATCAAGCCCTAACTCGATGGTAGCTACCGATAAGTTTATTTATGTAAGCAATGGTAACAACGACAATATCTCAGTCATTGATGCAAAGCAGAATAAAGTAGTGGAGAGCATTGAGTTAAAGTTGGATCAGCGTCTGAAAAATTTAAAGGGTGTGATACCATTCGGGCTAACTATTTCTCCTGACCAGAAAAGGTTGTATGTAGCCGAAGCGGGTATCAACGCGGTGGGTGTAATCGATTTAGAGACCAATAAAGTTCTTGGACACATTCCCACGGGTTGGTTTCCATCTAAACTAAAAGTAACACCAGATGGAAAACAGTTGATTGTTTCAAATGCAAAAGGTTACGGCAGTGGCCCCAATGGCGGAAAGGATTTCAAACCACCGTTTGATTCTCCTTATGCAAGTTACATCGGTGCATTGATGCAGGGAACTGTTTCGGTGATCGATATCCCTGCTGATGCAGAATTGAAAGCCCTGACAGAAAAAGTTGTTACCAATAATTTCAATTTCAAAGAAGTCGCATCTGCGGAAAGTGAAAACCCAATTCCCGATTTTCCGATGGCGAAAGAATCACCGATCAAATACATTGTATTTATCTCAAAAGAAAACAGAACGTATGATGAAGTATTTGGACAATTGAAAAATGGTGAAGGCGATTCTGTATTGGCTCATTACGCAGAAGGAGTTTCGTTCACTAATAATAACAAAACTATGAAAGTGGAAAAAGCTACAGTGATGCCTAATCATCTGGCTCTAGCTAATCAATTTTCCATCAGCGATAATTTTTATGTGGACTCAGATGTTTCTGCCGATGGTCATGTGTGGTTGACAAACACATATCCGAATCAATGGATGGAGACACATCATCCAGCAGCATACGGAGGCAAACGCGGTCAGCGAGAAGAATCAAAAGCGCCTGGCAAGTTTGGGATGACAGGAGCGGCTGGCGCGATTTTCCCTGAGAGTTATAATCAAGCCGGAAGTATGTGGGAAAATTTAGAACGGCATGGAAAGGAGTTTTACAACTTTGGTTTCGGTGTAGAGTTTGATGCAGGGGGTTTTTCTGATTCAACTTTTAAGTATGGAGGCGTTCGCTATTTGGTAAACTATCCATTGCCAGGCCCATTGTACAATCGTACGTCACGGTTGTTCCCTACATTCAACATGGCCATACCTGATCAATTTCGCACTGATATTTTTATAAAAGAGATTACTGATAAATATATCAATCCAAAAAAGGAATTGCCCTCCGTGCTTACACTACAATTGTTAAATGATCATGGAGCAGGTGAGCGCGCTGCCGCAGGCTTTCCATTCAATGAAAGTTACATGGCCGACAATGATTTGGCGCTTGGTAGAGTAGTTGAATTTTTAAGCCATACAGAATATTGGAAAAATATGATGATTGTAGTTACGGAAGATGATGCGCAAGGCGGCCGAGATCACATAGATGCGCATCGAAGTATTCTCATGGTGATTTCGCCTTATGCCAAGAAAAATTTCAACAGTCACCAACATTATAGTTTTGGCAGTATCTTCAAAACGTTTTGGAATGTGCTCGGTACTTCGTATTTAAATCAATATGATTTTGGCGTGAATGACTTAAGTGATTGCTTCACTGACAAACCAGACTTCACTCCTTACAATGCCTTATCAGTCGATCCTCGAATCTTCGATCCTACCAAAGCAATGTCGCCACTAGATGAAAAATTTGATTGGAAGGCTTTTCGCGATTCACCCGAGTTGGATGACCCAGAAGACATGAAAGAGAATGCCAAACGAAAGGATGATGGCAGAACAAAAGTAAATCATTAAGAATTCAAAGTTCAAAAATCAAAATCTGATTTCTGCAAATTTGAATCGTCAACTTTTAATCGTCAACATGTATGATTAGATATTTTTTAACGACCCTGTTTTTGCTTGGTACTCAACTGGCGTTTTCGCAATACAAGGCCATTGTCATTGATCAAGCAACAAGGCAACCAGTGACCGATGTTCATGTCGCAGTTATCAATTCAGCACTCGGCACTATTACCGACAAGGAAGGTAAATTTGTTTTGGATAACTTGTCTTCAGATTCTATTCGTCTTCGCATTACTGCGATAGGCTATTCTACCGTAGAGTACGTCATGCGAAGGGAAAAGGAATATACCATCGAGTTGAATCCTTCGGCTATTCTTCTCAACAATGCGGTTACCATCACCGCACAACGCAGCGAACGATTGTCTTTTGATGTGGCTCAATCTACGTCATCCATTTCTGCGACCCAACTGGCTGAACGCGCCCCACGGTCAACGCCAGAGGCCTTGATGAATGAGGCAGGCGTATGGGTTCAAAAAACAAATCACGGTGGAGGCTCACCGATTATTCGAGGCCTTGTGGGTAATCAGGTACTGTTGGTAGTAGATGGAATCCGGTTGAACAATGCTACGTATCGTTACGGACCTAATCAATACCTTTCCACGATTGATCCCGGATTAATTGAACGAATAGAAGTCAATCGAGGAAGTGGATCAGTATTGTATGGCAGTGATGCGCTAGGCGGAGTGGTGCATGTTATTTCGGCCACACCTTCTTTTCACTCCAACGGATTGCAAGTTGGAGGACGTGTTCAGACAAAGTGGATGAGTGCCGGCATGGAACAGAGCATTCGACCGGAGATTGAGTTGAGAGGAAAGCAGATCGCTTTTTTGGGTGGCTTCTCTGCTCGCAACTTCGGTGATGTGGTGGCTGGCGGTGACTTGGGCGTATTAAATCCAACACGCTATTACGAGCGCTCGGGAGATGCCAAATTATTACTACGGACGGGAGCGCAAGGAGTGCTTACAGCTGCTTTTCAACAAACAACTCAAAATCACGTGCCGCGCTACGATCAAGTAGTGCAGGGTGGATTTGCTGTTTATGAATTTGAACCTCAAACCCGCCAACTCAGCTATTTACGTTGGGAGTCTTCGACAAAGAGCCCTTGGCTTCGGTCGTTTCGATTGACGACTTCTGTCAATCGTTCCATTGAAGGAACCATTTCTCGAAAGAACAATTCAACAGAAATCAAAAAGCAGTTAGACGAAGTAAACACATTCGGAGCAATAGCCGAGGTGCAATCAAATCCCACTGCCAAATGGCATGTCCAATCAGGGATTGAATTTTATTCCGACAAAGTAAACAGCAAGGCTAACCTATTGAATACAACAACTAATACCGAGACGTCTCAGAGAGGATCTTATGCCGATGGCTCCACTATTTCAAATCTGGCTGTTTTCACCAATCATCAATTAAATTGGAGAAAACTTCAATTTTCAGCTGGTGCTCGATTTAACAATGTGACAGTTTCTGTAGTAGACAATGTATTTGGCAATCAACAAATCAATCCTAGCGCATGGGTTGGAAATGCTGGAGTTATGTATAAGATCAACACAAACTGGCGCGTTATTGGCACTGTCAATACAGGTTTTCGTGCCCCCAATGTGGATGACATGAGCAAGTTTGGTACGCTCGAAGCAAATGTGTTTGAAATTCCGAGCGGCAGCCTTTCCCCAGAACGTTCGTTGAATGTGGAGACTGGTTTCAAGTACAGTAGCTCTAAACTTTCGTGGACGATTACAGCCTACCAAACAAAGCTGACCGATTTGATCGATCGCGTTACGGCTAGTTACAATGGTTCGACAACCTTTGATGGAAGAACTGTTTATCAAAAGCAAAATGTAGGAGAGGCACTCGTAAAAGGAGTGGAGGCAGATATCGAGGCGCTGGTGGTAAAGTCATTAACTGTATTTGGAAACGTTACCTATACGAATGGCGAAAATGTAACCAAGAAGGAACCCATGCGAAGAATTCCACCTGTGTTTGGTAGAATTGGATTTCGATACACTCATAGGTCAGGGATTTGGATCCGTACAGAATGGGCCATGGCTGGAAAGCAAGATCGATTGGCAGCTGGCGATAAGTCGGATGTGCGAATCAATGTGCGATTGATTGATGGTGCGATGCCTGCCTGGGATATTATCAATGTGTATGCTGGTTATTCATATAGGTTTGTAAGTATCCAGGTCTCTACCCAAAATGTGTTTGACAAAGCCTATCGCGTCTATGCATCTGGTATTGATGGCTACGGAAGGACACTCACGGCATCGCTGACGATCAAGATTTAGTTCAATTTAAAATTGAGTTGCATCGCCATCTTTACTCGCACAGGCTTTCCGCGCTGTTTGCCTGGTTCCCATTTTGTTAAAGAGAGTACGCGCAAGGCTTCTTCATCGCAGCCAGATCCAATGCCTCGGATTATTTTCAAATCAGAAGGCTCGCCATTTTTGTTTACAATAAATTCTACAAAAACTTTTCCCTCTGTGCCAATGCGTTTTGCTTGAGGAGGGTATTTAATATTCTTGCCCAATTGTTGATAGAAAGACTTGAAACCATTGAGAGGTTCAGGATTGTTTTCAACAAAGATAAAAATCGGTGAATCTTCTGGTTCTGGATCTAGTGTGCCTGTGCTGATGGAAGAAGTTGAGTCAGACTCGAAGATAATTGGAGGAAGATTATCAACAGCCGTGTTGTTCGTAACGGCTATTATCTCTCCTGCATTGATTGTAGCTATTTTCGGTGGCTCCAATTTTTTCATCGGCTGCGCAGCAGGCGGTTCAATCGTTGTGGCTGGAACGATGAATTCAATAGGTCGCTCACCGAAATCACAATCAACTATTTCACGTTTCACCTTCACCGTCCGCCACTCAAATGCAGTAATCGCAAGGCCAATGCTCACCGATAAGCCAATCAAGAAAAATTTATTTCGTTGAAGGCTTAAATCTTTGCTCGGATTTTTCTTTCCTTCCATAATTGATTGGGTTTAAGTCTTCCTTCCTAATTCCGCATCAACCGAATGGTCACGAAAATATATATGATTTTAAATTTGAAAAGAAGTCAGAAGATAGAAGTCAGAATTTAGAATTCGGATTACTGATTACCATTTATCTATATCCACCTTTTACCACATGACAATTACCTTCTTATCAGGTACTCTATACTCCGAAGGAAATTTTAACTCGTACTTTGGCTACTGCCAATTGCCTACTGCCTACTTTTACTTCTTACCAACTTCTATCTTTTGACTTCTATCTTCTACCTTCCCCGCCTTTTTCTCCCACCTATTCACCATCACAATCAAAACGATCACCACCACTATCAGTAAGAAGAACGTAAATACCCGCACAATTTTTTTCATGCGCTTTTCCTCCTCGTGTTGTTTCAGTACGGCACCATAATTTTTAAACCGCTCCGTCCCACGGGCGGTCAGTCGCTGTCTGCGCATCCTTATTTCGTGCTTACCCATCGTACTTTACTTTGATGTTAAATTGAGTGCGCAACCTGTCCAGGGCGCGGTATGTCCGCATCTTGGCGCCACTCTCTGTCATGTCCAATATAAATGCAATTTCCTTAAAGTCCTTGTCTTCAAAAAATCGAAGCTCCAACACTTGCACCATATCCGTTGGCAACTCGTTCATGTAGTTGATCACCTGCGCAATCAATTCCTCATCCCACCCTTCATCACCTCGGTCAACTAATTCCTTTACTTTTAATTCCTCAATGCTAAAAACTTTTTTCCCTTTGTTCTTACGGTAATGCTTGTTCACCTCATTGCCCGCAATTTTATAAAGCCAGGCCGAAAACGGAAACCCCCGAAACTCATACTTGCCCAAGTGGTTCAGCGCGTTCACAAAAGTCTGCGAGCAAAGGTCGCCAGCCAGTTCCTCATCATCCGTTTGACGGTGCAGGTAATTATAAATCCGGTCGAAATAAAACTCATAGATTTCACCAAACGCCTTCGGGTCTTTCTTCGATCGCTCAATGATTTCCTGCTCTTTCCGAATTTCAGCTTCCGACATGGATAGGCGGTTTACAGTCTACTACTGCGTTAAAAGCTTTGTAGTACAAAGTAATAATGCAAAGGATTTGGTTAAGTCACAAATAATAAATGTTCCTGCCCTCCGTAGCTTCAGCGAAGGAGGGGCGGCTTGCCCACCGGAACTTTAGTGAAGGTGCGGCCTGCCGCGCGAGGCGCAGCGGCACCGGGCTATCCGCTACAAGTCCTCGCTCGTTCCTCGCTGCGGGCTTTCCACTTCTATCCCTGGCCGAAGCCAGCACCACACTTTTCTCTTAGCACTTAGGTTTTACCTTCGAAGGAAGTTTCGTAAAGCCAGCCATTTTTGGATGGATATGCGCAAGTTTCTCTTGTGGAGTTGCGTATATTTAAGAGTTGGTAACAAGCTTAAAAGATGACGAATAATCACGACATAGAAACGTATTCTAAACTGGGAGAAGGAATAAACTTCTACTTGAATGAGTCATTCCATTATTTAAATGAAGTATTGATATATGAATACGCTTCAATTATTTTCTCTACTGACATTGACAAAATTGAGCCGACCGATTTCGACAGGGAATTAATCGAAAACCTTAATTTACCTGAGAATCCTGTTGAACTCCTGCAAACTTACAATATCGAAGCCCTTACTGACGAAACAGCAAGTAAAATGGCTGATTCTTGGAAAAAGGCACAACAAATGGCTCGTTTTGGGCAACACAGCTTTGGTCATAAACACGAAATAAACTCTATTGAAATTTTAGGGCATTTAAATAATTTTGGTTTTTTCATAGAAACCTTAGTAAATAGACATTTGTTATTTCTTAATCATTTAAACGAAATAGACGATTTAAGCTATTCACGAATTTCGACTGCAAGAATTATCGACCGGCTGATTTATATTTTCAAGGATGACTTGAAACTCAACAAAGTTCAAATCAATGAAATCGTGAATCTATTTTCATTGCGAAATAAAACAGTCCACTATACACCTGATAATGCAAAAGCTCTGAAGCCAAAACTGTCTGAACTTCTTCAGATATGGAAACAATCCATGAAGATAATTCAAAGACTAGAGACAAAAGAAAAATTCAGCGAAGATAAATTTTCAGAATTATTAGAACAACATATAAATAAAATAAACCAACGTTGGAAATAAAAAGCTAGCTGCCAACAGCATATTTATGAAATGGTGGGTTTAGTGCTAAATTGAAACTTTGTGCATCAAAGAAAGTTAAGTGCTAAAAAGAAACATCAGTTCTCAAAAGCCGCCACTTCATAAATATGCAGCACGTTAAACAACAAAACACTACGCGATGTACATAGGAAAAAAAATGACTTTTGCAGCGATCTGGTTATTCGCCAGAAAGAACCTTATCAAGACCCTAATCTTGAGCAGCGTTGTAGTGGGGCTTTATTACTTCTTTGATCTCCATGGTATTGCCATTCCGTTTCTACCCATAGCAACCATTGGTACTGCTGTTGCATTTTATGTAGGCTTTAAAAATAATCAAGCCTACGATAGGCTATGGGAAGCCAGAAAATTATGGGGCGGCATCACCAATACAAGCCGCACGTTGGCGGCATCGTTTATCTCTTTGGTAGAAGACAAAGAGAAACAAAGAGCTTTTTTACTACGTCATATTGCCTATGTCAATATTCTCAGATTGCAACTTCGCAAAACAATTCCTTGGGCAAGCAACAACGAGAACTACCATCAACAAATCGTATCTGCATCGGAGGAGATAAAAGAATTTGATTCGGCCATTGCTGCCTTGTTTGAGCATCTTGATAAGAAAGAAATATTTGAGAAAGTAAAAAACAAAGGAAACATTGCCAGCTACACTTTGAAGTACCAATTTAGTGTGCTCACAAAATTAAAACGAGACAAACAACTAGATGAGTATGAGCATAGTGATCTCTCCAAGTTGTTAGGTGAACTTTATAATCTGCAAGGCGGATGTGAACGCATTAAGACAACCCCTTTGTTTCGGCAGTACAGTCTTTTTAGTAGAATCTTTGTAGAGTTGTTTATTTTTCTTTTACCGTTTGCATTACTCAACGAGATGAGTAAGCTTGGTGATTACGGATTGTGGTTAACCATTCCTTTTTCCGTGCTGATCTCATGGGTGTTTATGACAATGGAACAAATTGGAGAGGCCAGTGAAAATCCGTTTGATAATGGATTGAATGATATTCCTATTTCTACCATTTGTCGCAATATTGAAATCGACATCTTAGAAATGCTGGATGAAACAAAGCTTCCGCCAAAGATCGAACCATTCAATGATGTCTTGTTATGATAAAATAAATTACGATGAAGAAAAAGGATAAACTGGCCATCATCCATCAGCATTACCCTAATGCGATGACTACCATTGACAGCGTTAATCAATTCATTGATTTTGTAGAAAGTGAATTGGATTTAGAACCTGCTCAGGTAATGTTGGCCGACAGTATTTGTAGCGATGATGTAAACAGTATACAATACCCCGCAAGAGCTCAGGAATTTTTAGGCCCTTTCAAAATGGGTGGCCTTGATGGATTTCCTTTTACTGGAATGACAGGAATGGGAGCTTTTGCGAGTCACGTACCGGACGAGGGGGCGGTTAGTATTTACTACGGGCCGCATATTGGCATTACACAAAATGGTGCCATCGGTGAAATTCATAGACGTGGTCAAGCAAAAAATAGTGGCTGTTGTGGTGCAGCAAAAGGCGCGTTAAACAAGTTGACCAACAACCTGATCGTGAAAGGGAATGTTACAGACCTAGACTATCAGATGAACACCATTGAACAAATTCTATTCAACCAAAAAGAAAGAATTTTGTCAGCTTACCTTCCTTTGAAAGAAGCCACCGAAGTTATTTATGAAGCCATCGACAAGCGAATTGAAGAATTGGTAGCAGGCACAAACTATAATTGCAAATACCTTATTTTGTTTGGCGCCATTCATATCAATAGTGATACAGAAATTGGTTCGTTTAACGAAAGAAGAAAGTTTGATGTCATCGATTTAAAGACAAAAAAGAGAACAAGCTACTTAAAGGCGATATGAATTCGGTCTGTGTCCTCACAGACGGAAATGGAAGTAAACCAATTATATGATTAACAAATGAAAATAGTTTTAGTAACTCTCACCCTCTGTGTTATTCTCTTTAGCGGATGCAAAAAAGATGAACAGAGTAATGATTGCAAATCGAGAGGAGACACATTGGAGACCTTCATAAGCCCAGAAGGAAAAGAATTTTATCTTTTTAAAGATGGAACTGCTTTCGTTAATAATAACGGTTCTTGCGAATTTGTCATTCAATATTTTGATCCAGATTTTCTTTCAAAAAGTTACAAGATTGATGCAACTGGAAAATTTCTGATTACGGATGGAGGTTTGTTCCCCATTAAAAACGAGTACACAGATAATTTTGAAAAGTACCCTAAGTTTTCAGATTTGTTTTTAAAGTCAATAGCCGACAAAGATTTGTATTGGAGTGGGTTTACCCTTCTAAGCCCAGCTGCACCAACTATCAGTGACTATGTTGCTTTGCGCAGTTGTATTTTAGGAGGCACCTGCACTTTTATTGACAATAAAATTGAGCTCGCTATGGATCCGATGGATAATGCAAACAAGGTGCTAAAGTTCACTAGCGTGGCACCAACTGCAAATATGATTACTGCGAAAGCATCTATTGAATCGACCATCAATTTTTTCGATAAGGGCTCTGACCTTTGGTTTCAAGCCAGTTACTATGTTGAAAGTGGCATACCCTTTAGTTTAGCGGATTTTGAAAATAGCTATTTCGATAGTGGCCCAGGCCCGAGAGTAGTAATAAGAGATAGCAAACTGTCGATAGAAAATAAATTTGGTGCAAAAAAGGAGTACTTTCAACTTTCACCTATTACCATTCCATCCAAGCAATGGTTTACAGTTAAAGTGCACTTCAAATTTAGCAATGATGCAGAGGGTGTTATTGAACTATGGCAAGATGGCAAGAAGGTGATATCTGCCAAAGGGATGAATTTGCCAACAGCTAACTCTATTCAAAATTCAGTCGAGCTTGGGATAACATCTACTTCAATTGATTGTGTTCTGCTAATGGACAACATTAAAATTTCAGCCTTACCATTCTAGATTATTAAATTAGGAATGTACTCCCCTTGGCCAGTGTCCTCACAGACTGAAATAGAAGTAGAATAATTGTGGTCTGTTAAGGCACAGACTACGGTGATAGAGTCATGAGGTTGAGACTTTGCGATAAATGAAGGGTGAGTACAATTGGTACCTACCCTTGGGTAGAAACCGATGGTGGTAAGCAACAGATAGGTTGCCCTAATAAAGTTGGCTTTAAGGCTACCCTAAAATCTAGAAATCAACAAACTCTGATAACTTAATTATATTTGTTAAAATGATGGAGTAGCAGAGATATAACTGGATACTTCCGTTTTTATATTTGCTAAATGAATGATAGAGTAGCAAAAATATATTTGGACACTTCCGTTTTTGGAGGTTATTATGACCCAATGTTTGAGGAACATACTCAAATTTTATTTGAAAAAATAAAATTGAGGCAATTTCAAGTTGTGTATTCAAACATTACAGAAGAAGAATTACTTGGTGCCCCACAGAGAGTGCAAGAATTACTGCCAAACCTAACTGACAATTTAAAAACGAAGATAGAACTAACAGAGGAGGCAGTGAACTTGGCAGACACCTACCTTGCAGAAAATGTTGTTGGAAGGACTAGTAGGTCAGACTGTTTTCACATTGCAATGGCGACAATTTATGAAGTAGATATTTTAGTGAGTTGGAACTTTAAACATATTGTAAACGTAAAAAGAATTAGAGGTTACAATGCAGTAAATATGAAGCTTGGCTATAAGACTATTGACATTCGTTCACCTAGAGAAATTATATACAATGAAAACTAAAGAAACCGTAAAGAAAGATTTTGACGCAGTTAAATTTATGCGTGACACAAGAGACAAAATAAATTTAGAAATTCAAGATATGAATTTCGAGGAATTGAAAAAGTATTATGCGGAACGTAGGTTAAAACTTACCAAATGAAATGCTCTGCGACCAGTTTGGTCTATCGATTCTAAGTGGAGCCTCCGCCTCGGCACTCCGCGTGGCTATCAATTGCTAACCTCATCATTCACCTCCCATCAACTTCCTGGTATTTGGTATAAAATATTTTTTTATCTTCCCACAAATAAATTCCTATGAATCGAATACTTCTACTATTGGCGTTGGTTATTTCAACCAGTCTTTGGGCCCAAAAGAAAAAACAAGAACCGCCACCAGCTTCGGCAACTCCCGCTGTTACAACTATCGAGGGCAAAGTAAGCGGCATGAAGAAATACGCTGGCTTCTTTGATTTTTATTATGACGAAAAACAAGATAAGGTTTTTCTACTGATCGATAAATGGGACACTGAGTTTATTTATGTAGAATCCATCACAGCAGGCATTGGCTCGAATGATATTGGGTTAGACCGTAATCAATTGGGTGGAGAGCGCATCGTAAAGTTTGAACGCAAAGGCCCAAAGGTTTTAATGACTCAGCCAAATCAATTCTATCGTGCCATCAGCACCAATGCTGCCGAGCGTAAGGCTGTGGAAGAATCATTCGCACAATCTGTTTTGTGGGGATTTAAAGTGGAAGTTGAGGAACAGGGCAAAGTATTGGTAGATGCCTCTGATTTTTTATTGCAAGATGCCCATGGTGTCATCGGCAGATTGAAAGCGACTAAGCAGGGAAGTTATTCATTGGATAAAACCCGCTCAGCCTTTTACTTGCCGCGCACAAAAAATTTCCCTCGAAATTCTGAATTTGAAGTGACGCTTACTTTTACGGGTGAACCAACTGGAGCATTCATCGAAAGCGTAACACCCACTCCGTCCATCGTTACGGTGCGCGAGCATCATTCGTTCGTGCAGTTGCCCGATGCAAAATATAAAATGCGCAAGTTCGATCCACGCGCTGGCTACTATCCGATTTCATATTATGATTATGCAACGTCAATCAGCGAACCGTTGGAGAAAAGATTTATCACACGCCATCGCTTAGAAAAAAAAGATCCAAGCGCGGCATTGAGCGAACCAGTGAAGCCAATTGTTTACTACATGGATCCAGGTGCGCCAGAGCCGATTCGCTCTGCATTGATGGACGGTGCACGTTGGTGGAACCAAGCGTATGAAGCCGCTGGTTACAAAGACGCTTTTCGTGTTGAACTTCTTCCCGTAGATGCCGACCCGATGGACGTGCGTTACAATATGATCAACTGGGTACATCGCTCCAAACGCGGTTGGTCGTATGGCGGTGGCGTGACTGATCCCCGCACAGGCGAGATTATTAAAGGTCATGTAGTGTTGGGTTCTCTTCGAGTGCGACAAGATTTTTTGATTGCCGAAGGATTGCTCGCTCCCTATGAAGAGGGCAGGCCTGTTTCAAAAGAGATGGAGCAAATGGCATTGGCAAGATTAAGGCAATTAGCAGCGCACGAAGTTGGTCATACATTGGGCTTGGCTCATGCGTATTCATCAAGCGCAGAAAATTTATCTTCGGTGATGGATTACCCGCATCCCATCGCAAAACTATTTAACGGAAAAATTGATTTGAGTGAAGCGTATGATACCAAGATTGGCGCGTTCGATAAAGTGTCTATCGCTTTTGGCTATCAAGATTTTGCTGCGGGTGCAAACGAAGAAAAAGAATTGAATGACATCATTCAAAATTCTTTGAAGGCGGGAATGACTTTTTTATCCGATCAAGATGCGCGGCCTGTTGGTGGCGCACATCCGTTCACCCATTTGTGGGACAATGGCAAAGACCCAGTGGATGAATTGAATCGGGTGATGGAGGTTCGTTCTGTGGCATTGAAAAACTTTGGAGAGAAAAATATCAAAGTCGGTGCACCGATGGCTACTTTGGAAGAAGTACTAGTGCCCATGTACTTTTTCCATCGCTACCAAGCAGAGGCAGCCGTAAAAATGATTGGTGGATTAAATTATCGCTATGCCCTGCGTGGCGATGGACAACTCGTTACCGAATTGCTTTCTCCCCAACAGGAAACAAAAGCATTGGATGCATTGCTCAAAACAGTAGAGCCTTCCGCCTTGGCATTGCCCGAAAGTATTTTGAAAATAATTCCTCCACGTGCACTCGGCTACATACGCCATCGCGAATTGATAAAAATAAAAACAGAGTTGACGTTCGATCCATTGGCTTTAGCAGAGACGGCAGCTGATCAAACTTTCAGTTTAATCTTGCATCCTGCTCGCGCAAATCGGTTGATCGACCATCATGCAAGAGAAGTAAAATTACCAGGACTTGAAACTGTGATCGATAAATTGATCAACGCCACATTGAAGGCAAGGCGTAAGGGCGGATTAGAAGGTGCCATTCAAATGTCAACGAATTATGCACTCTTTACCAACTTGGCAAAATTAGCCTTGAACAAAAATTCTTCTGCTGAAGTAAAAGCAATCACATTGTTCAAGCTAAACAAACTGAAATTATGGTTTACTGAGAGGCCAGCCATGGATGACGATTGGTATGCTCACTACGACTATATAATCAGTCAGATTAATTCATTACAACAAAACCCCGAAGAGTTTAAGCAAGAAGACCTGCTTCCTGCCCCTCCTGGTATGCCGATTGGCGACTTTGATATTGAATTTTGTGACAACTAGACGCATCTATTGAAAAGCCTTTGCGTGTATGTTTTTATCGCTTTCATTATGGTTTTTGCGGGACACTAATTCTACTTTTGAAGTATAAATTAGCCAAAATTGTAGACTTATGATAATGCGTGTCGGCTGGGTAGTGGGTATGTGCTTTCTGTTTTTATCTCAGGCTTTTTCGCAAAGTAGAAACAGTGATAGTCTAATGCGAGTAGCGTTGGCTGCGCCTTTTGATAGCACGCGCGTTTTGTTGCTGAACGATGCTGCCGCTGCATTGCGCGAATCTGATAATAACCTCGCACTCAAGTATGCCGAAGAAGCAAAAGAGTTGGCCACCACACTTTCGTTTAGAAGGGGCATGGGCTATGTGCTGGAGAATATCGGATGGATTTACTACCGCAAAGGAAATTACTACAAGGCGTTGGAGATTTCTACGGAAGCACTCCAGATCAATCAAGAGTTTGGTGACAAAAAGCAGATGGCAAAGTGCCTAAACAATTTGGGTGCGATTAATTCTGAGCAAGAGTTGTACGCCATTGGCATTGATAATTTTAAGAAAGCATACAAATTGGCTAAGGAGATTGATCAAAAAGATATTATGAGCCGAAGCTTGAATAACATGGCCTACATTTTTCTGAAGATAAATCAATTGGATTCTTCCCGCCACTATGTGCAAAGAGCCATCAACGAAAACATCAATGATAAGCAGCGATCGGCTTTTGCGCAGCGGATTTTGGGGGATATTGCATTTGAGAAAAGTGATTACAAAGGTGCATTAGTAAATTATGAAGTATGTTTGACTTGGGCTAATGAACAGAACAATAATTTTCTTAAAACCTCTACGCTTTATCGATTGGGCAAGGTGTATCTTAAGCTGAACAATCCGGACCAGGCGTTGATTTATTTGAATCGAAATTTACCCATAGCGCAAAAATTTGGCTATCGGATTGAATTAGAAAATACCTATCGATACTTGGGAGATGCCTATGCAACAAAAAAAGATTTTAGTCGGGCATATGAATTTCAAGGCAAATATTATGCACTACACGACTCTACCACTAAACAGAAAAACAGTGAGCAGATTGCCATTATTCAAACTAAATATGACTCTGAAATAAAAAATGCACAGATTGAACTCCTAACAAAAAATTCTAGGACTCAACGTATTCTGATTTACATTGGCATTGGTGGCCTATTTCTTCTTATCATTTTTGTAGCGATCCTAATCCGTAGTAATCGCAGGGGCAGAAAGGTTAATGTGCTGTTGGCGGAAAAAAATAATTTGATCAATGAACAAACACATCAGTTAATGGGATTGAATTCCACTAAAGATAAACTGTTCTCTATTATCGGCCACGATATGCGCAGTCCGCTGGCAAGCTTGCGTGGCTTGATGGACTTGATTAGCAGCTCAGCCATGACGCAAGAAGAATTTGCAGAGATGTCTAAAAAACTAAAAAAGAATTTAGATCACGTTCATGCCGACTTAGAAAATTTATTGAGCTGGGCACAAACTCAGCAGCAAGGATTAACGCCTGTTTTTGAAAACGTATTATTGTGCGATGCTGTGCAAGATAAAATTGAATTGTATAGTGAAGCAATAAAAATAAAATCTATTCAAGTAGTCAACTCTGTTGGTAAGGATTCATGTGTTCATGCCGATAAAAATCATGTAGGGCTTGTGATACGTAACCTAATCGGCAACGCCATTAAGTTTAGCCACCCCAAGGGTTCCATCAAAATAGATTGTGCCGAAGTGGATAGTAGGATAAAAATATCTGTATCAGATACAGGTACAGGCATCAGCAGTGAAGAGTTGAATAAACTTTTCAAGCCTGGCTCACATTTCTCTAAGCCCGGCACACAAAATGAGAAAGGCATTGGTCTTGGCTTGATGCTGGTAAAAGAATTTGTTGAACTCAACAATGGTACTATTGAAGTATCGAGTGACTTGGGCAAAGGCTCTACGTTTACTTTCTATTTGAGAAAGGCGGCCTAGCAAAGAAGAATCAATTCCCTTGTTTCTATTCTCCACTGAGCCAGTATATCTACCACTCCTGTAAGTGCGCCTCTAATTTTGGATTTTAGATTTTAGATTTCAGATAATCCTAGAGCCCAAAGCCTAAGCCCCAAGTTCTAAGTCCTAATGCCTATTATTATGATGAAGATTTTATTGTTTGTATTGATCTACCCGCTCGCCTTATTAGCACAAGATGAAAAAGAGTTAAGGCCAGTCACGAGAACCTACGCTATTACCAACGCCACCATTGTTCAATCGCCTGGCCGCAAGGTGGAGAATGGAACTGTTATCATTAAAGATGGATTGATTACCGCAGTGGGCAAGGGCTTGGCCGTTCCTGCTGACGCGATTACCATTAAAGCAGATTCTATGTTTGTGTATGCAGGTTTCATTGATGGTTTGACGCGCGCAGGTGTGAACAAACCAAAAGATGAACCAAACAAAGAAAAAATAAAAGACCCCGGTAATCCGCCACCTGATCGTGCAGGTATCACTCCACAGAATGACGTTCGTAATTTTTTGAACCCATCAGATAAATCAGTAGAAGAACTAAGAAACCTTGGTTTCACTGTGGCGCAAGTTGTGCCTCACGGCAATTTGTTGCCCGGGCAAGGGAGCATTATTTTGTTGGGTGGCAAGTCTGCCGATCAAATGGTGCTGGTTAGCAATTCATCATTCTATTCAGAGTTAACGGGTGCGAATGGAATTTACCCGAACACTACCATGGCAGTGATGGCCAAGTGGCGCGAGTTGTATAAGCAAGCGTCACAAGCAAAGGCTTATCAAAATTTGTATGCTGCCAATCGAGTAGGGTTGGAGCGGCCCGGGAGCGATCGGATATTGGAAGCATTTTATCCCGTCATCGATCAGCGCATGCCTGTTCTATTCAAATCAGAAAAAATGTTGGAGACGCAGCGCGTGTTCTCTTTAAAAAATGATTTGGGCTTTTCTTTGATGATAGCTGATGTGAAAGAAGGTTGGCTGATCATCCCTAAAATAAAAGCATCGGGTGCAAAAGTATTTTTGTCGCTTGATCTTCCCGAAGAAGTAAAGAAAGATGAAAAGAAAGATGAGAAAAAAGACGAGAGGACAGATGATAAAAAACCGAATGCAGATTCCACTAAAAAGCAAGAGCCGCCCAAAGTAAAAACTACTGCTGACTTTGAAAAAGAAGCACTGGAAAAACGCAAGACCGAATCGATTGCAAACTATACTTCGCAAGCAAGTGCATTCAATAGAGCAGGAGTAGCGTTCGGCTTTTCATCTATGTCAGCTAAGTCAAAGGATATTCACGCTAACCTAAGAAGGATGATTGCCTCTGGCCTCACCGAAGATGCCGCTCTTGCCGCGCTGACCACCACGCCCGCGCAACTTTTAGGTTTGTCCGATCGGGTAGGTTCTATCGACAATGGAAAAATGGCAAACCTTGTGATCAGCGACAAAACATATTTTAACGAAAAAGCAACAGTGCGTTATGTGTTTGTAGATGGCGTGTTGTACAAAATGGATGTGAAGGAAACTAAGAAGTCGGATCCCAACGCGAAAGTTGAAATCGAAGGCTCATGGTCAACAGTAACACAAACTCCGCAAGGCAATACGGAAGGCAAAGTTATTTTTAAGAAAGACGGAAGCAATTATAAAGGAACAGTTTCAGGTGGAAGATTGCCTGCCCCTGTAGATATGATGGATGTGAGTTTGGACGGAAACAAACTTACTTACAACTACTCGATTAATTTTGGCGGCAATTCCATAAAAGTAGAAGTGGATGTTACTGTTGATGGTGATTCTTTTAAAGGCAGCGCAAGTATTGGGCAGCGGGGAAGTTTCTCCATTGATGGAACAAAGGATCCAAAAAAGTAGAATGAATGTACAGAGGGTTTGAAAGTATAATGAAAGCCTTACACAGCAGGCACAATTTGCGTAAGGCTTTTAACCTTAGTAGAAAAATTGTTTTCATGAAATCGTTCTCAACCTTATTACCTTATTTTCAAGAGATTAGAGTAAGGTAATAAGGTTAGAGGTAACAGTTACAAATGAATTCTACTAAGGTTTAAGCCTTTGAAATATAAAATTAGAAATTAAAATCATACCCACTCCAAACTTCATATAGCCAAAAAATTTACTTGAAAATATTCTTGAAATGAAAAAAATAAAACTATTTATCATCCTTAGTTTTCTTTTGACAAACGCATTTGCTCAAATAGAAAAAGGAAACTTGCTTATAAAAAACGGAACGGTGCTTACAGTAACCAAAGGTACACTTGAGCAAACCGATGTGTTGGTGAAAGATGGCAAGATCGCACAGATCGGGAAAAATATTGCTTCCCCCGCTGGCGTAAAAGTGATGGATGCTACGAATCATTTTGTAATGCCCGGTATCATTGACGCACACTCTCACATTGCGCTTGATGCCATCAACGAAGCAACCAGTCCCGTCACTGCAGAGGTTGCGGAAGCAGATGTGATTGATCCATTAACTGTTTCTATTTATCGTGCGTTGGGAGGAGGCGTAACTACCATTCACGCCATGCACGGTTCTGCGAACGCGATTGGCGGACAATGCGAAACATTGAAGATGCGTTACGGCACATTTGATCCAGAAGTTTTGAAGATGGACGGAGCACCACGCACCATCAAGTTTGCATTAGGTGAAAATCCAACACGTGTGCATGGAGAAGGAAATGGAATTGCCCCGCGCACACGTATGGGTGTTGAGTTTGTGATTCGTCAGGCTTTTTCGGAAGCGAAAGAATATGCCGAAGCTTGGGGCAAATACAATAAAAATAAAGTGGTGAAAGGCTTTCGTGGAGTGCCGCCAAGCTATAATTATCGACTGGAAGTTTTATCTGATATTTTAAATGACAAGATCATTGTTCATTGCCACAGCTACCGAGCAGATGAAATTTATATGATGCTGAAAGTGTGCAAAGACTTTGGCATCAAACGGATTGTTTTTCAGCACGTGAACGAGGGATTTAAAGTCGCCCCTGAGTTGGCTGCGTATGGCGCGATGGCTTCTGTGTTTTCTGATTGGTGGGCATATAAGTTTGAAGTGTATTACTCCACTGCTTACAATGCAGCGATCTTAACGAAAAATGGCGTGGTCACTTCCATCAATTCAGACGATGCCGAGATGATGCGCCACTTATATCACGAGGCAGCGAAGACACAAAAGTATGGCGGCTTGAGTGATGACGAAGCCTTGTCGTTGATCACCATCAATCCTGCCAAGCAATTGGGTATAGATAATAGAGTGGGCTCTATTGAAGTCGGCAAAGAAGCGGACATCGTTATTTTTAAAAACCATCCGCTCTCTATTTATGGTGTGCCGATGTTCACCATTGTAGATGGCGTGGTAAAGTTCGATCGTGAAAAAGATGCTGATGACCAGCGTTTGTTTGTTGACCCGAAACAGTCTATTGAAACAGCTTCCTTCCGCGATAAAGTAAACGAGCATGACAACTGCATGGTGGATGCCGAAAACAATTTGAACTCAATTATTTTTCAATCAGATAAAAAATAAGGCGATGAAAGTTTTTTACACAAGTCTATTCAGTTTTTACAAATTTCTTCTAGGCGGCCTGGCGAGGCGCCACCGGGCTATCCGCTACAAGTCCTCGCTCGTTCCTCGCTGCGGGCTTTCCGCTACTATCCCTGGCCGGAGCCTCAGTTTACAACATTACCGAGCTCCATTTCACACAACCATTGGACTCGTGGTTGCATTCATTTGCTTGTTTGTAATAAAACTAGAAGCACAAAGCCCCAAAGGAAAATATAGAAACGTAGCCTTGACAAACGCAACTGTTGAAACGATCACCAAAGGCACCATCGCCAACGGAACTGTTTTGATTGTAGAAGGAAAAATTGCTGGGGTAGGAATGAATGTTTCGGTTCCTGCTGGCACGGAGGTGATTGACTGCAAGGGCTTGCGAATTTATCCGGGCATGATAGATGCAGGGACAAATTTGGGTCTCAACGAAATCAGTGCCATCGCCCGCACTACCGACTTCAATGAAATAGGAGAGGTGATCCCGCAGATGAAAGCACTCACTGCAATCAATCCCAATGCATCGGCTATTCCTGTAACACGCATCAGTGGTGTTACAACAGCGTTATCGATTCCCACAGGAGGTATGCTTGCAGGAACAGCAGCGTTAATCAATCTTCACGGCTACACGCCCGACCAAATGTATGCGGGCTTTGAAGGAATTGTTTTGAGTTTCCCCAACACAGGGCGAAGAGGTTTCTTTGATAGAAGAACAGATGATGAAATAAAAAAAGCATCAGAGAAAGCGTTGAGCAGTTTGAACGATGTGTGGGAAAAAGCAACACAGTATCATAAACTTGATTCTGCCACCAAGGGCAAGGCGGGTTATTATCCAGAGTTGCAAGCATTGGTGCCAGTCATTCGCGGTGAGCAAACTTTATTGGTAGA
>JBJXEB010000011.1:0-17237 GCA_046155095.1 Cyclobacteriaceae bacterium
AGAGCAATCAGCAGCAAATGAACCACATAGGACATAGAACACATAGATTTCACATAGGACTATGTGTGTCTTTCTATGTTTCTATCTTTCTATGTGGTTCAAATCCTTCCTTAACTTAATGACATTGATTTAGGATTTGTGATTTTGTGAATTGTTCTTTAACTCAACCTCATGAAAATATTCTACTGCCTGATTTTTTTCTTAACAAGCTCCTCTGCTTTCGCTCAAGTTAGCGTGCTCACCCAACACAACGATCTAAACCGAACAGGCTGGTATCCGCATGAAACCAAACTCACCACAGGAAATGTAAAATCCGAATCCTTTGGATATATTTTTAAGCGCGATGTGGATGATCAGATTTACGCACAGCCGTTGGTGTTGATGAAAGTTAACATTCCCAACGTAGGCAAGCGCAATGTGTGCTATGTGGCCACAGTAAATAATTCTGTCTATGCCTTCGAGGCGGACTCTGCAAATGTGACTACTCCGTATTGGCAAGTTAACTTATCTCCCTCTGGTGGACGTGCAGCGAAGAATACTGACATGAACGCAAGCTGTGGAGCATACAATGATTTTGCAGGGAACATGGGGACCGTAGGAACACCCGTGATCGATTCGGTAACTAACACTCTTTATGTAGTGGCTAAAAGTTTTTCGTCCACAAATGGGTTCCAACAATTTCTTCATGCGCTAGATGTAACTACAGGCGCAGAAAAAAGCGGTAGCCCTAAGTTAATCTCCGCTCAAATAAACAGCACTGGATCGGGCAGTGTAGGTGGTGTTTTAAATTTTGATGCGCTAAAACAAAATCAACGCCCAGGTTTATTGTTGCTCAATGGAATAATTTATATCACGTGGGCATCTCATGGAGATTGCGATCCCTATCACGGTTGGATACTCGGCTATGATAAGACAACCCTCGCGCAAAAAATTGTTTACAATGCTACCGCGCAAGGAGAGAAAGGAGGAATATGGATGGCAGGTGCGGGGATAGCTGCTGACGAATCGGGCAATCTTTATGTGGCCGTAGGAAATGGTTCGGTTGGATTAGGTGGTAATCCTTCTGATGTAACCAATCGATCAGAGAGCGCATTGAAACTCACGCCTTCGGGTTCAACGCTTACATTGAGTAGTTTTTTTACGCCCACTAATTTTCCTGCACTAGAAGCTGCCGATTTAGATTTTGGTGTGACCGGTCTGTTACTTATCCCAGGCACTACACGTGCAGTGGCCGGTGCTAAGGATGGAAACATCTATCTCATGGATCGCGACAACATGGGTGGTTACAATGCTACCTCTAATCAGGTGATACAAACTTTTAATCAGAACAATAGCCAAGCGCACAACATTACATCGCTCACTTACTACCGTGGCACACAAAAGGAATACATGTACACATGGTCTGATAATGTTCCGCTCAAGGCACTTCCATTCAGTCGAACCAACAATCAGTTCGATCTGCTCAATATAAAATCGAGTCCGTTGCAAGGGCCTGTGGGTTACAATGGCGCGTTCTTGTCCGGCTCATCAAAAGGCTCTATCGATTCAACCGCTATTTTATGGACGAGTTATTCTGCAAATGGAAATGCCAACCAATCCACACGCCCCGGGATTTTACGTGCTTTGTCGGCCATTGACATCACCAAAGAATTGTGGAACACTTCCATGAGTTCGGCAGATGATCCGGGCAACTATGCAAAGTTCAACTGCCCCACTATTGCAAATGGAAAAGTTTATTTGGCCACGTTCTCCAATAAATTAGTGGTGTATGGATTAAGGAAAGGTGTGGTGACTGGGCTTGGCGATAACTCTTCTGATAAACCTCACATCCATCCCAATCCGGCCAAGGACATCCTTAAAATTTCTTGGAAAAAAGGCGTAGCCGTTGACATTAAAATTTTTGATCTAACAGGAAGAACCTTTCTTCAAGAAGAATCCGTGTATGAAAGCGAATCGGTAAATGTATCAAGTTTGCCCAATGGATTGTATTTAGTTCAACTCAAGACCAACTCTTCTGTATGGATGGAGAAAGTGGTAATCCAAAAATAATTTCTCTTTATCGATTTTCCGAAAATTAGGTGTACTGCAGTTTTGCAGCCGAGTCTAAAGGAAAAATACGTTGTTTGAGGATTTCGTGCCAACAAAGGTTCCATTCGATTAAGCTCATCTGTGGCACGCGTTAAAGACCTCGCTTATTTTTAGTTACTACCATTTAATCAGCCAACTGGCTGGTTTATATTGATACGTAAAATTAATCTGTGTCTAGCGGCAGAGCCGCAGAATATTTGTAGAAAATTGTTTTTGTAATATTTTAAAAGGTGCAGCGCACCGACATATTTAATATTTCGGTGCGCTGCACCTTTTGTTTTTATAAGAAAGTTTTATTTAGATGTGTGCCACTTTTGTGAAGGGTCGGGTCGGCTCTTCGGCCAGGGATAGTAGTGGAAAGCCCGAAGCGTGAAAGCTTTGTGTGTCGGCCGGACTTGCAACGGATAGCCTGGTGCCACTGCGCCTCGCGTGGCAGGCCGCCAAAGAAAAATTCAAAACTGATTGGGTCTAATTATTAATGATCATTTGCATACCGCCTGATCGGCCTCTTCTACCTCCGCCCATCGGGTTGAGTTGTTTGTTGAGCGCGTAGGTGAAGCTGACCATAAAATATCTGCCCAAATTATTGGAAGTGGTTTGTTGCAAGTAGTTGGCGGTGGCGGTTTGGTTTACGCTCAGGCTTTGATCCAACAAATTATTTACGCCCACTTTTAATTCGCCCACATTATTTTTTAACAAGAAGCGAGAAAGGCCAAGATTTAGGATGGGAATGGTTTGATTGAAATTAGTTGTCTCGCTGTTGTAAGCATAATAGTTGTAAGAAGAATTGAGTTGATAATTTTTAAGGAAGGTCAAATTTATTTCCGCGGTATAGGTTTTGTTAAAGTAAGCTTGATTTTGTTGTTGGTTGAAATCATATTCTGTTTGTTGGCGACTGAGGTTTGCGCTGAGGTCTATGATTAAAATTTCTTTGAATGTGTAGTTGTAGCGTACCGTGCCACCGAGTGTTTGCTGCTTGGTTCTGTTTTCTTGATCGTTCAGCAGATTGATGCCGCTCGTGCATGAAGCCGTTGGTCCAATGCTAAACCGACTGTTGATTTTCTTCACGGGAAAGCCAACGCTGAAGTTTCCATTCAACTGTAAATTATCTTTTACGTTCACGGGCTTGCTGGTGCGCACGAAGTTGGTTGGATCAACTGACTGCGAAGTAGCAATAGCGTTGGTAGTGTAAACGGCAGTGACGAATGCAAAGAGGTTAACGAAATTGCTCGGGCTGAACGTTGTAAAATTAACTGAGATGTCATGTGAATAGCCCGGACGCAAGTTTGGATTTCCCAGAGTGATGTTCAACGGGTCGCTATTGTTCAACACAGGTTGCAACTGCTGGATAGACGGCTCTTGCATGGAAGTTTCATAATCTAACCGCAGGTGCTTGAAGTTGGTGAAATCATAATTGAAGCGCGCAACGGGAAGAAGATTTTCAAAAGTGCGATCAATGTTGATTACATTGTTTAGTTGAGTGACCTCTCCCTTCAATCGCGTGGTTTGATAACTAGCACCAAGAGCAAAATTATATTTCTGTCGATTCATTCTGAAGTTGATGCTGGGTCGATTATAAACATAATCGCTATGGTAGCGACTGCTTAATTGATCATTCTTAAGTTCTCCTACCACTTTCTCATCAAATACTTTTCTATCGACTTGATTGAGATTGGTGCGATAGGCGTAGCCGCCTTCCAAATATTTTCTTCCTCCAAGTGGTTCGGTGTATGTAAGGGTGCCTCCGTAAGATTGGCTTGCATTGGCTTGCGCGTTTCGCTGTGCTAACTCTTCTATCCTCGGATTACTGCCATAGTATTGATTGTTGGATAACAAATTTCCCTTGCTATCGGTTTGTGAAATGCCCAAGGTGAGATTGGTGGAGAAGGTTCTTCCTTTTTTCGGAAAGCGATGGCGGAACAACAAACTTGAATTCAAATCGGTGGCAGTTTGATCAGTGTTGTTCGTGCGCGCACTCTCATTTTGAAGTGTGTTATTGTTGGCAAATGTTTTACTGGATGTGTTAGACCGTTGGTCAGATTGGGAGTAAGTAAGGTTGTTGGCAAACTTAATCGAGTTGGCCGAATCAATTTTATGATCTAGCGTCAAGTTCACCCGATGATTATCGTTGGTGTTTGTTTGCAAACTATTCTGGTTGAAATTGTAAGAAGGTTGATTGGGCAAATAATTAATACGATCTGTCAATTGTCGAATATCTTGATCGATACGATTGTAGAAATAGCTGGAGGTGAGTTGTGTTTTCTTGCTCAAGTCGCGATTGAAGTTGACACCACCTGCATAGTTGGTCATAATTCCGTTTTGCCTTCCACCAAAATTGATGGGCACTCCATTGGTATTGTTTCCATCTAGCATGATACGAACAGCACCACCACCGCCCATCATCTGCTGCGAGCCGCCTGTGAAATTCATAAAGTCGGAAAAGGAAAATCCTTGCTCGTTGATGTTGTTGCCCATACCCAAAAAGGAAAGTTGCTTGCCTTTGCTAAATCGATTAATGTTTGCCTTTGCTTGATAGCGATCATTGTTGCCATAGCCGGCCATGATGTTTCCGAAAGCACCATTTCGTTTTTCCTCCTTCAATTCTAGGTTGATTGTTTTTTCTTTCTGTCCGTCATCGATGCCTGTGAACACCGCTTGATCAGATTTTTTATCGAACACCTGTACTTTATCAATTGCATCGGCAGGTAAATTGCGCGTAGCCAACTTTGGGTCGCGACCGAAAAACTCTCGGCCATCTACCGTCACGCGTTGAACTTGCTCACCCTGAGTGCGCACCGTTCCGTCAGTTTCCACTTCTACACCAGGTAATTTTTTCAACAAATCTTCCACGGTGGCATTGGCTTTTGTTTTGAATGACCCTGCATTAAATTCAATCGTATCTCGCTTCACGGTAACGGGTGCTTTCTCTCCTCTTATTACCAACTCATCTAATTGCTTGTCCTGCGGAAACATTTTTATTTGACCTACATCAATCACGCCAGCCGTTCCCTTTGCGGAAATATTTTTTTGATAGGTGGCATATCCCACGAAAGTGACTTTTAAAAAATACTCGCCTGTGTTTATATTTTTGATTTCAAAGAACCCATTTCGATCACTCACACCAAAGTTGACCAACGTAGAATCCTTTTGGCTCAACAGCATCACTGTGGAAGCGGGCAACGCGCTAATGGAAGAATCAACCACTTGCCCTTTGAAGGAAAATTTTTGGGCGAAGGCGAGTTGGGCAATCAACAAAAGAACTACAATTAGAAATTTGATCATACTGAATACTGATTTAGAGTTTCAATGGCTACAGGCTTCAAGCTGTTTTTGGTTAGTAGATGCCCGTTCGTTTATTTGATCTTCTTCTGAGGCTAAAAGCGTGAAGCATGAGGCTTGCAGCTTGTGGCCAACATCTAGTTTTTAATAATCATTCCCCCACTCGCACCCATCTTCTTCATCTGCTCGTCACGTATTTTCATGAACTCAGTCCGCGAAGTTTTCTCTCCACCCTTGGGTTCCTTCACATCATTCTTTTTCAATTCTTTGAATTCGATTTTCTTGGCTACCAGCACGCGTTCGTCATTGTTGATATCCACGGCCAGCACAGTACCGGGCAATGTGTTGAATCGCTCGGGGCCGAGGAACGCGCGAAGTTTTGTGGTGTACCAAGCCGTTATTTCTCTTTTTCTATTTGGATCAGTCTCATCTGTGTAATAAGCCTGCTGACATTCATAGCCTTGAATGGTTTTGGTTTCCGTTCCAAACTTCCATGCTTTTACTTTTACCGAATCTTCAATCAAATATGTTTTTCCAAAGAATTCCTCTTTCGAAACATTCTTACCAATAGCTTGATTGGAATAGATTTCAATGTTTGGCTGTTTAAAGCGCATGGTCACGCCACCGCCTTGATCTTCATCTTCTTCGTCTTCAATAATAGGCTTGAACAGCGATTCGTTTTCGTTGAAAAAAAGTTGTTGTTTACTGGTACGAAATTCGGGGATCATCGCCTTCATCTGCTCTCGACCGGGGGGCAAAGTCTTGTGCAGGTTGACTTTTATTTCATATTCAATAACGCCAGTAGTGGATTGCGCCATCACCACATTAAATGCGGCAAGCGACACGAGGATGCCGATAACGAGTAAGATTTTTTTCATAAGGGTTAAGTTTTTCATTTTTGTTTGTGCTGTAAACGTACGGCTAAAGAGGATCGGAGTAGGTTAATAGTTCTGAAAGGAATGTTAATTAAGGTTAATACGCGATTGGGCTTTATAAAAACCATGTACTTTTGTGGAGATGAAGCAGCCAAGGAATTCAGTAGCACTTACGCTCATAGCCACTAGCATCGTATTGCTATTGGTGCTTCAGGTCTTTTGGCTTAAAGGAGCTTACAATGATGAGGTGACTTCATTGCGCAAAGAGTCTCAAATTCTCTTTCGTGATCTTATTTTTGAAATGAATGATTCCTTGTTGCAAAAAAGTATCAGCGCATTGCCCGATCACTCAAGTGGAGCTGTGATTAAGATGAGTGATTCAGTAAAAGTAATCAGACGGTTTGGCAAGAGCATGAACTTTCATGCGAATGACACCGCTGCCAATGTGCAAGTATTTGTCTATTCGGAAAGCGGAAAAGATTCCGTTAAGGATTTATTGAAACCATTAGTAAATAAAATTCGAGGTAAAAGTAGGCCGCAAACTTTTTCTATTCAACTGAACAGCGATTCGTTAAAAATTGAGGAGGTTGATAAAAAATTCAAGATTCAATTAGCCGAAGCAGGAATCGATTTGCCTTTTCGCATTACATCTGTAAAGCGTGAGTTTAGCTTTCCGCCTAAGCCGCCAGCCGATGATCAAATTGTATTTTCGTCTGGAGGTGGCTTCAAAGCAGACTTTACCAATATGAATTGGTTTATTCTTAAACGGATATCGCCCCAAATTCTTTTTTCGGTTTTTCTTGCCGCGCTCACGAGTCTCTCGTTCTGGCTTTTGTATAGAAGCATTCGCGCCCAGCAAAGATTGGCCGAATTGAAAAACGATTTCATCAGCAACATGACGCACGAATTGAAAACACCCGTTACCACGGTGGGCGTTGCCATTGAAGCGCTGAAAAATTTTAATGGAATAGAAAATCGTGAGCTAACACAAGAATACCTAACCATAGCACAAAATGAACTGGGACGTCTCTCTTTATTGACAGACAAAATTTTGAAAACTGCCATCTTTGAAAACAAGGGAGTTGATTTTCAACAAGAGTCTGTTGATTTGGAAAAAATAATTGAGCAAGTTATGGGCTCAATGAAATTATTGTTCGAAAAAAACAAAGCTATTGTATCAATCGAAAAAATAGGAAGTGACTTTCAATTGCAGGGAAGTCAAGTTCATTTAACCAATGTGGTTTACAATCTGCTCGACAATGGGTTGAAATACTGTCTTCAAAATCCTAAGATCAAAATAAAATTGAAAGAGTCTGGTAATAACATTACACTTTCAGTTCAAGACAACGGCATTGGCATTTCGTCTGACCATAAGAAGAAAATATTTGAAAAATTCTTTCGTGTGCCAACAGGTGATGTTCATAATAGCAAAGGCTATGGTTTGGGATTGAGTTATGTGGACAGCGTGGTGAAAGCACACAAGGGAACAATTGCAGTGGAGAGCGAATTGGAAAAGGGCAGCACGTTCATTATTAACCTCCCATCAAAATCTTAAATCTTAAATCCCACATCAAAAATCCTCTCAGTGGCCAAAATCAAAATCCTTTATGTAGAAGACGAACCCTTTCTTGGCAAGATTGTGAAGGAGAGTTTGGAGAGTAGAAACTTTGAGGTGAGGATGGTGGCCGATGGAAGAAATGCAATGTCCGCTTTTGCAGAAATGAAACCAGATATTGGTGTGCTCGATGTGATGTTGCCCAACAAAGATGGCTATGCTATTGCAAAAGATATTCGACAAATCAATCCAACCATTCCGCTCATCTTTGTAACAGCCAAAACACAAACGGAAGATTTGATCAAGGGCTTTGAAGTAGGTGGCAACGATTATTTGCGAAAGCCTTTTAGCATGGAAGAGTTGATCGTGCGTATCAACAATTTGCTACAGCTCACACAAAAGCAAAATAATCCAATCAAAGAAAATATTGGGATTGGAAAATTCGTGTTCTCGCCCCAGCGCTATGAACTGTGCAATGAGGGCAACGTGCGCAAACTCTCTCATCGCGAGGCGATGCTATTGCAAATTCTTGCCGAAAACCAAAACAATAACATCGACCGGAAAACGATTTTGATGCGTGTGTGGGGAGATGATTCGTTTTTTAACTCGCGCAATTTAGATGTATATATCACCAAGCTCCGCGATTATCTGAGGGGAGATTCTGCTATTGAGATCATTACTATCAAAGGAGTTGGGTATCGGTTTGTGGTGGGGTGATCTTATTACCAACCAACAACTTATATCGTGGATCGGTAACAACACCAACTACTACTGGCCAAATTCATTTTATCTCAACACAACTATTTTCCGAACTACGCTTCGTCCATCGACATTTGTTAAGATGACCAAATTTATACCGTGCGCCAATCCTTCGGCAGTTGCTTGTATCTTATTTTCTCCCTTCACCATTTTTACTTCTTTGCTCCACAGTTTTCTTGAAAGCAAATCACAGATTTGGAGATCGATTGTCTCTTCTACCAAAGAGTGAACGTTAATGGTAAAATCACCAAAGGTTGGATTAGGTGAAACGCTCAATCTGTTTCCATCAGTTAAATCCTCCACACCCAATACAGGAGAAAAATTAGCCTTGTAAGTGGCATCATTTGCTGGTGTTGGTATAGTTTGTGTCACCGCTCCGCCAATTGACCACGAGCTAAATTCATATTCGATATTATTAAGCGTTTGCGAAGTGGTACGTATCTCGCGAAGAATTCCAACCACGCTGGTCACAGATGCTGGAGTTGACAACGGTTGCCCATCCAATAAAACTTTCAGCCCTGGTGGATTGGTTTCAAAATTCAGTTTTGATTTTTGCGGATAAACGTCCACCGAATCTTTTGAAGTAGCTCCTTTATCATCAGCGACTGTGAGAATAAATCGGTACCACACATTATCAGATGTTTCGCCTTGATTGGGCACATCAAATGTTCCTGATTTTATTCCTGCCAATGCAGGCTGATCATGTACGTGAGTGTCATGGTGGAAATTGATTTGCCAGCTAAACGCACTCGCGAGCAGGCTGCCCTGCTCGGAGTCAGTGCCATTACCCGAAAAATTAATAGCTGTTCCAGCGGTATATAAAGTATTTTTTGTTGGAGAGGTAATGAATGCAGTGGGCGGTTGATTGGGCGAGGTAATTGTCAACACCGCATCCGTACTTGTAACCGAGCCGACTGAATTGCCTACTACTACGCCATAGTTGCCCGCATCACTCAGTTGTGTTGGGTTGATCGTGTAACTACTCAACGTAGCCATGTTAATATTCGCACCATTTTTTCTCCATTGATAAGATAGCGGAGCAGTGCCATTAGCAGTAACAGAAAAAGTTGCCGACTGACCAACTGGAATATTCAATGTAGAAGGCTGCGAGGAAATGGTGGGCGCGATGGCCTGTGGTGTATAAACCAATCGGTATAAAAGGTTTGACCCTCTACTTAGATAATACAAATTTCCATCTGGTCCAGCGGTTATGCTCAGGCTAGTGCCGCCCACAGAAGAACCAAATAAAGTAGCTGTTGGAGAAATTTGTGTCGGATCAATGTAGTAAATCCAATTGCTGCAATAATCTTGAAAAAAATATTTACCAGAATAAGTAGAAGGATAATTGGTGGTGGTTGGATTGAAAAACGTTCCGCCTGTAATAGCACAGTCCGCGGGTGTTGCATTAGAATGTTTGTAAAAATAAACAGGTGTAGTAAAAGATGGATTGGTTGTGGCACCTTCGGTAGTCGGCCATCCAAAATTTCTACCACCAACGGAGGCATCATTGATTTCCTCCCAAGTGTTTTGTCCAACATCGTTCACAAATATTTTTCCTGTAGTTGGCTGAACAGAAAAGGTGTAAGGGTTACGTAAGCCATACGACCACACTCGCTTTTTTTGTTCACTCGCACCAGTGCCATAAAAAGGATTATCTGTTGGTGCTGATCCATCTTTATTGATGCGCAACATCTTACCATGATAGGTATCCAAATCTTGCGCGTTGTTTGGTGTAGCATTCTCCCCTATCGCCACATAAAGCTTACCATCAAGTCCAAAAGCGAGTGCTCCTCCGTTGTGGTTAGTTGCACCGCTAAGGTTATCCAATTCTAAAATCATTAGTTCGCTCCCTGCCACCACCACATCTCCGTTGGCAGTAAAGCGACTGATGCGGTTATGGATGGGGGGCGTATTGACAGTATAGTACAAGTACAAAAAATTGTTGGTGGCAAAGTCTGGATCAAATGCAATACCGATCAGTCCGCGTTCGCCATTTGAGTTTACAGTGAGACTAACAAATGGAGTAGCCAACAGTGCATCGTTTTTTATTACTCTTAGCGTGCCTGATTGTTCTGCCACAAAAATCCGTCCGTCTGGTGCGAAAGCCATTACTGTTGGATTAGTGAGGGTGCTACCTACCTTTACACGGCTGAAGCCAGTGGGGAATATTTGTGAGTAGGCCTGACTCTGAATGAATAAAAAGAGTGCAACTAAAAATTGGATTCCTTTCATAATCGTAAAATGATTGTCCAATTTAATCAATACAAATAAATAGCGGCAATTGTTTTGCCTAATTGACAAATGGGGAGGTGAATGGACTGTTGAAGAGGTGTAAAGGAATATGCTTGCTACGGCATGGAAGAATGAATAGCTTTGTTTCACCTAACCCTACCCTATGCCCAACTGGAAAATCAAACTCTCGCTCTTCCTCAATTATTTTGTATTTGCTATTCTGCTCAATAGTGTAGGCACCGTGATCTTGCAGGTGCAAAGCAACTATGCTGTCACCGAATCTTCAGCCAGTGTGCTAGAAGCGTTCAAAGATTTAAGTATTGCTGTTGTTTCATTTCTAGTAGCTTCTTATATCACACGCATTGGTTATAAAAATTCAATGCTCATTGCATTGGCTTTAGTCGGGTTGGCCTGCTTGGCCATGCCATCTTTGGGTGGTTTTGCCATGACCAAAGTTTTGTTTGCCGCCACGGGCACCTCCTTCGCGCTGATTAAAGTATCGGTGTATGCAACCATCGGCATTGTTACTAAAGATAAAAAAGAACACGCCAGCTTCATGAATTTTATCGAATCGTTTTTTATGATCGGCATCCTTACGGGATATTTTATTTTCAGCGCGTTCGTGGATGACAAAAATCCACAGTCAACAGAATGGTTGAAAGTATATTATCTCCTTGCGGGAATTGTGCTCGTGGCATTTCTGCTCTTGCTGAGTTCTCCGTTAGATGAATCAAGTGTGAAGAGCGATGCGACAAAACCTTTCTTGGAAGATTTCGCAGACATGATCAAGTTGGCAATCAAGCCTCTTGTACTAGTGTTTATAATGTGTGCATTTACCTACGTGCTGATCGAACAAAGCATTATGAGTTGGTTGCCGACATTTAATAGCAAAGTATTAAATCTTCCTTCTACGCTTAGTATTCAAATGGCCAGCATCCTTGCAGCTTCTACTGCACTCGGAAGATTCAGTGCAGGCTTTGCGCTGCGAAGAGTTCATTGGTTCATGGTTCTCATTGTTTGTTTGGTTGCCGCAAGTGCCTTGGTAGTAGTTGCCATTCCATTGGCGCAAAACAATAGCGGCTCGCCAGTTACAGGTTGGAGGAGCGCACCCTTGGGTGCGTTTGTGTTCCCGTTGATCGGGTTATTTATTGCACCCATTTATCCGGCCATCAATTCAGTTATTTTGAGTACGCTACCTCCTAGGCAACACGGGCCTATGTCTGGGTTGATTGTCATTTTTTCTGCGCTGGGTGGAACAACGGGTTCCATCATCACAGGAAACATTTTTCAAGCGTATGGTGGGCAGACTGCTTTTTATTTTTCGCTAGTGCCAATTGGGGTTTTGATGATCTGTCTTTTCTTTTTTAATAGGATACAGAGAAAGTCAGAAGCAATGATTGAATTTAATTCAAAAGATGGGCATTAGTTAGATTGATGGTAGGAATATCAAAACATTTTATTACAAAAATCATAGTTTAAAAATATGGAAACAAATGATGAAAAATTCAGCGATGATCCTGAAGAGAACCTTCGAATGGAAAATGAATTTCTAAAGTTAAAAATACAAGCTCAATTCGGTGCTAAGTTTGGCGAAGGGGCAGCCCTTCCTGCCGATATTGAAAACGAGTTTCTAAAAAATGTATATGCCTTTGAGCAAAATCAAGGTACTCACAATCCAATAAAAGTAGCTGCGTTTTTAGGTTTCCCAAATTTTCAAAAAGCTGAAAATTTAGATGATGCGAATTTGAAAAAGGAATATGATCGGTTGCTTGAATTGTTGGATGAAAAATCCATTGCCATCGATTTTATTAGGCCAAGAGAAGATCGATTCAAATACCAATTTATCACCGAAGAATTATTTGAGCATACCATAAGCAACAGTATGCCAGGAATGACCTCTCATTTTATATATGAAGAATTCCATCCTGATCATGATTTGGATATTCGTAATCGGGCCACTGATTTTTTGAGGGATTGGTTCAGAAAAGAATTTAATGAGTTCAGTTCTGAATTAGGTTACCAATTTATTTTAGCGAACGGCACCATCCTGACCAGAGAGCAAACACTTGCAAAAATTAAAGAACTATTTGATTGCTATGCTTCATTTACGAATTGCCAAGTTGCAAAGGGTGAAGTTAAGTTTCAATGGAACGATGAAACGCAATCTGGCATGGGCCATGCAGAAGGTGGCGTCCGGTTTGATGCCACTCTGGAGTCAGGAGAGACAGTTCATTTTGAAGGGCCATTCAAATTATATCTATCCAATGAGGACGGATGGTGGAGTATCTTTTATTTTGTCTTTCCAGGATTTGAATGGTGAGGTTTTTTTGATAAACTTCCAAATTGCTTGTTTTATATTACTCCAAGGAAGTAGCGCTCAAAAATTCTTTCTCCCCGATTGTATCGCCTTCTGATGAATCCATATCCACCAAAATCTTCCAAACCCCTTTTTCTCTTCTCAACACAACATGAAACCGACCAAAGTAATCTTGCTTGCTGCCATCTTGCAATAGATAAGAAGTTCTGTAAACACCAACATCTATCGCTCGATCTTTGCTGTTGATGCGCTCGGTAAACCGAAGCTCCAGCGTTCGCTTCCTTTTTTCTTTTATGTCTTGCTGATCGCCAGTAGCTTGTTCCTTGTTATACTCCTCCCAATTCCAAACAGACTTAGAATCGCGTGGTGAGCGCGTCACATCTTTCGAGTGAACAGTCATGAACCCAATTGTATTATGCTCATTGAAATTTTTGATAAATGGTTTCCATACCTGTTCGTTGATTTCTTTTTGCACGTCTTGAGCATTCAATGAGGCGGACATCATTAAAAACAAAATCAAAAAAGAAATCCGTACAACGATTTTATTCCTCTTCATTGTGCGCGAAGTATTGAATATGAAAAAGATGTCCCTCATACTTATTGAATTTAATCACATCACCTATTTCCGTTTTCTCATAGTGGCTGATATGGCAATGCACTTTTAATGTATCGCCCTCATTCGTTTTCACAATGGCTATCCATTGCTCTTCTTTCTGTGTGGTAATACCATAATTACCCCTGCGCATTCCACTGTATGTTCCGCCAGACACAATATATGCTGGCACATAAATTTTTTCAATCACCTTCGCTTGCAAGTGATCGGGCTTTGAAAATAACAGGTCGTACGAAACCAACGCCAAAGTCACCACACTCGCCAAAACAATTGCCCCGATCCAATAGCTAGAATAGTTTTTCTTCGCTTGCTCCATAAACAAATTTATATTCCCCATAAAGTTAGCAAAAATAGTTGGCCTGATATAAGTTCAAAAGTTGTTTGGGGGCATGTCCGCGCGAGGCACAGCGGCCACCGGGCTATCCGCTCCAAGCTCCCTCGGCTTGCCAACGCGCGGAGTTCATCCCGAGCGCAGCCGAGGGAGGCTTTTCACTTCTATCCCTTGCCCTCATCACCTTGCTGAACATTCATCTCTTTACTTCTTAGCGTGCAAAATAAAAATGTACTTTTGTGTTCCCTAAACTATGAACCAACCATTTACCATCGGCATCACGGGCGGCAGCGGCTCGGGCAAAACATTTTTCCTTCAAGGCTTGGCCGATCTATTCAAGCCCGAAGAGATTTGCCTCATCTCGCAAGACAATTATTACAAACCGCGCGACCAACAACCTGTTGACGAAAACGGCATCAAAAATTTCGATCTGCCTATCTCCATTGACCGCGAAGCATTCCTCAACGACTTATTAAAATTAAAATCAGGGCAAAATGTGATCAAGAAAGAATACACTTTCAACAATCCATCAGCCGAACCACAAATGCTGGAATTCAAAACCGCACCGATTATTATTGTAGAAGGTTTGTTCGTTCAATACTTTGAAGAGATCGCCAAAGAGCTTGACTTAAAAATATTCATCGAGGCCAAAGACCACGTAAAGCTGGGCAGGCGCATCAAGCGCGACCAAGTAGAGCGCGGTTACGATATAGACGATGTGCTTTATCGCTACCAATATCACGTAATGCCGATTTTTGAAAATCAAATTGAGCCACTAAAACACCATGCTGATTTGGTAATCCCCAACAACAGTCATTTTAAACGAGCGTTGGATGTATTGGCTAGTTACCTGAAATTGAAGATTGGATAAAATTTTTGCCACAAAGACACTAAGGCACAAAGAAAAAATATGCTCTATGGATTCTGGTGTGAGTAAATTTTTGATTGCCTATCATATTTGAAGGCGCTAACCTTAGTAGAAAAATCGTTTTTGAAACCACTCTCAACCTTATTACCTTATTTTCATGCGACTAGAATAAGGTAATAAGGTTAGTGATCACAGTTGCAAATAATTTCTACTAAGGTTAAAGCCTTTAACAGATAGCGCCTACGGAATAGGGCTTCACTATCCAACCACTCTATCTGGGTAGAGACAAAAAATATTTATCAACTGCCTATGCTGCCTTTGTAGAACCGAACTTGCAAATTGATTTCAAATCTCTATTTTTACGCCCCGTCTGTGTCACCACAGACTGAACAATTAATAAAAAATGACTACCAAAGCACTAAAAAGAGGGTTTTTGATGATCGCTGGCATTTTGTCGGTAGTGGTCATTGTGCTTACCCAGTCGTTTTACCAACCATCTGAGAGCTTTCAAAAGAAAGCAAAAACAGAACAGGCAGATCAAAACAGCAAGGAAGTCTCCATCCATGCTCCTTCTGATATGGTGCCGCATGGCAATACCGTTGCTGTTAATGAGAGCACTCCTAGCATTGCAGAAAGAGTTGGCAGCACAGACGAGCCCAAAAAAGCAGTAGTCGTTGTAAAAAAAGTATTCATTACTTTCTTCAAGACCTTGTTCAGGGTCATCATTGCGCCCAACGCGCCTTAATCATTCAGCTTTACTTTTTTCTTTTGCCACGAAGGTGATCTTCGTTAGCTTTTTATTCTCAAAGGAATAATTCAAAACATCAACCTCGATAATTATCGAAATCAAAATCTTAAATCTCACATCTTAAATCTTAAATTATTATGCGTAACAAAGGAGTCGTTGTAGTACTCACCATTCTCATCACAGCATTGTGCCTGTATTATTTGTCGTTCACTTTTATTTCAAGAAATATAAGACAAGACGCAATCACCCATGCTACCGACAAAAGTGGCTCGATCAACTTGACCAAAAAGCAAAACTATTTGGATTCTCTCTGGAATAAACCAGTCTTAAATTTATTCGGAGCTGAATAT
Organism: Cyclobacteriaceae bacterium; assembly: GCA_046155095.1. GTDB lineage: Bacteria > Bacteroidota > Bacteroidia > Cytophagales > Cyclobacteriaceae > ELB16-189. Next base: position 16,016 of record JBJXEB010000011.1, read on the forward strand.
ACTTATAAGCAAATTAAGGAAAGCGAATTAAATCTTGGCCTAGATTTACAAGGCGGTATGCATGTGGTATTGGAGATTTCTCCGATCGACATTATCCGCGGATTGAGTGGCAACAATCAAGACCCTGCTTTCGTAGCCGCTTTGCAAAAGGCACGCGAAATGCAAAAGACTAGTACCGAAAATTTTAGTGCGCTGTTCTTCAAAGCATTCAAAGATGCCAACCCAGACAAAACAATGGCTTCGTTGTTCACCTCAGCCGCCAATAAAGATCGCGTGAAGCTTTCTGATGACGATGCAACAGTCATGACATTTTTGAATTCAGAAATTGAAAATGCCATTGATCGCTCATTTACTATTTTAAAAACACGTATCGATCAATTCGGAACTTCTCAGCCGAACATTCAACGCTTGCAAGGTACAGGTCGTATTCAAATAGAAATTCCCGGTGCAGATAACCCACAGCGTGTACGCAAGTTATTGCAAGGTGTAGCACGCTTAGAGTTTTGGGAAATCGTAGAACCGTTCGATCAGCAACTAGGTTCTTCACTTGGCGCGATCAATCAACTTTTACTGAAAGAGCAAAACGAAACCAAATCAAGTTTGACTAGCACTTCTGCTAAAGACACAACCAAATCACTTTTAGCAGACACCAAAGCAGACACCGTAAAATCAGCTTTAGAGAAAGCCTTGAGCACAGCAGCGAAAGACAGCACAGGCAGTTCATTGGATTCACTTCGCTCTGCCACCTCATCACCTTTGTTTGCGTTGAGCAGTCAAAGCAGGCCTTTCTTCTATCAAGTAAAAGATACCTCAACGATCAACAAAATCTTGAGACGTGCAGATGTGCGTGCATTACTGCCTCGTACTATTGGTTTCTTTTGGGATGTAAAATCTGATCCGGAAGTTACACCAGGTGTGGACGATATTCAATTGAACTTTGTAAACATAGGCAGAAACGGAAAACCATTATTGACAGGCGAGGTAATTAATAACGCGCGTTTGGATTTCGATCAGTTCGCACGCCCCGCAGTAAGCATGACCATGAATGCAGCTGGTGCAAAGACGTGGGCAAAAGTGACGGCCGCTGCCGCTGCCAAACAACCCCAAGGCCGTATTGCTATTGTATTGGATAATTTTGTTTACACAGCACCTTCTGTAAACGGAGAAATCCCGAACGGGAATTCACAGATCACAGGCACTTTTACCAATGAAGAAGCAAAAG
>JBJXEB010000012.1:0-19062 GCA_046155095.1 Cyclobacteriaceae bacterium
CAACGCAAATTTTTATACGATCAAATGTTAGTTGGCGGGGAGCCAACAAGTGCCTCACCTCCTATAGCTCATCGAGATCCTCGGTATCGCCCTAAGCCACCAGGCTATGCATTTAAGACCGATTCGAAAAGAAAACAGTTGCTTGACCTGATGAATCGAAATCTGCACTATGCAGTGATGATTTCGCGCATCACACTGTTTTTTTGCTTTGTGTTAGTGTTGGATCTACTATTACCAATGAAGAGCAATGAAGTTAGTATTGTAAATTTAACAGGTGTCTATGGTAGTAATGGATTGGAGTATGCTCGTGTGGAAACTTCGGATGGAAAGAAATATAGGATTCGGAAAGGACTCCTGAAAACAATTAACTCGAGCCATGAAATCAGTGTGATGACTTCGCGCCTGCTGTCGGTCCCAGTTAAATTGCGAGATAATGTATCTAAAGCTGTTTATCGTTTATATGTTTCCATCTATGGTAACTTTATTTTCTTTCCTTGTATCTGGGTAATTACCTCCTTGCTAGGAGTATTTTATGAAAGAGGAATTGAATTTAGGTTCAATCTTGGTATCGTAAATGCGTTATTAACTATTTTTAATTTAATTATTTTACTGATAAGTTTTTAACAATAAGTATGGCTAAGAAAAATGACTGGAAGCATCGAGATGGAGTGGTCTATTCAACTCAATCTGATTTTAAGTTTGAATATCAGCAAAATGATTCACAGCGAACATTACCACCTCAACAGCAAAACTTAAAAGTCCAATTGGATAAGAGTGGTAGGGCAGGTAAACAAGTCACCTTAGTATCCGGGTTTATTGGAACAAATTCGGATTTAGAAATCCTCACTAAGTTGTTAAAGACACGATGTGGAGTAGGTGGATCTGCTAAAGATGGTGAAATAGTTATTCAAGGTGACACCCGCAATAAGATTGTTGAGCTTCTCGTGAAGGAGGGCTATAAAGTGAAACGTATTGGATAATGAATGTTACGCGCTATGCCTCAGTTCTCTGTTATACGCTAATTGCCATTCGCTCATCTTCTTCACCATGGCTTCTTCTTTGGGTGTAAAATTGGTAGAGTGTGCTTGCCTCTCGACTGCTTTACTTAATTCTTTGAAGAATTTCAATCGGTATTTAAATACTGTTTTAGCACCAATAGCTTTCTTAAAGTCCCTCAATTTCGAGGAGTCATCAATCCAATAAAGAGATATTCCTGATTCAACTTGATCAGATCCTGGCAAAAAAGAAAACCCACTTTTTTCTAAGTGATACAGTACTTCCGACTCAAATCCGATATTTCCTTTTATATAAATAGTTGTCCAACTCATTTTATTTGTTCTTCGTTCTGGCGGCACTTACTCTTTGTTCTGCCAAAACCTGTTTACTCAAAATCAATTTTCGTGTTTCGTATAATTTCAGGTTATTCTAATTGACGAACAGTTAACCGCTATATACCTTACGCAAAGAAGGTATAATAAGTTGCACTTTCTATGCGTAGAGAGCCTCTTTCTGTTGCGCTACTTTTTCACTTTCAATGTATTCATCGTAGGTCATCAATTTATCGATGAAGCCATTTGGAGTAATTTCAATGATGCGATTGGCTACAGTGTGTGTAAACTCATGATCATGAGAAGTAAATAAAACAGTTCCTGGAAAATCCTTTAGCGCATTGTTAAAGGCAGTGATTGATTCCAAATCTAAATGATTAGTGGGTTCATCCAATATCAAAAGATTAGCACCCGGTATCATCATGCGAGAAATCATGCATCGCACTTTTTCACCTCCTGAAAGCACACTGCATTTCTTAAATACTTCTTCTCCTGAAAAAAGCATTTTGCCCAAGAAGCCACGGATGTATACTTCATCTTTATTCTCATCTTCAGCAAACTGGCGAAGCCAATCCACTAAATTATCATCTGTTTGAAAGAAACTTTCATTATTGCCTGGCAAATAAGCTGTCGTGATCGTTTGTCCAAATGTAAATTTTCCTTGACTTGGTTTCAGTTCGTTGACAAGAATTTGAAAGAGGGACGATAGGGCTAAGCTGTCTTTACTAAGAAATGCGATCTTATCACCTTTATTAACAAAGAATTCCAAATCCTTGAAAAGGGTGGTGCCATTGGTAGAATACGAAAGATGTTCTACATGCAGTATCTGATCTCCAGCAGTTCTCTTTTGCGTAAAAATAATGGCAGGGTATTTACGGGTTGATGCCTGAATGTCATCTACATTTATTTTCTCCAGTAATTTTCTTCGACTCGTTGCCTGTCTTGATTTAGATGCGTTTGCACTAAATCGCATGATAAACTCTTGTAGTTCTTTTTTCTTTTCTTCCGACTTCTTATTGGCAGAGGTGCGTTGTTGCAAAGCTAACTGACTGGATTGATACCAGAACGCATAGTTACCGGTATATAATTTTACCGCACTAAAATCAACATCCACAATGTGTGTACAAACAGTATCCAAAAAGTGCCTGTCGTGAGAAACAACAATGACGGTATTCTTAAACTCTAGCAAGAAGTCTTCTAGCCAGCCTACTGTCAATAGATCTAAATCGTTCGTAGGTTCATCTAATATTAGAATGTCGGGATTTCCATAAATAGCTTGCGCTAGCAAGACACGCACTTTTTGATTTCCGCTAAGTTCCTTCACCAATTTGAAATGATCTTGTTCTGAAATGCCCAATCCACTTAGCAATGCCGCAGCGTCTGATTCTGCATTCCAGCCATTCATTTCTGCAAATTCAGCTTCCAATTCTGAGGCCTTAATTCCATCTGCTTCCGAGAAATCTGGTTTTTCGTAGATAGCATCTTTCTCTTTCATGATAGCCCACAATTTGGAGTGTCCCATCATGACTGTATCCAAAACAGTCTTCTCATCAAATTCATAGTGATTTTGTCTAAGGACGGCCATCCGTTTACCCGGATCTATGGAAACGTTACCTGAATTTGGATCAATATCACCAGCTAGTATTTTTAAAAAAGTTGATTTACCAGCTCCATTAGCACCAATCACGCCATAACAATTACCACCCGTGAACTTAAGATTGACAGAATCAAAAAGTAGTCTTTTGCCAAAGCGAAGCGAGATATTATTTGCAGCAATCATTCGATCATAAAATTGAGGCGCAAAGATACAGAAAGCCAGTCACATGTAAACGGAATGACTATTAAAGAAGGAAAATCCCATTGCAATCGCGTGCAGAATGGATTTTGTTAAAAGTTCTTTTGAGGTAATTTTCTATCGAGCAATTAGAGTCGTACAATTTCAAATTCTACTCGCCTGTTCAATTGCCGATGTTCCTCTGTTTCTTCTTTGTCTACAATGGGATTGGAACTACCATAGCCAATTGCCATAATACGATCTTTAGTAACCTTAAATTCATTCATGATGTAGTCCTTAATGGAATTCGCTCGATCCTGTGAAAGCTTTAAATTAAGGTCTTCATTTCCTGCCGAATCTGTATGTCCGGATATAATCAACTTTAGTTTCGGGTGATCAATTAGAAAATTTCCAAGTTTGTCTAAATCGGTATGCATGGAAGGAAGTATGTCTGCCTTTCCATTTTCAAATTCTACTGATCGAAAAGCAATTTTGGATTCAAGAGGTGTGGCAATTTTTTTTATTTCAATTTCGCCATCCAAAAAGAATACCTCTTCAATCCTGAAATATTCATCGCCTTGTATCACCAAAAGATATCTTCTTTTGTTAATGAGCTCAAATCCAAAAGTTCCATCCTTCTGAATAAATTTGGGAGCTACTTCCACAGCAGAATCTAAATCAATAACGGAAACAATGCCGCCTAATGGTTTTCCATTTTGGTCAATCAACGACCCCTTTAAGTGTGTAGTAGCCAAAGGTTGTGCCTCCATGGGAACGGGAAAGGAGTACAAGTCAAGGTCCTTTTTATCGTCTTCATTCGACCGAGAATAGTATAGATCATGTGATTTGGAATCGATGGTAAAATAATATTCATCACCAGCGCCATTTACAAGCGGGCCTATGTTTTTTGGTTCACCCCAATTACTATTTTTTGGATATGCTTTGTAAATATCAAATCCGCCAAAATTGAGGGGAAATCCATTTGAGCTATAATAAAGTACATTATAACCATGATGAAAAAAGGGACTCAACTCGCTGTTGACTGTATTGATGATTGGGCCAGCATTTTTTGCTTTACTCCAATTTCCACTTTTATCTTTCGTAGAGTAATAGATGTCACTTAAGCCAAAGCCACCGATGCGATTGGAGGCATAAAAAAGAGTATCACCTGAATGTGATAGAGATGGCTGTGAATCCCATCCGTTACTGTTGATATTGGGTCCGAGATTTTTAATGTCAGTCCAGACACTATCTTTCCCCAACTTCGCCAAATACAAATCACAACTGCCCAATGAACCAGGAGCATCGCACCTTGAGAAAATTAGAAATTTTCCATTTAAACTTAGGCAGGCACTTCCTTCATTATAATTGGTGTTGATTGTTTTAAACTCTTCGGTGTGCGCCCAGCGTCCATCTACTTTTAAAGCGTAAAAGAGGTCTTCGTTATAAGATCTTTCCCGATGAGGGTTGCGCTTTGAGGTGAAAAGTAAAACGTAATCGACATTACCCATGCTGGGCCCATAATCTTCTTTTTTGGAATTAATATCGCTTCCCATATTTACCAACACGGAATGAGGCGGCCGAAGTGTGTCAATTTCCTTTCTATAATCTACGAGTTGATAGTAAAAATCAAGCGGAACGTAATTTTCTTTTTTTTTCGGTATCTATTAGTTGATACTGCTTATATACTTCTTTTATATCAATCCCTTGTTGATGGTGTTTCAAGACTAGTTTATACAATAAAACAGCTTCTCCTTTTGGGCCATATTTTTCGGATAGCTGGGCTAATTTCCAAAGCATGGGTGTGCTCTTTGAAAAATTTTGAATCCCGAAATTTTTAATATATTCTTTTAAGGCTTTATACATACCTTCTTGCGTGTCAGGCTTATCAAGACCCCTGATTTGCTTGAGTTTACTGGCGTCATGGTAATAGGTAGTTTTATTCACATTGGGAAATTGGAATATGTCAGACTGGCTGTATGAAACAAGGGAATCCCCAAGTCTTACTAATCCTCCCTTCTTAAACTTCTTTTCTTTTTGTCCATTGCATTCAATAGTTAGACCAATAAGAAGTAAGCAAAAGAGGAAGAAATGAAAGGTTTTCACTTTGGTTAATTGAGGAATTATAGGCTCTGCAATAGTTAAAAATGGAATATTTTTAAGAGATAACCAAAACGATGGCATAGGTATTGAATAACTTAGCGGCAATCATTATTAAGTTGGAGACACCCTTTTATTGTGTCATATTGGCATTCGCATTATGTTTAGAAATTTAGCAACGCACCAGGCACAGGAAGATTCTGAGGAGTTAATCCAATTAATCAATCCGGAACAGGAAATGGATATCAAACCGGAGGATCTTCCCGAGGAGTTGTCTATCCTACCCATTAAGAATACTGTTTTATTTCCCGGTGTCGTGATTCCGATTACAGTCACACGCCAAAAGTCAATTCGATTGATTAAAAAAGCGTATCAAGGTAGCCGGATTATCGGTGTAATTGCGCAAAGAAATAAGCAGGCGGAAGAACCCGGAATCGAAGATTTATATCGGTTTGGAACGGTAGCCCGAATCATTAAAATGCTGGTGCTTCCCGATGGAAACACGACCATTATTATTCAAGGAAAGAATCGCTTTGCCATTAAAGAATATATTCAAGAGGAACCCTTCCTCACGGCTAAGATTGAACTGCCAGAGGAATTGCAGCTAGACTTGAAAACCAAGGAAGTGAAGGCGCTGGTTCAATCTCTGAAAGATGCTGCGTTCAAAATTTTAAAGTTAAATCCTGAGATCCCACAAGAAGCACAGATGGCGCTGGACAACATTCAGGGCATGGCCTTTCTGGTTCATTTCTTAGCATCCAATTTGAATGTAGATGTAGCCGATAAACAAAAGATATTGGAAACCAATAATGTGGTGGACCGTGGCACTTTGTTATTGCAATACATGTTGAAAGAAATCCAAATGCTGGAAATCAAACATGAGATACAAAAGAAAGTGCACACGGACATAGATCAGCAGCAGCGTGATTATTTTTTGCGTCAACAAATAAAGGTATTGCAAGATGAGTTGGGCTTTGATGGCCCAGATAAGGAAATAGAGAAACTGAGGAAACGTGGTGCCGAAAAAAAATGGCCGAAGGCAGCAGAAATACATTTCAATAAAGAACTGGATAAACTGCAACGTACCAACCCGCAAGCCCCCGATTTTCCGATAGCCATGAATTACACAGAGTTCATGTTGGATATGCCTTGGGATGACTATACCCCAGATAATTTTGACTTAAAGAATGCGAAAAAAATTCTAGACAAAGATCACTTTGGTTTAGAAAAAGTAAAGAATCGCATTCTTGAATACTTGGCTGTTTTGAAATTGAAACAAAACATGAAAGGCCCCATTCTTTGTTTGTACGGCCCACCGGGGGTTGGGAAGACTTCCTTAGGAAAATCAATTGCGAAGGCGTTAGGTAGAAATTATGTGCGCATGAGTTTAGGAGGCGTGCATGATGAAGCTGAGGTAAGAGGACATCGGAAAACGTACATTGGCGCGATGCCCGGAAAAATTTTAGCCAACATTAAAAAGTCTAAATCATCGAACCCTGTTTTCGTGTTGGATGAAATAGATAAAGTGAGGTCAGAGTTTAGAGGTGATCCTTCTTCAGCACTTCTTGAAGTTTTAGATCCGGAGCAGAATAATGCTTTTGCAGATAATTATTTAGAAGTTGAGTACGATTTGTCGAAGGTTCTTTTTATTGCAACGGCTAATTCATTAGATACGATTCAGCCTGCTTTGCGCGATCGAATGGAAATTATCGAATTGACCGGATACACTGTAGAAGAGAAATTACAAATTGCCATTAAACATTTAGTGCCCAAGCAATTGAAAGAACATGGCCTAGGTGTGAATGAAGCCAAATTTGAGAAGGATGCATTGTTGAAAGTTATTGAAAGCTATACGCGCGAATCGGGTGTTAGAAGTTTAGAGCGCAAGATTGGTTCTGTCGTGCGAAGTATTGCCAAAACGAAGGCAATGGATGAGAAATTTGAAAAGGAAATAACGCCTGCTTATGTGGTGAAGACGCTGGGTGCAGAGATTTTTGATGAGGAGCTATATCAAGGCAATGATATTGCCGGTGTTGTCACAGGTTTAGCCTGGACCCAAGTAGGAGGAGATATTTTATTTATTGAATCTAGCTTGAGTAGGGGCAAGGGTACCTTGACGATCTCCGGTCAGTTGGGCGATGTGATGAAGGAATCTGCGATGGCAGCCTTGTCATATTTAAAATCGAATGCAGAGTCTTTAGGGATCGATCACCGTGTATTTCAGCAATATGATTTACACATTCATGTTCCGGCAGGTGCTGTTCCAAAAGATGGTCCATCGGCAGGTATCACTATGTTGACTTCGTTAGCTTCGATCTTCACGCAGCGCAAAGTGAAATCCAATCTTGCTATGACTGGCGAGATCACACTTCGAGGAAAGGTATTGCCAGTTGGAGGGATCAAAGAAAAAATATTGGCGGCCAAACGTAGTGGCATCAAAGAGATTGTGCTTAGTGCGAAAAACAAACGCGATATCTCTGAAATTGAAAAGCACTACATCAAAGGTTTGACGTTTCATTATGTGGAATCTGTCGAGCAAGTGTTGAAGATCGCGCTGTTGAAAGAGAGGGTGGAAAAGCCCGTATTGTTTAAGTTGGCCGCGAGCGAATCTGGGGTATCTTAACATTCCCTTAACATTCAAAGATTTTAGTTTTGTAATTTCATGCTCTTATTCTTAGAGTGTGAAGGTGCGATTTATTTGGTTTGCTATCACTTGCTTAGTAGTAGCTTCGATATCTTTTTCTTGTCATCCCAAAAGAGCACCCCAATTTATTTGTGAGTCAATTGATTCACTCAATACTGTTGCTCAAATAAAAATATCTGATCAGCCCGATTCAGCATTTACGCTATTAAGCCGTGCGTTGAAATTGGCTGAGCTATCGGATTGTTCGGGAGAGGGAAATAGTCATCATCTCCTTGGGGTGGTGTTGCTCAATCAGGGAATTTACCAGGAAGCACTAAATCAATTGCTGAAGGCCAATGAAGTGTTTCAGTTGTTAGACGGAAAACAAAAGTTAGCCGATAACCTTAATCAACAAGGGTTGGTCTATTTGCGGATCAAACAGCCCGATCTCGCCAAGCAAAGTCATGAAGCATCTCTACAGATTTATCAGCAGATCAGTGACACACTAGGAATAGCGTATTCGTTGGGGTGCATTGGCAGAATTTACGAGAAAAAGGGAAAATATCCGGAGGCCATCCGATACCAGAGCCAAGCGTTAGAACTATACAAGCGTAAGCAAGACAACCGTGGCATGGCCATTATCTTGGAGAATATTGGCAGTATTTACGAAGACAACGAAAAATTTCAACTCGCTCTAGACTATTTTCTGCAGTCTCTTTTATTGAATGAACAAACGAAAGATAGTCTTTCCATGATTGTCAGTATTAACAACATCGGAGATAACTTCCGCAAGACGGGCAACTATGCAAAGGCAGTCGAATGGACTCGCAAGTCATTAGAACTGGCCACCCGTTTAAATGATAAATACCAAATGTCGAGTGCTTATAAAGATCTGAGTAAAATTTATTCGCTGGCAGGCGATTATAAAAATGCCTATTTGAATTTAGAGATTGGTCGGAGTTTGTATGAAGAAATGTACGACCGTGACGCATCAAAACAGTTACAATTGTTTCAAACACTATTTGAAATAGAGCGGAAGAATTTTGCTATCAATAAATTAGAGGCTGAAACTAAACTAAATACTGCGATTAAAGTGGCCCTGACAATTTCTATCGGGCTACTAGCTGTAGTTGGCACGGTGGTCATTAGTCGACAACGATTGAAGATAAAGCAAAACAAGGAGAACTTTACTCAGCAGCAGAGAATGTTTGAGGCGCAGCAAAGACTAATGGAGGCAGAGATTCAGAATACGCATTTGCAAGAGCAAAAACTTCAGCAAGCGTTGGAGGCAAAATCGAAGTCGCTCACGAGTCACACTTTGCATATCATCAGTAAGAACAAAATGATGGAAGACATTCAAGCGAAGCTTTCTTCATTACTCAAAGAGGGGATCAGCGACCAACGCAAAGAAATCAAAGGCGTAGTTAAAATGATCGAACGAAATTTTGTGCAGGACAAGGATTGGGATGATTTTCGTCAAATCTTTGAACAAGTTCATCAAGATTTTTTTCACCAATTGCAATCACGTGCTGAGGACCTGACTCCGGCTGATCTTCGGCTCGCTTCACTTATTCGACTTAATATCCCATCAAAAGACATGGCAACGTTACTTGGCATCTCGTCTGACAGTCTACGGATAGGTCGCTATCGACTAAAGAAAAAATTGATGATAGACTCTGGGCATAGCCTAAATCAATTCATCAATAACATCTAGTTCATAATTTCATAACCCTTCCGTAATATTTCGTAACCCGCAAGTTGTCAATGATATATCATTGATTTTCGGATTCCTGTTGCCTTTTTGTTTACATCAAACTGCGGCCTTGTTGCCTTTTTGATAATCCTTTTTCCTTGTCATCTGGCATTGAACACATCCATCTTTGCCGCAAGGAAACACATCTATGAGCGCTCGACTTCTTCTTTTATTGACACCAGTATTTTTTGTGGCCTGTAGCCAGCGCCCACCTCATATTCAAAGCGCATCGCTGGAAACTGGTGCGCTCAAGCCTGTTATTGTAACAGACACCGTTCGGTTCGATACGGACGATCCCGCCATTTGGGTTAATCCTACTGACGGTTCGAAAAGCCTGATTGTTGGCACAGACAAAGATGCTGATGGTGCTCTTTATGTGTTTGATCTTAACGGGAAAGTTATTGAAGATAAAGTGGTAAGAGGTTTAAAGCGACCCAACAACGTAGATATAGAATACGGGCTAGTGGTGAACAATATGCCAGTAGATATTGCAGTGACCACCGAACGCATGACTCATCAACTTCGGGTTTTTTCAATGCCCGACATGCGACCATTGGATCAGGGAGGGCTGATCGTATTTGAAGGAGAAGCGGGCGATGGCTATCGTGATTTGATGGGTATTTCACTTTATAAAAATCCAGACACAAAAAAGATATATGCAATCGTTGGTCGAAAAAGTGGTCCATCTAATGGCTACCTGTGGCAGTACCTTTTAGAAGACGATGGAAAGAATGGAGTAAAAGCGACCCTTGTACGAAAGTTTGGGCAATACAGTGGTACTAAAGAAATAGAATCAATTGCAGTAGATGACGAGCTCGGTTTTGTATACTACTCAGACGAAGGCATTGGCGTAAGAAAATATTACGCAGATCCTGAAAAAGGAAATGAGCAACTGGCGTTGTTTGGAACCTCCGGATTCACACAAGATCACGAAGGGATTTCAATTTATCCGTTGGATAATGGTACTGGTTATATTTTGGTTTCTGATCAACAATCCAATCGCTTTCATATTTTTTCACGCGAAGGGATAGCCGGAAATCCACACGCGCACAAACTCATAAAAACGGTTTATCTCTCCACGCAAGAAAGTGATGGTTCTGATGTAACGCCAGTCGCATTAAATGACACCTTCCAGCATGGCCTTTTTGTGGCAATGTCCACCAACAAAACTTTCCAATACTATCGATGGGAAGATATTGCCGGAAATGATTTGCAAACAAAGTCTTCCAAGCTGCACGCCAATTTAAAATAGCCATGCGCGGAACAACAGTTTTCATTTTCCTTATGCTTATCGCAATAATTGATTTTGCTGCGACAGTCAAAGGCAAAGTGCTAGATAGTAAAGGCGAGCCGATGACAGGGGCCCATGTTTCCATTAAGGGGCTGCCGATCTTCGCAGTGGTGGGATTAGATGGTTCCTTTCAATTGGGCAGCCTTAAGCAAGGTGAGTATGAATTTGTTTATTCTTTCATTGGATACATCACACAGGAGAAGAAAGTGTCTATAAAAGACGATGGGGAAGTGATCATCCTGAAGGTATCGCTTCTAGAAGATGAGGCACTGTTAAGTGAGATAGTGGTGATGGGTGTGGCTGAGAATGGCTCTGAAACACAAGCCAGGAATATGGAGCGGAATGCTTCTACAACCCTCAACGTCATTTCTGCAAAGGCGATTTCACTGACGCCAGATTTGTCAGTGGCGAACGTGGTGCAGCGTGTTTCCGGGCTGTCGATTGAACGAAACAGTAGTGGCGATCCGCAGTATGCGATTGTTAGAGGTATGGATAAGCGCTATAGCTACACGCTTGTAAATGGCGTTAAGATTCCAAGTCCGGACAATAAAAATCGATACGTTCCACTGGATATTTTTCCCGCCAATTTGTTGGACCGACTGGAAGTGTACAAGAGCCTGACCGCGGACCTAGAAGGTGATGCGATGGGTGGCGGTATAAACATGGTCATGAAAGGTGCCCCTGAAAATTTTGAAATCAAAGGCGATCTGCAAACCGGCTACAACTATATCAACGTTCTACGCAACTTTAATTCTTTCAATGCATCCGTAGTAAATCCACAGTCGCCACGCGAAGAATATGGCGATGGATATTTGGCTCAGCCATCAGATTTTTCTGTGAGCAATGGAGTTACAAAATCCGCCATGCCCATCCCTGATTTATTAGCTTCTCTTTCCATTGGCTCCCGAGTACTCAATAAAAAATTAGGAATCATGTTTGGTGGCTCGTTTCAAAATTCTTATCGGGGCACTGAAAGTATTTGGTTTGACACGGATACTGATCGTTTTGGTTCGAATCAACCGTCTATTAGAAGTGTCGAAGACAGACTGTATTCTAACCGACAGTTGCGCAATGCGGTGCATACGCGACTTGACTACCGAATCGCAAAAGGTCATTCTATCAATTTGTATACTGGCTACTATAGTTTAATCAATCAAGAAGCGCGCGAAACGAAAACTACTTTTTTAGATGGACGAAATTTTAGCAGCTCTTCGGGCAACGCTATTCTAGCCTACAGCACCCGAACACGTGCTATCAACCAAGGAATTTTTAACAGCACCTTGCAAGGAAGTAATCAGTTGATCAAATCATTGGCACTCGATTGGTCTTTGGTGTATTCAAAGGCAACAAATGACCAGCCTGATAACTTGCGTTTCGATCGCAACGGTTCGTTGGCAAATTTTGTGGAACAGCCTATCAATGTAGAGCGGAGAGCGCCTCGGCAATGGCAACGAAATACCGATGTTGACTATACAGCCTACTACAACTTTTCCTGGAAGCCAGCGGCACTTACGTCAACGCTCTTTAAGGCTGGAGGCCTCTATCGAACACGTGATCGAGATAATTATTTTAATCGGTATTTATTCGATCCCAACCCAAGTCCACAAATATTAGGTAAGGACTGGAATACGTTTGCTGACGTGCGTTGGCAGTTGGTCAACCCTGGCGGGAGTGCCACCGATGAATTGAATTATAAGGCTTCTGAAAAAGTGACTGCGTTCTATGGGCTAACCCAATTCACCGTTGGACATTTAGAAGTAAACACAGGTGTTCGTGCTGAACTTACTGAGCAGGGCTATACCCTCAAATCGCCAAAACAATTTCAAACACCTGATACGGTTCAACGCTACACCGATGTGCTTCCCAGTATTAGTCTAAAATACAAGGCGAAGCCAGATATGAATGTGCGCTTCTCGTATTACAAGGCCATCTCGCGTCCGGGCTATTTTGAGATTGTTCCTTACGTGATTGAACAAGATGGATATGACGAAGTAGGGAACGCAAAGTTGACACGCGTGCGGGCCGATAATTTTGATTTGCGCTGGGAGTTTTTTCCAAACTCAACAGATCAATTATTAGTAGGCTTATTCTACAAAAATATTCAGGATCCGATTGAGTATGCCGTGGTGCGAGAAGGAGTAAATAACGAAGCGGTAATCAAACCTGGCAATTATGGAACAGCGCACAATACTGGTTTCGAGCTCGACTTTAGCAAGTTTTTCAATCGGTTTGGAGTGAAGGGAAATTATACCTTCACGTATTCAAATCTTACCTCGCGAAAGGCACTGCAAACAAGGGTTGATCCAACGGATATCACCAGTCCACTCACCGTTCGCTCTGTAGACCAAACCCGGCCTCTTCAAGGACAAGCCAAGCACATTGGCAATCTCTCTTTCCTTTTCAAAGACATCAAGAAGGGATTTGAATCTCAGCTTTCATTGGTATACACAGGCGAGCGCCTCGAAACGATATCAGCCTTTTTAGACAATGACTGGTATGCAGCACCGATTCTTCAGATGGACATCAGTTTAGAAAAGCGTTTGGGTAAACATTTTGAGGTTTTTGTAAAGGGAATCAATCTGTTGAACTCCCCCTACGAGGTTTTTGTAAACAAGCCGCTGTACAAAGATGCGAACAGCGATAATGTTTACCCATTTCAACCAGACCCTAATAATAAAACGCTGGTGCGAAGAGATCAGTATTACCAATCCATGAGAGCGGGTATCCGATTTAATTTTTAAAAACAAACAACCATAAACTAAAACAACAATTCACATGAAAATTCACTATCAAATGATCAGACAATGGAACAGGATGTTCACATTGTTTTCAGTATCAGCGCTGCTTATGTTGGCTGCCTGCGATGACAAGAAGGAGGGTACACCCTCTAAACCTTCGTTGTCGCTGGATGCTTCGACACTGTCTCTAAAGTTAGGAGATTCAAAAGACATCGTGGCTACCATTTCTGCAGCGGGGAAAATAAAAAATATCACCGCCACAGTTGATGTAGGCACTCTAAAGTTGGCTGACATTACCTCCATTGTCGGAAAAAACACCGGCACGGTTACCATTACGTATACCGCTCCACAAGCGCTGGGACCCGCTAAAATAACGATCGAGGTGACGGACAATATCGATCAAAAAATTTCTACCGATGTGACGGTAGATGTAAGCGCGCAGCCTCCGTTGGACATAGCCGCAGGAAATGTAGAAGGAACATGGGGACCTTTCCGCACCTACAATATTAAAGGAAACGTAACGGTGGCAGCTGGAAAATCACTTCGAATTTTGGAAGGTACTACTATTATCATCGATGGCGATGGAACACAAGTGAATAGCCCAAGCATTGTCGTAGCCGGTAACTTCTATAGCTACGGAACAGAAAAGAATCCTATACTTTTTAGCGTTCCAGAAGCGAAGCGCACCAAGGCAAATATTTTTGCTGGATTATGGGGTGGAATTTTGGCAACCATCGAGTCACAAGAAATGGCAGTTATTTACACACGTATTGAATTTGTTGGGGCGCCTGCGGTAGCGAACACAAATATTGTAACTTCTGGTGAATTGAAAGAAGGAGATCCTCGGTTTGCTTTATATTTTACTAATCCAAATGGCAAGTTTGTGATGTTGAACTCTACGATTGCCTATACAAAAGATGATGGCTTGCGCGTCAATCAAGGTAAGTTCTTAGTGGCCAATAGCACCTTTGTATTGAATGGTCAAACTGGTGGTGATCAATTGAACATTAAGAGTGGTGCCGTGGGTGATGTTGCTTTCAATGTGTTTTTTCAAGGAGCAACGAATGGAATTAAGTTTTCAAATTCAGATGGACGTGATCCGCAAATGGAAACAAATGTTTACAACAACACAGCTATTAACTGTGGATGGAGACAAACCAAATCCGGCCGTGGCGGTTCATTTAACTTAGAAAAAGGAGGAAGAGGCAAAGTCTATAATAACATGATTGTGAACTGTAAGTTTGGTGTTCGTTTTCCCAAGTCACCCGACAATCCGGATTTGGCAAATAGTTTTGTGGGCTATAATCTGTACTATGGTGCCAAGGATGTGATCTCAGCACAATTCTATCCTTCTACTATTAGTTCTGTAGTGAAAGGTGATTTCGAGACGGCAAATGATGTGTCAGGGGCTACTAATACTAACAACCCTAATTTCGTTAACTTCAATGTAACTACTTTTGATGAAGTCGCTGCAGCTAACCCTGCTAACATGGATTTTCCGGCTGCCTGGAATTTGAAACCAAATACCGGTTCACCAGCACTAGGTAAAACAAAAACAAATTTTACCACTAAGTTTAGTACTCACTCATTAGACGGTAAGTCTTATGCCGTGCCAGTACCAGCGGCAAACATAGGAGCTGTGCAGTAGATTAGGTTGAAACAAATATGTAAAGGCTACCTAAATGGTAGCCTTTATTTTTTTCTCTTTTTTAATGTGGTTGACTGTGCGCATCGAAATTCAGAATTGCCTCATAAAAGCATAACACCCTCGGTGTGTTAGGATAAGATTGAAGTAACATTTACTTCATACTTTTATCATTCGCTTAATAAGTGTATTTCTATGCGCATTTTAACCATTGAGGACGAATACACCCTACTAAGTAGTATTCAGGATTATTTGTTGAAAGAAGATTATATCTGCGATACTGCAAGCAGCTATCAACAAGGACTTGAGTGCTTAAAAGAGCAGCCTTACGACTGCGTGTTATTGGATATCACATTGCCGGACGGCAGCGGACTAAAATTACTAGAGGAAGTGAAGCAATTAAAGAAAGTACCTAGTGTGGTGATCATTTCCGCCAAAAATTCAACTGACGACAAAGTAAACGGGTTAGATTTAGGAGCCGATGACTATTTGGCAAAACCATTTCACTTGTCGGAATTAAATGCTCGGATCAAAGCCGTGTTAAGGAGAAACAGTCCGAACCCATTTAAGCCTTTAACACTTGCCAATGCCAATTTCAATTTAGAAAGCAATTTAGTATCGATTGATGGCCAGCCCGTGAACTTAACCAAAAAGGAGTTTGACATTCTTTTTTATTTGGCGGAAAATAAAGAACGCGTAGTCTCTAAAATCAATTTAGTAGAACACTTATGGGGCGATAAAATAGTTGGTGAAGAATCTTTCAATTTTCTATTTAGTCATATCAAAAACATTAAGAAAAAATTAAAAGAAGTACGTGCTGAGCTAACCATACGAACCGTGTATGGTTGGGGCTATCAATTGCGCGTATCGAAAACAACTGAGTAAACAAGATGAGATTATTAACCCTGACCAATCGATTTTATCTACTATTGCTGGTGGTATTATTGGCCTTATGGTCGGCTGTTCTCTATTTTGTGATGCAGTGGGAAGTATACGACAATATTGATGAAGTTCTGATCTATCGTAAAGGTAAGCTGGTAGAGAATATTAAAGAGAGGGGCGTGATTCCTCAAAACGATATCTACCATGATTTTGTTGTTTATCC
Source organism: Cyclobacteriaceae bacterium (assembly GCA_046155095.1). Taxonomy (GTDB): domain Bacteria; phylum Bacteroidota; class Bacteroidia; order Cytophagales; family Cyclobacteriaceae; genus ELB16-189. Next base: position 16,358 of record JBJXEB010000012.1, read on the forward strand.
AGTTGACAAGCTTCCAGCAAAAATCGAAAATGCATTTCAAGATACGCTCCTACATAAGAAACGGAAAAGCTATGATGAGTATCGCCAGATAACCTCACATTTTGAAATGAACGGTCAGGCATACAAAATCAGTATGATCTTGCCGCACTTGGAGCAAGACGAATTAATTGACACGATTGCCTATACGCTACCAGTATTGTTGGTCATGATTTTGATTGGCTTTGCATTGGTGAAGCGCGAGCTGAATAAGAAGGTATGGAAACCTTTTTATCAAATACTTGATCAATTTGAAAAATTTCGATTAGATAAAGTGCCAACTATGAATTTTACACCTACTTCCATAAAAGAGTTTAAAGAACTACAAGAGGGCGTTACAGACTTAACCAAACGAAGCAGAAATTTGTTTTTGCAACAAAAGCAGTTTACGGAAAACGCCTCGCATGAAATTCAAACCCCATTGGCAATTGTACAATCCAAGTTGGAGCTCATATTTCAACAGCCACTTAGCCGCAAGCAGGCCGAAATTTTGAATGAAGTCTTTTTGGCAACCAAGCGGCTATCTAAAATAAATGAAACGCTTTTATTGCTCACCAGGATTGAAAATAATCAATTTCCTGAGAAGTCGGACGTAAGCGTTCGCCCATTAGTAGAGGAACTGATTCCATTTTTTGAAGAGCAGGCAGATAAGTATTGCATTGAAGCCACGGTTGACATTGCAGCTAACACACAAATTCACGCAAACCCAACCTTGCTTACAATTTTGTTTACAAATCTTTTGAAAAATGCCTTTACACACAACAAGCCATTGGGTTATGTACGCATATTAGTAAATGAAACAGGGATTGTGGTAACGAATACGGGTGAATCTGTGCGTTTGCAAACGGGAAAAGTGTTTGACCGATTTTTCACACAATCCACTCATCGCAGTGGGCTTGGCCTAGGGCTCGCCATTGTGAAAGGAATTTGTGATGCGAATAATTGGAAGGTTGGTTATGATCAGGAAAATGATGTTCACAAGATTTCGGTTTCCTACTAACACACACATTTGCTTAACACATAATTCATTCAGAAATAAATAGCATTTTCATCACGTGCTTTATGAAAGCACCCAGCTTAGTTTCTCTAATATTGAACCAGCATTTATCGTTTGCACCAAAACCCTAAACTAACTAATAGATGAAAAATTTACTGGCGGCACTACTTTTTACAAGTGTTGCTCTAACCGCCCTTGGGCAAGAAAAAAAGCAGGAAGAGATTTTTGTGGTAAGACCGTATTTGCAAATCGGGCGAAACCCTTCTGCTGCATCGTTGCAGTTGTTGTGGCATGCGTTAGACGGTAGTGCCGTCTGGTCTGTAGAGCATAGAGTTGGCACCGCTGGTGCTTGGAAAAAAGCAGAGACTCCTAAATCAACTCGTGTTGCTGTGGGCGCCAATGCCCCGCGAAGAGTCTATAATGCTGGGCTTACTGGTTTAACACCCGGTGGCACTTTCAATTACAGAATACTGAAAGCAGGAAAAGTTGTTTTTACTTCTGAAGGTGTTGCTTCAAAGTCAGCAGAGCAACCCTATCGGTTTGTAGCCTTCGCAGATATTGGTGCAGGCACACCCGAGCAAAAACCATTGGCACATCGTGCGTTTTTATCAAAGCCAGATTTGGTAGTAGTACCTGGCGATATTGTGTACGAGCGTGGGTTGGTGTCAGAGTATGATACAACGTTTTGGCCTATCTACAATGCAGACAAAGCGAGCGAAGCGGGCGCTCCATTAATGCGTTCTGTTCCCTTTGCGGTTGCACCGGGTAATCATGATACAGATACACGCGACCTTAATAAATATCCTGATGCACTTGCTTATTATATGTTTTGGGATCAGCCATTGAATGGCCCACTCGGTGCAGAAGGGAGTGCGATTGTACCGCCCATGATTGCATCGGAAGCCAACCGAAAAGCATTTTTAGAAGCAGCCGGAGATTCTTATCCGAAGATGACTAACTATTCTTTCAATTATGGAAACGCCCATTGGACAGTTTTAGATTCTAACCCCTACATGGACTGGACAGACAAGCAATTGACTGATTGGGTCACCAACGATTTGGCTTCGGCAAAAGATGCTACGTGGAGATTTGTGATGTTCCACCATCCAGGTTTCAATTCTGCACGCGAACATTATGAGCAACAACACATGCGCTTGTTGTCCACTATATTCGAACAGGGCAAAGTTGACATTGTATTTGCTGGGCACGTGCATAACTATCAACGAACTTTCCCGATGACTTTCATACCCGATAGAAAAGGAACTTTGCTTGTCGGTGGAAAAGAAAATAAAACAATTCGCGGAAGAGTTGTAAATGGCCGCTGGACGTTGGATAAAACCTTCAATAGTCTGACGGACGCCTCGCCACAAGGTGTTATCTATTTGGTAACCGGTGCTGGAGGCCAAAAACTGTATAATCCAGAACAAAACAATGATCCAGATTCATGGCAAAAGTTTACTGACAAATTTGTATCCAATGTCCACTCCTTAACAGTTGCCGATGTAAATGGCAAAACAATCACTGTTCGCCAACTGTCAGCCGATGGCAGCGAATTAGATAGTTTTAAAATAATCAAAGAGTAGTTTTTAATTGGGGGTTTTTTAGTCAAGAAAGGCGCTTTTCACAAGGCGCTTTTTTTAATACAGATTCTATCCAGAAAAGGATAGCGAAA
>JBJXEB010000013.1:0-110144 GCA_046155095.1 Cyclobacteriaceae bacterium
AAAGTGTAAACCACTTGGCATCAAAGTATTTTGTGATGTGGTGGATTTGGCCTACGCAAAAAAAGTAGAAGAGATTGGTGCAGATGCCGTGATAGCAGTGAACTCGAGAGCGGGCGGCCATGCAGGAAATATTTCACCCAAAGATTTAATCACACAACTAAAAGATAATTGTGGGCTGCCCATTATTTCCGCAGGGGGAGTTGCGTTTGGCAAAGATGTAAAGCAAGCAATGGATTGGGGCGCAGCAGGAGTTTCGGTCGGCACTATTTTTATTGCCTGTGATGAAGCACCGATTTCGCAAGAGTACAAACAAGCGATGGTGGACTATGGAGAAAAGGATATTGTGCGCACTAACAAACTTTCTGGATCACCACTTACGGTCATCAATACTCCATATGTTCAGCAACTCGGTACGAAGGCGAATTGGCTAGAATGGATTTTGAATAACAACAAAACATTAAAGAAGTACGCTAAGATGATTATCGCTTTGCGCGGAATGAAAGCCGTTGAGAAAGCCGCCTTTAGCGCGACTTACAAAACCGTGTGGTGTGCAGGTCCTGCCATTGAGCATGTGAAAAGTATTCGGCCGATGGCAGAGATTGTGAAGACGTTGACGAAAGAGTTTGATCAGGCATTGAGCACTGGGCATTAAGGAGAGTCCAATGCCTAGTGCCTAAGTCCCAATTCCTAAGCCCTAATGCCCAAGTCCTAACAGAATGAGTTTAAAAAACATCAAAGTAGTAGCCTTCGATGCAGACGATACGCTCTGGCACAATGAAAATTATTTTCAAGAGGTAGAGCATAAATTTTGTCAACTATTGGAAGAATATCTTCCGCAACATACGGTGGAGCGTGAGTTGCTCAAGACGGAGATGGACAATATTTCTTTGTATGGCTATGGCATCAAGGCGTTTATGTTGTCCATGATCGAAACGGCCATTCGGATTTCTGATCGCACCATCCGCGTCAGCGTGATTGAAAAGATTGTTGAATTGGGCAAAGAAATGTTGGACAAGCCCATTGAGAAATTGGAAGGTGTAGAGAATGTTCTGACTTCGTTAAAAAAGAATTACCGACTTGTGGTTGCAACCAAAGGCGATTTACTAGATCAAGAGAGAAAACTAAAAAAATCAGGTCTCGAACATTTTTTCCATCACACGGAAATCATGTCAGAGAAAGGCGAAGGCGATTATGACAAACTCATCCGCCATTTGGATATTGAGCCCAGCGAATTTTTGATGATCGGCAACTCACTCAAGTCAGATGTGCTGCCCGTGTTGGCAATAGGGGGTCATGGATTTCATATTCCGTATCATATCACTTGGGGACATGAAAAAGTTGATAAGATCATTGAGCATCCTAATTTTAAAGAATTAAAAAAGCTAACAGAGATTATAGATTATTTATAAATGGAAGAACAACCCAAAAACCCTTTGCACGGTAAAACGCTGGAGATGATCTTGCAACACCTAGTCGATCTTTATGGCTGGGAAGATTTAGGCCAAATCATTCGCATCAATTGCTTTACATTCGACCCAAGTATAAAATCAAGTTTAACCTTTTTGCGCAAAACCCCTTGGGCACGGAAGAAGGTGGAGGATTTATACATCGACTCTTTGAGATAGGTAGCAGTTATTGGTTAATAGTTACCTGTTAACCAATAACTGCTAACCGATAACCATTAACGATTAACTGATAGAGACTAACTTTTCCCCATCACCTTCTTCCACCACCACTGAAAAACAATCAAGCCCCAAATCCTTGCATGAACATCTCCTGGATTCGATGAGAATAATTGCACTTTCAGTTTTGAAATTTCTGAGTGGTTAAAGATTCCTTGTTCGGTAATAAATTTCTCAGAGAGCAAATCATCCACAATGAGTGATTTCATTTCCCGCTGAAACCATTTTAATAACGGCACTTCAAATCCTTTCTTGGGGCGATTGTAAAGTTGGGTAGGCAAAACATCTTTGAAGGCATCTTGCAACACGCGCTTGCGCAGATTTTTATTTATTTTGAAATCACTCGGCAGAGAAAAAATAAAATTAACCACTTCAAAATCCAAAAATGGAACGCGTACTTCTAATCCATTCGCCATGCTCATTAAGTCAACTTTTGTGAGCATATCGCTGGGTAGCACCAAGTTCATATCGGTCAACAAAACATCATTGATGTTGGATTGATCTGATAGATGTTGTAGAATTTCTGATTTTCGAGCTGAATATTCTTGCTGTAAAAATTTCTCTTTCGTTGAATCATTGAAAAGTAAGTGAGCTTCTTTTTCATGCGCATACCCAGCCCAACGCCAATATCTTTCTTTAGTGGAAAGTTTCATGCCTTCTGCAAAGCGATTAAGCTGCCTGATCTTATTAGCGAACGGATTGCTACGTGAAGCTGGAAACAATTTCCACAAGGGAGCTAACGCATTCGCTGCGTTTTCTTTTAATCCAGGATTGAAAGTTTTTAGAAAAGCCTCGTGCTTATTGTATCCAGCCAACAATTCATCTGCCCCATCACCCGAAAGAGCAACGGTGGCGTGCTTACGCGTTTCTTTACTAAGAATGTAAACCGCAATAGCCGATGAGTCCGCAAAGGGTTCATCAATATAATCTAAAATAGAATGGATGTGTTGATACAAATCATCATTGGTCAATGAAAATACAGTATGTTCTGTTTTGAAATGTTTGGCTACTAGTCTCGCATATTCCGTCTCATCAAAAAACTTCTCATCGCGAAAGCCAATGGAGAAAGTATGAAGGTCTGGTTTGTGTTTACTGGCTAATGCAGTAACTACCGATGAATCAATCCCTCCACTTAAGAACGCACCGAGTGGTACATCTGAGATTAACCTTCGTTGAACAGAAGCATCTAGCAATTCTTTTAATTTCTCTTTCGCTGTATCATAAGAAATTTCACTCCCTTCAATTTTGTCAGGTTCGTAAGGTATGTCGTAATACCTGCCTACTGCCAACTGCCTACCGCCTACTTTTAACCAACATCCTGGCATCAATTTCTTCACGTTAGAAAAAATCGTATCGGGCGCTGGAATGTAGTTTAGTTGTAGATAAGTATGTAATGACGAATAGTCTACCTGCTTTTCTACTCCATAAGCCAGTATGGATTTCATCTCGGAAGCAAACAAAAATTTATCTTCGTCAAAAAGATAAAGTAGTGGCTTTATCCCAAATCGATCTCGAGCCAAGAAAAAAGTCTGCTCTTGTCTATCGTAAACGCAAAAAGCAAAGAAGCCATTTAGCTTCTTCAAGCAATTTTCTTTTTCTCGAATAAAGAGCTTGAGTAATACTTCGGTATCAGAATAAGTGGAGAACGAGACACCCTTGGTTTCTAACTCACTTTTCAATTCTTGAAAATTGAAAATCTCACCATTGAAAATAATGCAGTATCGTTTCTCCTCATCCCACATTGGTTGGTGAGCCGCAGAACTCGTATCGATGATACTTAATCTTCGATGTCCAAGCCCTACGAAACTATCTGTGTAAATCCCTTGATGATCGGGTCCACGTTTATTCAACGCAGTGGTGGCTGCCGTAATGTTGATGAGGTTGAACTTGCCAACGAGGTTGAATGCAAATATCCCTGTGATTCCACACATGATTACTTTGTGGACTCAATTGCTTTTATGCGAACATTCTTAAACCATACTTCACTACCATGATCCTGCAAATCGATATGACCTTTGGGTGACAAGCCATACCCTTTCCACTCTTTCCATTTGCTTTCTTCTTTGCGTTTTCTCCAGTCTGCAGAGCCAAGTTCATATTCTACAATTTTCTCACCATTGAGCCAATGCTCCACATGGTTTCCGTTGGCCACAATTTTGGTGGAGTTCCATTCACCAACCGAATTCATGCTTTTCTTTTCTACAAGGTTCATATCATAATTAGCCCCCGTCTTTTGTTTTTCGGTCAGTTTTCCAGGATAGCCAGTATCGTCTATCAGTTGGTATTCTGGTCCAGAATAATAAGGCTGCTCAAATTCCTCCGTTACCCGAAACATTACACCACTATTTCCTTGTGCAGCTATTTTCCAATCGAAAGCCAGTTCAAAATTTCCAAATTCTTCTGTAGTCATAATGTCACCTCGCTCATCACCATCACCTCTCACATTTTCGTTGAGCGCTTTACAGTGCAAGGTGCCATCCTGCACTTCCCATGTGTTATTCTTTCTACCCTTAAAAACCTGCCATCCGTTGAGCGTTTGTCCATCAAAGAGCAGTTTCCATCCTTCTGCTTTTTCCGCATCGGTGAGTGAAGGCAGCTCAGGGACTGCCGCAACTTCTGCGATAACAGTATCCTCCACTTGTTCTTGATTTTCCTTTTTAGCGGGCGTGCAAGCGGCCACTAAAAACAAAAGGCCAATGATCTTCTTCATAGGTATGGTTTTTATTTCTTAAAGTTGGTAAAGTTGCTAAAATCTTCGTCTGGTTCAAAGCTGTTTCTTTTTGGGTAAGGAGTTCTGGCAATTGCCTCCACCACTAACACCGAGCCGTGAAGGTCTTTAATAATCTTATGCTCCCAAAACCGAAGCACTGTCCAACCCAGTTCATCTAGCTGTTCATTCACTTCATCGTCTCGCTGAATGTTGCGCTCAATCTTTGGTATCCAAAAGCCACGATTCGATTTGATCTTTTCCTTTTTCTCGTCCCACTGGTGGCCATGCCAAAATTCACCATCCACAAAAATCGCCAGCTTGAATTTAGTGATCACAATATCTGGTCTGCCAGGGAGATTTTTCACATTCGTGCGATAGCGGTAGCCACGCTTCCATAATTCTTTTCTCAGCAATACTTCTGGCTTCGTGTTCTTGCTGTTGATCTTGCCCATCAACTTAGATCGATCAGGTGTGGTGTAGAAACCAGCGGCCTCTTCAAAGCGCGGGACTTCTATTTTTTTGAATTTGTAGGGGATTGTTGCCACAGATTCACAGATTTTTATTCTGACTTTCTAAGTGGTCTATATGGCTCAGGTCATCATGAACCAACTCCAAAGTGAGGCGATGAAAATATGAAAGTAAACCATCAGAAGAGCAGAAAAACAAATGCTTGCCCCATGCTGCTAAATTTGTTTTTGGTCACGCCCTTTTCATTCACAAAATGAGCAACAATGGTATCTGAATATTCCCTTTTGCAAGGAAAAAATTTGATAATCTTGTCGACCTTGTTGGTTTTAAGGATCGTGCGCAGAAGAATTTTTTCCCGCGCGCCAATCTCGCAGTTGGGTTTGATTTCTTTTTCGATCTGCTCAATAACAGCATTGATCTCCTTTATTTGATTCGGTGCGAATTTTGTCATTTGGTAAAGGTAGTGAAATAGGCGGGACTATTTTACCAATACAAATCTGCCATGCCTGCCAACACGGCTGGCATGGCAGGTTTCTTATGACTCTAAAATTCTTCTCAGGATTCAAATCTATAAAAAAAAGCCACCCGTTATGGGTGGCTTCATTCTGGTCAAACTATCTTATTAAAAAATATAGCGTAAGCCAAACTGCATTTGCCAACGCGATAGCAAGCTGAAATCATTGGTAAAGGTATTTTTTAGATTTGCATCAAAGCTGTAGGTTGGATTGCCAGCAGCATCTACACTTACACCAACTGGCTGAGTGTTTTGTGGAAACTGGCGAACCCCCCAAGAGGAGCTAATGAGATTTCCAACATTTAAGATATCCCAACTAAACTGAATTTTACTTGTAGCTCCAATTTTAAAATCTTGCAAGAAGCGAATATCCCAACGTGAATACCAAGGGCTTAGGATTCCGTACTTTTCAACATATTGTCCTTTTCTTCCATTGAGGTATTCATCTTGGTTGATAAACTGTTGGAAAGCAGTGCGCTGTGCACTTTGTTCTGCTGCGGAGCCTGAAAAAGCTTGTGCCTGTAGTTCTGTGTCTGTAGGAATATATAGGAGGTCGTTTAGGCCAGAACCATCACCGTTAATGTCGCCTGAATAGGTGTAATTAAATCTCCCACCTTTGGCATATTCAAAAAAGAGTGAAATGGTGGTTGCCATTTTTCCACCTGAGTAGGTAAATGTTTTGTTAGCGGACCCTACTACGCGATGTTTATTTCCGTAGAGCGAAGGAGCAAGGGAAGGCGTATTAGCGTTACCACTAATTGGATTTCTATCATACGCATCGCTAGAAATTTCTGCGCTGATAGAACTAATGTCACGACTATCTAGATAGTTATATGCTAAACTTGTATAAAGCCCATTTGACCACTTGCGTTTAACTTCCAACGTAGCATTGAGGCTATACCCTTCATCTGTATTGGTGAAAACATAAGCGTTGGTTGGCCCCCCAAATTGATCCACGGCTTTATCTGCTGTAAGGTAGAGGGGTCTTTTATCAGCTCCAATTAAATTTCCTGTTGGAAGCTTTCTCCCGTAGTTCCGAACAATCATTGAGTTGAGGTCTTTAGTATAGATCACATCGGCAGAAAGCAACCAACCTCCGTCAAGTTGTTTGTCAACTCCAATATTGGTTCTCCATACTTGAGGAAACTTGAAGTTTGGTGCAGTTACATTGTAAAAGAAGAAATCAGGGTTCGCTACTTGGTTGCCTATCCAAACAAATGGTAAACGACCAGTAAACAAGCCAGACCCTCCACGAAGTTGTAGTGTTCTATCGCCTTTCACATCCCAATTGAAACCAACCCGCGGAGAGAACAAGGGCACTTGATCAGGAAGCTTCGTGTGATCAAATTTAACGGCAGTTCCTTTTTCATCATAATAGGTAATGCCTGGGGCATACGTTCCCGCAGGAAATTCTCCACCCTTTCTAGCAATATTTTCTTTTATTTTATCACTCGTATCAAAGTAAAGCGGCATATCCATTCTAATGCCGTATGTTAATGTAAAATTGGATGATGCCGCCCATTTATCTTGAAGGTACAAGGCCCATTGGCCTACATTCAATTCTGCTAAATTCCATTTGTTATTGGCATTATTAGTAGTAAATGCATTCCGGGCAGAGTTTACATCTGCATCAAATGATCCTGAGTTCACGGTAGTTTGAAATGCGCTTATAGAGGGGAAGCTGCCGAAGACACCGAATCCATATCCAGTTAAATTAAAGGAATTTGCGAAAGAGAATTTTTCGAATGAGGAACCCACTGTAATAGAATGGTTTCCTGCATAAATATCAAAGTTGTTATTGATTTGAAACACATCTTGATTGAGCACATTATGAATAGAGAATGGCTCATGTCCTGCAACTATATAGGGGATTAAGTCCTTTCTAATATTAATTACTGGAAACGGTGCACTAAAAGGATCTCGTGTATCTCTGTAGCTTGTAAGCCCTACTTGCAGTTTGTTTGAAAACTTATTGCTAAAGATAGACTTGAACTCTATGAGGCCTGAATTGATTTTATTACTGATCCGATAACCAGAATTGTAGAATTGCAAGGTGGTAATATCTGGCCCTCGTCTGCCAATAGCAGAAGGATGCGCAGGTTTATCTTTGAATGCATCTAGAAAATTGTAAATGAAACTTACCGAATGCTTTTGGCTGATGTTCCAATCTAGTTTCACAATGCCCTTTTGGTTGTTGGTATTATGAAAATAGTTTTCATACGGCCCTGTTTCATAATTGTACTTTGATTTTAGCAAACTGCTTACGGCATCCAAATCAGCGGCCTGAACGCGCGCTACGTTTTCGCCTGATAGGCCAGCACGGGCAGCGAGAAAGTTAGAGCCGAGGTCTTCTCTTCTCTCCAATTCAAAATTGGCAAAGAAAAAAGCCTTGTCCTTTACAATGGGGCCACCAATGCTAAAGCCCGATTGGATCTGCGATAGTTTAGGAACGATAATATCTTGCCCACCTACTTTAGATCCAGTAAGAGCATTGTTACGATAAAATCCAAAGACAGTACCAAACACTTTATTCGCACCACTTTTAGTCACCGCATTGACCGAAGCCCCAGTGAAGCCCGCTTGGGTGACATCATACGGTGCAATGGAAACTTGAATTTGATCGATCGCATCGAGTGAGATTGGCTGCGCATCAGTTTGCCCTCCCGGGGTGGCGGCATCTAATCCAAAAGGATTATTGAAGATGGTGCCGTTGAGCGAGAAATTATTGAATTGACCATTGCGCCCTGCAAACGAATTCCCATCTGAGGAAGGCGTAAGTCTATAAATATCTGAAGCCGAACGAGTGATCGTGGGCATCTGCCTGATCTGATCGTTACTAAAATTATTTGAGTACCCTGTACGCTGACTATTGATATCAGCGTTTGTTTCGCGAACCACCACCTCACCAAGGCTTGTTGACTCTTCTTTCATTGTAAAGTTTAGCACAAGGGTTTGCCCAAGTGCCAAGGAAACTTGCTCTAGCTTTTGCTCTTGGTAGCCTACAAAAGAAACAGTGATGGTATAAGGCCCGCCTACACGCATGTTGGGAAGCGTGAATCTTCCATCGCTGCGAGAAGATACTCCATACTTGGTGCCCGTAGGCACATGCACGGCTTGCACATTTGTACCAGGAAGCGATTCTCCATTGCTTTCTAAAACTTGGCCAGTAATAGAAGCAGTGGTGACTTGCGCGGAGATACCCATTGCTGAACCAATCAATAAGGTCAGCAGTAAAATAAATCGGTAGATTTTTACCATAGATTATTGAATTAAGTAAATGTTAGTGGTTTGTTATGAAATTACTCAAAAATAGCAAATCATGTTAATTCTTGATCAAGAATTAAGTGGCTTACAAGACTGAGGAATGAATTAATTAATGAAAGCCAAAGAGTTTAGTTACTGTGTATCAGCTTACTATTATTTAGAAATCGCTGATTAAAAAATCTTCCCGGGATTCAATATCCCATTCGGATCAAATACTTTTTTGATTCCCCTCATCAGGTTCAGGTTTACTTCGCTCATCGCAATGCTCATATACGGTCGCTTGGCAATACCGATACCATGTTCACCAGAAAGCGTTCCGCCAAGGCTCACCGTCAGTTTAAATATCTCTCCAATTCCATCATTCACCTTCGTATTCCAATATTCATCAGATAAGTTTTCTTTTAAAATATTCACGTGCAAGTTGCCATCGCCTAAGTGGCCGAAGCACACGGTGTTGAAATTATATTTTTTTCCAATTTCTTTGATCCCATTGATCAGCTTTGGCAGATTTGCACGTGGCACCACCACATCATCAGATTTTGTAAGTGTGTACCAATTCACCGCGGGTGAAATATTTTTCCTGATCTTCCACAGCTCTGCCTTTTGAGCTTCCGTATCGGCAAACAAAATTTCACCGCTTTCAAATTTTTCTACCACACCCATCACACGCTCTGCATCGCGCATCAAAACCTCTTCATCGTTGCCATCTAATTCACAAAGGAGATATGCGTTCATTCCTTCCGTTAGTTTTGTAGTGACTGGGCTGTTCAACACCTTCTCGCAGTAATCAAAAGTTTTCGCTGCTGCGTCTTTTTCAAAAAACTCCATACCACTTGGCGTAATGCCATCGACATAGATAGCCGCGATGGCCTTGCACGCTTCTTCGTTGGTGCTGAGCGGTATCATCATCAATACATTTTTCTTCGGGTAGCCGCGTAGCTTAAAAACAATTTTAGTAATAATGCCCAGGGTGCCTTCGCTGCCGCACATCAATTGAGTGATATTGTAGCCTGTAGAATTTTTCAACACATTCGCGGCCGTCCAAATAATTTCTCCTGTTGGCAACACCACTTCTATGTTCAACACATAGTCGCGCGTTACGCCATACTTCACCGCCTTCGGCCCGCCCGAGTTGTTGGCTAAGTTGCCGCCCAAAAAACAAGAGCCACCGCTCGCAGGGTCGGGTGGATAAAATAACCCTTTTTCTTTCACCGCTTTTTGAAATACTTCCGTGATCACACCTGGCTCAACAGTCGCTTGCAAATTCAATTCATCTATCTGAATAATTTTGTTGAATCGCTCCATCGAAATTACCACTCCTTTTTTAATAGGCAACGCGCCACCGCTCAAGCCCGTGCCAGCACCGCGCGGAGTGGTGGGCAATTTATGTTCATTACAAATTTTCAACAGCTCGCTTACCTCTCTCGTGTTAGCTGGGCGGACCACCACATCGGGCATAAATTGATAATCCTCAGTTTTGTCGTGGCCGTACTCTGTTCTTCGTTCGCTATCAACGATCACGTGATCTTCCCCAACAATCGAAATAAACTGTCCGATTATTGCTTCTTCAACCAGCGAGGCAGAAGATGCTTCCATTTCTTTAATGTGTGCCATTAATCAATTAACTTTGGTGCGATGATAAATGTTTTTCTCAACCACAAAATTAGGCAAATACTTGTAGTACAAAGCGTAAGTGTCTTTATAAAATTGACAAGGCTACAAGCCACATGCTTCAAGCCACAAGCCCCGTTGAGTAACGATACTTTGTAAGTTGTCACTATGTAGCTTGCGGCTTGTGGCGTGAAGCTTGCGGCCAGAACCACAGAATATTCATACAATGAACAGATTAATATTTCAACGATTCAGCATTTTCATCCTCATCGCGTTGCTTTTCACCGCCTGTGCTGCATCGCGCAAAGCAAAGGCAAGAGCCAACCAAGTGGACGAAGTGATCCGAGCTGCACGCGCCTTCACTGGCACACCCTACAAATGGGGCGGCACCACGCGCTCGGGCATCGATTGCTCGGGCCTCACGGGCAACGCCTACAACGCAGTCAGCCTCACCTTGCCGCGCACCGCAGACGCACAAGCGTTAGTGGGCGAGAAAATAAAAATGAAAGATCTCAAGCCTGGCGACCTCGTTTTTTTCGCCACCGGAAAAAAGAAACGCGAGATCACCCACGTGGGCATCGTCACCGCAGTCAAAGGCAAAGAAGACATCAAGTTCATTCACGCCTCCACCTCCCTCGGTGTGGTCGAGACCAATTTATTTTCTGATTATTATAAGAAACGCTTTCGGGTGGCGCGGAGGATTATTGATTAGATCTTAGCCTCCTAGCTGTCGCGGTCGGCTATCCGATCCAATAAGTTCAAGTATAAATGCAAAACGAAATAATTAAATATCTGAAACAATATTTACCTATCCCTGAAGATTTGGAGAAAATAATTCTTGAGAACAGTATCTTTAGAAAAATTAAAAAGGGAACCATTTTGTTAAAGGAGTCAGAGGTATCTAACGAATGCTATTTTATCTTAAAAGGATGCATGAAAAGGTATTACATGGTTGACGGAGATGAAAAAATCACAGGATTCTTTACTGAAGGGCAGGTAGTAATACCTGCCAGTTATACTGATAGGCTTCCTTCTAAATATTACCTTTCATGTTTGGAAAATACTTTTGCATCCTTCGGAAACCCAGAAACTGAAAATGATTTATATAAAAGATACCCTCAGTTAGAGTCAATAACGAGGGTGTTAGGAGAAAAGCTTATGGTTAGTATGAGTAATGAGTTTGATGACTGGGTAAGCCTTAATCCCGAAGACAGATATTTGCAATTAATTAAAAAGAGACCAGAGTTAATTCAACGCGTTCCTCAATATCAACTTGCCAATTACTTGGGCATAAAACCACAATCTTTAAGCAGAATTCGGAAAAGACTGGCCAAGAACGATTCAAAAATGTTCATTTAGCAATTAGCATTTTAAAAATTAACTCCGATATATAGATTAGGTTCAAATAGAAAGTAATTATTATTCCATTTAAGATCTTGCTCTGCAAAACCAGTTGGGCTTTTGGTATTAATAGGCCAATAATTGCAATGAATCTGTGGTTGAATATATAATCTATTTTTAAATAGTTGTATATAATACCCTAGATGAAAAGAAGTATAGAACCGAAAGCCAGTATCTATTTTTCTATTGCTAGTATCGAGATATTTTTTCATTAAGGGTACAACTTCTATCGAACCGTATAAACCTCTCCACAGAAATCTCTGATACGTTATTCCAATTCCAGTTTCTCTTAGCTCTCCCGAATAATTCTCACTTTTGTTCATTAGATAAGGCCCCCAGGGGATGCCCAATGGCGCAACAAGCTTCCAAGTAACTGCTTTAATTCCAATCATATCTTTAGGGGTAATTCTATACCCAAAATGAATCTCGTAAAGTGTGGAAGCTTCGGGATCAAAATTGGTGAATGAGAGGTACGGACTGCTTATCGTATATCTAAAGCGGAAAGTTGTATCCTTCTTGGAATTCGTTTTTTGACTGAAAGAGGGAATTGAAGTAAGTGCAATGATAGTTATCAATAGTATTTTTGACTTCATTTTAAATAGATTTAAATGTTTAGGCAAATGTATCTTGACCGATAATGAAAAATCATGCACCTTGGTTAATAAATAGCCGTTGTCCTAAAACTGATTACCTTTAATTTGACATATCAAGACAGAATAGTTCAATGGCTAAAAATTTTGAACTTGGCATGAAGGTTTCTCTCAATGGGGAAAAGAGAGTTATTGTAAATTCTAATTTAAGGGAAATCAACTCTTACGGAGTAATTTGTTGGGATACTAATCGAGAATCAGATTCTGAAGATTGGAGAGGTCTTTTTGGTTCTTTTAAAGACGATGGCGGGATGATAATCGAAAGCGACTATGAATTTAAGTTCATAAATGATGATGGAACATTAAAAACGGTGAATAAGAAGTAAATTCTTTTTGATTACCACATCTTCGTGATTCCTTTATGTCTTCGTGCCTTAGTGGCAAAAAAACAGCGATATGAAAACCACCCGCAGAAATTTTTTAAAACTTAGTGCGGCAGCATCGGCATTGCCCATGGCATCTGCTTTTGGTAAACGGCCAGTAGAAACAAAACCCATCGTCATCTCCACTTGGAACTTTGGCATTCAAGCCAACGAAGAAGCGTGGAAGATTTTAGCCAAAGGTGGGAGAGCATTGGATGCCGTAGAGGCGGGTGCGTGTGTACCCGAAGGCGACCCAAAAGAAACTTCCGTTGGCCTCGGTGGCCTGCCCGACCGCGATGGCAAAGTAACACTCGATGCTTGCATTATGGATGAGAACGGTAACATCGGCTCGGTCGCTTTTTTAGAACATATCGTTCATCCAGTTTCCGTAGCACGCAAGGTGATGGAAAAAACCCCGCACGTGATGCTGGTAGGGGAGGGCGCATTGCAGTTTGCATTGGCCAATGGATTTAAAAAAGAAAAACTGCTCACGAAAGAATCTGAAAAAGCGTGGAGGGAATGGCTGAAGAAATCAGAATATAAACCCATCGCCAATATTGAAAACCACGATACCATTGGCATTGTAGCGTTGGATGCTAGCGGTAACCTTTCAGGCGCTTGCACCACCAGCGGCATGGCCTACAAAATGCGGGGCAGGGTAGGAGACTCGCCCATCATTGGTGCTGGCTTGTATGTGGACAATGAAATTGGCGCGGCTACTTCCACGGGCGTTGGCGAGGAAGTGATCCGCATTGTAGGTTGCCACCTGGTTGTGGAGTTGATGCGACAAGGAAATTCCCCCGAGCAAGCTTGTAAGTTGGCGGTGGAGAGGATCATCCAAAAAAGCCCCGAAAAAGCGAAGACCATTCAAGTTGGTTTTTTGGCATTGAATAAAAATGGAGAGTATGGAGCGTATTGTTTGCAGAAAGGATTTACGTTTGCTGTGCATGATGCGGATAGTAACAAGCTTTTCGATTCTAAATCTTATTACTAGAATCCTTTATATTTGTTTATGGATTCAATATTGATAGCCCCAAAAAGTAAGAAAGAAATGCGTTTGATCTCTGATGTCCTTAAGAAAATGGGCATCGCTTCGAAATCATTGACAATTGAAGAAAGGGAAGACATTGGCCTTGGAATAGCCATGAAAGAGGCAGATCGCACCAAAAAAGTTTCGACCAATTTGATATTTCAAAAATTGAAAGCCTAATGAAGGTTGAGTTTCTATCAAAATTCAATCAGGACTTGAACAAGATTCACCTAAAGTCAGTTAGGAGTTCTTTATTGAAAGTGATCGAGCAAACACAAGCGGCCAATGAATTAACACAAATACCCAATCTAAAAAAGCTGCAAGGATTTAAGTCAGCATATAGAATTCTTATTGGCGACTTTCGAGTCGGAGTTTTTATTGATGGTAGTACGGTACAATTCGCCAGGATCTTGAATAGAAAAGACATTTATAAATACTTCCCATAACCCAGAGTGACCATTGAAGTAGTAGTTTATAACATCGAATCAGCTCTTCGCGCCCAAGAAGGCGGTGCAGATAGAATTGAACTTTGCGACAATCCAGGTGAAGGTGGCACTATGCCATCGTATGGATTGATCGAGGCGGTGCGCCAAAATGTGAGCATGGATGTGTATGTGATGATCCGCCCACGAGGTGGAGATTTTCTTTACTCCAACTACGAGTTTCATTCCATGAAGCGCGATATCTCACAATGTCAAAAGATAAGCGTGGATGGAATTGTGTTTGGGATTTTAAACCCAGATGGCACTATTGACAAAAAGCGCTGCAAAGAGTTGATCGATAAAGCCCGCCCGTTAAAAGTTACTTGTCACCGTGCGTTTGATATGACCCGCGATCCATTCGAAGCGTTGGAAGACTGCATTGAAGTAGGCTTTGATCGAATACTCACGGCTGGTCAGCAGGCACAGGCATCCAAAGGCGCAGAGTTGATCGGCCAACTCAATCAAAAAGCAAATGGAAGAATTGCCATCTTGCCAGGTTCGGGAGTGAATGAAGACACCGTATCTGAGATCATTAAAAAATCAGGCGCGAAAGAAATCCATTTCTCTGCCACCGCCTTCCGCGAAAGCGGAATGAAATTTAGAAACCCACAAATTGCTGGAATGGGCTCAGATGAGGGGAGTGAGTTTAAACTGAGAACGGTTGATCCAGAGCGAGTAAGAAAAATTAGAAAGATTGCTGAGGCTGCTTTGGCTTTGCGTCTTACTTAAATTGAAATATATTTGCAATCCTTTTGGGGGATTAGCTCAGCTGGCTAGAGCGCTTCCATGGCATGGAAGAGGTCATCGGTTCGACTCCGATATTCTCCACACTTTTAAAGTCTGCCTTGCGCAGATTTTTTATTTTCAAGCCGCCCTCTGCACAGGAAATATCCCTACATTCAACAAGTCCGTGTGCCTAATCACTGAGATATCGATCATCGTGAGAATTTCTTTTTTGGTCAACTCTTTGAAAAGTTGGGTAAGGGTATTGACTGGTTTGTTATTGAACGACACGATCAAGTCACCCGCTTTGATTTGTGAGCGAGACGCAGGTGAGTTTTCTTCTATGCTCACCACGAATAATGCTTTTTCGTTGGGCAGGCGATAGTGCCGTTTCACTTTGGGATTGATGGCAACTTCTTGCAGTTGAAAGCCAAGATATGCTTTGAATACTTTTCCTGTTTTGATGAGTTGGCTACCAATTTCTTTGGCGGTGTTGATATCTACTGAAAAACTCAAACCATTTGCCCCTTGAATGATGGCGGTGTTGACACCAACTACTTCCCCATCCGTAGTGATAAGCGGTCCACCAGAGTTGCCTGGGTTGAGGGCGGCATCGGATTGGATCACGTTATCTACCAACATTCCATTTTGTGAACGCAATGTTCTGCCCAGTGCACTTACTACGCCTGTAGTGACTGTGTGTTGATAGCCCAATGGATTACCAATAGCAATTACAAACTGCCCGATTTGAAGTTGCTCGGCATCGCCTAGTTTGGAAACAGAATAGCCGTCAGAATAAATTTTTAAGATAGCTAAGTCTGTGTCGGGGTCCTTGCCAACAAGCGTTGCCTCGATTTCATTTTCATTGAGCAACGAGACCATGATTTTTTCAGCACCATTCACCACATGGCAATTGGTGAAAATAAAACCATCGGATGAGAAGATGAAACCTGAGCCAGAGCCAGCGGGCTTTAGTTTGCCTTGTACTTTTTTGTAGACGTCTATTTTGACCACTGCGTTTTTTACTTTGGCCACGGCATCGATGATCATTTGGGAGAAGCTGTCCATATCAAATTTATTTACGTGTGATGACTGATTATTCAATTTCTTTTAAGCGGTATTGGATTTAAGATTTAAGATTTGTGATTTAAGATTTGTCGCTTGTCCGTAGCTGAATGGCGTAGGCCAAACAATCAAAAATCACAATTCAAAAATCACCAATCTCAAATCCTTTGGTTGTGGCTTGCCCACGTTGGGACTTGTGACTTTAGTCTAGTTGATTTCTTGTTATCAAAAATCTTTCCGATGGGCGGTAATCGGTAATATTGTCTTGAAAAGCTATGCCAATGTGTTGAGAGTAGGACAGATTGTAGTTTGGTGCTGGCATCGGCCAGGGATAGTAGCGGATACCCTCCCGCAAAAAAAGCGGGATAAACTCCGCAGCGTGGATGTGTGTGGCCGGGCGAGGAGTAGGAGCGGATAGCCCGACCCTCCTTTGCCTTTCCGCAGCCTTGGCGAGGAAGGCAAAGGAGGGAGGCCGCCAAAATAAAATCTGTTTTAAATTGACCAAGTCAATAATGACTATTGCGTGGATTTAATAAATTCGTAACCTTTACCTATTATTGTCTATACATGGCTAAGTTAAAAAACATCATTAAGCAGCTCTCAGAAAAGGATTTTAAGGAGATCTACGATTCGCTCATGGAGAGCAATGCGGAAAAATCTGCTTATCTGCTGAAGGCACTACGCGAGCGGTCGCTATCGGATAGCAAGATTATGGTGGAGCTGGAGGTAAACGCCAATGCATACTACACACTGCGGTCGCGCTTAAATCAAAAGATTGAAGAGCATCTATTGCAGCAGATGGAAAGCCCGCGCACGGATATTTTGCGCAAGGTGGCCAACCTGAACGAGGTGTTGTTTACTAAGAAAAGAACAATTTCGATTGCTACTTTAAAGAAGCTGGAGAAGGAATTGCTGGACTATGACCTTGCCAGTGAGTTGACGGTGGTTTATAAATCGTTGAAGAAGCTGCACGTCAATTCGCCCGAATACTTTGGGTACTCGCAACTTTACAACAGGCACGTGGCCTATATGTTGGCCGTGGATAAGGCGGAGGATTTGTTGGCGGAATATTTCAAGAAATACGGAAGCTATTATTTGTCGGGTGACGAAACGGAGAAGCTTGGCCTTACGCTAATGGCGAAGGAAATGCAAAACGTGGCAAAGCTTTACGAATCGCACCGGTTGTACATTTATCAGAGCCTCATGCTCATCTTCCATCGTCTTTTTGTAGAGCAAGATGATAACCTGCAGCAAGAGGGCGAATCCATAGAGGATATTTTCGCACACACACAAAAGATATTTGAAACGTATAATCTTGATCCGCTGTATTTCCATCTCAACTTGGTTTTTGAGTTTTTGAGATTGGAGTACTACAATCACTACAAAGTATATAGGCAGGCTGAGAAGTATTTTGAGGAAGTGAACGATGCGGCCGCTAACTTGTTGGTGAATTACACTACACTCACTTTCTCCATACAATTTTTCATTTCCAAATTGGAGCGCAGCCTGCGCCTGGGTACGGAGAAAGAACTGAACGCAGAGAACGAACAGATTTTTGCTGACATAGAGTCGGACCCGCAGGATGTGCCACGGCATGTGATCTTTGTTATGTATAAAGCATTGGGCTATTACTATTTGGATAGGTATGAAGAAGCCGCCAAATTGATCAATGGGTTGATCAACGAAGTGAGTTTAAAAAAATATCCGTTTGTTCAAATGGAGATCAAAGCGGTACTGGCATTGCAATATTGTTTGCTCAAGGATTTTGAATTGTTTAATCAACACGCCAGCAGCGTGCAAAGACAAATACGATTGTTTGGCAAAGATGAATGTGAAAATGTGCTATTGTTTCTTAAGATGTTGAAAGTTGCCACCAGTGAGGCAAAGAAAGAGAAACCTAAGAAAATCGCCTCGCTCATCCCTAGATTCAAAGAAGCAAAGGTGGGCTACTTTGCTCCTACCTTTTTTATAAAAATGGATGAAGCTTTTATTAAGAAGCTTACGGCCATTGAAACGGATCAGGACTAGTGACAATGCTGTAAAAATTACGAGGTACGAATTACGATTTGTAACTCGTAATTCGTACCTCGTAATTCTTAATTATCTCCTACTAAACGTCCAACTTCACAATACTATCGTGAGAGAGCGGCTTGTTGAGGTAGAGCTTTACATTACTATATTTTTTTGAGCGGCTGAAATCCTGCGGATTGATGGAGGAAGTGAGCATCACGATTTTGCACTTCTTTTTGGTGATCGGTGTCAGCTTCTCAAACTCATCCAAAAACTGGAATCCATCCATAAGCGGCATATCAATATCCAAGAAAATGATGTCTGGCAATACTTTATCAGCCACGTCCATTTTTTCCATGTTCCGCAGAAACTCGATAGCACTTTTCGCGCCTGTGTGTGTATAAATGTTTTCGGTGATGGATGCCGCCTCAATCATCTTTTGGTTGATGAGGTTGTCGATCTCATTATCATCGATCAACATGACTGTTTTGTACTTTTTACCTGACATAATTAACGTTTAAGATGGGTGAAAGTAGGAGTATTGCGTTAGTTTTCCAAGCGGCATTAGATATCGAACTTGATTCCTTGTGCAAGCGGTAAGCTATTGCCATAGTTGATGGTGTTGGTTTGCCTGCGCATGTATACTTTCCAAGAATCAGAGCCTGACTCGCGGCCACCACCCGTTTCTTTCTCACCACCAAATGCTCCACCGATTTCTGCACCTGATGTACCAATGTTTACGTTAGCGATTCCGCAATCCGAACCACCATGCGAGAGGAATTTTTCCATCTCTTGCAAATGACTGGTCATGATGGCGGAAGACAAACCTTGCTTCACACCGTTTTGCAAGGCAATGGCCTGCTCAATGGTTTTGTATTTGATGAGATAAAGAATTGGGGCAAATGTTTCCTGTTGCACAATCTCAAAATGATTTTCTACTTCGGCAATGGCGGGCTTAACATAACAGCCAGAAGTATAACCTTTACCAGAAAGCACACCACCACTCACCACAAATTTTCCTCCTTGTTGTTTTACTTTGGATAACGCAGCGCGATATGATTTCACAGCCAGCTTATCGATCAATGGTCCTACATGGTTGGTCTGATCGAGTGGGTTGCCAATGCTTAAGTGTGAGTATGCTTTTTTCAAGCGGGTCTTCACTTCGCTATAGATGGTTTCATGGATGATCAATCTACGTGTAGAAGTGCATCGCTGCCCAGCCGTGCCTACTGCACCAAACAATGCGCCACGAATGGCCATATCCAAATTTGCATTTTCTGTAACGATGATGGCGTTGTTGCCGCCTAGTTCTAATAAGGCTCTGCCCAATCGTTCGCTCACCGTTCTTCCCACAGCTTTGCCCATGCGCACGGAACCAGTAGCAGATACTAATGGAATGTTTTCGTTGGCACACATCAGTTGTCCAACTTTATAATCGCCATTGATGATACATGACACTCCCTCTGGCACTTTGTTCTTTGCGAAAACTTTGTTCACAATATTTTGACACGCAATGCTGCACAACGGTGTTTTTTCTGATGGCTTCCAAATACAAACATCGCCACACACCCAAGCCAGCATAGAATTCCACGCCCAGACGGCCACAGGAAAATTGAAAGCGGAAATAATACCCACCACACCAAGTGGATGATACTGCTCATACATTCTGTGCAGCGGTCTCTCGGAATGCATGGTCAAGCCATTCAACTGGCGCGAAAGCCCTACGGCAAAATCGCAGATGTCGATCATCTCCTGCACTTCGCCCAAGCCTTCTTGATACGACTTGCCCATCTCATAAGAAACCAGCTTGCCGAGCGGTTCTTTATATTTTCTAAGTGCTTCTCCAATCTGCCTCACCACTTCACCACGTTTTGGCGCGGGCACTTGTCGCCACTCTACAAAAGCCGCTTGCGCTTGCTTCACCACTTTAGAAAATGTTTTTTCATCGGTGGATTTTACCCTTCCGATTATTTTTCCGTCAGCAGGAGAGTAAGAGGTTAAGTTTGCTCCTGAGGTGCGATACCATTTTTTGCCTGTGGAGGTGCCGAGGTTATTGCTTTTTATCCCTAGGGTTGTAAGGGCTTCTTTGATTCCGAAATTTTGCATAGTAGTTGAAATGAAGTGCGAAGGTAAGCAGAATTTGGATACTCAAATAAGGTGAGATGGATGTGAAAATAATCTGCGTTAATTGCTTGAATTTCTTTTTTTGTTCGCGTGTTAATATCTATTTTTAAAAGTCACATGCCTGCATGCCGTAGTGGCATTCGGCACGCAGGCATGGTATGCCTTTGTCAACTATGATCCCATTGGGTCTACTTCGTTGATAGGCATTTCATCTTGTTAAGAATTGTTAGCGATTTTGTGCGGAAAGACCACCTCGTTAGGGCCCTGAGCCGTTAAATTTATTTATTCTAAAAATGACCGTTCGCTTTCCGTTTAATAAACTTATCAATGTACTCAGATTTGGAGCAATAGCCTGGGGTGCAATATTTTGTTTTGTAACAGACGGCTATTCTCAAGACCAAAAGCTACGAATATCGGGTTCAATAAACGCTTCGGGCATTGGCTATGGTATATCAGGTATTGCCGCAAGAAGAGATCCTTTCTATTGGCTCTTATCAGCAAATTTGACTTTGAACTATTGGAAGATAACAGCTCCATTTTCTTTTAACCTAAGTCAGCAAGATCAAACTTTTCGCTATCCTCAACCCTTTAATCAATTTGGCATTAGCCCAAACTATAAGTTTGTTACCCTTCATCTTGGTTATCGAAGTTTGAATTTTTCAGAATTTACTTTGGCTGGAACCATCTTTTTAGGTGCTGGCGTGGAAGTAGTGCCACCTAATAGCCTCGTAAAAGTTAGTGCCATGTATGGGCGATTGGCCAAGGCCAGATTGGCTGGAGGATTGAATGATCTTGAGCTGGGGATTCCTTCCTACGAGCGGTGGGGGTATGGTGCAAAAATCACTCTTGGTAAAAATGGGCAAGAGGTTGACTTGATTGTCTTTAGAGGGAGAGACGACCCCTTTTCAATTCCCGATTCCTCTGCCAACAAACTAAAGATTGCACCAGCCGAAAATTTTGTGACAGGCATTAATGTGAGGCGAAATCTAGGCAATCGGTTAAGCATAAATGTAGAGTATGCACTAAGTGCTTACACGAAAGATACTCGTGATCCTGAGGCAGAATCTACTTCCTATCGATATGCCAACTATTTGGGTGGGCTCTTTACTCCCACCATTTCATCTCAGTTCAATGGAGCTTTTCAAGGGCAAATGAGTTATAAGGCAAATACGTATCAGTTGAATTTTAAGTATAGAAGACTTGGTCCTGACTACAAGACGATGGGGTCGCCTTTTATGAACAATGACTTCGAGGATATTACGGGTGGTGTGGCAACTGCTTTTTTTAAAAACAAACTTAACATAGCAACCAATGTGGGCGTGCAACAAAATAACCTTAATCATAATCAAGAAACCCAAGTAAAAAGATTTATTGGCTCTGTTACAACTAGCTTTATGTTTAATGAAAAGTGGAATGTCTCCATTGCCTACAATAACTTTAATAGCACCACCAAGCTGGATAGGTTTTATCAACAATCTCAACTTGATAGAATTGACACGTTGCTTTATTTGCAAGTAACCAATAGCGTAAATGGAAATGTCAATTATACAGTAAAGAAAGGCGATGTGACCAGAGGAATGATTTTTGGTGCAAACTATCAAGTAGCTTCGGATAAGCAGGACAACAATTCCGTATTTTACAATGCGAACGTTGGATACCAGACGGCTAATTCAAAGAAGGATGTAAATTTCAATGCTAATCTCAATTACAACTCCAATAAAGTAACACAACTAACTAACTCTGTTGGGCCAACTGTAACCATTAACAAACTCTTTCTACAAAAAAAAGTAAAGACTTCATTTTCCTCCAGTTACATACAATTTTTTCAGGAATCTAACCTGTTGAATGAAAACATAAGTGCGCGCGCAACATGCGCGTACGTAACGAAATCGAAACATTCCTTTGGAGTGGATTTATCTCTTCTGAATAGAAATTCTAAAATAACAACTACGCCTAGCTTTACTGAGTTTAGGGGTGGGATTACCTATAACTATTCTTTCTCAAAAGAAGTGACAAGGGAACGTAACAAAGCATCAAACAATATAGACTTTAAGAATAAAAAACGGGATACCAAAGGAGCCGCTAGTGAAGTGGACGAGTTATTGGAGCTGCGAGAAAAACAAAGGGGACGGATTGCAACATTAAAAAGTAAGTATGATGAGAGTGCTACTGATTTGACCATCATTGGCGGAAAGACGGTTAGTGATATTGATCAAAAGACGTTTAACTTGTTGCTAGAGGAATTAAGAAAAATAGGGGTGGTGGGAGCATCTGAAAGCTTCCCCAAAATAAATGAAATAGTGAGGTACAGTAATTCAATCCCTAAAGCAAGAACATTTGCTTCAGGAACAAAATTATTCAAACTGGTAAAAAAAGGAGATGCCCCACCAACTGCGTCCACTGAGTATTCATGGTTCACTGAAGATGAATTCAACACATTAAAAGCGAAAGGAGTTAACTTTGAAAGTAAAACCAGTGTGCCATTAAAAGATATGGCAGAGGAATACGATATTTATGTCATTGAAGCTCAATCGAACACAAAGGCCTTTACAAGTAAAATAGCACCCATGCAGCAAGGTGGATACTCTACATCGGGCGGAGCCCAGCAGATTTTAATTGTTGACTATACTTCTTGGGCAAAACCAGAAAGAATTGGACTGCATATACCGGATTCACCATCACCAGACAATGAGTTAGTAAGATAAGGTAGCAGTTCAATATCGTTAAGTTAGCTCCATTGACCTCTTCTCTGTGGAGAGGGACGTGGTGAGGTTTTAAAAAAGGGCTTAGCTTAACGACATTGGATGCCGTTAGTGTTTTAGGGAAATTATTATGAAAAAGTACATTCTTCTTTTTGCTATCACCATCATTGGCCTTGTGCTACATGCTCAGCAAAAATTTCCTGTTACAGGAAATACAACGCTCAATCCGCCTTACTCAGCCTACTTGAGTGACTTCATTTCTCCAGGAAGTAATATTCTTAAATTCAACTTTGTGTTTAATGATTTTCGGGAGCCAACCTGGCAAGTGCGGCTAAGAATTAAAATCGAAAGCGTTGATTTAAAATTACAAACCAGGCCTGAGTTTAAGCCATCCGCACCTCTTGTAGTAACGCCCGGTGTTTCAGTTCCATTATCAAGTGCTGATTTTGTTGAATATTTTGACTTTAAAAACCTATCTATACTAGGCGCCTCATCCAATGCGTTTTTACAAAACGGAAGATTTCCAGAAGGGAACTACACATTTTGCATTGAGGTACTGGATTACCCAACAGGCATTGTTTTGTCAAACTTGGCTTGTGCCACCGCTTGGATTAGATTGAATGACCCACCACGTGTCATTAGCCCACAGTGCGATGCATTTGTTGATCCGTTTGTTCCGCTCAATATCCCCTTTCAGTGGCAATTGTTTAATGCTATTTCGCCCAACGCCACGCAAGGAACTGAGTATAAACTGGTGGTATATGAAGTAACAGACCCATACGCAAATCCTTTTACTTCCATCGCAAATGGTAAAGTGTTGCAAGTTTTTGAATCAGACGCTTTGCAACAAACCTCTTTTAACTACAACCTATCATCGCCTGCCTTAGATATAGGCAAGACCTACGTTTATCAAATCCGCGCCAAGGATATTGGCGGTCGTGATTTGTTTAAAAATAACGGGCTGAGCGAAGTATGTTGGTTTCACTATGGCTACCCAGAGAATGGCAAGATTCAAACATCTGCACCACTGGCCGATAAGAATTTTAAGAAAGCTGAATTGGCTTATTTCCGTTGGGCAGCACCAGACTTGAAGATTAGAAACCAGCCTTTCTTATACGAAGTTAAAATTGCAGCCATTTCAGATGGACAAACCCCCGAACAAGCCATTGAAAATAATACTCCTTGGCATGTTGAGCGGACTTTTGAAACTACTTCAACCAGTGGCTTGGATATGCTGGTGCGCAAACCACTAAAGCCAGGTCTTCAATATGCATGGCAAATTACGGCCTATAGCGGTAGGCAAACAGTTGCCAAGAGTGACGTGCAAAAATTTATCGGCCCGCCTGTTATTGATAGTTTCTATGCAGGAAGGCATTTGGTTTCAGTAATAAAAGCTAATAACAATGACTCATTAAATTTCTCTGGCATTGGCAAGTTTAGACGAAACCTAACGGACAGTATTGAAATCCCTTTTGAAAAATTAAAGTTGAAACGCATTGTGAGCTACTGGGTTTTGGAAGAGGGCGAATTGATGGCCGAGATCCAAAACCCACAACCAATTCCATTGCAACCCAGAAAATCGCAGAACGGTAATGCCACATTCTATCCACGCTCAGTAAAACTCAGCAGAGCAGAGTTGGCCTTAGAGGGCGAAGTACAATGGCAGTTGCCACATGCTACCAAAGATGGAAAACTAGCTTTTGTAAAGTCAGATCGCACTTGGCTGAACTATGATCGATACCAATTGCTAGGCAGTGCCAAACTAAGCAGCCAGAATTTTGAATTGCTTGATCCACTTGACTTTAATCTGCAGCTCAGCCCCGAATCTGATTTTTTGATCAGCCAAGACAAGTTTGAGCTCCGTTTCCAAGGCAACATTCAATTGCCTGAAAAAGTAAAGGGAAAGCAAAGAGGAAAAATAACCATGCCCTTTCCGCGCACAGGGCAGTTATTTTATCTAGATAGTTTAAAAGTTGAAACGAGCGACATCGCCCCTATCAACAACACTCGCATCTACTTGCACCCTGCTTTGGTAACGGTAGATTTATCCGAAGGAATCTCACCAGGAAGCAAATCATCCGATCCCTTTTGGAAAGGAGTTTACTTTCGCGAATACGAAGTAGACTACAATAGCTTTACAGACAAACTTTCGCAATTGCGTTTCAAAAAAGAGGTTATTCACGTCTTTAATGGTACAGGAAATCAGTCCAATCCATGGGTGGACGGGTTAGGTTTGAATTTCACACTCTCCTCTGATTTCAAAAAAGACACCATTTACTTTAATTCCTTCTTCGGCAGAATCAATCATTTTGATTTAAAAATAGAACGAAACCGAGTTTCTAGTAGCGCGCTTACCGGTGAAATTTTGTTGCCCGTGTTTAGTGCCACCGATTTCTATTCCTTCACCATTCCCGTTACAGATGAAGGATTGCAAGCAGGGTACCTTGATAACTTTGATGATAAACCTTTTACTTTTAACAAAGGCGGGGGAGAGCAAGAAATTATAATAACGGTAAAGCGGGGTGCGTTTGAAGAGCAGCGATTGATCAACATGTCCCTCACAGTGGAGTGGCCATCGCTAAAAATCACGGCTCAGTCAGTGAGCGATTTTAAAATATGGGGAGACTATAAAATTGGATTTGGCATCCCTTACGGAACGAAAGCGCTGGACACACAACTGCAAGGTACGCTCAGCGGCTATCCGGTAACCCTAGACGGTATTGCTGCAGGGAGCAGCGAAGGATATTATTCATTTGCTGTAACCGGCAAAACCCACATGGGCGATGATGTGGCTGGCCAGAATGGCCCGCCTTCCCTCAACATATTTTCCACCATCCAAAACAAATGGGCACCTGCCGCACCCGCGTATATACCGGGGCAGCCACAACGCATATCCGAATCTGAAGTTACCTCCGTCAAGCAAGAGTTTGCAACCACCAGCAATAAAATTGAACAAGACATTAATGCTACTAGCGAAGAGACAAAAAGAGAGGCAAATGAGGCGCTGAACAAACTTACAGCCCAGCAGACCACAGCAGTCACCATAGGAGATGCCACCAAAAACTTTTCCACGGCTGCTACTGATCCTACCATCACGCCTCAAAAGGGAGGGCTATTGAGCAAACTCAATCCCAAACAGCAAGAGATAGTCAAAGAGATTATCTCCACCGTTATTGATAAGCTGACCAAACCGCTAAGAGACTCCATAGACCGCAAAGCTGCCCAAGTCAACAAGCGTATCCAAGACGAAACGGATAAGATCATAGCAGTAGCTCAGCGCCAAGTAGAAGACAAAGTTACTTCACTTGTATTTGCCATCGCTCAAAAGGTCATTGATGGTACTAAAAATAATAAAGTCGATCTCTCTGCACAGATAGAGCAGCTAGCCAATGTAGTAGTAAAGTCAGTGACCACTGAGGTAAACAATTCCATCAAGGCCTCCATCAATAAAAATATCACCACTCCATTCACCGATTTGGTTCAAGTGCAAATTGCCGATCGGGTGAATAACTATATCCAAGTAGCCGCTACCAAAATTGTAATCAGCTCATTAGAGGGCAGTCTTAACCTAGAAGCTGTTCCACAGGCCTTAGTGGCAGGAGTAGATACCGTGCTGAGCAAAATTGCCAGCAAGGTATTTGATCAAATCAATTTCTCATCGTTGTCCAACATGATTGGTAATACCGCCAACGATGCACTGAAAGGAATTAACACCGATAAGATTGTGCATGAAATTGAAGCAGGTGCAAAGACAATTGCGGTTAATACCCTTGTAGACGTGGCTAGTAAAACAATAGGCAAAGCAGCTTCTGATTTTATAAACAAACAAATAGGGGTACATGTACCCATCAACTTCTCCCGCTCGGCACAACGATGGAGTGTGAAATATTTTTTCTCGCTCGATTCTGTAAATGTGCAGTTGAAGACAAAAATACTGGAGCTCAATGGATTTGTATTCTACAAAAAAGATCAACCCCTGTATGGCAACGTGTGGGTTGGTGATATAGATGTACTAGTAAAGCACCCGAAAGAATTTTCGCTAAAGGTAATTTACTTGAACGGCCGCACCGCAGATGACCAACACTATTGGTTTGCGCAGATATCACCCAACGATGGCACCACCTACAAGTTGGGCGATGTGCTGCCCAAGAAAGCGAGAGCGTTGCAATCACCTGTTAATTTAGGCGTGGCCGACATGGTGGGTGTGTCTGGGCGCGTGTACCGCCACATGAAAGACGGAGACGCTAAACCAATACTGCCCGATTACACCAATGACTATGGCGCCTACCTCAATATCATTTTGTTCGATCGCAGCAATAGTGGCACGACCATGCGATTGGATCTAGCGGGCGAGTACATCATGGGAGCAGATAAAAACTATGTGGTCACGTTTGATGGAAACCTGCAACTGATGAACAAAAGCCCTAAGGTGCTAGAGATTGACCCCGCAGCGGCAGTCAAGGGCATTGTTCGCTTCAGTTATAATTCAGCCGAACAACATTTTTTAGGATATGGCCGCGTAGAGATCAACAAACCTGGGCAATTGTGCGCAACCGCCTCTGTACTGGTAGATACCAAGCCGGGTAAGTGGCGCGTGGAGGTAGGCTCGCGCGAAGATCGCGTTATTTTTATCCCTGCCTGCGCAGGTTGGTCACCAACGGGCTGGCTTGCCATCACCGAGAGCGAAGCCGAACTAGGCTTAGGTGTGCAGTACTCTTTCAAGTTCCAAACACCCAACATGAATTTTGGCATTGTTACTGTCAATATTTATTTTGATGCAGGCGTGGCCTTTGGTGTGCAGGTGGCCATCCGCTATAAACCAAACTTTGCCTTGCTTCGGGCTGGTATCTGGGCTGATGTGTGGGCCGATGTAGGTATCAACTACGAATTCCCTTGGCCTTTTGATGGATGGCAACGCTTTAGTGTGCTATCACTCTATGCAAGGGGTGACCTCCTCATGATCTTTGAGCCTTCACCTGTAACACTACAGGGTAGGCTGAAAGGATACGTGCGATTGTTAAGTATTGTTGATATCAATTTTGATGCAAGCTTTAAACAAAACTTATAACAGGATGAAAAAAATACTCATCATCCTACTGCTATCCACTGGTGCATCGCTTGCTGTGGCCGGCCCATTCAAGAAAGTGGAGGCAGACACCACGGTAGATAAAAACACGCTGAAAAAAATCTTGCACTGGGTATCAGCTTTCACCATGTACTCTAGCGTGGACCTCTCCGACAAAGTAGACCTAGGGGAGTATGCAAAAGCTGCCGACCTGCTACAGTCTTTTGTGCAGAACCCCGAGCTGAGCTTACACCTCAATGCCTTTCGCAAAGCCACCTTTGTGAATGTGTACCCCAAAGGATTGCTGAATGGCGATGAGTGGATACTAAAAAAACTCAACGAAATATCCGATGCGCAATACAGCACGCTCAACCCGCCCAACCTTACGCTAGAAGTTTGGTTTACGCCAGATGCTACCGCCAGCAGCTATACCGTGGCCGCACTTTTTAAAACCACCGAAGACAAACTGCGCGCAGCCGTGGCCGCGGCCAACCCCGCCCTGAGCAGCGCACTGCTGGGCAAAACATACACACAGCCGCGCTTGGCCAAGGCCGATGTAAACACCGCCATCTTTGCCGCGCTGGATGCCCTGCAAACTGCCATCGGCAGCACCTTTGAGCCCGACATAGCCATCCGCTACAATGATGTAATGTACCTCAACAACCAAACCATAGAAGTATGGCAAAAGGCCAACGAGGGCATCACCCTCCAGGCGGTGGACAATAACAATGTGCTGCTCACGGGCGCACTCGCGTGGACGAATGTGGTAGGCACTGGCAACACTGTAAAGTTCCCCATAGGCAAAGTGGGGCTCGAGCGGATCACGTTGAAGAAAGGCACAGACCCACCCATCAGCTTGTTGGTGAAGGTGAAGGAGTTCACCATTGACCTCAACAGTTTGCTGAAGAAGCTACTCACCGAGGCCCTCTCTGCCAAAAAGAAAAAAGCAACCGACACACTGGCCGTGCTGCGGCAAGACTCAACGGTGAACGCCCGCAACATTGGCGAGCTGATCACCGAGCTGGAGAAAAACAATTTCCCGTTAGAGAATACGGGGGCATCGCTCACCCCTTTGTTTGCCAGCCCGGTTACACTTAGAGCGGAAAGCGACACCTTGGTTTTTAAAGACGCTGCGAGTAATCATGCCAAGAGCTTTGCCGAGATACGCAAGCGCAAGCGCATACACAAAACCATGCGGCACTCCATCAATGTGGCGGCCGTGGCCGACCTGATAGTGAAGGACCAAAGCCGGATGAACACCCTGCTGGATGATTTGGTAAAGAACAGTGGTGAGCTGATCGCCAACCTTATATTGGGCAAGGACAGCAAAGGACAGGAGGACATAGCCAAGAGCATTGTAGTTGACTACCTCAACAAAAACCTTGAGCGCCTCACAGGCGAATCCTCTAACGATACACAGGCAGACCCTCCACTTCCATTGCCACCCCCTGCGCCACCGGCCGCTGCGCCCGCTTTTGTAGCCACTAAATATTTGTACATCAGCCCGCAAGTGCAGTTTGCGGGAAAGGATGCTTTTGTAAAGCAATTAGAGGACTCGCTCAAGAAAAGGAAAACACCACTTTATGTTTTTATCAACTATAGCCAGGATGTGAGCACCGAGGCATACCTCGCCCGTGCAAAAGGGGCGAGGCCAAAGGGGCTACCGCAGGATGCGAAGTTTGTGACATTCACTTTGATTAATATTCCTGGTAGTGTAAAGTCTCAAGTGCTTGGTTCAAGGGGCTGCACTCAGGTAGCCAGCGCAGATATTGGGCAAGGAATAATGGGTTGCTTGGAAGGCGATGACGAGGGGGCGATGGGGGCAACGGGCAGCGAACGCTTCCCCGATGCAGCAGTACCTTGCACAACAGCACAGGTCACCAAATTGAAAAATGATTTTGAGGGAAGGCTCGCAGGGAAAAAATTCAAAATCTACGGGGGCGGCATGGAGATGTACGGCTTCGATGGGCACAAATTGGAGAAGGGGCATCTCGACATACTTGCCAAGGCAGGCATCTGCGACCTCGCACAGTTCGATGCCAAGTTTAAATATGTGCTCAACGATCCTACGCATGACATTGTGCGCGATGTGGATATCATCTACTCCACCGTTAATTTATGGGAAGGGCTTGAAGCCGGTTATAACGATGGCTCTGTTGACTGGGAAAGTTTTGTGGTGCCCAAGATCAACAATCAAGAAGATTTGGAAAATGAACTGAACCGATTGGAAGCGGTAACCGCTTTGGCCAAAGAAGCTCTGCCAAGCGGCACCGTGACAGGCGCAGGCTATACCAACATAGCCAACTACATCAAGACCAGCCGCGAAAATCCAAGGTTGGCATTGGAGAGCAAGTTCCACTTGGCACAAACCATCAAGGGAATTTACATTGGCCTCTACTGCTATGCCAGCTACACCTACAGCTTTGCTGATTTGAAAGTAAGGCCGGCCATAAAATCATCTCGCGTGTTGTGGACGGAGATCGAAAAAGCCGAGCAAGAAGGTTTTGTTGTGCCCCTTTCCATTGGCGATGGCTACAAACAATACGTGGCACAATACAATACCGACAAGGCCTACTTCATAGCCGAGCAGTACCTGGAAATGGTATTCCTAAACCAGACGTTGAAGGCGATGAACGATATGTTCAGGGGCTTGGGCATAGCATGGCGGAATACCATAAACAGACAGGCGCGCTTTAAAATGCAGCAGAGGCGGGTGGATTTAGAAAAGCTAAAGGGGGAAGTTAAATCGAAAGTTGTATCAACAGAAGCCTCTGTTCCCAAATTAGGCGAAAAGCTAAACGTATCCGATTATTCATCTTCTGCTAAGAATAGTGCCAAAGATAAAATGACACCAGACCATATTCCATCCTTTGCCGCGATCAAGAAATCACTTGAAACTAAATTAGGTGTAGAACTTACGATTGATGAAGCAAAAAAATTGTATGATGAGGGTACAACTCTTCTTTATGAAACCAAGATTCATCAAACGTATTCAAGAACGTATGGTGGAAGGAATTCAAGTGAGCAGATTTTAAGCGACTCGAAGAATTTATTTGAGGCTGCAAAGAAGGATATGGAAAACATTAGGAAGCCGCTTTTGGAAAGCGGAGCTTCAAATAAAGAAATAGATATGGCCTTTGAGCGAATTCACGAAATGAATAGGAAACTAGGATTATATAAGCAATAAAAATAATATGGAACTTGACTATAAGTTTTCAAAACTGCTAGGTACTAGTTTAAGTGATCTTCGTAATGCTAGCTTGCTACCCACTTACCTTAAAAACTTAGAGCTTGAGCAAGTAGGAAATAGTTATTACTTAACTAACAAGCAAATAGGAGTTGGATTTGTCTTTGATGAAAATAGGATTTTAAGTACTATCCATCTTCATGGTGAGAATTCAAATGGTTATAATGCTTATCCTGATGAACTTCCCTGTGGCATAGATTTCAAGGATAATGATATCATTGTTCACAAAAAGACAGGATTGCAAGAATTCGAATCTGGCGGTGGAGAACAATTACCGATCTTAGGTAAATCAAATCTTTGGAGAAAATATTATTACACTAATTGTTATTTGCATCTAAGATTTGGAAATAAAGGTAATATTATTTTGATAACGCTATCGAAGACATAAAAAGTATCTCGACATCAATTCCAAGATAATGAACAAGAATGACATACCCTAGTTGACGTTGGTCAAAAATCTTTTAGTTATTGTTGGTCTCCCGACCAACAATCTTATGAGTGAATTTTTTCTTTAATTTTCCATCACCTCGCTGGCGCGCGTTTGCAACGCGTGCCGCTCCTAACTTTAATTTGTAACCTGTTCACTCATTCTTTAATTTTTTTTCTCGCGCGAGTCACCCGTTTCGGGGACTCGGGCGCAAGCATAAACAGATAACTATGAAACAGGGATCAGGGAGTTTATATGGTTATGGAATACGTAGAATTGGAAGATGTGAATTTGACTAAAGTTGCAAAAAGATGGCATATTCTTGATCCTAAAGTTTGCCGCAAACTTGCGGCAAGGTCTTGCAGCCATGCAATTGGCTGCCGCTAAATGCGGCAATGTCTTGCAACCCTGCAATTGGATGCCGCTAAATGCGGGAAGGTCTTGCAACCTTGCAATTGGCTGCCGCTAATCTCGGGGGGGCTTGCAACTTGACAATTGCTTGCCGCAAATCGCGGGAAGGTTTCAACAAAATATTATTTCGTGCTGCTTTTAGCGGCTAACTTTCGCAGAATATTATTCTTCTACTTTGGGTTAGTGTTACTGGCTCGTCTTGGGCGTGGCGCCCTTTTGGGTATTATGACTGTGAAGATAAACTCTCGTGCTTTTCATCCGAATTATCCTATTTTTGTTTGCTGTTTAAATTGATAAAAGCAGTAGCTATGAAAAGATTTGCTTTGTTATTCGTAACTTTTGCCATAGTCGCCTGCTTGCAAGCACAGGTGGGTTTTAACAATCCCAATCCTCACCCCCATGTTGGCGCGCGTTTGCAACGCGTGCAGCTCCTAATTTTCATTTGTAACCTGTTCGCTCATTCTTTAATTTTAGGCCAAGTGTGGGAAGCACAGGTAAAGGGATGTGATTTTTATGTAGCATAAGACAAAAACAAATCACCATGAAAAACTTTATTTTATTACTTGCAGCAGTTGCTTTTGCGGCAAGCGTGCAAGCACAGGTGGGCATCAATAACAATGCTCCAGATGCCAAGAGCATCCTTGACCTGATAGCAACGGATAAAGGGTTATTGATAACCCGCATGACAACTGCCTTTCGTGATGCGATATCATCATCAGGTGCTACACCAGAGTCTTTATTGGTGTATGATACAGATTTGAAGGGATTCTATTTCTTTCAAGGGAGCAATTGGTATTCGCTGAGCGGATGGGTAAAAGCTGCGAGCAGTAATAATGTGTCGCTAGCGGGTAGTGCAAGCGTCACGGGCACTATGAGTGCAGGTAATATAGGTACAACAGGTACCGTTTCTTCAGGCAGTATTTCAAATTCTGGAACCTTAACTACCAATAGCCTTACAAGTACGGGAAACATTTCGGCAGGAAGCGTATCGACCAGTGGTAATATTTCAGCAGGTAGTATGAGTATTTCGGCCATAAACGGTAACGGATTAGTACCGCCAGGTGCAATTATAATGTGGTCTGGTACTGTTGCCCCCACAGGCTGGGCTTTATGTGATGGCACTTCGGGCAGGCCAGATTTGAGAGGGAGATTTATAATAGGTGGGGGAGGGAGTTATTCAGTTGGGAACAGTGGCGGATCAGAATCGGTCACACTATCTGCCAATCAGCTTCCTCCTCACGTTCATCCAATCAATGATAACCCGGCTAGCCCTCAGATTAATACAACAGGATATACAATTGGCAGTATATTTAACTTTGGGGGAAGCAGTACTGCGACCACTGCAAGAAATGCGACAACCAATTCTCCGGTAGATATTCGACCTCCTTATTACGCCCTTGCCTACATTATAAAGCTGTGATTATGCAAATTTAATACATGACCTACGACTGCTTCATATTTTTCAATGAACTTGATCTGCTGGAGATCAGATTAAATACGTTGAATGATGTGGTTGATAGATTTGTGATTGTAGAAGCAACGCGTACGTTTCAAGGCAATGCCAAGCCATTGCACTATCAAGAAAACAAAGAACGCTATCGGGCATTTGAAAGTAAGATTATTCATGTAATAGTAGATAATTACTCCTCTTTCTTTTCGCGCTGGAGAAAACCAACAGCATGGGATATTGAGGATCACCAGCGCAATCAAGTTATGCAAGGCATCATTAATTGTAAAGCAGACGATGTAATCATCTTATCTGACTTAGACGAAATACCTAAGCCAGAGCAGGTACAACAGCATAAAAGCAGCGTAGGCATTGGCGTATTCAAGCAAATGAACTTTTATTATTTTTTGAATTGCAGGAGCATGGTAGGGTCCGAAGAGTGGTGGTATGGCCCAGTAATGGCTCGCTTCAAAGACTTTAGAAAACCACAAGACCTAAGGGCTGTGAGCAAGAGAATGAATGCGGACAACATGAGGATACTGAAAGATAAGTACCATCGTTTTTGGCGTTCGATCATTAACCCCATTTATAAAAAAGAAATTATAATTGTTGAAGATGGCGGCTGGCACTTTGGCTTTTTAGGAGGTGCCAAAAAGATAATTGAAAAACTAGAGGCGTTCTCACACGATGAATTCAATAAGCCAGAATTTAAAAAGGAAGAATCGATAATGGAAGCCATCCATTCTGGCAAGGATATTTTGGGTAGAGGCCAAGATTGTGAGTTTGTCCCGATAGATGCAAGCTATCCAAAATACATACTTCAAAATCTTAACAAATATGCCCACTTGATTAAGATGTAAAAACCCAAATACTCCGTTATGCACCATGAAAGTAAAATGAAGACAAAGAGGGATTCCTTCAATACATACCCATCGCACAAAAAGCCTTGATAACTCCTCAAATCCTTTGAATAAAATGCTATGAGTAACTGAAGCCAGAGAGAGTCCCTGTCATTTGTAACCTACTCGCTCATTCTTTAACTTTAGGCCAAGTGTGGGAAGCACAGGTAAAGGGATGTGATTTTTATGTAGCATAAAACAAAAACAAATCACCATGAAAAAGTTTATTTTATTACTTGCAACAGTTGCCTTTGCGGCAAGTGTGCAAGCACAAGTGGGTATCAATAACAATGCCCCAGATGCCAAGAGCATCCTTGACCTGAAAGCAACGGATAAAGGGTTATTGATAACCCGCATGACTACTGCCTTTCGTGATGCGATATCATCATCAGGTGCCACACCAGAGTCTTTGTTGGTGTATGATACCGATTTGAAAGGCTTCTATTTCTTTCAGGGAACTAGTTGGTATTCGCTCAGTGAATGGTTAAAAACCGCAGGCAGCAACAACGTTTCGCTTACAGGAAATGCAAGCGTCACTGGAACGATGAGCGCAGGTACTGTTTCTTCGGGCAGCATTACCAATTCAGGATCAATTTCAACGAGCAATTTATCAAGTAGTGGTACTGTTTCTGCCACTAGTTTAAGTGTGTCTGGGTTTGCTACAAACGCACTTGTGCCAAGTGGCTCTATTTTAATGTGGTCAGGATCAATAGCTTCTATTCCTTCTGGTTGGGTGCTATGTAATGGGACCAATGGAACGCCTGATTTACGAGATAGATTTATTGTAGGTGCAGGTAACAGTTATGCTGTTAGTAATACTGGTGGACAGAATTCCGTAGCTCTTTCTATTGGTGAATTACCATCACACAATCATACTTTTACAGATTTTACTTGGTCAAGCCAAGCGTTTGGAAATCTTGGTAAATTTGGTAGCGGTGCTCCCGAAGACTCTGATAATTCTGCAGGGTCAGGTACCGCCAACCAGACTAGTTTTACAGGCAGCGGCCTAGCACATTAAAATCGCCCCCCTTATTATGCATTAGCCTATATTATGAAACTGTAGATTAAATTTTTAGACCTTGACTTCTCAAATCAGTAAATTTGTCCTTAAATTTTAAAAAAGTCAGATATGCTCAATTCTTTAGCTCAAATCTTCAAAAGAAAAAAGAAGCCTTTTAAGGAATATGAATTCGAACAGTTAGAATTGAATTTGAAAGACGAAGGTTTGGTACAATATGCTCAGTGGATGCACCCCGGTGAGTCCCAAGCAAGGTTCACTCAAACTCACGTTGATTTGTTTAAGCATTATATTAAGCGGGGGGATTTTGTTATTGATATAGGCGCCCAACAAGGCGATACCACTGTGGCCATGGCTTTGGCGGCAGGAGCGGAAGGCACAACACTTGGGCTTGAGCCCAACCCTCATTCTTTTAAAATTCTTGAAGCCAACTCTAAACTCAATAAAGAAAAAACAAACATCATTCCACTAAACTTTGCTGCTTCCACAGAAGATGGAGAATTCACATTTGGCTCTGGAGATCCATCTTACGGAAACGGTGGGCTTGTTGGTTTTACCCATAATGAAAAGAGAAACGTCAGGTACACATTTCAAGTAACAGGTAAGAATCTTCATAAGTACTTAGTGGCTAATTATAATCAATTACTGCCAAAGCTTACTTTTATTAAGATAGATACGGAAGGCTATGATAAAGAAATAATTAAAGCCATGCCCGAAATCATCAATCAGTATAGGCCGTATATGGCTATTGAATGTTTTGGTCCATCTTTAAAAGAAGAAAAATTGGAGTTGTTTGATCTGCTTACTGCAAAGAAATATTCGTTGTACAAAATTGATGACTTCAATTTATCCACAAAGATGAAAATCGAACGGAGTAAAGCAGCCATAAAAGATACATATAATATTTTGGCGATACCTATTGAAAAAGAATAGGCATCCACGGCTCATCAAGTCATACCCATTCTATATGAAAAAGTTTATTTTATTACTTGCAGCAGTTGTCTTTGCGGCAAGCGTGCAAGCACAGGTGGGCATCAATAACAATGCCCCAGATGCCAAGAGCATCCTTGACCTGAAAGCAACGGATAAAGGGCTATTGATACCGCGCATGACCACTGCCTTTCGTGATGCGATATCATCATCGGGTGCTACACCAGAGTCTTTATTGGTGTATGATACAGATTTGAAGGGATTCTATTTCTTTCAAGGGAGCAATTGGTATTCGCTGAGCGGGTGGGTAAAAGCTGCGAGCAGTAATAATGTGTCGCTAGCGGGTAATGCAAGCGTCTCGGGCACTACGAGTGCAGGCACGGTATCGGCTACGAACCTGAGCGTTCCGGGTTTTGCCAATAATGCATTGGTACCTACAGGGATAATTGTAATGTGGTCTGGTACAGTTGCTCCAAGTGGCTGGGCTTTATGTGACGGTGGTTCTGGCAGGCCTGATCTGAGGGGCAAATTTATTGTAGGCTATAATGCAGGTGACGTTGATTACAACTCTATAGGGAAACTTGGTGGGGAAAAAGTTCACACGCTAACTATTGCAGAAATGCCCAGTCACAACCATTCTATTAACGATCCTGGGCACTCACACACATATGGAACCGTTGCGCCCGATGGTCGCGGTGCAGATGGCAGCAAAGCAGCTACCATAACTACTGGCACAACAAACTCTTCAACCACAGGTATCACCATTAACAATAATGGTGGTGGCAGCGGGCATGAAAACAGGCCACCATACTATACACTAGCTTATATCATTAAATTATGATTTAAAGTTATCGTGTTATTCTTAACGCTATCTTTGGCGCATGAAACTACCCACAGATGCCCCTACACTGTGTTTATTGCTTCCCTGCTATAATGAGGAAGAAATAGTGCGTGATTCTAGCTCTCAATTAAAAGAATTATTTAAAAATCTAATTAATGAGCAAATTATTAAGCAAGATAGTTTTATTGTATTTGTGGATGATGGAAGTGTAGACAAAAGCTGGCAAATTATTAAAGATATAAATCAAGAGGCACCATTCATTAAAGGCATCAAATTATCAAAGAATTTCGGGCATCAAAATGCACTTCTTGCAGGACTCAGCTCCTTTCAAAGCAATGCTGATTGTTTCATCACCATAGATGCAGATCTACAAGATGACATTCGAACCATTCGAGAAATGGTGGAAAAATTCTCAGTTGGGCATGATATTGTTTACGGTATCAGAAAAAAGAGAAATGGCGATACATTTTTCAAAAAAAATACAGCTCTCTTGTTTTATAAACTGATGAAAGCAATGGGTGTAGATTTGGTATATAATCATGCTGATTTCCGGTTGTCAAGTAAACGAGCCTTGGTTGAGCTGCTAAAATTCAGTGAGGCAAATTTGTTTCTGAGGGGTATTTACCCACTTTTAGGATTTAAAACAGCAAGTGTCTTCTACGATCGCCTTCAGCGCAGGGCAGGGGACACAAAATATCCCTTCAAAAAAATGTTTTCTTTCGCAATTAAAGGCATCACAGCTTTTTCGGTGAGGCCATTGCGAATAATGACGGCAGTGGGCTTTTCGGTTTTCATGGCTAGCTTGGTAGCAAGTGGCTATGCTTTGTACTCTTATTTTTTCCTGAACTCTGTAAAAGGCTGGATGTCCATAGTGTTGCCCATGTATCTATTGGGTGGTATTCAATTGCTTTTTTTAGGTGTGCTAGGTGAGTATTTGGCTAAAATTTACATCGAAGTAAAAAAACGCCCTCAGTTTATCATTGAAGAAGAGCTAGGATAAATCATGGGCTTCTGCCGAAAAGTAATCATTTCATAGGTTAAGTAGAGCCAAACCAGAGTAGAAGGAAGTGCCTTTAGCGCGTACAACCTATAAATGGAGGAAGGAAAAATAGTGGGCAATAGGCTTGTTAACAAAATCGCAAATGCCATTAAAGCAATTACCATCTTTGAGCGCGGCCTCTGGTGCAATACAAACCACAGGGATACCCCAGTCATTGAAATGATATAGGTTGACCCTTCCGAGCTACTGCTGAAAATGACGATAAAAATCAGCACTGAGCAAAGAAGGTACTGCTGAAACAATTCATTTTTGTAGTATGATATTTTCAAATAAGGAACAAAAAAAAGAAAGATACCGGGAATCAAAAAGTAAAGTGACGATACGTCAGGGTTGCCTGTGGCTCTTCTATAAAGGCCCATTACTGAGAAGTCCTGATGGGCAGTTAAACTGGCATTCAGTGAGTTTTTAAGTGTTAGCGCTTTTAACCAGTCATCATACGTGCGGATGATAAATTCTGGGGAGGAAATAGCCATCGGCAACGCAAAAAACAAAATCGCCCATAGTATGCAATAAGAGATCAATTTAATCTTGTGCTTAGAAAAAAAGAAAAACGCCAAGCCTGCAATACTGTATAATTTAATAAAAGTTCCGAACATAATTAAAAAGGCGGCCCACATATCCTTCTCTTTACGAATAAAACAATAAGAGAAAATGATGGTGGCCGTCACTACCGGGTTAAGCTGGGTGTTCACGTACGAAGTATAAAGTTCGCTGGTAATGAACAAATAGATTATAACCTTTTGCTCATCATCTATTGGCAATGCACGTATGGCGTAAAAGAGCGATAACGCGCCAATAATCAACCAGAGTGGAATGGCTATACCATCATGTAAAAAAGCAAACGGGGCTATTACCAAGCTAAAGAAAGGGCCATAGTGGTTGTTGTCAAAATAGATTTCAGGGTACTGTGTAAAAAGATGCTGCTGGTTTACGGTATGAAAGTAAACGTACTTAAAAAGAAGATAGTTATTATAGCTATGGCCAGCATACTCTTTTAAACCTGCAAGCAATGCTAAGACAATCCAAATCACTAAAATAAACCTGGGTTTCTTAACTAGTTGAATGAATTTATTCCAAAAGATCATGCTCTCAAAAAAAAATTAAATTGGCCAAAACCCTTTCATTTTATCAATCCGCTGCAAAAAAACGAGCAACGGCAAGGTAAATAAAAATGGCAATGTTAATTCATTTTGTGTTTAGCTTAGCTTATTGAGCCTATAAAAATTAGTAATAGCCAAGTAAAAAGTAATGGTTTAGGCTTTTAAGCTTTTTCACCTCTGATGTTCTCGCCCAATAAACGTGATGAGTAATGTTAACAGATTAGTCAAATTATCCAAGGTTAAAACTCGTGGCAATTAATTGGAATAAAGGAGGTTTACGACAGTTTCGCAGAACCCAAGTAGGGGTTCACGATATGATTTAATGACTTTAAAATCATTACTTTTGTGTAGAATGCTGGTCATGAATAAGCTAGTTGTCGTTGCTCTTTTTGTTTCGCAATTTGCCCTCGGGCAATCGGCCAAAGTACTCGTGCAAAACGCCATGTTAAATTCCCCCTCCAAGGCAATAATAAATGTCAAATGGTACTCGCAATCTTTTGTATACCCAAAAGGTGTTAATGTCTACCGCAGGGCGCAAGGTGAAAGTATTTGGACGAAACTAAATGACGCTCCGCTGGTTATCCAGCCAGCCGTGCCGCCCGCATTGGCAAAACAGGACGAAGAGCTAAAAGCCTTTCATAGTATCGCCAAAGACTTATCCAAGTCAAAAGACAATGGCTTTGTGTTATTGAGCCTTTTCGGCAAATCATTTCAAAGTGAGGATTTCTCAACATTGATAGGCATACAATTCAATGATGAGAAATTAGTTTGGGGCAGCGACTATGAATACCGCGTCACGAAGTTGGAAAATGCCAAAGAGATAGAACTGGGGGTTTCAAAAACCATTCAGGCAGGCACCTATCAATGGGACAAGCCAGTGGAAGACTTTACAGCCAAGCGTGATAAAGAGGTGATAAAGATGAATTGGAAGCCAGATGAGAACCGCTTCTATGCCGTGAATATTTATAGGAGCTCTTCAAAAGACACTGTTACCAAGAAGCTCACTAAAAAACCCATTGTGCTTTCAGAAGCAAAAGGCAATCCGCCCGCCTCAGATGCCATGTTCCAAGACAAAGATTTGCAAGAAGGCGTTTCTTATTACTACCGCATTGGCGGCCTGGATTTTTTTGGTGCAGAGTGTGCCCTTAGCGAAAAAGTAGAAGTAAAAATAGCAGACATAACCCCACCGGCCTCGCCATTGGATGTAAAAGCTTCTGTTCAATCCATGAACGTGCAAGTATCATGGAATGGGCGCACATCACCAGATTTGAATGGCTACGCGGTATACCGCAGCATCAAAAGTGATGGGCCGTTTAGCAGGATAAACCCATCCACCCTTAACAAATCAGATTCCACATACACAGATGTAGTTCCCCAAGCAGGGTATTACTACTATTACGTTGCGGCCATTGACCTATCAGGAAACGAAGGTGCTTCGGAGAGGGCGTTCATTGAAGTAAAAGATATTGTGCCTCCTTCCACCCCACAAAATGTGGACGCAAAACCCGATACCGGAAAAATAGTGCTGTCGTGGTCACGCAATAAAGAACTGGATTTAATGGGCTACTACGTGTACCGCTCTATAAAAAAACAAAAAGAAAGTAAGTTTTTACTAGTCAATGCCCAGCCACTAAAAGACACTACTTACACGCAAGTGTTTGCAAAGAACGCTTCCAACTTATTTTCTTTTAAGGTGGTAGCGGTTGATACTTCATACAATAACAGCCTGCCCTCTGTGATTGTCTCAGCCAAGATGCCCGATGCCATGCCACCACTAAAGCCCATCATCAAAACTATTCTGATTAAAAACGATACCGCGGTTGTAAGATGGGCTGCCAACCCAGATGCCGACTTGGCAGGCTACAATTTGTTTCGCTTTACTGAAAAATCTCCAACAAAGATAAAGGTAAGCGAGCAAGCCATTGCCCTTGCTGCACAGTCCTACCACGACATAGTAAAAGAGGGTGGTAAGTTTTATTATGAGCTTCAAGCATTGGATAGCTCTGGAAATACTTCATTACACTCCGATCCATATCCAGTTGACGTGGCTGAAAAATTCAGTTATAACTTTAAAGATGTCACTGCGAAATTTCAAAAGCGCAAGGGAACAACACTGGTCACTTGGGCAGGGCCAGCTTCCGCTCAATACTTGCGAGGCTTTGTGGTCTTTCGCAAGGCCGAGCCTGAGAGCATTTGGAAACCATTAACGGGGCTCTTGGATGCCACTACTTATGAAGACAAAGCATTGGCAGCGAAAACAAAATATCATTATCAAGTGAGGGCCTATTCAAGTCTGGGTGAGATAGTACAATCAGAAGAGGTTTCGCTTAGGTCAGGAGAAATAAAATAACAGAGTATGAGAAATCCACGAAAGCTTTTTTTTCTTGTACTAGCTTGCATGAGCTACCTATTTTGTAGTGGTCAAGATATTACGAACAAAGGAAATACTATTCATGTCTTTTCAGGTACTCGCATCTATGTAACAAACGGGGGTTACACGAATGACAACAAGCTATCAACAGCTTCTGAAGACCCGCAATTGATTCTCGTTGGTAGCTCAAGCGAATTAAACTTATCGGGCAATTTGGTTAATAATTTTTCGGCTGATCTTTTAGATGTTGGTAACTCAGATGGCAATGTTATTTTTACAGGAACAGGGGCGCATACCATATCTGGCACCTCCACCTCGCCTTTGTTCACTCTTCCCAACGTAACTGTCAATGGTAGCCTCACCCTTGTACGAGATATTGTTGTAAAAAATAAACTTACACTTTTCGGAAGTTTAAATCTAGGTAATTCCAAAATTGATTTAACGCCTACTTTTGGTG
This sequence comes from Cyclobacteriaceae bacterium, assembly GCA_046155095.1. Lineage (GTDB taxonomy): Bacteria > Bacteroidota > Bacteroidia > Cytophagales > Cyclobacteriaceae > ELB16-189. The sequence goes on from JBJXEB010000013.1 coordinate 42,072, forward strand.
GTATCCTCAGCGAAACCAGCACCAATCGAATTTATACCACAGGATCTGGTACTGTAAACTATACAGTCTCTACTACGCCTGCTAACGTTGCCGTAAACTTGGATGGAATTGGCTTAGGATTGGCAGGTTCAATTTTAGGGGGAGCTAAAATCATACGGGGCCATGCTCAGCAAATCACTGTAGCCGATGGAAGTATTTTCAGGTACTTTGACGTGCAACCAAACGGAGGAACTGTTGATAATTTAAGATTTTATTATTTCGATGTAGAAATACCTGGCAGCATCAATGAATTAGACTTACAAGTCTATATTTCAACTAATGGCGGAGGAACGTGGAAGAAGTACGGAGGCATACTAAACACAGCTGCCAACACCATAGATGTAACAGGCATAAACATAACAACAAACATGCGTGTAACCCTCGCTGGTAAAGATTGTTCTTCTCCGCCAATTGTAAACTTGGGGCTGGCCACTCAAAATTTCTGTACGGGTGCATCGGTCACCTTGGATGCGGGTAATTTGGGTAGCTCCTTTGCTTGGTCTACCGGTGCAATATCACAAACGATCTCTGCCTCAGCAGCAGGATTGTATTCAGTGGTTGTCAGGAATGCAAAAGGCTGTGAAGGTACAGGAGCGGTTACTCTTGTAGAAAGACCAGTGCCAGTGCCTGCCTTTACAACTGGCTATACTTGCCCAGGCCAAGCTGTGGCTTTTACAAATGGATCTACCATTACATCACCAGGCACCATGACCTACGCATGGGATTTTGGCGACCCAGCTTCTACCACCGACAACTCTACCAGCCAAGACCCTTTTTATACATTTCCCACAGATGCAGATTACACTGTTAAACTTACCGTTACTAGCGACTATAGCTGTAGTAAAGTATTAAACAAAATAGTGACAGTGTACCCATTACCCCAAGTTGGTTTTTCTTTTGATAATGCTTGCCTTGGGCAGACAACTATTTTCACAAATACCTCCAGCATTTCAGGCGGTGGTGGCATAACTTATGAATGGGATTTTGGGGATGGCAACACATCTACCCAAGTCTCACCTACGAACGCTTTTCCCTCCATCTCTTCTTTCAACACCACCTTGACAGCTACCTCTAATGCCAATTGTATAACAGTTTTGTCAAAGCAAGTTGATATCCATCACACACCAATAGCTGAATTCTCTGTCAACAATGTTTGTGAAAACATTAGTGTGCCCATTACCAATAACTCTTCCATAACTGCGGGAACACTTAGCTATCAATGGGATTTTGGTGATGCAACCAATTCTGTAGGTACTGTCCCTGTGAAATCTTATCTAAGTGGAGGCACGTATTCAATTGTGCTCACAGCCAATTCTGATTTTAATTGCAAAAACCAAATCACTAAGTCGATAGATATTTATCGAAACCCTGTCGCATCGTTTGCTGTAGTTGACAATTGTCAAGATCTGGTTTTTAGTTTTGCCAATAGCTCAACCTCTGCCCAAGGAACCCTAAGTTATGATTGGGATTTCGATGATACAACCACATCCACTTCCATCAATCCATCAAAATCATTCATTGCAGACGGCACTTACAATGTATCTTTGGTTGCAACCACCAGCTTTGGATGCACCAACACTGTTGTCAAGCCATTGATAGTCTTTCCGGTTCCGCAAGCAGATTTTAGTGTAAGCAATGCATGCCAAGATGTTGCTTTTATCTTTACTAATACATCTACCGTCAATACTGGATCGTTGACCTATCAATGGGATTTTGGTGATGCTACTACCTCTTCCACAATTAGTCCATCAAAAAATTATTTAACTTCAGGCACCTACCCCGTTTTATTGAAAGCGACTTCAGACAAAGGATGTGCCAGTCAAAAGACAAAATCGGTTGATGTTTATGCATTGCCCGTTTTAAATTTAGGAGGTACTATAGTCACTTGCGGAACAAACTATACACTAGATGCATTAAACCCAGGCAGCTCCTATTTATGGTCAACAGCGGCCACTTCAAAAACGCTTACTGTAACCTCAAATGGATTGTACTCTATCACCGTTACTACACCAAACGGTTGCTCCATTACAGATCAAGTAGACATAACACTCAATGGTGATGTAACGCCTAATCTGGGAGTTGATAGGACTGCTTGCGGGTCGGTACTATTAGATGCAGGGTATCCAGGCAGTACATTTATTTGGTCTGACGGAAGTAGCACACAAAAAATCAATGCTACTTCTTCGGGCAATTACAAGGTAACCATTACAGATCAGAATGGATGTGTGGGTTCTGACGATGTAAATCTAATCGTTAATCCAGTACCTCAAGTAAATCTAGGCAATGATATTATAGTGTGTGCAAACGTTCCAGTTGTACTAGACGCGCAAAACCCTGGGAGCACTTATCTGTGGTCAGACAATTCAAAAAACAGAACGTTGCAGCCAACTACTAGTGGAGATTACTCCGTGGCAGTAACCAATTCATTCAATTGCACAGGGGTTGATAACGTTAAGGTTACCATTAATCCAATGCCTGTCAATACTCTGCCCGCTTCTCCAACCATTTGCGATAAAATCACTCTTGACGCAGGAAATAGTGGTTCAACTTATGTATGGACAACCAATGCGTCATCTCAGAAAATAATCGTTACTTCCTCGGGAAGTTATGGAGTTACAGTAACGACTCCCCAGAATTGCACATTGCAATTTACCAGTAACGTAATCGTGAACTACAGCCCACCTGTAAATCTGGGAACTGATCAATCTCTTTGTTTCGGCCAATCTATCGTTTTGGATGCAGGAAACACAGGCGATTTCTATTTATGGTCTGATAACTCAACTGCTAAAACATTGCGTGCTAACGTCAACGGACTGTACTGGGTGGAGGTGCGAAGACTCAATGGCTGTATAACAAAGGATTCCGTTCAAGTCACTATTTATCCGGAGATCGTAAATCAACTTAAAAAGAACTATCAGATATGCGTAAATGAGCCTCGTACCTTGGATGCCACTTCACCACAAGCGATAAGTTATCAATGGTTCTCTTCGTCAGGATTCTCTTCAAGCTCTCCATCCATTACAATTAGCACCCCCGACAAGTATTGGGTGCTAAGCAAAGACGAGCTTAACTGCTCTGAGATAGATAGTGTAATGGTCACCACAGATGTAGATCCAATAACGGCCAGATTTTTAGTGGCTTCCTTTGTCAATGTGGGTGACTCCGTGCGGTTTGTTCAATTATCTTATCCAGATCCTGTTTCATTTAATTGGGATTTTGCAGATGGGATTTTAAGTTCGCTCTCTGACCCTGTGCACAGATATCTCCGTGCGGGTGATTTTAATTCATTACTTTTCATTAAAGATCCAAACGATTGTCGCGACTCAAAATCAAAGATAATAACGATACGGTTACTACGCCAAGATGGAAATGAAGAAGTTGATTTGCCCTTCATCGAGTTGACTAAAAATAACATCTACCCCAACCCAACAGAAGCGATGTTAAACTTGGAAGTAGAGCTTAATAAGGAAGTTCAAATTCAAGTAGTGATCTGTTCCTTGGAGGGAAAAACGATTGAAACCCACGATGTTAAAATCAAGAATGGAGTAATAGAATTGAATGTAAGCTCGTTTGCACCAGGTATGTATATCTTGAAATTAATAGTGGATAAAGATGTAAGGAGTTCTCGTTTTATCAAACTATGATATGTATCTTATCAGAGATCACGAGGTAAATGGTAAAATCCATTTAAAGCTATCAGTCTTAATCTGTGCAATAGTAATTGATTCATTTGTATTGAATGCACAAGACGCACGTAATTGTTCCTATAAATCATACAAAAGTAATCCTATCAATCAGAGGGCTGAATTGTTGGAGGATAAAGGGCAATTAATTTCTATACCAATAGTCGTTCATGTTGTGTATAGCAATGCACAACAGAACATATCAGACGAGCAGATAACTTCCCAATTGAAAGTTCTTAATGAAGATTTCACTAGAAATAATCCAGACACCATTAATACGCTGGCTGTATTCAAAAAAAATGCAGGGAATGCTAAGATTAATTTTTTTTTAGCAGTTCATGATGAATTTGGTAATCCTACCAATGGAATAACAAGGACACCTTCTACGCATGCCCCATTTGCCAATGATGACATTCATAATAAAGATAAAGGCGGTAAGAATGCTTGGCCAACTAACAACTATTTGAATGTTTGGATTTGTGATTTAGCCGATGGTGTTTTTGGTTTTTCTTCTCCAATAGGTTCTGATCCTTCTATTGAAGGAGTTGTTGTTGATTATCTTTTTTTTGGAACAATCGGCTTGGTATCTGCGCCATTTAACAAAGGAAGAACAGCCACACATGAAATTGGTCACTGGATGGGGCTAAAACATTTATGGGGTAATGCTGGAGGTTGTACCGATGATGATGGAATTACAGATACGCCTCCACAAATTGGACCCAGCTCGGGCTGTAATTTAACCAGGACTTCTTGCGGTGGCCTAAATATGGTTCAAAACTTCATGGATAACTCAGCGGATGAGTGTATGAGTCTTTTTTCAAAAGGACAGATTGCTGAGATGAGGAAAAACCTTTTTTCGTTTCGATCTGAAATCATCCAAGATGGAATTGTGACGAGCATAACTGACCAAAGCCCATCAGGCATGGAGTTAATTCAAATCAAGAGCGAAATTTTTTTGATAAAATCAGAATATCCAATTGAATTGATTTTTGTTTATAATCTTTTTGGTCAGGAGGTTTCATTTCTTCTAGATCAATCAGACAAAGGCAAAATAACTTTGGATTTGTCTGGGCTAGGTGGATTTTACATTCTTACTGCCATATCGAGCAATCATCGGCTTACCAAGAAAATTCTACTTCAATAAAAATTTACTTAATCGTCAACTTTTAAACCTTTAAACTCTGAACTTAAAGCTCACCACTCCACTCCAAACACACCCTTCTGTCCTTTCACGTCAATCCCTTCAACAAGCACGCCACCTTTTTTCAATTCTAAGATTCGATTCAAGTCGGCAACATTATCAATAGGTGCTTTGTCGATGTGAGTAACTATAAAATTTTCTTTCAACCCCGCTTTCTTCCATTTTCCTTCTTGAAGTTTTTTGATCAGCACACCACCATCTAAGTTAAGTTGGGTGAGCTTAGAATACGAAACATCTTCTAGTTCCGCACCTTCTAGTGAATAGCTCACTTCTCGCTTTTTCATTTCTTCTGATCCATCGTATTTCTTCAATGTAGCATTCACTACACGAACATCGCCCTTTCTTCTATATGTTACATTCACAATTTGTCCTGGCCTATTGCGCGCTACCCACTCTTGCATTTCAGAAACCCCTCCTACTGTATGTCCATTGATAGCCGTGATCACATCGCCCGTTTCAATGCCAGATGCCTCTGCGGCACTTCCTTTATTTACTGATCGCACAAACACCCCTTGCACTACATCCAATTTTTCATCATCGGCCAACTCAGCGGTAACGTCTGCAATTTGGACACCTAATAATCCGCGTTGTACTTGACCATACTCCAACAAATCATCCATGATTTTTTTTACCAAGCTTACTGGAATAGCAAATGAATAACCTGCGTAACTTCCCGTTGCAGTGGCAATCGCAGAATTGATTCCAATCAATTCGCCTTTTAAGTTTACCAACGCGCCCCCGCTGTTGCCGGGGTTCACTGCGGCATCGGTTTGTATGAAAGATTCGATCTGCAAATTATTTTTATCGCGTAAGATGCCGATGTTCCGTGCTCGTGCGCTCACGATCCCAGCGGTTACAGTAGAGTTCAAATCAAACGGATTGCCTATGGCCAAGACCCACTCACCTAAAATCAATTGATCGGAATTTCCATATTTCACAAACGGAAGATTTTTTGATTTTATTTTCAGTAGTGCCAAATCTGTGCTGGGGTCTTTGCCTATCAACTTGGCAAAAAAGCGTTGGTTGTTGTTCATCACCACTTCAATAGAGTTCGCATCTTCAATTACATGATGGTTGGTAACAATGTAGCCATCATCAGAAATAACCACACCCGAGCCAGACGATTGGGCATGTGGGTTCATATAGCTGTCCAATGCATTCAAACTAAAACCACCCAACCCGTACGAAGTGCGGATGTGTACAACGGCTGGTGTAACTGACTTGGCAGCCGATTCAAAATTCATTCCATTCGGAACTCGATAAGAAGTATCCACCGAGAAATTGACTGCTTTTGAATTTTGCCGTTGCTCAATGGAATTATAATCAGGCTCTTGGTTAAAATATTTTAAAGTGAAGAGCGTACCCACCATTGCCCCAATAAAAGCCGAGCAAATCACCAACAAAATCAACAATGAGCGTTTCATATCCTTTTCTTTTCAGGAAGGTACGGGGTTCTCACAATAATTAAAAACTGGATCAGTTCCAGGTTTCCGGTTTCCTGTTAACGGGAACTTGGAACCAGAAACTCTACTTAATGCCATTGTATCATCAAGTATTTGAAAATCCATAGAAAAAAGGCGCCCCCTTTCGAGGAACGCCTTAACCCACCCACAAATTTATTTTAGATTTTTTGATGTTTGATTTTAGATTTAACGCAACCTAACAAATCATAAATCTCAATTCTGAAATTTTTGATTACTGAACGGCAATAGTTTGCTTCAACGCTTTCTTTTCATCTTTTGGGATATGCAATTCCAAAATCCCTTTGTCATACTTCGCAATTATTTTTTCTGCGTCTACATTGTCGGGCAATGAAAACGAGCGGCTGAAAGAACCGAAGTTGGTTTCAACCGAGTGGAATTTTTTGTCCTTCACCTCGTTGGTGAATTTGCGCTCACCACTCACTGTCAAATAATTGTCCTTCAACTCAATCTTGAAATCTTCTTTGTTCAATCCGGGTACAGCAAAATGGATTTCAAAGGATTGTTCGTTTTCAATCACGTCCACTTTAGGGACAAAAGAAACGCCCCCACCACGGGTGATCGATTCGTTGAAAAATTTGTCGACTAGGTTGCTGAATGATGTCGGTACGAAATCATTCGCGTTGTAACGGATAATGCTCATAGTATTTTTTGTTTTTGGTTTTAATTGATTTTTAAACTCATGCGAACACTCTCAGGAAAAAATGTGCCGATTAGATTTTATGAGTATTTTTAAGCCAAAATGACTTGGTTCAAGTTATTATCATTCATTTGTAAGACATATTGGCTTGTTTATTAAACTTAAAATCTATTTTAGTGGGATTGTCTATTCATTGAAACAACGCACCCAATATTTTTTTTGCAAACAAAGCTGCATTGAAGCCATCGGCAACTGAATGTAAACAGATTAGAAATTGAGGGCGCGCTTAAGCTAGACCCATGCATCTCTTCACCCAAAATTTAATTGTGCGTATTGACACGATAGAGATTTTTTATTTGCGCTATTCGGCCAATCACGCTAGCAAATTTTTTTTATGAACGAATTCACTGTGCGTTTTTATCTTTGCTTGATAGTTCTGCCTAAGTATTTTCACCTAACCAATTTTAGTGATAATACGTAGTAGGCAGTTACATTCTATGACCAACCTTTGCCTAACAAAAATTGCAAGATCTTTGATCTATCATTGTTTAGCCCAAATAGAATGATTCGATTTATAGCCAAAGGTTGGAAGTCAATACTAAAGATAGGATATGATCCTACCCTCTCTGGTTTAGAGAGAAGCAGGATCATGCTCGTGAACGGCCTAACGGTCGCTACATCGATCACTGTGTTTTTGTTTCTTGTTGGATATAAAATTGTTGGATTCAAATATTATTGGATTGTCATTTTCTTTTTTCCACCCGCTGCTTTTCTTGTCTACCTAAACCATAAGAGAAAATACAAATCAGCGAAGGCTTTATATGTTGTAGGATCCATTTCTATAGTAAGTTATTGGTGCTACATGACTCCAGGCAATGGAAATGAGTATATCTTAATTGCCATCGCCACTACATCTAGTGTGATTTTCAATCAAAAGTCAATGGCCTATCTCATCAACTTTATTTGCTTGACTATTTTTATTGCAGTGAAGGCGCACATGGTCTATTACCCTTTTACGCCTGATCCAGCTATTAATTACAACATACTGCCAACAGCCATTCTATTGTGTACGGTAGCGGTACTTTCTTTTCAAATGGCTTTTTTTAAAGATTTGGTTCATCATTACGATAATAAACTTTCAGATAAGTATAAGGAATTGAACAATGCACTGGAGCAGCAACAACGTACTGACGAAGAATTGATGACGACCAACGAGGAACTCACCGCCTCCAATGAACAGTTGTATATGCTTTCTAATCAACTGGAAGTAATTGTAAAGCAAAAGAGTGCTGAGCTTCAGTCATACGTAGATGCCATTAATGTGAACATCCACTCGGCTGTTACGGATTCTACTGGAATAATTTTAAAGGCTAACGAGCCACTATTAAATGCGAGCGGCTACAAAGAAGAAGAACTTTTAGGTAAGAGCTTTAATGTATTTAATTCTGGCGATCAAGCTAAAGACTACTTCACTGATTTTTGGGAAACCGTGTTGGCAGGCAAAACTTGGCGTGGTGAAATAAAAAACAAAAAGAAGGACGGATCTATCTTTTGGACTGACACGGTGATTTTGCCAATAAAAAACGAAAAGGATTCGATCAATTATTTTCTGACATTATCGCTGCCCATTACCGAGAGAAAACTACATGAAGAATCTCGTGAAAGAACAATTCAACTCATAGAAACGGTTGCGTTTAGAACGTCACACAATATTCGTGGCCCATTGACCAGAATACAAGGGCTTGCCAATCTAGTTCAAAACGATCTCGTAACGGTTGAGGAATTCAAATGGGTGGCTGATAAAATATTCATAGGAACACAAGAAATTGACAGAGTTACATCTGAACTGGTAGAGTTCGTGAATACGCATAAGAGTAGTATTCAAGAAATTGAGGTGTTGTAATTTCCTATTTCGATTTTCTTCGCAACATCAATATTTTTCTTTGAGCATTCTTCTAAAGTCGCTTTCAGTATAGCCTTTTTCTTTAACAACCGTTTCAAGTTCAGATTTTAACTGAGTATCAAAGTAGTCCATCAAAATTTTTCTTATTTCGAGTGTTTGAGTCTCATCAATATTTTGCCCAAAAAGCCTTAACAAACTCAATTGAAGTGAATTGAGTTTCTGTGCTTTTGGTGTAAAAGATGGATTCGGCATTTTCATTTCAATCGCTGAATACAAAGATATACTTTTTAGGCATAATTCATTGTCAGTGTAGAGCGTAGATTATATTATATCCTCGCCTGATACGTATATAACTGAAAATATCTTCCCTTTTTCTCAATCAATTCTTCATGCTTACCTCTCTCTTGAATTTGCCCATCTTCAACCACCAATATTTGATCAGCTTGCCGAATGGTGCTAAGGCGGTGGGCAATTACAAAAGTAGTACGGCCTTTCATCAAGGTTTTCAGACTATCCTGAATGAAGCTTTCACTTTCTGTATCAAGATTAGAAGTAGCTTCATCTAAAATTAAAATTCTTGGATTCGCTAAAATAGCACGGGCAATCGCAATACGTTGACGCTGCCCTCCTGATAACTTCACTCCACGCTCACCAATCACTGTATCCAATCCTTTTTCAAAGCGATCTGTAAACTCATGCACGAAAGCTGCCCTTACAGATTTTTGAAGTTCTTCTTCCGTAGACTTCGGTCGCGGGAAAAGAATATTCTCGCGTATCGTTCCTTCAAAGAGAAAATCGTCTTGCAAGACCACACCCAACTGACTACGGTAACTATCCAGAGAAACTTTAGCGATGTCAATTCCATCAATTGTGATAGTGCCACTTTCAGGGTTTAGGAAGGAGGCAGCTAGTCCCGCAATAGTGGTTTTGCCAGAACCCGAAGTACCAACCAATGCAGTGACTGACCCAACTGGCGAAGAGAAATCAATATTCTTTAGTACAGGCTTTCCTTCTTCGTATGAGAATGAAACATCTTTGAATTCAATGTTGCCTTTCATTGCCTCAATCTTGATGGTGCGAATAGTGCCATCGTCCTCAATGGGCGTGTTCATCAATTCTTCCGTGCGATCTAATCCTGCAAAAGCTTCTGTTAACTGACTCCCGATATTACTCATTTGCACAATGGGTGCGATCATAAATACCATGAACATAGTGAACTGAAGAAAATCACCTGCACTTAACTTAAAATAGCCGCTGAGTCCCATAATTCCGACACTCGCTAATCCAACCAAAAAAGTACCAGAACTTGTAACAAAACTGGTGGAGGTTAGGCTCTTCTTTACATTTTGGAAAAGTTGGTCAACCCCTTTTTCAAAAACTTTTATTTCTTGTTGCTCTGCATTGAATCCTTTGATGACACGAACACCATTTAGGGTTTCAGTCAATCTTCCCGTTACTTCAGCGGTAATTTTTCCGCGTTCACGAAATACCGGACGGATGATCGAAAACGCTTTCATTGTGATTACACCAAAGATGGACATTGGCAATAAAACAAATAGCGTCATCAGTGGATTGATGTTGATCAGAAATCCAATTGAGATAACTGCGGTAAGCACACCACCTACAAGTTGCACCAAGCCAGTCCCCACCAAGTTCCGCACTCCTTCTACATCGTTCATCACTCGTGATACCAATGCTCCCGATTTTTGATTATCAAAAAAACGAATGGGCAACTTTAGCAGGTGCTGCTGTACTTTAGATCGAAGAACGGAGATCAAGTGTTGAGCTTCTACGCTTAGGATTTTGGTTAGCAAAAAAGAGGTGACGGCTTGTATTAAGATAGCAATAGTTAAAGCGGTTAGCAGCATTGGAAGCTTATCGAGCTCTTTGTTTACTAGGATATCATCTAAAAATGGCTTGGTGGCCCATGGTGGCACTAATCCTGCTGCCCGGCTGATGATAATGAGTATAAGTCCAACAAAGAGAAGCTTTTTGCGCGGCCAGATAATGGTTTTAAAAACATGGCCAATGGTAACTTTATTTTTAGGCATATCAGGGTAAAACAGTACGGATTAACTTTAAAGACGCAAAGTAAGTTCCTTTTAGTGTAATCTTGGGTCTTGTAATTTTTTTTGAGGGGTCATGGCGAGACGCCACCGGGCTATTCGCTTCAAGTCCTCGCTCGTTCCTCGCTGTGGGCTTTTCGCTTCTATCCCTTGCCCAAACGAGTGGACTTAACAAAATCGCCTTACTTACTGCTAGATAGCAAACGAGTGCGCCTGAAGGCTGCCTCGTAGACTACTTTTTTCATCCATAAATAACTTTAATTTAGTTTCTATGTCGATTTCTTCAACTAACTTTCGACAAGTTTGTTAGAACCGATATGGATCAGCAGCATCTTCAAGACTATTACCCCATCGCCCTCATGTTTTTGGTGGCGTTGAGCTTCGTTGTTGTAACGATGGTCGCCACGCATCTCCTTGGCCCCAAAAGAAAAAGTCATACAAAGTTGGAACCGTTTGAGAGCGGGATTGAATCAAAAGGCAATGCGCGTATCCCTTTCTCTATCAAATATTTTTTGGTTGCCATTCTTTTTGTGTTGTTTGATGTGGAAGTTATTTTTATGTACCCGTGGGCCGTGCTTTTTAAAGAGCTCGGCATGGCAGGTTTTATTGAAATGGTGATGTTCATTTCGTTTTTAGTGGTGGGTTTGTTGTATATAATCAAGCGCGGAGCTTTAAAGTGGGAGTAAGAAACGCCACAAGCTTGGAGCATGAGGTCTACAGCTTGTAACCAGAATTAGTTTCGATAGATTTAGAATTAATTGACGACCTGATTTAGTAAGTATGCAAAATGTTCAACTAGACGGTGTAACAGTAGCTGACAAGCCCGATGGCATCGAGGGGGCAGGGTTCTTTGCTACTAGCTTGGATAAAGTAGTTGGCTTGGCTCGGAAAAATTCTATTTGGCCATTGCCTTTCGCCACTTCTTGTTGTGGAATAGAATTTATGGCTACGATGGGCGCTCATTATGATTTAGCGAGATTTGGTTCTGAACGATTAAGCTTCTCGCCTCGTCAAGCAGATTTGTTGATGGTGATGGGCACGATCGCAAAAAAAATGGGTCCCGTGCTTCGTCAAGTGTACGAACAAATGGCCGAGCCTCGCTGGGTATTGTCAGTAGGTGCTTGTGCATCGAGCGGAGGAATTTTTGATACGTACAGTGTGCTGCAAGGCATTGATCGGATTATACCTGTGGATGTATATGTGCCTGGTTGCCCACCAAGACCTGAGCAAATCATAGACGGTATTTTAAAAATCCAACATTTGATTCAAAACGAATCGCTGCGCAGAAGGAACTCGCCAGAATACAAAGCACTATTAAATAGCTATGGAATCGAATAGAGAGAAGACCGTAGCGATATTAAAGCAAGAATTTGAAAGTGAAATACTCTTCGTTGAGGAGCCTTACCAGTTTTTAACAATTACATTGAAGGCTGAAAGGATAATCGAGATCATCCAATTTTTGTACAATAATCCCGAAACACAGTTTCAATTCCTCACCACCCTGTGCGGTATCCATTACCCCGATCTGAATCAGATTGCTGTAATGTACCAACTGCACAATTTCAGAACGAATCAACAAATTCGTTTAAAAATTTATTTGTCTGCCGATAAACCTGAGACACATACACTTACGAATGTTTTTGCTGCCGCGAATTGGATGGAGCGCGAAACGTATGATTTTTTTGGTGTGAATTTTATCGGTCACCCAAATATGAAAAGGATATTGAATGTGGATGACATGATTTTTTTTCCGTTGCGAAAAGAATTTCCATTGGAAGATCAAACAAGGGAAGATAAAAACGATGCCCTATTCGGAAGATAAATGCAAGCAGAAGATATCATCATATCGCCCACCACCAACGAAGAGAAACAATACTCATATCTCAACCTAGGCCCCACACACCCTGCTACGCACGGCATTTTCCAAAACGTGTTGAAGATGGATGGCGAAGTAATTGTAGAGGCGACTTCTACCATTGGATATATTCACCGCGCCTTTGAAAAATTAGCAGAGCGCAGACCATTTTATCAAATCACGCCCATCACTGATCGCATGAATTATTGTTCTGCGCCCATCAACAACATTGGTTGGCACATGACGGTGGAGAAATTATTGGGAGTGGAAATTCCGAAACGTGTTCAGTATTTGCGCGTGATCATTATGGAGTTAGCAAGGATCACCGATCATTTGATTTGCAATGCCGTGATTGGTGTTGATACTGGTGCGTTGACTGGTTTCGTTTATTTGTTCCAGCAACGTGAACACGTATATGAAATCTACGAAGAGATTTGTGGTGCTCGATTGACTACTAACATTGGTCGCATAGGTGGATTTGAAAGAGACTTTTCACCAAAGGCATGGGCGAAGATTGAAAAGTTCTTGAAAGAATTTCCAGCAGTGCTGGATGAGTTTGAAAAGCTGTTGGCGCGCAACCGCATTTTTATGGATCGCACCATTGGCGTTGGCGGCATCACTGCCGAGCGTGCATTGAACTACGGATTCACAGGGCCTAACTTGAGGGCAGCAGGAGTTGACTACGATGTGCGTGTGATGAATCCATACTCATCGTACGAAGATTTTAATTTCATTATTCCCGTTGGCACCAATGGCGATACGTATGATCGCTTTATGGTGCGCCAAGAAGAGATGCGCCAAAGCTTGAGCATCATTCGTCAGGCGATTGACAAATTGCCCGAAGGCCCGTTCCATGCAGAAGTGCCAGAATTTTATTTACCTCCGAAGGAATTAGTTTATAATCAAATGGAATCGCTCATCTATCACTTTAAAATTGTGATGGGCGAAACCGATGTGCCAAAAGGCGAAGTGTACCATGCCGTGGAAGGCGGCAATGGAGAGTTGGGATTTTATTTGATCAGCGATGGAGGTAGAACTCCTTTCCGCTTGCATTTTAGGAGGCCGTGTTTTATTTATTATCAGGCGTATACAGAAATGATCAAAGGCTCAATGCTCTCCGATGCGATTTTAACAATGAGTAGTATGAATGTGATTGCGGGGGAGTTGGATGCGTAGCGAAGTTAATAAGAGAAAGTTAATAGTGAAAGGTTAATAGTTAATAGTGACTCGCTCTACCGAATAACTAATAACAATTAACGGATAACTTAATAGAGAAATGTCACAACAAACAACGATAAAATTTTCAGAACAATCCTTCGCACTCGCGCAGAAGATTATCAAACGCTATCCCGAAGGAAAGCAAAAATCTGCGCTGATACCGATTCTGCATTTGGCGCAAGCTGAGTTTGATGGATGGCTGAGCCCAGAAGTGATGGATTATGTTGCATCTTTATTAAACATCAAGCCAATTGAAGTATATGAAGTGGCTACTTTTTATTCGATGTTCAATCTCAAGCCAGTAGGAAAATGTTTGTTGGAAGTGTGTCGCACGGGGCCATGTTGGCTGCGTGGGGCAGATGATGTGGTCACTTACTTAGAAAATAAATTGAACATCAAAGCAGGAGAGACTACTGCCGATGGAAAATTTACTTTGAAGACAGTAGAGTGTTTAGGTTCTTGTGGGTCAGCGCCCATGTTGCAGTGTGGTGCCGATTACCATGAAAATTTGACTGAAGAAAAATTAGATTTGTTAATTGAAAAGTTAGGATCGAAGGGAGAGAGAAGTACTTATTTGAAATCGTTGAGTGTTAATACTTAGTTCCTTGTTTCAGGTTTCCAGTTCCCGGTAACAGGAAACTGGCAACCGGCAACTGGCAACTGGTAACAAAATAACTTAGAATACTAATGGGTCGTCAACTACTACTACAACACATCGCAGAACCAAACATCCATACTTTCGATGTCTATCGGAAGAAAGGCGGCTATGCTTCTGCGGAGAAGGCATTGAAGACCATGACGCCTGATCAAGTAACGGATCAAGTGAAAGCCTCTGGTTTGCGTGGGCGAGGTGGCGCAGGCTTCCCTGCGGGTATGAAGTGGAGTTTCCTTGATAAAAAATCTGAAAAGCCGCGCTATTTGGTTTGCAATGCAGACGAGAGCGAGCCAGGCACTTTCAAAGATCGCTACTTGATGGAAAAACTTCCACATCTTTTGGTGGAGGGAATGATTACTTCCAGCTATGCATTGGGTGCAAAGACTTCGTACATCTACATCCGCGGTGAGTATATGTACATTGTGCGGATTTTAGAAAAGGCTATTGATGAAGCTTACAAAGCTGGCTTCTTGGGTAAAAATATTTTGGGCACTGATTACTCACTCGATTTGTATGTTCATCCTGGTGCGGGTGCTTACATCTGCGGAGAAGAAACTGCTTTGTTGGAATCACTCGAAGGCAAGCGAGGTAACCCAAGAATGAAGCCGCCCTTTCCTGCCATTGCGGGATTGTATGCATCTCCTACGGTGGTTAACAATGTGGAGACAATTACTTCTGTAGTGCCCGTCATCAATATGACCGGTGATGAGTATGCAAAGATAGGTGTAGGAAAAAGCACAGGCACTAAATTGATTTCGGCAAGTGGCCATATCAATAAGCCTGGTGTGTATGAAATTGAGTTGGGTGTACCTGTAGAAGAATTTATTTATTCATATAAATATTGTGGGGGCATTCGCCATGGAAGAAAATTAAAAGCAGTGGTAGCGGGAGGTTCTTCTGTTCCCATTCTCCCTGCCGAATTGATTTTGAAAACAGCGAAAGGCGAGCCTCGCTTGATGACGTATGAATCGCTGGCTGATGGTGGATTTGTAAGCGGCACCATGTTAGGCTCTGGCGGATTTATTGTGATGGATGAAACCACTTGCATCGTTCGCAACTTATGGACATTCGCGCGCTTCTATCATCACGAATCATGCGGACAGTGTAGCCCGTGCCGCGAAGGAACAGGCTGGATGGAAAAAGTTTTGCACCGCATTGAACACGGTCATGGTCAAATGAGCGATATTGATTTGTTGGTAGATGTGGCAAAGAAGATTGAAGGCAATACTATTTGTCCATTGGGCGATGCCGCAGCTTGGCCAGTGGCGAGCGCGATCAGGCATTTCAGGGAAGAGTTTGAATACCATGTGAAGTATCCTGAAAAAGTATTGAACCCGAAGCATTTGGAGGAGGAGTTAGTGGTTGGCAGTTATTAGTTAACGGTTAATAGTTAACGGTTAATAGTTAATAGTTAATAGTTAATAGTTAATAGTTACCGGTAATGGTCAGTTAGTAGCTCGATTACTGATGACTATTAACTGATAACCGATAACTGATAACCTAAAACTTACAAAATGATAAGAACTTTTGAAGATTTGGAATGTTGGAAGAAAGCGGCTGCTTTGCGTAGGCGAATTAGCGCTTTAGTAAAGACTTTTCCATCAGAGGAGAAATTCAGACTTACTGATCAACTTATACGATCTTCAAGATCAGTTACAGCTAACATTGCAGAGGGATATGGAAGATTTCACTATCAGGAAAACATTCAATTCTGTAGGCATTCGAGGGGATCGCTTTTTGAGATTATTGACCATCTAATTGTTGCTAATGAAGAGAGATATATCACGGAAGATCAACTAAAGAATTACAAATCTGAGATTAATGAATGTTTGGCAATATTGAATGGCTATATTAATTATCTAATGAAGGCAAAGGCGGGAACAACCAAGGTAGATGAACCATTAGTACCTTACTCAACATCTGATAACGAATAGCCGATATACTAATAACTTATCCGATAACTATTAACAAATAACAGATAACGGAACGCATGGCAAAACTAACCATAGACGGAATTGAAGTAGAAGTAGCTGATGGTACTACCATCTTAAAAGCTGCGCGCCAAATCGGTGGGCCTTCTGTTCCGCCTGCAATGTGCTATTATTCTACATTAAAAGGAAGTGGCGGTAAATGCCGAGTGTGTTTGGTGAAAGTAGCGCAAGGCTCTGGCAAAGACCCGCGACCCATTCCAAAGTTGGTGGCCTCTTGCTCTACGCCCGTTGCCGATGGCATGGTGGTACAAAACCTCACATCACCAGAGGTGTTGGAAGCGCGAAAAGGCGTAGTTGAATTTTTGTTGATCAACCATCCACTCGATTGCCCCGTATGCGACCAAGCAGGAGAATGTGATTTGCAAAACTTGGCTTATGAACATGGCGCATCGAAGACGCGCTACGAGGAAGAACGAAGAACATTTGAAAAAATAGATATAGGCGATAAGATTAAGCTGCACATGACGCGCTGCATCTTGTGTTATCGCTGCACCATGGTGGCCAATCAGATTACAGATAACAGAGTGCATGGTGTTTTGAATCGAGGAGATGCTTCGGAAATTAGTACGTACATTGAGAAGGCGGTCGATAATGATTTCTCTGGAAACATGATTGATGTTTGCCCAGTGGGTGCATTGACGGACAAAACGTTCCGTTTCAAAAGCAGGGTGTGGTTTACCAATCCATTGGATGCGCATCGAAATTGTACCAAATGTACTGGAAAAGTGGTGTTGTGGATGAAAGACAAAGAAGTATTGCGTGTGTCTGCAAGGAAAGATCAGTATGGTGAAGTGAAAGAATTTATTTGCAACGAATGTCGCTACGATCATAAAAATTTAGAGGATTGGACAGTGGAAGGGCCAAGGCATATCGAGAGAAATTCAGTGATTGCTCAAAACCATTATGAAAAGACTGATCTGGTAACATTGAAAAAAGAAATTGAAAGGCAGATTGTGTTTCAGAAAGGAAAGGCACTGCCCGGAACTTTGAACCACATAGACACAATAGAAACATAAGAAATGCACACATAGATAGGTTAGGGATATGCAGACAACAAAAAAATATCTTGATGAGCTTACCTATAAGATAATTGGTTGTGCCATAGAGGTACACAAGCAAATAGGGCCTGGTTTACTCGAAAGTGTTTATGAGAAATGTTTTTCGAGGGAATTAGAAATACGAGGTATTAAATATCGAAATCAAGTATGGGTACCAATTGAATATAAAGGACTCGAACTTGATACTGAATTACGTTTGGATGTGTTGGTTGAAAATTTGATTTGCGTTGAATTGAAAGCTCAAGAAGGGCTACTTCCCGTTCACGATGCTATCTTGTTATCTTATATGAGAATGCTAAGTAAACCTAAAGGAATCCTTATCAATTTTCATTGCGTAAACATTTTTAGGGATGGACAAAGGACTTTGGTAAATAACTTATTTTCAGAATTACCTGATGAATAAAAACTATGTGATGAAGCTTTATAACCTATAAAATTGAACCAAGTAGAAACAATATGAACAAATACTTCCGCACAACATTATTCAATTCGTCTATGTGTGCATTTCCTATGTTCCTATGTGACTATGTGGTTCAAACTACATGTTATTCAAATTGCGATTTACTAGTATGAAGCGGAGTATAAACAACAATAGCTTAGACTTTCACACAGCATTATTCAATTCATCTATGTGTGTATTTCCTATGTTTCTATTGTGTCTATGTGGTTCAAACTATACACGCTTCAAATTATAATTTAACATGATGACACTGTTTCTTTTTAAAATAATTCTTGTAGTAGCGATTTTCGCCATCTCGCTGTTCATGGCTGCGTATAGCACGTATGCTGAACGGAAGGTCGCGGCCTTTATGCAAGACCGCTTGGGGCCAGATCGCGCAGGGCCATTTGGATTGTTACAGCCACTGGCTGATGGGTTGAAACTTTTCATGAAGGAAGAAATTAATCCAGAGGTAGCGAATAAATTTCTTTTTGTATTGGGGCCCTCATTGTTCATGATTACCGCTTTGATGACGGGTGTTGTTATTCCGTGGGGCAGTGCGATCAATATTGATGGTGTCGATTATAATCTCCAGATCACTGACATCAACATTGGAATTTTATACGTGTTCGGTGTAGTTTCCATTGGCGTGTATGGCATTATGATTGGCGGTTGGGCATCCAACAATAAATTTTCTTTGCTTGGCGCGATACGTGCTTCGGCTCAAATGATCAGTTACGAAGTAGCGATGGGCCTTTCTATTATTGCGTTAGTAATGATGACGGGCACGTTGAGCTTGAAGGAGATTACTCAGTTTCAAGCAGGTGGTGTAGGAGGCGATTGGAATTTTTGGAACGTGGTGTATCAGCCCGTCAGTTTTTTGATTTTTATCATTTGCGCTTTCGCGGAATGTAACCGTGCGCCCTTCGACTTAGCAGAATGTGAAACTGAATTGGTCGGAGGATATCACACGGAGTTTAGCAGTATGAAGCTGGGCTTGTACTTGTTTGCCGAGTACATCAATATGTTTATATCATCTGCGATTATCTCTACACTCTTTTTTGGTGGATATAATTTCCCCTTCATGCACGATTTGGGGTTAAGCCAGAATGCATTGGCAGCATTGGGTACGTTGGCGCTGTTTAGCAAAATCATTTTCTTCATCTTCTTTTTTATGTGGATACGGTGGACGATTCCGCGCTTCCGTTACGATCAGTTGATGAACTTGGGTTGGAAAGGTTTGTTGCCGCTTTCAATTGCAAATTTATTGATAACGGGGTTGGTGATATTATTAACGAGTAAAGCATAGTGGAAAGCCTAACCAACAGATCGAAAATAGTTTCCAACAAGAAGATGACCTTCTTGGAGCGGATTTATATTCCTGCCATATTAGGTGGAGTGATGATCACGATCAAACACATGTTTAAAAAGCATGCCACGATCCGCTATCCCGAGAAGACAAGGGAGTTTAGTGAAATCTATCGTGGTCAACATGTATTGAAGCGCGATGATAAAGGTGCAGAGCGTTGCACGGCTTGTGGGTTGTGTGCGGTGGCTTGTCCTGCGGAGGCGATCACGATGGTGGCCGAAGAGAGAAAGAAAGGCGAAGAGAATTTATATCGTGAGGAGAAATACGCTTCTACCTATGAGATCAATATGCTGCGCTGCATTTTTTGTGGCTTGTGCGAAGAGGCCTGCCCGAAGGAAGCTATATTTTTAACAGACCGCATTGTGACCACCGACTATGGCCGCGAAAGTTTTATTTACGGAAAAGATAAATTGGTGGAGCCTGTGAATGCACGAATTGATGTGACCAAGAGACAGACGACTGAGGTGTTGGAATTTAAAAAACAAAAACAACTCACTCATAATAAATAGCACTAGTGACCCAGAACCTTTTTTATTTCCTGTCTTTCGTTGCCATACTTAGCGCGCTCTTAGTGGTGTTTTCTAAAAGCCCCGTGCATAGTGTGTTGTATCTCATCGTTACTTTTTTTGCTATTGCTGGTCATTATGTTTTGTTGAATGCACAGTTCTTGGCGGCTGTGCATGTGATTGTTTATGCGGGAGCGATCATGGTGTTGTTCTTATACGTGATTATGCTATTGAACCTGAACCAAGAAACCGAACCTCACAAAACCACTGCATTAAAATTTGCTGCTACTATCTGCGCAGGATTGTTCCTGATTATTTTAGTTGGATCATTGAGAGGCAGCGAGCAATTGACTGTACAGGCTAATCAAACAGAAGTTGGATCAGTAAAAGATTTGGGCAGAGTGTTGTTCAAAGAGTTTTTGTTGCCATTTGAAATTTCCTCGGTGCTGTTGTTAGTAGCGATGGTGGGAGCGGTGATGTTGGGGAAATCGGAGAAGAATGAAGGGGTTAGTAGATAGGAGTTAGAATTTAGGAGTTAGTACAAATACTTGAACCACATAGACACATAGAAACATAGAGAATACAAACATAGAAGGGTTTTACAACTATGTGAAAGTCTATGTGCCTATGTATCTATGTGGTTCAAAAAACGGAACATAAAAATTAAAAATGAAAACTGCACAAGGCATACCACTCGACTACTACATTTGGCTCAGCGCGGCCTTGTTCACCATTGGTGTGCTGGGTGTGTTGTATAGGCGCAATGCGATTATTGTTTTTATGTGCATTGAGTTGATGTTGAACGCGGTGAATTTGTTGCTGGTGGCGTTCTCCAATTATTATAGCGATGCAAGTGGGCAGGTGTTTGTGTTTTTCATTATGGCGGTGGCGGCTGCAGAGGTGGCGGTGGGCTTGGCGATTTTGATGCTGATGTATCGCAATACAAAAACGACTGACATTAATATTTTGAACCGATTGAAAGGATGAGTACTGATTTTTTAATTGCGCTTGTTCCGTTGCTGCCGTTGGTCGGCTTCTTGATTATTTCATTAAATGTCAACCGACTTTCTCATTCGGTAGCGTCTTTTGTTGCCTGTGGCTCGGTGTTGATTTCATTTTTGATTGCTGTGATTTTATTTTTTCAACTCGTGGCTTTGCCTGCCGAGCAAAGGAGTTTGAATGTAGTTGTCTTTGATTGGATCACCGTTGGAAATTTTTCTGCACAAATTAGTTTTCTTATTGATCCGCTCTCATCGTTGATGTTGCTCATCATTGCGGGCGTTGGTTTTTTAATCCACGTTTATTCTATCGGCTACATGCACGATGATGCAGGCTTCAATCGGTTTTTCTCTTACTTGAATTTGTTCGTGTTCTTCATGCTCATACTTGTGATGGGCAGCAACTACCTGCTGATGTTTGTGGGATGGGAAGGAGTGGGGCTGTGCTCTTTTTTATTGATCGGCTTTTGGTTCAAGAACAAAGACTACACCGATGCAGCGAACAAAGCGTTCATTATGAACCGCATTGGCGACTTGGGTTTGATCTTGGGAGTGATTTTGATTTTCACTCAATTCGGGAGCATTCAATATTCAGAAGTGATGGCGAGTGTAGGCGCGCAAGGAAGTTCAGCCACGCTTACACTGATTACGATTTTACTTTTCATCGGAGCAATGGGCAAGAGCGCGCAGTTGCCGTTGTACACGTGGCTGCCCGATGCGATGGCGGGGCCCACGCCTGTGTCGGCACTTATACACGCAGCCACGATGGTGACGGCTGGTATTTACATGGTGGCGAGAAATAATATTCTCTACACGCTGTCGCCTATCGGGATGAATTTGGTTTTGATTGTCGGATTGGTAACGGCACTGTTTGCGGCCACCATTGCGCTTGCACAAAACGATATTAAAAAAGTGTTGGCATACTCTACGGTAAGTCAATTGGGTTTGATGTTTGTGGCCTTGGGTGTGGGCGCGTATTCGAGTGGTATTTTTCACATGACCACACATGCGTTCTTCAAAGCTTTGTTGTTCCTCGCGGCAGGCTCTGTCATTCATGGATTGCAAGGCGAACAAGACATCCGCAAGATGGGCGGACTAAAAAAATATTTGCCAATTACTTATATCGTATTTTTTATTGGCGTGTTGGCGATTGCAGGCATTCCGCCTTTCGCGGGTTTCTTTTCCAAAGATGAAATTTTAGCGAAGGCGTTTGAGCATAGTCCGATCGTGTGGGCATTGGCATTACTTACTTCGTTGCTCACAGTGTTTTATATGTTCCGTTTGTTGTTCCTCACTTTTTTTGGAACGACACGCACGAGTGATTCGGTGGCGCATCATATTCATGAATCTCCCAAAAGCATGACCATTCCGTTGATAGTTTTGGCTGTGCTTTCAGTGATAGGAGGATGGGTCGGCATACCCGAAGTGCTTTCAGGTTCTAATCAAGTAGATGAATTTTTGAATCCTGTCTTTGATGCTTCGCAATCGCTTTTGCATGAAAGTCATTTATCACATTCAACGGAATTTGCATTGATGGGTACAGTCATCGCGTTGACGATAGTGTTGATTGTTGTTGCCTATATTACTTATGTGAAAAAAAGTGTGGTTCCTACAGAAGAAGGGAAAGAGCTATCGGCTGCACATGGATTGATCTACAATAAATATTATGTGGATGAATTGTATCAAGCACTGATTGTGAAGCCACTGTTTTGGCTTTCCACTATTTTTGATCGCTTCATTGAGAGAATGGGAATTGATGGATTGGTAAATGGTGTGGGAAGTACTGTAGTAGGTGGAAGCAAACTAGCGAGACTGCTACAGACTGGTAACATTGGGTTTTATATTTTCGCAATGGTGATCAGTATAGTTTTGATTTTGGTGGCTAATAGTTTTTTAAGATAGTGATTTGAACCACATAGGCACATAGAAACATAGTAAATGCGACATAGATTTGGGAAAATAGGAAAATTAGAGTTGTAAGATTGGAAGTCGCACTATGCGACATCCAATAAATAAAAACGAAATGAGACTTAAACTTTATCGAATTGGAAATAATAGAATCACTTCGATTTTAAATAATGTAACACCTTCAATGCTTTGCAATAAAACTATGTGCAAAGCCTATGTTTCTATGTGCCTATGTGGTTCAAAGTTTTTTGTTGAAATATGTTGACTGTACTCTTAATTTTCTGGCCTCTCATTGCAGCATTGATCATCATTGCTTTGAAGGAACATTCCCGAACTATTGCGCTGTTTGCTTCTTTGGTGGAGTTAATCATTGCACTGGTGGTAGCGTTTTCATTTGTACCAAATGAAGTAGTTCAATTTGCCGTAAACGTTCCGTGGATTCAATCCATTGGAGTTCATTTTAATGTAGGTATTGATGGAATCAGCTTATTGTTGGTGCTACTTACCACGGGCTTAGTTCCATTTATTATTTTATCTTCGTTCAATAACTCGTATAAAAACCCACACACCTTTTATTGTTTGATCTTGCTGATGCAAATGGCGTTGGTGGGCGTGTTCGTAGCATTAGATGGATTTTTGTTCT
The DNA here is from genome assembly GCA_046155095.1 of Cyclobacteriaceae bacterium. Classification (GTDB taxonomy): domain Bacteria; phylum Bacteroidota; class Bacteroidia; order Cytophagales; family Cyclobacteriaceae; genus ELB16-189. Next base: position 65,725 of record JBJXEB010000013.1, read on the forward strand.
ACTTGTTCTGGGAGATGGCACTCATCCCTATTTATTTTATTTGTTTGATTTGGGGAGGAGAAGACCGCGGGCGTATCACGCTAAAATTTTTCATTTACACGTTGGCGGGAAGTTTGGTGATGTTGATTGGTCTGGTGTATTTATATTTCCACACACTGGGCACACACACATTTGAAATCCAAGCTTTGTATGAAGCAGGTCGTTCACTCACTCCATTCGAGCAAGGAATTTTGTTTTGGGCTTTCTTTGTTGCATTTGCTATTAAGATGCCTGTATTTCCTTTTCATACTTGGCAGCCCGACACATATACAGTTTCTCCAGCACAAGGAACCATGTTGCTCTCAGCTATCATGTTGAAGATGGGCATTTACGGTGTCATTCGTTGGCTGATCCCCGTTGTGCCGTTGGGTGTGCAAGCGTGGGGATTGACCGCGATTATTTTATCTGTCGTTGGTATTGTGTATGCCTCCATCATTGCGTTAATGCAAAAAGATTTCAAACGGTTGATTGCTTACTCATCCATTGCTCACGTGGGGTTGATCTCTGCGGGGATATTTACATTGAGTAAAATGGGGATCCAAGGCGCGATGGTGCAGATGGTGAGCCACGGCATTGTGGTGTTTGCTTTATTTTATGTGGTCGAAATTATTTCGCAACGCGCAAAGACAAGAGAGATCAACCAACTCGGAGGCATTCGTCACCAAGCACCAATTTTAAGTTCTGTTTTTCTTGTGATCTTGTTAGGCAGCATTGCCCTTCCATTTACCAGCGGTTTTGTGGGAGAGTTTTTATTAATCAATTCGTTAGTAAGCTATCAATTGACCATTGGCGCTATTGCAGGACTGACAACTATTCTCGGAGCAGTTTACATGCTCCGTTCTTTTCAACAATCTATGTTGGGCGAGACGAATGTTGTTACTGCTACAATTTTAGATTTAACATCGCAAGAAAAATTCGTGTTGTACCCCATTGTAGTGTTGATTGTAGTGATTGGAATTTATCCAGCTCCGCTGTTAAAAATTTCAGAAGCTGCCGTGAATAATCTTTTGACCATTGTCTCCAACTATTTGGCCTTAGCGAACTAATATGAACGCACTTTATATCTTATGCGGTTTAGGAATTCTTTCGCTGGTCTCAGAGATACTGAATTTTAAAAAAGGATTGTTGCCAATGGTGATGGTAGGCTTACCAATTGCCATTGTAGCGGCTGCGTTGGATTGGAACAACACCGTCCATTTCTTCGGCAACATGGTGATCTTCGATCATTTTGCATTAGCCTTCACAGTATTGATTTGCATCGTTGCCTTCTTTTGGTTTTGGATGGCACACTCGTATTTCGATAGCAAAGAGCACCTCACCGATCAAGCTGCTTTGGTTTTGTTTTCTTTGGTAGGAGGCATTATTCTCACTTCCATCAACAATATGGCGATGCTTTTCTTAGGCATAGAAATTTTGTCGATTGCATTGTATGTGTTGGCTGGAAGCAAAAAGGATAGCCTCTTCTCCACCGAGGCAGCCTTCAAATATTTTTTGATGGGCTCTTTCGCCACAGGCTTTTTGTTGATGGGCATTGCACTTATTTATGGAGCAACAGGCTCTTTCGAGTTGACAAAAATTGCTGCTTTCATATCCGCTCATCCAAAAGAACTTCCGCTCTTTTTCTACTCTGGAGTTCTGCTTGTATTAATCGGTATGTCGTTTAAAATATCGGCAGTACCATTTCATTTTTGGGCACCCGATGTGTATCAAGGTGCGCCTACAGCCATCACGGCATTCATGTCCACCATTGTAAAGATCGCTGCCTTCGCTGCCATCATCCGACTGTTTGCTGGTTGCTTTATTGAAATCAACTCTACGTGGTTGAATATTCTCTCAGTGACCACCGTGCTTACATTGGTATTAGCCAACGTTACTGCGGTGTATCAAACTAATGTTAAGCGCATGTTGGCCTATTCAAGTGTTGGCCATGCTGGCTATGTACTCATAGCATTGTTATCGGGTGGCAATATTGCCAATGTTGTGTTGTACTATCTCGCAGGGTATTCAATAGCATCATTAATTGCCTTCACCGTTCTCAATCAACTGGAAGAAAACAACCAAGGCATTACCATTGAAAGTTTTAATGGGCTTTTTAATCGCAATAGATTTTTAGCGGTCGCAATGACAATTGCACTATTGTCGTTGGCTGGTATTCCACCTTTGGCAGGTTTCTTTGGAAAGTATTTGTTGCTTTCATTGGCCGTTGGGGCTGGGCTTATTTGGTTGGTGGCCTTGGCTATTATCACTTCGGTGATTGGTGTGTATTATTATTTCAAGATCATCCTGGCCATGTATTTTAAATCGGGCAGCCAAAGCCAGTTTCCTGTTTCTTTTTATCAAAGGTTGCTTCTTGCCGTTCTGCTAATCCTAGCATTTATTCTAGGGATATTCCCTGATCTGTTTCAGGTTTTATAAACCAATCAATATTAGCTGCGAAGGCACAAAGACGCTGGGAAATGGAAATCCTTTAGCCATAGCCAAATTGAAGACTTTACTCCTTCGTGCCTTTGCAGCAGTTTCTCAATAATTTGTATGTAATTCCTATTGCATTGTTATTATAAAAATTCTATATTTCATTCGATTGAAAAACAAGTTATATGGGAAAAGTTAGAAACATACTAGAAGCCAAAGGCCGCGCGGTATTTTCCGTGGAGCCAACCGTGATGGTGTTGAAAGCCATCGAACTCATGTGCGAAAAAAATATTGGCGGATTGCTCATCGTGAATAACGGAAAGCTCGCAGGTATTTTCACCGAACGCGATTATGCGCGAAAGCTCATCTTAAAAGGAAAGTCATCCAAAGACACGCCCATTGGCGAACTGATGACGCCCAATCCATTCACCGTAACACCCGACAGCAGCATTGACGAGTGTATGCAGATGATGACCCATAAACATATTCGGCACTTGCCTGTGATGGAAGCCGACCAACTCGTGGGTATGATTTCCATTGGTGATGTGGTGAGGCACGTCATCAATGAGCAGAAAGAGATAATTGAGCACTTGGAGCATTATATTACGCAGTAGGTTTAAATATTTTATCAATTCCATTTTGTGTTTTTTTTGGCGGCATGGCCAAGCGAGACGCAAAGGCCATCGGGCTATCCGCTACAAGTCCTCGTTCCGCGAGGCGCTTCACTGTGGGCTTTTCGCTGCTATCCCTTGCCGACTTTACCTAATAAATCAGTAGTCAATGAAAAAAATTATTTTCTTTCTATTCATCTCAGTTTCACTGCAAGCCCAACAATTCACTCCACAAGAAATCTCCCGCTGGAAAAAGCAAGCAGAAGCCATCACCATCATCCGTGATAACTGGGGCGTGGCCCACGTGTATGGAAAGACCGATGCCAATGCCGTCTTCGGTATGCTCTATGCCCAATGCGAAGATGATTTTGAACGGGTAGAACAAAACTACATCAATGCGTTGGGTAGATTGGCCGAAGTAGAAGGCGAAGGCAAACTCTACAATGATTTACGCACTCGCCTTTTTCAAGATAGCACGTTGGCCATTTCTATTTTTAATAGTAGCCAAGGCGAGATGAAGAAATTGATGTACGCTTTCGCAGATGGATTGAATTATTTCCTGTACTCACATCCGCAAGTAAAACCCCAACTGATCAAACGCTTTCAACCGTGGATGCCACTGTTGTTTAGCGAGGGAAGCATTGGCGGAGATATTGAAGCGGTATTACTTACCAAACTCAAAGATTTTTATGGTGATGGAAAAGATGCTACCAAGATTGATCAAAGTAATTTAGATGATGGACTAGAACCAGAACCTAAAGGCTCTAACGGATTTGCCATTGCGCCTTCTAAAAGTGCCACAGGCAATTCTCTTTTAATGATCAATCCACACACGTCATTTTATTTTCGGCCAGAGATACAGATTACTAGCGAAGAAGGATTGAGTGCGTATGGTGCAGTTACTTGGGGACAATTTTTTATCTACCAAGGCTTCAATGAACATTGCGGTTGGATGCATGCCACTAGTCAGGCAGATGTAAAAGATGAATACAAAGAAACGATTGTGAAGAAAAATGATTCGCTTTTTTATAAATATGGAAATGAACTTCGCTCAGTAAAATCAAAAAAGATTATTCTTTCCTACAAAACAGCTACAGGTCTATCAAAGCACTCATTCACTGTTTATTTTACTCACCACGGCCCAGTGATTGCTAAATCAGGCGACAAGTGGATTAGCATAAAAATGATGCAAGAACCTTTGGCTGCGCTAACACAAAGTTATAAGCGGACTAAATCCACAGGCTTAATCGACTTTAAAAAAGTGATGGCATTGAGAACAAACACTTCCAACAACACCATCTATGCCGATGGACAAGGCAACATCGCGTACTTCCACGGCAACTTTATACCTAAAAGAAATCCATCCTACAATTATACTATTCCACTTGATGGTAGTGACCCCGAAACAGATTGGAAGGGTTTACACGAAGCTAGCGAAACCATTCAATTGGTAAACCCTGCGAATGGCTGGATTCAAAACTGCAATTCTACTCCATTTACTGCGGCAGGGGCGAGCAGTCCTGATAAAAGTAAATATCCGGCCTACATGGCTCCTGATTTTGAAAATGCGAGAGGCGTTCATGCAGTTCAGGTTTTAAGTAGAGAAACTTCGTTTACAGTTGATAAATTGATCGCTGCTGCCTACGATCCTTTTCTGCCAGGTTTTGAAAAACTGATTCCTTCTTTGATGGATGCGTACGAAACAATTTCAAAGACAGATGAAAATGTTCAAAAGAAATTGAGCGAACCCATTTCACTTTTAAAAAATTGGGACAAGAAATTTGCGTCTTCCTCTGTGCCAATGACGCTTGCCATTTATTGGGGACAAGAGTTGAGCATTAAGCTAGCAAATGAGATTCCATCTGGCATTGGCCAATTGGATATTATAGACATATTTATAAAATCCCCTGCATCTGTAAAGACAAATTCATTAAGTAAAGTAATAGACGAATTGCAACGTGACTTTGGAACTTGGAAAATGCCTTGGGGCGAAGTAAACCGTTTTCAACGCCTCACAGGAAAAATCAACGGAACATTTGATGATAACCAACCTAGTTTGCCCGTGCCGTTTGCCTCTTCCTTTTGGGGATCGTTGGCCGCGTATGGAAGCAAGAAATTCCCGGGCACAAAGAAAATGTATGGCTATGTGGGCAATAGTTTTGTAGCTGCAGTTGAATTTGGAAAGAAGGTAAAAGCTAAATCTGTTTTAGCAGGAGGGGTCAACAATAATCCTTCCTCACCACACTTTAAAGATCAGGCTGCTATTTATTGCGAGCCGAAATTTAAAGAGGTACTATTTTATAAGGAGGACGTGCTAAAGAAAGCTGAACGGAGTTATCACCCTGGATTGTAGACATGGTCTATGAGCACATCTTTTGAACTAGTACTCAGCCGATGTCAATGTTTTCAAGTTGTATTAGTGAAGAGAAAACCACCATTGACAAGGTCTATAGGAGATATTATGGCAGGACGAGTACGGCCGCATAAAGAAGCAATGAAGTTGTGTGTGAAGTGCATGTAAATATGGAGACGAATCCAAAAAACCTATTCTCTCAACACTCAAAAGAATACGCGGCCTTTCGCCCTACCTACCCGAAAGAACTTTACGACTTTATCTTGAGGCATGTGAAGAACTTTGATGTAGCTTGGGATTGCGCCACAGGCAATGGACAGGCTGCAAAAGAATTAGCCCTGCGATTCAAACAAGTGCAAGCAACTGACATCAGCGCAAAGCAAATTGAGAACGCAACTAAGCGAAACAATATTTTTTATTCGGTTGGTCAGGCTGAAAAGGCATTATTTGCTGATAATAGTTTTGATTTGATCACTGTCGCACAAGCTATTCATTGGATTAACTTTGATTTGTTCTATCCCGAAGTGGTTCGTGTTGCAAAGCCCAATGCAGTATTGGCTGTGTGGGGATATAGTTTGCTATCGATTGATCCAATCATTGATGAAGTATTAACTGATTTTTACGTTCACGTTCTTGGGCCGTATTGGGATAAAGAAAGAAGATTCATTGACGAAAAATACCAGACTATCCCCTTTCCTTTTGCTGAAATAAAATCCCCTTCCTTTGAAATGAACTTTGAATGGACGTTGGCCGAACTGGCTGGCTACATCAATACATGGTCGGCAGTGCAAAAATTTATTCAACTAAATCAATCAAATCCTGTAGATGAATTGATCAATTCTATTCAGCCTCATTGGGAAAGTGAGAGGAAGTTGGTGACGTTTCCTTTGTTCATGAGGTTGGGTAAGATTAGTTGAACTTAATAATATTCTTATTCTACCTAGCAAAGAGCTAGCTTCAGTTTCTTAATGCTAAGTCATATAGGTTAAATACGGTTTCCGCAATTCACTTTTATTTTTTTTAAATAAGTCATTTCAATTCTAGCACGACCACAGAAAATGGTGGTAACTTTAATTTCAAGATCGAACTAACCGATGTTACTTTAAAGACTTCTGGTTTTATTTTATCTGAATTTTCAAATGTATTATGATCTTGGATTTTTTGAGATGTTAAAATCCGCCCTGTGACAGAGGTGAACTTAGCACTTTGTAAATCAATAGCTACCTCTTGTGTGTTTTTAGCATCGATGTTTACGAGAGATATGTGAGTAATGCCTTTTGGGTCGCGAGAGGCAGATGCTGAGATGGCGGGCAGGTTTTTCCCTTCAAACTGATAATTGCTGCACGTTAATTCAAGAGGCAGTAAAGTTGCGTCTTGGTGTACATTGTACATTTCCATCACATGATAAGTAGGCGTGCGTATGATCTTTTCTTCATTAGTAAGAATGACTGCTTGCAATACGTTTATAGTCTGCGCTAAGTTGGCTACGCGCACACGGTCACTGTGGTTGTTAAATACATTGAGCGTAACCCCGGCAATCATGGCATCGCGCATAGTGTTTTGTTGGTAGAGAAAACCTGGGTTGGTTCCTGTCTCTACATTGTACCATCCGCCCCATTCATCTACTACTAACGCAATTTTTTTGGTAGGATCATATTTATCCATGATGGCCGAGTGCTTACTCACGAGCTCCTCCATGAACAGCGCAGTCTTCATGGTAGCAAAGTAAAGCGATTCATTAAAATCAGTTGCTGAACCTTTGTTGTTCCAATCGATAACGGAATAGTGATGTAGTGCTACACCTTCCATCATGTTATGGGGAATGTCGCGCATGAGCACTTCTGTCCAATTGTAATCAGATGAATTTGCACCTGACGCCACCCTGAAAAGTTTACCGCTGTTGCCCCAATCAGTCATGAATGTGGCATATTGTCGATAGATGTTCGCATAATACTCAGGTTTCATATTTCCACCACAGCCCCATGCCTCGTTGCCTACACCCCAAAGTGAAACCTGCCAAGGTTTATCGTGACCATTTTCTTGCCGCTTGATCGACATAGGACTAACTCCATCAAAGTTTACGTATTGCACCCAATCCGTAAAATCTTGTACTGTGCCGCTTCCTACATTGCCAGCGAGGTATGGCTCTGCTCCAATTTTTTCGCACATATCTAAAAAGTCATGCGTGCCAAAGCTGTTATCTTCAGTGACACCGCCCCACCAAACGTTCACCATCTTAGGTCGTTTTTCTTTTGGGCCAATGCCATCTTTCCAATGATAGGTATCAGCAAAGCAACCACCTGGCCAACGGAGGTTGGGCACTTTTAGTTTTATTAGTGCATCCATCACATCATTGCGAATGCCTTTGGTGTTTGGGATTTTTGTGTTGCCTTCACCCACGTAAAACCCACCGTAAATGCAGCGGCCTAAGTGTTCTGCAAAATGACCGTAAATATGTTTACTGATTTTTTCTTTCCCCTTATCGGTGTGTACTACTAGTTGATTTTGGGCTCGAAGAGAGATCGAAATTAATAGCGTGATAAAAATTAATGTACCTGTTTTCATGGGATATTCATTTTTGTGAAAGAATAATAATGTTTGGTCAAAACCGTTTGACCCTTTGGTCACGTCAAGAAATTCGTGCTTTTAAGTGCATTGTCCCCGAGGCGGGAGACTATGTGATACATTGAATCCTCAAGCTGTCATCACCCAATGATTTTCAGAAACGCTTGACCATTTACCTCTTACCTCTTACCTGCTACCACTTACCAACCACTCCTAACCATTTACCTCCTCGCAATAGGCGCCCCCAAGCAACTCTCTGGAATCTTAAACGCATCCACCAATGGCACGGCCTCTTGACGTATGTCCCAACAGAGTTGATTTACTAACTTACGAATGGCTTTTGTTTTACTGCCTTCCATGTAGCCACTCTCCAAATACCAGCCTTTGTTTTTTTCTATTTGCGATAGCGCGAAGAGTTGACAGAGTTTTTTCAATACGGCTTTGCATCCAGCGCCAGCAGTGCTATTCACTTGCTCAATAAATTTTTCCAAGATCACCCGTTCAATATGTGCCAGCCCTACTTGCACCAAATGATGCTGGCTCACGTTGAAGGCATCAAACGAATCCATGCCGCTGCTGATGTGTTTCTTCAAGCGTTGTGCGGCAGATACTTGAATATCTCGTTCACGATGTTTAAAGGCATCCAACTGAAATTCAAAACCCAATAAATGTTCTTCATCGGTATTACGCGTGAAGAAGGGATTCAATTCTGATAAGGAAGAGGATGCTTGCTCGGCCACAAAATTCAAAATACCAAACATACCCATGTTGCTGAATTCTTGTTTGAACTCTGTGAGCCTGCTCTTAGCTACCAATTGCAACAACACAGTATTATCTCCTTCAAAGGTGGTGTAAATGTCCGTATCGTTTTTTAATCGCTCAATTCTATTCTCAGACAAGTAACCTTTTCCACCACAGGCTTCTCTACACTCTTGTAGCGTGGCAGTTGTATTCCAAGTAGCAAAAGCTTTCATGCCTGCTGCGAGTGCTTCAATTTCTTGCATATCATTTTCTGTGCGTGCAATAAAGCGCTCGGTGAGGTAGCGCAATGAAAAGTGAAGAGCATACGCATTCGCCAACAAGGGCATCAATCTTCTTTGATGCGTACGATAATTTAGAATAGGCACTTCACTTCCGCCATCTGGGCCAAATTGTTTTCGCTGGTCGCTATAGCGGATCGCTATTGTCAATCCAGATTTCGATGCACTCAAACCTGAGCGTGGAATACCAATTCTTCCGCCTACGAGTGTGCCGAGCATGGTAAAAAATCTTCGGTTGTCACTAGAGATGGGGCTTTCAAATTTTCCTTCTGAGGAGACACTGGCAAAACGATCTAACAGATTTTCATGCGGTACGGTTACTTGATTGAAATGTATTTTTCCATTGTCAACTCCATTGAGCCCCATCTTGCGTCCGCAGTCTTCAATGGTAACGCCCGCCAATCTCTTTCCACTTTTATCGCGAATGGGAACAAGCAATGCACTCACGCCATAATCTTTTCCTTCTACAATTAGTTTAGCAAACACAGTAGCCATCTGCCCATGCACTGCTGCATTGCCAATGTATTCTTTCTTCGCCAACTCGTGCGGAGTATTTACAACAAATGTCTTTGTCGTGTGATTGTATGTGGCCGTGGTTTCAATGCCTTTTACATTCGAACCATGTCCCGTTTCGGTCATGGCAAAGCAGCCGGGCAATTCCAGTGTGCCAATTTGTTTCAAATATTTTTTATGATGCTTTTCTGTGCCCAGAAAATAAACGCTCATGCCAAACAACCCAAACTGCACACCAAACTTTATGACTAAACTAAGATCATGGTAGCTCAATGTTTCCATAATGGAAAAATAACTTGCCATATCGCCTTGCCCACCAAATTCTTTTGGGTAAGCCATCGCACCATAGCCCTGATCGGCCAATTGCTTGCACCACTGCAAAACCTTTTCGCGATAAGCGGGAAGACTATCTGTATCTAAATATTGAAATTCAGGATCGGAGATAACGGCCTTCACTTTTTTAATGATCTCTGCCTGATCGCCATCTAAAATTTTGGCGAGCATATTTACATCGAAAGTAGATTGTGTACTATGCTGCTCAGTGATAGTAGTCCTTTTTTCAGGATAGAATTGATAAACCACTTCACCATGTATGAGGCCAAGTGTCTCGTCAATGGTCGAAAGCGATTCTTTCGCTGAAGCTAATTCGCCATTCAGCAGTGAGGGAGAACGAAGTTGTGCGAGTGCAATACCAATATCAACCAATTTAGGATTCGATGAAGTGGGTATTCCATCCAATGCACTTCTGATTTCTTCCAGCCAACTTTTAAGTTCATCGGGTGGTGGAGGTGACAAGGGATTGATCTGTTCCAATAGAAATTTCTTTTCTTCCACACTTAACCAACGCTGTTTCTCAATGGAATCTTTGATGATTTTGATTTCGCTAGGAGTCAATACCGCATCACTCCACACCATGTAAAATATAGGAAGGAAAATGTGTAGACTTGGATTTGATTTTAGGTAAGTGGATTGGAGCATGATATTATTGGATTACTTCTATAAAAGTAACAAAGTTTTCGAAAGAAAATTTATCGCAGAATAATTCTAAAAATCATGAAAGCTTAATCGCAGTTAATAATGAGTCCAGCTCAATTGTGTCCGCACTGCGAACACAATTGGAAAAGTTACTCTTCCTCGAAAATTTTCTTACCAATGTTCCAACGCATTAAATTGTCACACCTTGCATAGAAATATAATACCGCCCCGATGGGGCTAGGGAAATCAACTACAATTTATTCCAACCAAAATATCGTTCCTACGGAACTTTAAAGCCCCATTGGGACGATATTTTGGTAAAAACAAAATATCATAACTCACATAGCCCCAGCGGGGCGGCATTATTCAACTTATGACAATTATCTATAACCCATTTTTGCAGGGCTGAAAGTCAGGCTATTGCAAATTATGATTTCATGTCCCAATCAGCTTTCCGAAAGTTTTTCGATGATAACGGGTTAGCATCTCAATGAAGTCTAATATCTAAATTTAAGAATAAAAATTTCAAGCAAGTGGTAGAAATACCTCCGCCATCATACACCGCGCACTTCCGCCCCCATTTCTTTCGATGGTATCTAGACTCGAATGGAGAATCGAATTATAATGCTCAATTTTTGAAAGTTGCTCTATGTTTAACGAATGATAAGCCTGTGAAGACATTACCAGAAACTTTTTCCCTTGGTCATTTTCTACTTGTAGCATATTGCCTGCAAAGTGATTCATCTGATCAAGCGAGATGTCTATGATTTCTTTTCCACTTTTTTCAATTGCTGCCATTACCTCTTTTCGTTCTTGGTTATCTTTTATCGATTCCAAACAGATCACTACAAATTGATCGGCCACGCACATCATCACGTTGGTGTGGTAGATCGGATAACCTTTTGCGTCAGTAGCAATGAATGATACCGGTGCGTAACCAAGCTTGGTACAAAAATCTTTTAATACAATCAAATCGGTGCGTTGCGAAAGGCAGGCGTAGGCAATTTTGTTTTCCCTATCCAGCACCATGCTCCCTGTTCCTTCCAGAAAAATATTTTTGTTTTCATACGATGATAAATCAACTTGGCTTTTGATTTTAAATTTAGTTTTCAGTTGATCTATCACGTGTTGCTTTCTTTCTAGTCGTCTATTAGAAGCATACATGGGGTACAGCACAATTCGCCCATCATCATGAAACGAAATCCAGTTGTTGGGGAAAATAGAATCTGGTGTGTGTGGTTCTTTCGTATCGTCAATGACTGTTACGTCAATGCCGTTTTGTTGAAGCAAGCCTGCAAAATTATTGAATTCTTTTAGTGCCTCTTCTTGCGCGTTGGTATCATTTGTTGATTGGAATGCATTGTTCACTGCGGTTTCTGCATTGAACGTGAACTGCGATGGCCGAATCATAAGAAGATGAGAAGTTGTTTGCATAGCTGAATGGAATAAAATAAATTATTGTTGACAGTCCTTTTTATCAATTGTCAATTTGTCAACTGTCAATCAGGATTATCGAATGGTTCGCGTAACAGCGGCATACTCATGCAATGAAACCCTCCGCGTGCGCGCGAAAGCTCTGCTGAAGGCATCAATATCAACGTATCCTTCAAATCGTTTACCAAAACTTTTTTAGATTCCAACTCTTCCAATAATGAATGGACATGAACGACTGAAAAACCCGCGGCTTTAAAAGCCTCGGTCGTTTTATCATTTCTGTCGTAGCCCAATACCACACCTTCCTTTAAAGCCAGCATATTGCACGAGTCTGTCCATTGTTCACGTAAGTCATAAGGAAATTCATTGTTGCCAGAATAAATGAACGTCACCTTTTCCATACATTTCAAATCTACTTCGCTCACATTAACCAATAGATCTTCCAATGTTTCAAAATGCACGGGATTTTCTAAATCATGGCGGTTGAATTGAATGATCTTAATCGGATCGTCCTTTTTCTTGCTCTCTAAGATTCGTTCAATTGGATCTGCATCTTCTTTGTTAATAGCTTTGCGCGAAAAATTGCCGAGCATCACCCATACATTTCGTTTCACTTGTGTGAACACTGTATCGATGTGCATGTAGTCACGCTTTTTAGGAATGCGGATTACGGTGATCTTCTCCACAATTTTCTTCGCGAACAACACATTGATAACTTGATGCGCTGCTTCAATAGTGGTGCGCTCGCTCACCCCAATAAGAAGATGTGTCGGGCTGATCATCATGACATCTCCACCTTCCAGCGTCACTTTTTTGTCATCCGTTTCTTTGGGCATCAAAAAATGGTGCGATGTATCTTCTATCTCAATAATTTTATTTTGAAAACCTTCAAAGAGTGGATGGTTGTGAAAAATATATTTTGTTAGCAAGGCCTCACGCGTGCGCGCTTTCTTCGCTGGGCGGTTCAACAGAATATGATCATTCACCACCACGCCAATGTCGCGCGTGAAAATGAAATTTGGGATCGGGGCAAAAAGCATTCGCCCGTCTTTCAATGTGCCACCAATAAATAATTTAGAAAGAGCGGCTGCTTCCATGGTCAACAAAAGCTTTTGCGTTTCGTACGAGCAAAACTCAATGGCACAGACAGAAGCCACTAGCTTCAATCGAATATCTTTATTTTGAAGAATTTGAGTCAATAGCCATTGCAATTCAATCACTTTATCTGACTGATGAAAGTTTTCACTATCGGGTTTATAGAATTGCCGATTGTCTTCACTCATGAAAGTAGAATGGAGCTTGCCCTGAATTTTTTCAGGGTCGAGGAGATACATTAATATTTTCGCATAAAAATCGTATTCTTTCTTCCGAATCGTGTCGAGATGTACGATGTCTTCAAAAAGCCAATCTTGAGCTTTCGATGGAACTACTTTACCAAGACTACTATCAGGACTGTGCACGAGTAGCCTGCGTAAAATTCCGATTTCTGAAGAGACATAAAGAGAGGGTGAGGACATTGGTGAACTATTTAAGAAATGAACTAATTTTTTGATTTACTTCTAAAGGTTTTTCTAGATGAGGCAAATGCCGTGCATCATCCACTGCAAAGAAATCCACTTGCAAGTTTTTCCGGAGTGAATCACTAAAATTAAAAGTAACCGTTTGATCTTCTTTGCCCCAAATCAATAATACCTTTTTATCAAGCGCATCCAATCTGCGATAATTTGCTACGATGCTGTCTCCCTGATAATTTAGTAGTGTAGAGATCAGTGCATGTCGAAAACCTTTGTATTGCATTTGAACTTTGTATTGATCTACCCAATCTGGAAATTGTTCGGGATACTTAAAATCTTCCAACTGTCCATCTGCTTGTTTTTCAGGATGAATGGCCATTGAATAGTTTGCAATCATCTCTGTGCCATCAATCTTTCTGAAACGATATACGGGATCTATTAAGATCATTTTATCAATTAAAAACGGATAATGCAATGCGAAATCGGTGACCACGGCACCACCAAAAGAAAGGCCTGCAATGTGAACGGGTGTCTTTAACTTTAGCACCTGAATCAAGTCAAACAATTGCTTTCTATAAAATGCAGGATTGTAATCAACTTCTGGTCTATCAGAAAACCCCCTTCCAAACTCATCATAGCGCACCACACAAAAACCTTGCTGTACCAAACTATCAAATGTTGCACCCCAGATATATGCTGGCACACTATAGCCATGGACAAGGATGATTGTTTTTGCAGTATCCACTCCCGCCATTTCATAGTGCGTAATTCCGTTTGTTAGTTGGATAAATTGCCCGCTGGTATTTTTTCTAGCCTCGGCATCCATTGTTTTTGTTTCTGCATTTTTGATCACATAAAAAATATAAAAACCGATAAATACTAAAGCGATTAGCGCAAGCAGAGAGAATAGAGTGATTTTGATTTTTTTCATCAAAGCAAGATAGTGATATTATTCGGCTCTTGTTATCCGGAAAATATTTATCTTGATCGACATGATTCATTTCACTACATTTCTTTCGCAATCCTAAACTATGAAAAAGCTATTCACCTTCGCCCTTATCGTTTTAACTTTCTCCTCCTGCAAAAAACAAGAATATGGTATCATTATCCGTAGCGGCACGGTGTACGATGGCTCAGGCAAACCTGGAGTGACAACCGATGTGGGCATCAATGCCGATACGGTTGCGTTCATTGGCGATCTCTCTAATGCCGTTGGTAAAAGGGAAATCGATGCAAAGAGTTTGGCTGTTGCCCCTGGGTTCATCAATATGCTCAGTCATTGCGAGGTTTCACTTTTGTTTGATGGCAATTCGCAAAGCGACATCCGTCAAGGCGTAACGCTGGAAGTGTTTGGCGAAGGCTCGATGGGGCCGATGAACGATACGATGAAGCGCGATGATGAAGAGGCCATGAAGCGTGACCCAGATTGGGCGTATAAAATTGATTGGACAACATTGGGAGAATATTTTGAATCTTTAGAGCGGAGAAAGATAACACCGAATGTTGCTTCGTTTGTCAGTGCCATCACCGTGCGCGTGCACGAGTTGGGTTATGCCAATCGCGCTCCCTCTGCAGAAGAGCTTGAGCGGATGAAGGCATTGGTAAAACAAGCGATGGAAGAAGGTGCGATGGGTGTCACGTCTGCTTTGATCTATGCACCCGCCAATTATGCCAGCACCGAAGAGTTGATTGAGTTAAGCAAAGTGGCATCTAACTATGGTGGCATGTACATCGCACACATACGCAGCGAGGGCAATTCTATTTTTGAGGCGGTAGATGAAACCATTCGCATCGCGCGTGAAGCAAAACTGCCAGCAGAGATTTATCATTTGAAATTCAGCGGCAAAGATAATTGGAACAAAATCGATTCAGTTATTGCCATGATCGACAAAGCGAACAAAGAAGGTTTGAAGATCACAGCCGATATGTATACCTACACCGCGGGAGCCACAGGGCTGGATGCTGCTATGCCACCTTGGTTGCAAGAAGGAGGAATTAAAGAATGGATCAAGCGGATGAAAGACCCAGTCATGCGCAAGAAAGCATTGCAAGAAATGCGCACTCCAACTAATAAATGGGAAAACCTGATGATGTTGGCAGGTGATTTTGATAAAGTATTGTTGATGGGTTTTACCAATGATTCATTGCGTAAAAATTTTACTGGAAAAACATTGGGGCAAGTCGCCAAAATATATGGTAAGTCGCCAGAGGAAACAGCAATGGATTTAGTAATCACCGATGGCACTCGTGTAGGCACAGCTTATTTTTTGATGACGGAAGAAAATGTAAAACGACAAATTCAACTTCCGTATGTGAGCTTTGGTTCAGATGCAGAATCTTCTACCGCTTCAGGAAATTTTTTGAAGACACCAACTCATCCACGTGCGTACGGAAATTTTTCCAGATTGCTTGGCAAGTATGTGCGTGATGAGAAAGTGATTTCATTAGAAGAAGCCATCCGCAGACTTACCTCTTTACCTGCTGAGAATTTAAAAATCAAGAAGCGCGGCCTACTGCAAACCGGCTACTATGCTGACCTTGCTATTTTCGATACCGCTAAAGTTCAGGATCACGCTACGTTTGAGAATCCACATCAGTACAGTACAGGCATGGTGCATGTATTTGTGAACGGAACGCAGGTATTAAAAGATGGTGAACACACTAATGAAAAGCCAGGAAGGATTGTGCGAGGGTCGGGATACAAATTCCTAAAAAAATAATTCCTGTGAAAAACCAATTCTATATTTTTTTCTTTCTTGGTATATCTTTTTGTGGAAGTGCGCAAATAAAGGATGAACAGTCCTTTAAAGTTGTTCTAAGAGTTGAAAATTTAAAATCACCTGCCAAGTTGATTATGACAGTTCGCGAGTTAACGCAATGGATAGAGTACGTGGCTGAATCACAAGACGGTCGTTTCATGGTATCAGGATCTGTGAAACAGCCTTCTTTCGCCTACTTAACCATGAAGTATGGAAATGAATTCGACAAAGCTCCACGGTTAGGAAATGTTGCGCAATTGTTTGTAACGAATCAGGTTATAAAAATCGAAACCAAGGATTTACTTGCTTCTGCCAAATTTGAAGGAGGAATTGCTCAAAAAGAATTGGAGGAACTTCGAAGTAAACTAAATGAGCATAGTAATAATATCCAAACGAAAATTTCTATTGTCAAGGAATTCATTGTAGGACATCCCAATTCATTTGTTAGCATTTATGCCATACAAAATTTATTAATAGAGGGAAGTTTCTCCACCAACTCAGAGGGATTAGCATCTCTTTTTGATTTATTATCTTCTGAAATAAGACAGACTGCTTCGGGCAAGCAATTGAGCCAAGATATTTTAATAGCTAAGAATACGATGTTGAATGCTCAAGCTCCTGACTTTGTCCAAGGAGACACATTAGCAAAGCCTTTTAAATTAAGTTCGTTGCGAGGCAAATATGTGCTTATTGATTTTTGGGCAAGTTGGTGTAAGCCCTGCCGAGTCGAAAACCCCGAATTGGTAAAAGTTTTTCATGAGTTTAGAGACAAGGGGTTTACAATAGTGGGCGTATCATTGGATAATAATAGAGGTAACTGGTTGAAAGCCATTCGTAAGGATGGTCTCGGTTGGCAGCATGTTTCTGATCTTAAATTTTGGCGAAATGAAGTGGCGCAATTATATGGAGTGAAAAATGTGCCCCAAAACTATTTGATTTCTCCAGAAGGAAAGATCGTTGCTCGCAATATTAAGGTAGGTATGCTTTCAGAAGAGTTGGGAAAATGGATGCCTTAGAGGGGCTTAAACTCATATACGGTTACTCCATTCTTCCTGCTCACTAAAATAATCCTTTCATCTGTCACGAGAGCAAATTTATTCTCTCCTTCTATTTTTATCTCGCGGATTTCTTCTGTGTAGAGGTCGAATAGTTTGATAGAGGAACCATCTAAATAATAAAGCTCTTCGCCAAAGAAATTGAAATTGCCAATCCCTGCCTGTTCAATTTTATTGATCTGCTTGCCAATATTGTTAAGTATTACGATGCCAGAATTTTTGTCAAGCAAAAAGATCATGCTTTGATATTCACGCAGATGGGTGAAGTCAGGTTTGGTTTTGAATTTTATTGTGTCTAGGTTAAACTCTATCAGGACTTCGTTGGTGAAAGGGTTTACTTTTTTTAGGGACGCATCTGCTTGATCAAAAAGCCAAAGCTTATTGTCGTTGCTTGGGCAAACTAAAGAAGGTTCAATCGCCCAAGCTGGTTCTACAGCAGTTTGCTTTTCGTTTTCAAAATTTCGGCCATAGGTAGCGTAGCTCTGTTTTTTTTTGTCGTATGTAAAAATGGAAGGATGGTACCAGGGTTCTAGTAAGGTTGTATTTTTTTCTTTTAGTGAAGCCATTACTTTTCCTTGCGGATCGTACTTTTTGATAGTACCGTTTTTAGTGACCAAGAAAAAATCCCCAAGTCGATCAACAGTGGCCAGAACAACTTCCGATGATTTGATCTCTTTTATTTTTTTGAGTGGTGCTTGGCTGTTGACTTGAGAATGAGTTAGAAATAGAAACCCAAACATTAACCACATGGGCACATAGGGCACATAGTTTTGTCTTCGCTTTTCGGCTATGTATTCTATGTGCCTATGTGGTTGAATATAGATTTCAAGTTTCATGCCTTTCCAAACGTTTTTAACGAAACGCTATTGCCATCAAACTCTCCGTATGTATTGAAATGCACCCACTCGCCTAAGTTGATATATTTGCTATTGGGGGTAACAGATAAATCTAAAGGCAAGTGACGATGGCCGAAAATATAAAAATCGTGATGACTTGTTTTCTCTACTTCGCGGCAGTAGGTGAGAAGGAACTCGTTCTCTTCACCATTGAATTTTTCTTCGTGCTTGGTATTGGCAATACGACTGTATTTGCTCCACACTTGAGCGATGCCCATACCTAAGTTGGGATGGATGCGGGCAAACAACCATTGGCAAACCTTGCTGGCAAAAAACTTTTTTTGGATTTTGTAAACCGTGTCACCTGGCCCTAAACCATCGCCATGGCCAATTAAAAATTTCTTGCTATTGATGATAAGTTCTTGTGGCTCTCGGTAGATGGGAATGTCCAATTGTTTGGTGAAGTAGTCGAACATCCACATATCATGATTGCCTGTGAAGAAATAGATGGGGATGCCCGCATCTCTCAGCTCTGCCAATTTTCCTTGAAAGCGAATGAAACCCTTTGGAATAGAATGATTGTACTCAAACCAAAAATCAAAAATATCGCCTAGTAAATAAATGCTATGTGCATCGTGTTTTATTTGATCTAACCAGGCCACCACCAGCTTCTCACGCCTTAGGCTCGATTCATAATTGGGCACACCAAAATGGAAGTCGGAGGCGAAGTATATTTTTTTGTTTTGAGGAAGAGTGATTTCCATTTCAGTAGATCAGTTGTAAAAATAGGAAAAGCCTTCCAAATGATAATCAGTAATTTGTATTGAGGTGTAAAACATCTCGCTGTCGCTTGCATTTACAGCAAGGGATAGTAGCCCCGCGAAGCGCGGGATAAACTCCAAGCCCACAGCGAGGAACGAGCGAGGACTTGTAGCGGATAGCCCGGTTGGCGTCTCGCCATGCTGCCAATATTTGCTCAAAAAAAATCGGTAACCAGATAGCTTCTGATTACCGATCATTTCTATGGTTTGCAAAAATTAACTTTCTTTAACAATTTCCTTCGCAGGTTCTGAGGCCACGCCATTCACTACGGGTTCTTCTTTCTTCTCTGCCTCTGGTGTGCCATTGGTAAATTTCTCATACGTGGTTTGCCCTGCAAAAGGCCGCTTACCAATTAATCTCTCTAAATCAGATTGGAACAATATCTCTTTTTCCAACAACTCTTTGGCAATGACTTCCAAGTCCTGACGGTGATGGGTAAGTAAGTCTTTGGTGCGTTGGTAAGCACTCTCAATAATCTTCTTCACTTCTTGATCTATTCTTTCGGCAGTAGCATCTGAATAAGGTTTATTAAATGTGTAATCCGATTGCTTGGAATCATAGAACGACATATTGCCGATTTCTTTGTTCATGCCATACACTGTTACCATGCTATATGCCATCTTGGTGATGCGCTCTAAATCACTCAATGCACCTGTTGAAATTTTTTCAAAAATTATTTCCTCTGCTGCGCGCCCCCCAAAGGTCATACACATTTCATCGGTAAGTTGTTCGGTTTGATAGAGGAATTGTTCTTTTGGCAAGTACTGTGCGTAGCCCAACGCAGCAACTCCACGGGGCACGATGCTCACCTTTACGAGCGGATCGGCATGTTCTAAAAACCATCCCGCTACGGCATGGCCAGCCTCGTGGTAGGCCACAATCTTTTTCTCTTCGGGTGAAATGATTTTTGTTTTCTTTTCCAATCCACCAATCACGCGGTCGATAGCATCTTGGAAATCTTGCATATCAACTTCTGTCTTATCTCTACGGGCTGCAATCAGCGCGGCTTCATTACACACGTTGGCAATTTCTGCTCCTGCAAAGCCAGGAGTTTGTGCTGCTAATTTTTTTACGTCCACACTCTTTGCCATTTTGATCGGCTTCAAGTGTACTTTAAAAATGTGTTCGCGGCCAGCAATATCTGGTTTGTCGATACTTATTTGTCTATCAAAACGACCGGGTCTCAACAACGCAGAATCCAATACATCGGGTCGATTCGTAGCAGCCAAAATAATTACACCGCTATCCGTAGCAAAACCATCCATCTCAACCAACAAAGAGTTCAACGTATTTTCGCGCTCATCATTGGAGCCAGGCATTTGTCCTCTTCCGCGTGAACGACCGATGGCATCAATCTCATCAATGAAAACAATGCAAGGAGCTTTCTCTTTTGCTTGCTTGAATAAATCGCGGACACGTGCCGCACCTACGCCCACAAACATTTCTACAAAGTCGGAACCCGAGAGGGAGAAGAACGGAACGGCCGCTTCACCTGCTACGGCTTTCGCCAATAACGTTTTACCGGTACCGGGGGGGCCAACGAGCAATGCACCTTTCGGAATTTTACCTCCCAGCTTGGTGAATTTTTGTGGAGTCTTTAAAAAATCAACGATTTCTTTTACTTCTTCTTTCGCTTCTTCCAATCCTGCTACATCAGCAAAAGTTATTTTCACTTTGTTCTCTGCATCAAATAGAGCAGCCTTCGATTTTCCAATATTGAATATTTGCCCACCTGGGCCAGCACCGCCAGTCATTCTGCGCATGAGCATCCAAAAACCAAAAACCAATAGCACTAGAAAGCCAACATTCAATAATGTGTTAGTATAATCCACGCGGTCTTCCACTCGCAAATCTATTTGCTGCTCGCGCGGAATATTTTTCTTTAGCTCTTCGTACTTATCAAGGAACTTGTCGATGGAGCCTATCTTCAATTTATAGTGCGGGCCACTGGCTGTTGTGCCAAGCGGGGTGGTCATTTTATCAATCTCAGATTTATACTTGCCATTCTGAAGTGCTTCTGCTTTCAGCGTAATCTCTACGATTTCTTCGTTTTTGATCAACACAATCTTTTTGATGTCGCGCGATTGCACCATGTCTTCAAATCGACTGGATTCAATCTGTATCAGTTCGCCACTGTTGAAAACCCGGCTAATGATAAATATGACGGCCACCAAACCCAGTATCAACCAAGTTTGATAATTCGTTTTCGGTAATTTCGGAGGTGTTACTTTTCTTTCTTTGTCTGCCATTAGTTCTAAAATCTAAAATTCGAGTTAATAACGTCTGCTATTCAATTAAGTTCATCTATTACTGCCCAGCCCAAGCAGCACGGATTTTTACTTTTTTCGTGCGGGTGCTTTTTTAGCTGCCCTTTTCTTAACAGGGGCTACTGCTTTTGGTGTGTCATCTTCAACCTCTGTAATCACCGCATCGCCCCAAAGCCGCTCCAGCGAGTAAAATTGCCTGCGGTCTTTTCGGAAAATGTGAGCCACTACGGAGATATAGTCGAGAATCATCCACTCTTTATTGTTTTTTCCCTCGGTATGCCATGGATTTTCTTCTATTTTTTTAAAAACCTCCTTGTCGATAGAATCGGCAATGGCATCTACTTGCTTATCAGAGCCGCCCGAGCAGATCACGAAAAAATCGGCCACAGCATTTTTTATCTCGCGCATGTCCATGACCACAATATCCGATGCTTTTACTTCTTGCATCCCACTCACCACTGCATTACTGAGTTTTTCTGAATCAGCTTTCTTCTTTTTTTTGGTCATTCAACTATATTCGGATTTTTACACTATTTCTTTTGCCACTAACCTGCCTGCCGGTAGGCAGGTATACCACTGTGCAAAGATATTATTTGCGTTTTCTTTGCGACTTTGTGCCTTCGTAGCAATATTTGGTGAGCACACAGTCTTTTTAAAAAAAGTCCAAGCAACAAAGCTAACCAAATTACCTTGTATAAAATACTTGCCAGCACCTTGTTCTTTGGTAAAAACATTGTTTTTGTGCCAGAATGTCATTCCACTAACACGCTTTTGCTTGATCTGGCCCAAAGGACTAGCCAGCCAGAGGGCACTTTGGTGATCTCCAATAAGCAAACGCAAGGGCGCGGCCAGCGTGGCAACGGCTGGGAAACAGAGGATGGCAAGAACCTAACCATGTCTTTGTTGCTCAAGCCCACCTTTCTATCTATCAAGGATCAGTTCTATCTCACCATCGCTGTCTCGTTGGGTGTTCATGATTTTCTTGTTCAGCGATTAGTGGGTGATGTGAAAATAAAATGGCCGAACGATGTGATGGTGGGCGAGAAAAAAATCACTGGCATTTTAATAGAGAACAGCTTGGCGGGCGAGAAACTTCAGCAAAGTGTGGTGGGTATTGGGTTGAACGTAAATCAAAAAGTGTTTTCCGTTGGCATTGCGACTTCAATGGCATTGGAGGTGAAAAAAGAATTTGATCTTTCTACGGAGTTAAATTTTTTAATGGAAAGAGTAGAGAAAAGGTATTTGCAATTGCGATCAGGAAAGAATGTGGAATTAAAGGAAGCCTATTTGAAAAATTTATATAGAATAGGCGAAGAGCATGTATTCACCTCGAACGGCCAGCGGTTGACGGGCAAGATTGAAGGTGTTGATGAATCAGGGAAATTAAAAATCAATAGCAGTGGACAAGTTGCATCTTTTGGATTAAAAGAAATTTCTTTTGCTAGATGAACCGATTGAAAGCGTTGATCAGAAGTGTGTTTGCGTTTTCGAGATCGGAGACCAATGGCTTTTTGATTTTACTTCCGCTGATGGCGTTGATCATTTTTTCTGAGCCTGCCTATCGCTATTGGTTTGTTCGGCAACCAAAAGATTTTTCTCAAGACTCTGTTAAGTTGGATAGCCTGATGGCTACGTGGAAGTGGGAAGAGAAAGAAGAAAACAAAATAGAAAGTGCTACCAAGGATTTTGTCATGTTTTCTTTTGATCCTAATCAAGCATCGATAGATGATTTTACTAAAGTTGGGTTCTCAGCGTCACTCGCCAACCGAATTGTTAACTATCGAACCAAGGGAGGAAAGTTTGCCATCAAGTCTGATCTCTTGAAGATTTATGGAATGGATACAGTGCTGTACCGAAAGATTTACACGTACATCGATTTGCCAGAAGAAAAAGCAACCAAGAACATTTCAAATACAAAAGCAATTGAGAGGCCTACAATAAGTAAAACAAAATTAGATTTGAATTTAGCGGACACCGCACAGCTTGATAAAGTGTACGGCATTGGTAAAAAGCTATCAGAAAGAATTATCAAATATAGAAATCGGCTAGGCGGATTTATTTCAATCAATCAATTAAAGGAAGTGTATGGCTTAGATTCTGCAACAGTTAGAAATATCTCCGAAAAATTTATTGTTGCTGAAAATTATTTACCATATCAATTCAATATCAATTCCGCTACCGAGAAGGAACTGGGTTCGCATCCTTATCTTTCTTTCAAACTGGCGAAAGCCATTACCGCTTACCGCTTTCAGCATGGCCAATTCACCTCATTGGATGATCTTACTAAAGTGCAGTTGCTGAACGAAAATGATTTTAAAAGAATAAAGCCGTATCTTACCCTTGAATGATTTTAGAATTATGACTTTAGATTTAAGATTTAAGGTAGACTTGACCATTGTTGCGAATTGTCAACTTGCACTTTGCCTACTGTTTACTGCATACCGCCTACTATTGAATTGTGACATCCGATAAAACCAAAAACCTCCTCACCAACTACCTGCGAAAGCTCACCAATCTTTCGGGGAACAGCCGCTCTATTTTTCTTCCTAAAATAAATTCTGATCAGTTCATTGACTTACAGCAGTTGAGCCAACTCAACGGAGAAAAAGCATTTGGTATTGTTGAAGCTCTTATTGCCGAAAAGCAGAAGACACTTTGCTCTGTTATCGACACTAGAATGGAAGCGGTGAATGAGGCAAGCAAGAAACTAAAAAAGCTACAACGCATAGATCATTTTATTTTTGAAGAACGTGGCTCGCGTGACTTGCATATAGGTTGGCCTTTTGTACGAGGAAAATTTTCTGATGGCACATTGGTCAACTGCCCGTTACTTTTCTTCCCTGTGGAATTAAAAATTGAAAAAGAGAAGTGGGTGCTGTATCCCAGAGAAGACAGTGAAATCTCTTTTAATAAATCGTTTTTGTTAGCTTATTCCTTTTACAATCAGGTAAAAGCCGAAGAAGAATTATTGGACGAAACATTTGATAGCGTTGATCGCGATAGCACTGTCTTTCGCACGCAGCTTTATCAATTGCTACAGAAGGCAAAAGTGGAAATCCATTTCAACCCAGATAATTATCGCGATGAGCTAACGTCATTCACTACTTTCAAGAATGATGAATTTGAAGAAAAGTATAGAAATGGGGAGTTGAAATTATTTCCAGAAGCTGTTTTAGGTATTTTTTCACAAGCAGGTTCTTTTCTCGTTCCAGATTATTTGCGTCTATTAGAAGAAAACTCTTTTTCCGATCTGGAAGAATTTTTTCATAAACGCTCGCCAAAAGAAAGTAACAACAACTCAACTAATTTTCTCAACCAAGTAAGCGAAGATAAGGTCTACAGCATTTTTCCGATGGATAGTTGGCAGGAGAATGCATTGAAGGCATCCAAGCTCGGCCATTCTTTAGTAGTGCAAGGGCCGCCTGGCACAGGTAAGTCGCAATTGATTTGCAATTTGATCAGCGATGCCATTGCCATGGGAAAGAAAGTGTTGGTGGTGTGCCAGAAGCGAGCCGCGTTGGATGTGGTATATGCTCGTATGAGAGAACAAAATCTTTCTGATTTTCTTGCTTTAGTCCATGACTTTAAAAACGACCGCAAAGAAATTTTTCAAAAAATAGCGAAGCAGATTGAGCGAGTGGATGAATACAAATCTAGGAACATCAGTTTGGATTCCATTCAGTTGGATCGCAAATTTTTTGTAGCAGGAAAGCGCATTGATCAAATCACCGAAGAACTAGAATCATTTCGATCTGCACTATTTGATGAGGCAGAATGCGGGCGTAGTGTGAAACAACTCTATCTTCAATCAAAACGGTCTGACCCTTTCATCAATTTAAAACAAGAGTACCAGTATTTAAAGTTTGATGCTTCGCAGGAGTTGGTCAGAAAAATAAAATCGTATTCGCACTACGCTACACGTTTTAAGTTGCCCCAGTATTCTTGGGTGGAAAGAAAGTCTTTTGCGAAGCATCAAGCGAGCGACCTGTCTTCGATAAAAGAGTGCCTAGAGGAAATCCCTATTTATTTCAATAGGGTAAAAGATGATTTCTCTAAAAATTTTAACACCATATTCGATTGGGAGCAATGTGAAGCGTTGATTGATAGACGCATGGAAGCAATCACTATTAAAGAGTTAGTGCCTTCTGAATCTCGCTATCTCTACTTTCAAAAAATGTCGACCGAGCAAGATGAAGAAACAAGTTCACTTTGGCTTGCCAACATGGAGCGAGTAGCGATGGAGTGTTATGATGAAGATGGTATTGAGCAGTCCTTGGCCCCCACTCAGTTGGGTCAATTGCAGCAAGCACTTTATCGCAGCATGAAGTCGAGAAGGAGCTTGATAGGCTTGGTGGTATGGGAGTTATTTTCAAAAGATAAATTTTTGGTGAAGCGCGCTTTAGTGGGCAACAAACTAGAGAGTGACAAAGAGGGATTCAAGACTTTGGAGAGAAAGCTGGACAGGCGATTGAATTTGGAACATAATTTATCCAAGTTAAAAACAAAGACTTGGCTTCATCAAATACCTGATGGGGTTTCTAAAACGGAATTAGCAAATTGGTTTAGCGATCAACAAAGTGCGCTCAAGGCGAAACTAGTTTTCAATTCCATTCGCGGCATTAAGAATTTGATTTCGCCTGCCTTTCTTACCAGAAAGGAATTTGTTACTAAGCTCGATACACTTTTTCAGTTAGTGGCGCAGTTGCCTGGAAGAAAGGATCGCTGGTTGTATTACCTGTTATCTTCTCAAGTAAGCAAGATCACGCAGCAGCCTGAAACAATTTCATCTTTATTAAATTCCGTCTCACAAGATTTTGATTCATTGGTTGAGTTTGATAGGCTAGAAGAAAGCTTATCCGCAGATGAACGAATCATAATCAATAAACTTTCAGAGGAAGCTGAAACTTGGAATGAAAATGATTTGGTGAAATTATTCCAGAATAGCCTTAGCTTGGCGTGGATTGATCACATTGAAATGAAGCATCCAGAGTTGCGCATGGCGTCTTCGGGTAAATTAGAATTGTTGGAAGAGGAGTTAAAGGAAAAGATAATTGAGAAGCAAACCATCAGCAACGAAATTTTGCTGTTGCGCGCACGCGAGTGTGTGACGGAGAATTTAGAATTCAACCGACTCAACAATCAAGTAACGTATCGTGATTTGCTCCATCAAACCACAAAGAAGAAAAAGATTTGGCCGCTCCGTAAAGTTGTAAGTCAGTTTGAAGACGAAATTTTCAAACTGTTGCCTTGTTGGCTGGCTTCGCCCGAATCGGTATCAGCGATTTTTCCCATGAAGGAGATTTTTAATTTGGTTATTTTCGATGAAGCTTCTCAATGTTTTGCTGAGCGTGGCATTCCTGCATTGTATCGCGGTAAGCAAACAGTGATAGCTGGAGATTCCAAACAATTGAGGCCAGGAGATTTTTACCAAGTGCGCTGGCAGGAAGAAGACGAAGATCCTGATACAGAGATTGATTCTTTGTTGGAATTAGCAAATCGTTATCTATTGAGTGTACAATTGCAAGGGCACTATCGTAGCAAATCGTTGGAACTGATTGATTTTTCAAACCGACATTTCTATGGAGGCAAACTGCAACTTGTACCCGAATTGCAAACGGCCAATCAAAAAGAGCCTGTAATCGATTATGTAAAAGTAGAGGGCGTTTGGGAAAATAACACCAATCAACACGAAGCAGAGAAGGTGGCGAAGTTGTTAGTTGATTTGTATCAAACTCATCCCGATAAGGAAGTGGGCGTGATCACTTTCAATGCCCCACAGCAAATGCTAATATTAGATTTATTGGAAGAAAAATGGGCTGAGTTAAAAAAACCGTTACCTGAAACTCTTTTTATCAAGAACATAGAAAACGTGCAAGGCGATGAGCGCGACATTATTATTTTCTCAGTTGCGTATGCGCCAGACAAGAATGGAAAGATGAGCGCACAATTTGGAAGCTTAAATGCACAAGGCGGAGAAAACAGATTGAACGTAGCCGTGAGCCGCGCGCGCGAAAAAGTAATAGTTGTGACTAGTATTTGGCCCGATCAATTAGCGGTGGAAGAAACCAAGAATGATGGCCCTAAACTTTTAAAAGCCTACTTACAATTTTCATTGGATGTGTCGAAAGGCACTTTCAAACCTTTTTCAAATCATCAACAAAAAAGCCAATCCGCTTTTTTAAAAACTATAATCAATGACTGGTTCACCAAGAGAGATGAATTTGTTATGGAGGAAGATACACTTCCATTTTACGATCTCACGGCAAAGAAGGACGGTTTATATTTAGGTGCGATTTTGTCGGACGATGAGAATTACTACCAAAGCCTCTCCGCAAAATCAAGTCATGCACAAACCCCGCAGTTGTTAGAGAAAAAGAACTGGCCTTACTTCCGCGTTTACAGTCGTAACTATTGGCAAGACCCAGATCGGTTTTTTAATGAGGTGGGGAAGTTTGTGAATAATTAATCGATGTCAATGGTTACAATATTTATCCGAAGCAGCCTTCTCAAAACATTCTTTCCCTTCTTGATACGAAAACCACGCGAGGCCAAGTGTGCCAATTGAATCTGCATAAGCAAAACCAGTCCATTCATAAATACCGCTAGAGGCCAACAACACGCACGACATATAAATACAAATTTTTGTGCAGCTCGCATCTGCGAGTATTGCCTCAGATTCAAGTTGCTTGCCCACTTTGAGTTTCCCTTGCAGTAGAAAGAGCATGACAGCAATTGAAATGATTGAAATAATAACTCCCCAAAAAGTGGTGATCGGCTTTTGTCCCATGACGATTGTGACGATGGCAGATAGTAAAAGCCCAACTACTAATACATAAAATGAACCACCTGTGATTTTCAATGCCGTCTTTTCAAAACCACTGCGATGACTGGTTGGGTTTCGTTGGATGCGAAGCACCATGTAAGCAATGCCAAGTCCCGAAATCATTTCAATAAAGCTATCTGCACCAAAGCCGAAGAGTGCGAGCGTTTCGTCTTGATAGCCAAACCACGTGGCCACTAATCCTTCAACCAAATTATACACGATGGTAAAAACAGCTAAGCCATAAGCCACCTTAAACGCTTTTTTATCGGTATCAACTTTTAGGGTGGCTTCGCTCACAATATTCAAAGTTACTTCTCCTCAATTACTTTCCAATAGATAAGACGGCAGCGGGTTGGCTTGACTGTAAAATTAGGACTGAATATCGAACGATTAGCCTCGCGAAACGGTCAAACTTGCAACTTATAACCAGAAACAAGAAATTATTCTGCCTTTTTGACGGGGAACTTTGGCTGGTATGTTCATTGTTGAAAGGATGAAAACTGAAAATAGAAATGAAAGACAGGAGAATGATATCTGATGAGTTGCTGTATTCCATTGATGTGTTGAACACACTCAACGGTGGTATGAGCGAACCGATGGTTGATTTACAGCAGCATGAAAATTACCGCGAAATAAAATGCGCAGTGCCTGGTTTTCAAGAAGGGGAATTGCAGGTGGAGATTCATAATAATTTCTTGAGTATCTATTATAAACTATCCATAGAATCAGATGGCAAAGAAGTGCAGATACCGAGGGTGGTTTATTATAAGCCCATCCCGTACTTTATTGATGTAACAAAAATATCGGCTACGGTGGAAGATCGCTTTTTGAATGTTATACTTCCTTTCAATGAACTAGCCAACGGCTATCATAAAAATATTTCGGTGAAGGATTGAAATATTTTGGCTCAATGGTAGTGAGCCCAACCTTAGTAGAAATTTATTAGCCTGTCAGCTCCAACCTTATTACCTTATTAATAACAAAGCTAAAATAAGGTAATAAGGTTGTTGCAATTTTGAGGATACATTCTCTACTAAGGTTAAAGCCTACGCATAGAGTTAGTAATTAAAAACAATATTGACTCAGAGTCTTCGTTGAACCAAGTGGTTTCATTGAATAACACAAAGGAACAACCTTAGTCAACAATAGCCTGATAGGTTAGCACTTTGTATTTGTCCCCGATATTCCAATAAGGTGTGTTGTACATATTGGTAAAAATCAATCCGATTAATTTTTCTTTTGGATCGGCCCAATAGTGCGTGTTGAATGCACCGCCCCATGAAAAAGAACCGAGGCTAACAATTGATTGATAATCGTTTTTATCCGTTTCCAAACCAAAGCCCAGACCAAATTGATTGGTAATAGGAGATTGTAATTGATTGGTGAGCATTAGCTCAACAGTTTTTCTACTCAACAATCTTGTTCCGTTGTATTCACCTTTGTTCAAAAACAATTGCAAAAATTTCGCATAGTCTTCTACGGTTGAACTCAAACCCGCACCACCCGAAAAATATTTTCCTTCTAATGCGGGGTAGTTTGGATTTACACCATCGTAGGCATTCTCATTCACTCTGGCAATCAAGCCATCTTTGCTTTGATACAATCTAACCAACCGCGAATGTTTTTCTTTGGGCAAATAGAAATACGTATCGTTCATGCCAAGGGGTTGAAATATTTTGGAGCGGAGAAATTGATCGAACGACATATCGGATAAAACTTCAACCAAATATCCAAGTACATCAGTGTTGAGTCCGTAAGTCCATTGTTCACCTGGATTATGTCTCAACGGAAGTGTGCCCAAGATTTTTATTTTGTCGGCCAGCACCATGTTGTCATTTCCAATGCCGCTGGGCACTCCTGCCTTTGCATAGATCGCTTTGAACTCTTTGGTGCCAATACTTGCATAGTCGATGCCAGAAGAATGAGTGAGTAGATGGCGGATGGTGATTTCACTTTTAGCAGGCTCTGTGGTGAAGCTGCTATCTTTTTCATTAAAGGTTTTAAGCACTTTCGGATTTTTGAATTCTGGAATATATTTTGAAATGGGTTCGTCCAATAAAAATTTTCCTTCTTCAAAAAGCATCATCACGGCCAAGCTGGTGATGGCTTTGGTTTGCGAGGCGATGCGAAAGATGTCGTCTTTCTTCAGGGTAGTTTGTTTCTCGGCATCGCTGTAGCCATACGATTTGTAAAGAACAATTTTTCCATTTCGCACGATAAGCACGACCGCACCGGGTATCCATTTTTTGTTTACGTGTTCGTTGATGAGTTGATCGATGCGAGATAATCGCTCGGATGAGATGCCCGCTTCTTCGGGTTTGGCAGGAGTAAAGTTTTTAATGCTTTGACCCAACGCTGTTAGAGTGATGAGTGATAGCAAGAGGGTGGTCAGGGTTTTCATTGCAATGATATTTTTTTAGAATAGATAAAGATACCATATTTAATGAGATGCGAAATAATTTAGTCTCGCTCGGTAAGATAGTAGCGGAAAGCCCACAGCGATCCCGATAGCTATCGGGATCGCTGTGGGCTTGTAGCGGATAGCCCGGTGCCACTGCGTTTCGTGTGGCAGGCCGCCCAAAAATAGTCCAACCTCCATCTTATTTTCAACTCACAATCCTTTCACACTCATGCCGCCATCCACCATAATATTTTGCCCGGTGATGTAACTCGCTTTGTCCATAGCCAAATAGGTGACCAAGCTCGCCACTTCTTCGGGTTGGCCCACGCGGTTCATGGGCGTGCGCGCTAAAATTTTTTCTAGTCGATCGGGTTGAGCCAGCACAGATTCAGTTAACGGAGTTTGAATGTACCAAGGAGAAACTGCATTGACACGGATGCCATCGGGTGCCCACTCTGCGGCCAAGTGTTTGGAAAGTTGGATGATGGCGGCCTTGGTCATGCCATAAGGTGGACCTGTTTGTAAATCGAATGAGCCAGCAACTGAGGCGATGTTGATCACGCTGGCGTTACCCGATTTTTTTAGAAGTGGATACGCGAGTCGTGTAATTTCTGTGAGGCTGAATAAATTGGTTTCAAAAAGTTTGCGGTATTCTTCTTCGGTGTAGTCTGCAAATTTTTTTCGTACGTTGGTACCCACATTATTCACTAGCACATCTAGTTTGCCCCAATTTTTTTGTAGTTGGTCTATGAGTTTTACACGGAATATTGGATCGGTGACATCACCATCCATGGTGAACAGATTGGCCGAGTGCTTTACTTTACCCTGAATGCTTTTGGCATCGCGTGCAACCACCAAAACGTCTGCCTCTAATTCTAAAAATTCTTTGACGATGGCTAGGCCAATGCCTTTGGTGCCACCTGTGATGAGTGCTTTTTTACCGAGAAGTGTCCAGTTCATTTATTAATTAAGTTTAAAAATTTTCTTTTCGTTCTACCAACAAAAACCAGTTATTTTCAATGGGCAGGTAGCCTTGTTCGTAGCAATAATAGTAAATAGCGCCCTCTTTTGTTTTATAAATATTGGTGAAGTAGTTAAAGTCAAACCCTTTTTGAATCAGCTTCTCGCGGCTCATCTTGGTTTTGCCGCTGGGATTCGCCTCTATTAATATTCGCCTGTTTTTGCGAAGCGTGTTGTTCACATTTCGTACGTGGTTAGTCTCATCGCTGTTGAGTTTGTTGTTGTAGGCAACACGGCATTGGTCGGAACAAAACTTTTTATCTGCTCGGCCGATGATTTTCTCACCGCATTCTAAGCATGTCTTTTCGGCTGCTTTGGTCATAGAGTAGTGTTATCGTTTTCAATTGTTTTGGATAATTGCCTGTAATTCTTCTTTGTTGGGTAGGTAAAGTTGATACTTCCTATAATTTTCTAGACAGCGTCTGGAATTTTTGGGTACTCAAAAAGATATTTCCAACCCAATCGGTGCGGAGCTTCCGCACCAATTAGATAGACCGAGCGGAAGTCCAACTATTTTCGCACCACACCCCAAATCCATTTTTCCTGCTGTTTTAGCCATATTTTCCGTTTTTAAACGTTTACAAGCGAATATAACCGAAAGTAATTAATTAACCTACGACTCCGCTTTTTTCCACCCTTCACCTTTGCATCGTCAATCGCTGAACAACTCAGTCGAGGACAGAAACAAAAAACAATTATTAACCATTTAAATTTTACAGTTATGAAAAGCTTAAGAAACAGCGTGCAATTGATCGGCAACTTGGGTAAAGACCCTGAAGTGAAAACATTTGACAAATCGAAGAAGGCCAGCTTCACCATCGCCACCACCGATTCGTACAAGAATGCGAAAGGCGAAAAAGTGGAAGACACGCAGTGGCACAACATCGTGATCTGGGGGCCACTGGCCGAAGTGGCCGAAAAGTATTTGAAGAAAGGCATGGAGGTGTGCGTGGAGGGCAAGCTCGTGCACCGCAACTATGAAACAGATAAAGGTGAGAAGCGATACATCACAGAAATTAATGTGAATGATATGCTGATGTTGGGTGGGAAGGAAAAATAATCTACTTGCCACGAATGCACGAATTTTCGCGAATAACATTTGTGACCATTCGTGTATTCGTGGCAAATAAAAATAATCCACTTGCCGTGGACGCATGGATTTTCCGAATATGATTTGTACCCATTCGTGGACTCGTGGCTAATAAAATAAATAAAATCGACTTGTCGCGGATGCGCGGATTTTCACCAATACTATTCGTGCATTCCTGGCGAATAGCCCCAGAGGGGCGCTCTGTTAGTAGTAATAAATTCAATATAAAATAAAAGCCCCATCGGGGCGACCTGTAATATGCCAAATACCTATTCACAATTATTTGCTCAAGTTGTTTTTACCGTGCAAGGGAGACCAAACCTGATCGCTCCAATTCATCGAGATGAAATACACAAATACATTACGGGCATCATTACCGCTCGCAACCAAAAGCTGATGTCTATTTTTTGTATGCCTGATCATGTTCATATTCTCATTGGATTGAAGCCTAGTATAGCCATTTCGGATCTAGTTCGAGATATTAAGGCGGGGTCTTCGCAATTTATCAACGAACAAAAATGGGTAAAAGGGAAATTTAATTGGCAAGAAGGCTTTGGGGCTTTTTCCTATTCCAAATCTCAGGTACCAGCTGTCATCAAGTACATCCAAAACCAAGAAGGGCATCATAAAAAATGCACATTTAAAGAGGAGTATTTATCATTTTTGAAGAAATTTGAAATCGACTATAATGAGAAATATTTATTTGAATGGATCGAGTGAAAACAGGCCGCCCCGCTGGGGCTCGGTCGGTTTCTGTAATACCTTTCTACTGACAGCCCGCCCCGCTGGGGCTTGTCTTTACCTCACATTTGTTGAAAATCATTGATCACTAACCTTGCTCGGCTCCGCAACAGATATATTCATCGGCATCCCTTCTTTCGCTTTTTTATGAAGCTGTTGATCGGTTGGGTTGTTCAAGTCTAGGTTTCTGTATGCCTCCGAAGAAATACCAATTCGTTCCCCGTAGATTTCATAGTACGCTCCCTGAATTTCATCCAAGGCAGCGATGAACGATTGATAACTTGTTCCTCGATCTGTCTTTAAAGAGACCAACGCCTTTTCAGGATTTTCGGACAGTGTTTCGTTTGCTCCGTAGTTCAAAATAAATTTCTTTATTTGCGCTCTTACACCATCTAAATTTTCCCTTGGTTCTCCCTCCACCAAAAACTGATTGTGTGAATTGATTTGCACTGTAAATAAATTCCGCTCTTTCCACGGAAGGGGCGGATGATCTACTTCTAAGACTTGTGGCAATATCATCGGTATGCCCTTGTGATTTTCGATCACCGTGGTGACCAAGAAAAACGTGAGCAACAGAAAAGCAATGTCGGCCATAGAACTCGTGCTCACTTCGGCAGACGGGCGATGGGTGGTCATAAGTAAAGTTGTTTATACCGATAATGCAGACCAGTTGGGTAAGTCACAAGAGTTCTTGACTAACGGGTCAAGCTTGCGGCCTGTAGCATGAAGCTTGAAGCAATTTTTATCTTAACTTTACCAGAATGATTTTTCAGTACCCTTCTTTTCTTTGGGCGCTTGGCGCGCTGGCCATCCCCATCATCATTCACCTCTTTAATTTCCGCAAAACCACCCGCATCTATTTTTCCAATACCCGTTTTCTCAAGCAGGTAAAACAAGAGACCACCCAAAAGCGCAAATTGAAGCAATACTTAGTGCTTGCTTCGCGCCTATTGTTTTTGTTTTTTCTGGTGATGGCTTTCGCGCAGCCATTTCTTCCTGCCACAGACCAACTTACTAACCAAAAAAATATTTCCATTTACTTAGATAACTCCCTTAGCATGTCAGCACCTGTTGGCGAAAAGACGCGTGCCTTGGATGCAGGTATTCAAATGGTGCAAGAGGTGGTCAGCACTTTTCCTAGCGATGTGCGTTATCAATTGATCACCAATGATTTTGCGCCTTTCTCTAATTCCTTCAAAACAAAATCAGAAGTGTTGGATTTCCTTTCTCAAGTGAGAACCTCCGCCATCAGCCGCAAGGCCGAAGAGATTACGAAACGCTTGCTTGAAAAAAACACGTTATTTTGGATTTCAGATTTTCAGCGATCAACCTTTGGCAACTCGATTAAAATTGATTCAAGCATTCAAGTTAAGTTAGTGCCAGTCAAGTACACCAAGCTCTCCAATGTATTTGTTGATTCTGTTTATTTAGAAAATCCGTTCGTGATCGGTGGCGAAAAAAATTCTGTCAAAGTTCGCTTGCGCAATGCGGGTGACAAGCAAGTGGAGGGACTTGTTACAAAACTGTCTATCAATTCCATTCAAGCTTCTGCCGCCACTGTTAACTTAGAGCCAAACAGTTCCAACGTTATTTCTTTTGATCTATCCGCTTCACCTCGTGGCGTGAACAAAGCGACTTTGAGTTTTAGCGATTACCCCGTTAGTTTCGACAATGAATTTTATTTTACACTCAACTATTCGGGCAAACTAAAAATCATTGAGATTAAGCCAAGCAAAGAAACTACCTCTGTCGAGAGAGTGTATGGCAACAAAGAATTATTTTCTTTCAACAGTTTTCAAGCCTCCAATTTGAATTATAGTTTGTTGGCCACTGCCGATTTAGTAATTGTCAATGGCCTCGACAAAATCGAGCCGTCCCTGCAAGCCGCGTTGGCATCCTACAAAAATTCCAACTCGCTGTTGGTCATTCCCAGTCAAAAGCCCGATGTAGATTCTTATCAAAATTTAATCGGCCTGAAGATGAAAGTAAATGCCGAAGAAAAAATACCAACACAACTAAACCTCCCCGATTTTCAAAATCCCTTGCTACAAAATGTTTTTGAAGAGAAGAACAGCGCCATGGCCATGCCCACCGCCACCAAGTTGCTCGATTGGGGCGCAGATCGTTCCGCGGTTTTGCAATTCAAAGATGGCCGACCATTTCTTTCGCAAGTCGGTAATGTATTTTTGTTAGCCAGCCCGCTAGAAAAAACCTTCACCGATTTTTACAACCACGCGTTGTTCGTTCCCCTCATGTATCGCATGGCCGCCCTCGGCAAACGCAGTGAGCAAAAACCATATTACAGTTTGTCGTCCACGCTTGTTTCCATTTCTGCGGATAGTTTGGTGGGCGAAGAGCCGATAAAAATGCAAGGCAAGCAAGAAGTGATTCCCTTGCAGCGCAGGCTCAACGACAAAGTTCTGTTGGAGATGCCCAAGTACGCGCTCGACCCAGGCTTTTACACCATCGCTTTCAAAAAAGACACGCTCGATGTCGTGGCTTTTAACTTGGACAAATCCGAGTCGGTGCTCGATGCGCTCACAGGCGAAGAAGCCAAAACCCTATTGGGCGGAGGAAATTCCATTTCTATTTTCAACGCGGCCAGCCCCGAGGCTTTCCGCAACGAAATAAAAGAGAGATATTTGGGCACGCCATTGTGGAAGTACGCGGTGGTGCTGGCGTTGCTCTTTCTATTGGCCGAAGTATTGTTACTGCGATTTTTGAAATGAGAATGATTCAAAATTTGAACGTTGATAAAATTCTTTTGGCGGGCTGGCTAAGCGAGGCGCAAAGCCACCGGGCTATCCGTTACAAGTCCGGCCGCGCACAAGGCCAGCACACTTCGGGCTTTCCACTTCTATCCCTGCCCGATGCACAGTACATAGCTCATCAAAACTTCCAAGCCCTAAGTCCTCATGCCCAAGTCCCAAGCCCCAAGTTCCAATACCAATGAAAATATTAATTCAATCCGCCAAGATCATCTCCAAAGGCACGCCACATCATCTTAAAAAAAGAAATGTTCTTATTTCAAGCGGCCGCATTGCCGAGATCGGTGATAAAAATTATCAAGCCGACAAAGTGATCGATGCCGATGGAATGATTTTAAGCGCAGGCTGGTTCGATCTAGGTGCTTACGTTGGCGACCCGGGTTTAGAACACAAAGAAGATTTGAGTTCGCTTGCCAAGGCCTCAGCCGCAGGGGGTTTTACCGAAGTAGCCGTGTTGCCCAACACACATCCTACTGTGCAAACCAAAAATGAAATTAGTTACATCACACAAGGAAATAATAATCGTCTGGTTCAAATTCATGCGCTTGCGGCCATCACAAAAAATTGCAAAGGCGAAGAACTGACAGAGATGATCGACTTGCATGAAGCAGGCGCAGTAGCCTTCACCGATGGATTGAAATCCGTATGGCACACAGACGTATTCTTAAAATCATTGCAGTACCTTCAAAAATTTGACGGCCTGCTCATCGATCACCCCGAAGATAACTGGCTCAACTTGTTTGGGCAAATGCACGAAGGCGTGAACAGTACTTCATTAGGCTTGAAAGGAATGCCGCGCATTGCCGAAGAAGTAGCGGTGCGCAAAAATTTAGAACTACTCGAATACGCAGGTGGCCGACTTCATTTTTCCAGAATATCTACAGCCAAAACAGTAGCCATGATTCGCTCCGCAAAAAAGAAAGGACTGAACGTAACCTGCGACATTACTGGCTTTCAAGCCCTGCTCGATGATAGCTTACTCGAAGATTTTGATACCTATTTTAAAGTCAATCCGCCCCTGCGGGAGAAATCAGATAATGAAAAATTGATCAAAGGATTAGAAGAGGGAACAATAGATGTACTAACAAGCGGTCACCTTCCACAAGACGATGAAAGTAAACTGTTGGAGTTTGATCAAGCCGAGTTTGGAATGATCAACCTCCAGACTTTTGCTTCACAACTTACCACCTTATCCAAATCAGTGGATATGGATGTGTTGATAGAAGCCGTTACAACTGCTCCGCGGACTATCCTCAGAATGGAAATCCCAAAAATTGAAGTAGAAGAGAAAGCCAACCTCACTTTGTTCGACCCCAATTATGAATGGACTTTTGATGAGAAAAGCAATTTTTCAAAATCAAAAAACTCGCCTTGGTTGGGCAAGGAGTTGAAAGGAAAGGCGGTAGCGGTGTTTAACAATGGGAAGACTAAAACAGATGAATAATATTTCTTATTTTTGAGCATGGAAACATTTGCAGACATCGTGGATGAGGTGAGAAAACTTACCACTAGCCAATTAGAAGAGCTAGAATTGATTATTCAGAAAAGAAAAACAGAGCATTCCAGAAAATCAATACTCAAGAATTTGAAAAAGGCGAAGGCGGAGGAATCCGCAGGGAAGCTTGTTTTTTCTTCTGACACTAAGTTCTTAAGAAAACAATTAGGTTTATAGTGGAGGTATCTTATTCATCTCACTTCAACAAAGCACTCAAAAAACTTATCAAAAAGGATAGGCGCATACTGCTTAAGTTCGAGAAAAAATTGGAGCTTTTTGTTAAAGACCCATTCCATCCATCTCTAAGCACACATAAGCTATCAGGTTATTTAAATGGATATTGGAGTTTTAGTGTAGAATATGATCTTCGGATTGTGTTTTATTTCTCTTCTGATAGTAAAGTGGTTTTTGCAGATATGGGTTCGCATAAGGATGTTTATTAACGTCAAAAATGAAAAGCCATATCGTCCAAATTTCCTTACGCAACGGCCTCATCGCAGGGCTACTTGGTTTTGTTTTATTGCTGGCACTTTATTTTATTGGCAAGCATCCCTTCTTGTTTCCTGTCTTTTTTGATTTCAGGATTTTTCTCTTCGGCATTTTCTTTGTCATCACTTTGCGCGAACTGCGGGACGGCCATCAAGAAGGGATATTATTTTTTTGGCAGGGGATGATCTCATGCCTTTTGTTCACTATTGCCTTTGCTTTTGTAACCAGTTTGTTGATTTGGTCGTACACGCAACTTAATCCTGCTTTTTTATCAAATTATATAACCACCGCCTTGGATCAAATTAAGGCCATTCCCGCAGAGGCAATTGAGCAGATTGGAAAAAAAGTATATGAAAGTAATTTAAAAGCCCTTCCGGGTACTAATGGGTATGATTTGGCTTTCCATTACTTTTGGCAAAGCTTTGTCATCAGTTTTTTTATTAGCATAATAATATCAGTAATTTTAAGACGTCAACCTAAAACCGAATGATTATGGAAGAAACAACCACACCCTCAATTTCAACACGTTCAGTTGGTATTAAATATGGCTTAATCATGGCCGTAATATCCATTGCCTACTTTGTTATTTTAAATACGGCTGGAGTTGATATGACTCAAGGCATTGGCCGATGGGGAAGTTTGATTTTTTATGCAGGTATTATTTTTATTGCGCATAAGAATTTCAAAGATCAAGGCGACAGTTTCATGTCTTATGGTCAAGGCATTGGCATTGGCTTTTGGATTTCCTTAGTGTCGTCAGTCATCTCAAGTATTTTCACTTACATCTACGTTAAGTTCATTGATACAGGGTTTATACAGCAGATGATGGATAAGCAAAGAGAAGCAATGGAGGATGGAGGAAAATTAACAGAGGAGCAAGTTGATAGCGCTATGGCTATGACCGCGAAATTTATGACCCCAGAAATGATGATCGTTTTTGGAATAATAGGTGGAATAATTATGATACTAATTGTGGCTTTGATCGTTACCATCTTCACACAAAAGAAAAATCCTGAAGCTTTCGTCTAATGCCGCAAAGCCTAGACATCTCTCTCATCATTCCCGCCAAGGACGAACAAGAGTCGATCCCAGAATTAACCAATTGGATAAGCCGTGTGATGAATGCACACGGCTTTTCTTATGAAGTTATTTTTATTGATGATGGCAGCACCGATGGCACATGGGAGCAAATCAAGAAAGCAAATCTGATTAACCCAGCCTTCAAAGGATTTCAATTCAATAGAAATTTTGGCAAGGCCGCTGCATTGCATATGGGCTTCAAAGCTGCGCAAGGCGAGGTGGTCATCACCATGGATGCCGACTTGCAAGACAGCCCTGATGAAGTACCTGAGTTATACAAATTGATCAAAGAACAAAAATTTCATTTGGTGAGCGGCTGGAAAAAAAAACGCCACGACCCCATTTCCAAAACCATTCCTTCCAGATTTTTCAATTATGTAACCAGAAAAATTTCAGGCATTGGTCTACACGATTTTAATTGTGGATTGAAGGCATATCATTATTCAGTAGTAAAAAATATTACCGTCTATGGTGAGATGCACCGCTACATTCCTGTGCTGGCGAAGTGGGCAGGCTTTACTAAAATAACCGAGAAGGTAGTGGAACATCATGAACGCAAGTACGGCCACAGCAAATTTGGGTGGGAACGTTTTGTGCGAGGCTTTTTAGATTTGTTAACGATCACATTTGTTGGTCGCTTTGCCAAAAGGCCGATGCACTTTTTTGGCGCTTGGGGCATTGTTTCATTTTTATTGGGCTTCGCCTTCACTGTAAAAATATTTTGGGACAAGCTCGATGCGCTTTTCATTTCTAAAGTACCACTCAAGCGGGATGTAGTCGATCAACCTATTTTTTATCTCGCCTTGGTCGCCTTAGTTATTGGCGTCCAACTTTTCCTTACGGGATTTTTAGCTGAGCTATTGGCTCGTCAGTCTGTTTCCAAAAGAGATTATCTAATTATTGAAAAAGTGGGGATTGAATCTGCGAAGGAGATTGTTTGAGAATTGAATTCCTAACTTAGATCAACTGGATTTGATTATCCTATTCCGAATTTGCTGCACAATCGATAGAAGCAATGATTGGAAGCATGTAATACTCTCTATTCATTATTTTTTAGATTTTTTACCAACAAGATGTAACAATTTCACGTTTCTAACGCTTTACTAGTGTCTTAACCCTATTTATGAAGTTTATTCTACCCTTTTTCCTGTTTTTAGTCGTTAATCTATCAGCACAAACCCCAAACAAGTTCACTATCAGCGGCTACATTAAAGATGCCTCCAATGGGGAAGCATTGATTGGCGTGTCTGTATTCGTTACCGAAACAAAGGGCGGTGGTGTTACCAACGAGTATGGATTTTATTCGATCACCCTTCCACCTGCCAACTATACACTGCATTATAGCTACGTGGGCTATTCCACCATTACAAAAGTGATAAATCTTGATAAAAATATTCGAACAGATATCGAGTTATCGGGTGAAGAACAACAGCTTCAAGAAGTAATAGTACAAGCAGGCATTGAACAAGCCAATGTTCAGAACTTAGAGATGAGCACCAACAAGCTTGACATTAAAACCATTCAACGTATCCCCGCTTTTTTGGGGGAAGCAGATGTTATCAAGAGCTTGCAGCTACTGCCTGGCGTAAGCACGGTGGGAGAGGGTGCATCAGGATTCAATGTACGTG
Organism: Cyclobacteriaceae bacterium; assembly: GCA_046155095.1. Lineage (GTDB taxonomy): Bacteria > Bacteroidota > Bacteroidia > Cytophagales > Cyclobacteriaceae > ELB16-189. The sequence goes on from JBJXEB010000013.1 coordinate 106,455, forward strand.
GAGGAAGTGTGGGGCAAAATTTAATTTTGTTGGATGAGGCGCCTGTTTACAACTCATCTCATTTGCTGGGTTTCTTTTCAGTTTTCAATCCTGACGTAGTAAAAGATACAAAACTTTATAAAGGCGGTATTCCCGCACGTTATGGTGGTCGGTTATCTTCGCTTTTGGATGTGCGCTTGAAAGAGGGGAATAGCAAAAAGCTAGAGGTCACTGGCGGCATAGGAAGTATTTTTAGTAGGCTGTCAATAGAAGCCCCAATCATTAAGGACAAAGCTTCATTTATTGTTGCGGTGCGCAGATCGTACATTGATATTTTAGCTAGGCCGTTTGTCACACTTCTTCAGAACGGGGGCGCGCTTAATTTTTACGACATTACCCTAAAGACCAATTACAATATCAATCCGAAGAACCGAGTCTACCTTTCAGGTTTTTTCGGCAGAGATAATTTTAAATTTGATCGCAACCAAGGTTTTAGCTGGGGCAATGCCACTGCCACGCTTCGTTGGAACCATATTTTCAATGACCGCTTGTTTTCAAATTTTACAGCGGTCTACAGTAACTATGATTATAGCCTCCAGTTTGGGAGAGATGAAAAAGATTCTTTCAAATGGAACTCGTTAATATCAAATTACATCTTCAAACCGCAGTTTACTTACTTCATCAATAGTAATAATGAATTGAATTTTGGCGCAGAGGCCATTTACTACAATTTTGAACCTGCCAACGCGAAAGGTGTTTCGAATGGCCAACCGACAGATGTGAGCCTTGAGCAAAAATATAATCTTGAAACGTCTATTTATCTAAGTAATTCTCAAAAAATATCAAAATCGTTTACATTAGATTATGGACTTCGCTATTCGTGGTTTAACTCGTTTGGACCTGGAACAGCCTACACTTATAACGATACAATTCCCGGAAGAAGAAGAACCCCCATTAGCGAAAAGACGTACGCTTCAGGTGAGACGATTGCCAGTTACGGTAATTTAGAGCCCCGTGTTTCATTTAAAATTCAAGTTGATGAAACATCATCCGTAAAAGGGAGCTATAACCGCATGGTGCAATACTTGCATTTAATTTCCAATACCACTGCCTCTAACCCATTGGATGTTTGGAATCCAAGCTCCAATAATATTAAGCCGCAGTTGGGAGATCAATATACCATCGGTTATTTTAAGGATATTGGAAAGAGCAGAATGTATGAACTGTCAGTAGAAGCCTATTGGAAAAACACACAAAATCAAGTTGATTACATAGATGGTGCAGATCTTTTGATCAACAGATACCTAGAAGGCGATTTGCTTTCAGGGGAAGGTAGAGCGTACGGGCTAGAGACGTATTTTCAAAAGAAGACAGGCCGCTTGACGGGATGGGTGAGTTATACGCTGGGGAGGACTGAATTGAAGGTAGATGGGATCAATCAAAATAATTGGTACCCTACTCGATTCAATCAAACTCATAATTTAAAGATCGCTGGATTTTACGAAATAAATAAGCGGTGGTCTGTGTCTGCGAATTTCATTTATACTTCGGGAACACCTGCTACATTTCCTACTTCTCGTTTTGTCAGTCAAGGTATTCTTGTCCCTTATAACGCTAACGAATCGCGTGGTAATGTAAACTTGCCAGATTACCATCGGTTAGATGTTTCTTTCCGACTAGAAGGTAAAAAGCAAAAGCGTGGAAAGGATAGGAAGAATAGCGACTATTGGGTGTTTGGCGTTTACAATTTATATGCACGACAAAATCCATTCTCCATTTACTTTTCTCAAACAGATCAACGAGTTCCCTCCGGTCAACCGATCAGCTCTCAAGCTACTCAGTTAGCAATTATTGGAACTGTTGTGCCATCGATTTCTTACAATTTTAAATTTTGATTATGAACACGTCATTGAAAATAAATTCGACACAAATTGGTAGCAGAATTGGGCTTAGTATAATTGCACTAGCTACATTAATTTTGAGCTCTTGCGAAACAATTATATCTCCTGAATTGGAAAAGGTAGATCCCATTTTGGTAGTGGATGCTTGGATCAACAACAAACCGGGTAATCAAGTTATTTCGTTGACACAAACACAGCCCTATTTTGATAACACCTTACCACCTAAGGTTATGGGGGCAACGGTAACGGTAACGGATAATAAAGGAGTTGTTTTTTCATTTACTGAAGACCCTGCCAACAAAGGCAATTACATTTGGAAACCAGTGGGAAATCAGGTATTTGGCACCGTTGGCAATTCATATAAAATCAATATTCAGGTAAGCGGAGAAGTGTATCAAGCTAGTTCACGAATGGGTCGCGTTCCTGCTGTAGATAGTTTAACACTTAAAAAGAATGACCCTGATCAACCCAATCCAGACTTTTACAGAGCTCAATTTTGGGGAAAAGATCCTGTAGGTACGGGAGATACATATTGGATTCGAGCCATTAAGAATGGAGTACTGCTGAATAAGCCAAGTGATATTAATGTTGCCTATGATGCAGGGTTTTCGGCTGGTGGAAATTTTGACGGAATTACATTTATTCCACCCATTCGAGGGAGTGTTAATCCGAATGATACTGATGCCAATGATAAGGCGTTGTCACCCTACGCCCCTGGAGATTCGTTGTATGTGGAAATACACTCGGTTACTGTCCCCGCTTTCAATTATTTACAGGAGGTAGAGATACAAACAAATAGGCCTGGGGGTTTTGGTGAATTATTTGCACGACCTATTAATAATGTATCGACCAACATTGTGAACTTGAATCCCAAAGGAAAAAAGGTGGTTGGTTTCTTTAACGTTTCGGCTGTATCCGGGAGAGGAAAGAGATTTCCTAAAAACTAAATGTTGCACTTTTCTGTTCTGCCTGGCCAGTTTGCCGTATGCCAATTGCGGCAGGATGAACCACTGCCTGCATGGGTATATCAATCATCCTTTTACACAATTTCCAAAACTGCCGATGAACTATCTGTAGTTTGTGAAGAGCATTTGGTGAAGGGTGAAATCCAAAAAAGTGTTGGCTGGAAGTTGCTCAAGATTAATACAGTATTGGATTTATCGTTGACGGGCATTACAGCTCAATTTTCTACGGCATTGGCGAAGGCTGGTGTAAACATTTCTGTGATTGCCACTTACAATACGGACTATATTTTAGTTGAAGAGGTAAAGCTAGCAGCTGCTATCGAAGCTCTTCGTAGTGCGGGCTTTGGTGTAGTCGAATAATCATCTGAACTTTTTTTACTGTACTTTTGTCGATAGTAATGATTTAGTTCTTTGAATTTTGCAGTAAGCACAAGCTTTGTAACGAAGTGCTGTGCGGCAGGGATAGAAGTGGAAAGCCCGGAGTGGTGCGCCTCGCACCGCGAGGACTTGTAACGGATAGCCCGGCTGCCGCCCAAATACTAATAAACTATTCAACCAATAACAATTAATTTTTTATTGGGGCTGACCGGTTTTGACAGGACGCGTGGGGGTGTGAGTAAGCATGCAGGCTCATGGGGTGAGAGCCTTGAAAGATAGTCCTACAATTTACGTGGCGAAAATACTTACGCCATGGCTGCTTAATCTGTCCGCCTAGGCGGATGATTAGCTTGTCTCGCTTAAGAAGTGGGAGGCCATCATCGCCCAAACCTCTGTTCTGCGGGTTTGGATCAGCGGTGTCGACAGCTTGAACTGGGCCGCTCTGTTGTTGCGCGGGGCTGTCGAGA
>JBJXEB010000014.1:0-53632 GCA_046155095.1 Cyclobacteriaceae bacterium
ACGATGTGTGGGAAAAAGCAACACAGTATCATAAACTTGATTCTGCCACCAAGGGCAAGGCGGGTTATTATCCAGAGTTGCAAGCATTGGTGCCAGTCATTCGCGGTGAGCAAACTTTATTGGTAGAGGTGAATGCATCCAAAGATATTACTGCGGCAATGAAATGGTTGAAAGAGAAAAAAATAAAAAAGCCGATCCTTACGGGAGTGGCCGAAGGCTGGCGCGTGGCCGATGAAATTGCTGAGTCTACTATTCCAGTTATTGCAGGTGGTATGTTGGAATTGCCTTCTCGCGACTATGATCGATATGATAAACCGTATGCAAACCCAGGTCTATTAAAAAAAGCAGGAGTGAAAGTGGCCATCAAATCAGAAAGTGGAAATAATAATTATCGCAACCTTCCATATCATGCAGGTTTTGCTGTGGCGTATGGCATGAACAAAGAAGATGCGTTAAAAGCGATCACCATCATTCCAGCAGAATTGTTTGGAGTGGCAGATAAGTTAGGATCGATTGAAGTAGGCAAGAGTGGCACGCTTTTTATTTGCAATGGCGATCCGTTTGAAACGAAAACACAAGTATCACACGTGTTTATCGAAGGCTGGCAAATCCCTATGGTCAGTCGCCAAACAGAATTGTATGAGGAGTTTTTGAAGCGGGAGCCGGGGGTGAAGAAATAAGGTATAGTAGTGCCACTACTCAAAGTGGTGGCACTACTGGTAGTACTACTTCCGCTTAACAATTATTACCTGTTTAACCGATTTTATTGGACAAAAACAGCTTAATAAGGATTTTTATCGACTTGCTTTAGTTGAGTTTGGTTTTTTTTATTCAACTTTAAATAAACCAAACCCAATTTATTATGCATTTAAAATCCAAACTTAAAACTGCGCTGATCATTTTATGCTTTGCAGTCGCGGTTAAAACCAATGCCCAACGAGCCTACTACATCGGCATCTCCACACACTGGGTAAACCTCAATCAAAAAGACTACGATTATTTTGGTGACAAAAATTGGCAAGCCACTTTCGGCCCCACAAAAATTTCAGTGGGGATTCCACTTAGTGACAATATCTCTTTGATGCCAACAGGCTCTTTGGGAACGGTAACCATTCCTGGCCAAAGCAGCAACTCAACCTTTTGGAATTTAGATGCGAACATTACAGTATCTCCTTGGAAGAAAACATTCGAACCATACATCATGGCAGGTGTAGGCACTACTCGCCTGGGAGGATCATCTTACGCTGGTGTGAATGGTGGCTTAGGTTTTAACGTTTGGGTGGTTGAAGGCTTTGCCATCAATGCACAAACAAATTACAACTATCTTTTCAACTATACAGACAATGCGTATCTCCAAAATTCTATCGGCATTGGCTTTCGGTTAGGAGGTGGCCCCAAAGATTCTGACAAAGATGGCGTGCCTGATGATACAGATGCTTGCCCTAAAGTAAAAGGTACAGCGGCTACGCAAGGTTGCCCAGATGCAGATGGTGATGGGGTAGCTGATAAAGATGATGCTTGCCCTAATGAAGCTGGCACAGCCGCCACTCAAGGATGCCCTGATAAAGATGGTGATGGTATAATGGATTCAAAAGACGGCTGTCCTACAGAAGCAGGTAAACCTGAAAATAACGGCTGCCCTGACAGTGATGGTGATGGTATATTAGATAAAGACGATGCATGTCCTCGTGAAAAAGGCACCAAAGAATTTAATGGCTGCCCTGATAGTGATGGCGATGGAATAAAAGATTCTGAAGACGAATGCCCTACTGAAAAAGGAACTGCTGCTAACAAAGGTTGCCCTGATAGAGATGGTGATGGCATTATTGACAAGAGTGATAATTGCCCTGACCAAGCCGGTGTAGCTGCTCGTCAAGGTTGCCCTGAGATAAAAGCAGAAGAGATTAAAGCACTGGAGACTAAGTTGAATGTAGCCGCGAAACAAATCCAGTTTGAAACTGCAAAGGCAACCATCAAACAGCAATCTTTTGATGACATTGATCAAATTGTGACGATCATGAATCAATATCCAACTTCTAGGTTCAAGATTGAAGGACATACAGATAATACTGGTAATGCTGCCAATAACAAAGCCTTATCTGATCAACGTGCCACTGCTGTGAAGACCTACATCACTAGCAAGGGCATTTCTGGAGAACGTTTGGATTCACAAGGTTTCGGTTCAGATAGACCTATTGGAAGCAACACAACTGCCGCTGGCCGTACTCAAAACCGCAGGGTGGAGATACACTTAGCGCAATAGTTTAAATTGATTTTGATTTTTTGTAGGGAAGACCACGCAGAATGCGTGGCCTTTGCTTTTGGTAGAGTTGTGCCACCATCAAAGTGGTGGCACAACTCTTTTACTTTTTCAAAACCCTCTTTGCCTCTTTGCCTCAAACACCACCACAGCCGTAGCATTAGAAACATTCATGCTGTCGATTTTCCCGCTCATGGGGATGATGATGTTCGCATTTGAATTTTTCACCCATGCATCCGATAATCCAGTGGCCTCAGTGCCCATTACAATAGCAGCAGGTTTTGTGAAATCAATTTGATGATAAGGCTTGGCGGCTTTTAAGTAAGTGCAAAAAATAGAGATGTTATTTTCTTTTAGCCACGCAATGGTTTCGTCAGAGGTGGTTGCTGCCAATTGATTGGTGAATACACAGCCTACACTGGAGCGGATCACATTCGGATTATAAAAATCAGTTTGCGGATCGCAGATGATCACCGCATCAACTCCTGCGGCATCCGCAGTGCGCAATACAGCACCTAAATTGCCAGGCTTCTCAACTCCCTCTAATACTAATAACAAAGGATTTTTACTGAGTTTTATTTCAGCTAACCGATGCGTCTTTTGCTCGGCCACGGCAATCATTCCACCCGTGCTTTCGCGGATAGCGATTTTATCAAACACTTCTTTAGATACTGGAATGAGTAATTTGTTTTCCAATGGAAGTGTAGCCAGTTCCACTTCACTCACAATCTCATCACAGAAAAAGATGTTGCCGATTTTGTAACCAGCCTCTAGCGCCAACCCAATTTCCTTTTTGCCCTCTACAATAAAGAGTTGTTGTTTTCTCCGCTCGCGTGGTTTCTCCAAAGCAAGCAAACTCTTGACTTTCGGATTTTGAGTGCTGGTGATTTTGAAGTGCATGGCGATCCAAAACTAATGATTCAATTTGAATATTGGATACTAGAGGTTAGAAGTTGGAGGCTGGATGCTATATGATCAATATTCCGACTTCCAACTTCCAACTTCTAACTTCTAACTTCTAACTTCTAACTTCTAACTTCTAACTTCTAACTTCTACTATCTTTGCCCCATGAACATCATCAGCCCCACCTCCTGGACCGACTACGAACTGATCGACTCTGGCAACTTTGAAAAGCTGGAACGCTTCGGTGCTTACCATCTCATTCGGCCAGAGCCACAAGCACTTTGGTCCCCTTCACTTTCAGCAGATGAATGGAAGCGAATTGCCACTGCCCAATTTACACGCGAGCAAAAAGACAATTTTCGTTTTGGCGAAGATGTGAAAGGCGGTTGGAAAAAATACAAAACCATGCCTGATAGTTGGGACATTAAATACAAATACAATTCACTTTCACTTTCTCTTCGACTGGCACTAACAAATTTCGGTCACGTGGGCCTTTTCCCCGAACAGGGTGCTAACTGGAATTTTGCTTACGATTCTATTTCTAGTTGGGGGCTACAATCACCAAAGGTCTTGAATTTATTTGCTTACACTGGAGCCGCTTCAGTAGTCGCTAAATCTGCCGGTGCCGATGTCACACACGTTGATGCCTCGCGCCCGGGATTGAATTGGGCAAATCAAAATATGCAAGCGAACAATCTCGACAATATTCGTTGGGTGCATGAAGATGCATTGAAGTTTGTAAAGCGAGAAGCCAAGCGAGGCAAAAAATACAACGGCATCATCATGGATCCGCCACCATACGGGCGCGGGCCAGAAGGGGAGAAGTGGACGCTAGAAGAAAAGCTGAACGAACTGATTGGACTGAGCAGCGAATTACTCGAAGCGAAAAATTCTTTTTTTGTTTTATCGATGTATGCCGTAGGACTTTCCTCTTTTGTAGGAATGAATGTAGCCAAAAGCCATTTCAAAATTCCTAATCCTGAGTTTGGAGAGTTTCTCCTTCCTTCCAAAAAAGGAAATGATTTACCGATGGGGACTTTTTTGAGGTTTAGATTGTAAGAATTATCTTTATTCAAAAAGCAACTGATGACTCCTCCTGCGCTTAAGTACATCGTTGATTCTATATGGAAGATGTCCGCCTCATTTTGGGCAGAATTGGATAGCTTGATAGAGATTAAAAATATACCGAAGAAGAAATTCATACTGAAGGAAGGCGAAGTATGTAAGAATCTTATTTTTATAGTCTCAGGCATGGCGAGAGCCTACTATCATGAAGATGGCAACCAAGTTACGTCTTGGTTTATGAAAGAGAATGATATGATTATATCAGTGAAAAGCTTCTTTAAGCAAGAACCTAGTATGGAGAATATGGAAACATTAGAAGATTCTCAAATGGCGTTTTTAAGTTATGAAGCACTGAACTACTTATATGGAAAGTATCCTGAGTATAACATAGTCGGGCGAGTTTTAACAGAACATTACTATGTACTAGCAGAAGAACGTCTCTTCTCATTGCGATTGCATACGGTAGAGGAGCGTTACCAAATACTTTTAAAGCTTCACCCCGAAATATTAAAAAGGGCTCCCCTCAAATACATAGCCTCTTACTTAAGCATGACCCCAGAAACCCTTAGCAGATTGAGGGCTCAGCGAATTTCTTGATATATATCAAGTGTTTTTAATTTTCGTCAGCTTAGTTTTGATCAACCAAAAATCAAAATCTTATGAAAAGAAAACTATACATTTTTTTAACGATTCTATTCGTTCTTTTTTCTTTACAAAATTGCCAGGAAAATGAAACCAAAAAGAATGAAAGTCCTTATAAGGCTGACATAGTAAGTTACATCACCGATCTAAAGAACTTTATGTCAGAGGCAAATGGCAATAAAGTGGAAGAGCTTAAGAACGCAATAGATTATACCGCAGTTGAGCTATACAAATTGAGGACTACCGAAAGTGTGATCATTGCAGATGTAAACAAGTTGACAGGATTTGATAAAGTTGACAAAATGAAAGCCCTTTTCTTTGTCAATCAAGGTAAAATAGTCAGATCGAACATTGCCAGTTTTGAAAACAGCAAATCAACCATTCAACATGATCAGGTTATTCTTTCAATCCTGAACATGAAAGCAGACAAAGGCACTTTTTCTAGTAAGGTTTCTTTTTTTAACCTCGTGCAAAACATATTGATTTTCAACGAATTTGAAAACGGTAAGTTGAAAGTAAATGGCATAGCCAGACCAAAAATAAAAACAAAAAATGGTGGAAGAACTAATAGCTGCACAGATTGGTATTTGATAACAACCTACTATTACCCCAATGGGGTTACGCAGAGAACAGAACGTTATGTATATACCACATGCGATTGTGGTGGGGCAGGCGGAGATGGAGCAGAAGCTAATCGAGTTGATTGCGGTGGAAATGGTGGTAGTGGAGGTGCAACGGGAACTTCTAATGGACCGCTGCTTCCTACTAACCCCGGCAACAATGATGTGTATGAGTACACAGACGCTACAGGTAAGTACACCAAGTACCAATACAATTCGCTAGCAGCCGCCTGGGTTGTTGTTGATGTGATACTTACACCATTTACGTTAGTTGCAGAGCCAGAGAATTACCATTTTTTGATTGACTTACCAGGTGGCCCTCTTCCTGATCAGGTAGTTTCGGGCGATGATAACTTGATTTACAAGTATGATGCCTCAACTGGGAATTGGGAGGGTAAACTTGATGCTTTAGGAATAGATTGCGCAAGCTTTAGTTTTATTCCTACAAACTCTACTTGGCAAGAAGCAGCTGTTTATAACATAAGATTTAGAGTAAGATTTTATTCTTACCCGTTAAATACTGTGACTTTTAGAGATGTGATAATATCAAAACCAGTTTGGTTTGGACTGCCAACAGAAAGATATGATGGAACTATAGTACAGTCTGGGGAGGCTTCTGAAATAGCAGCACAAGCAGTTCAGAACGCTAGTAACATAGTTCACTCTATGTTCATTGAATCGCCTGCTGTATTAACTAGTACTTTAGAAAATGCCTTTATGAAAGAAATCCAGCTTTTTATGACAGCTTTGGGAGGTCGAGCGGATTTTAATGGAAGTGGATCAAGTCAAGTAGTCCCAAGAGATGCTCAGTATAAATTATTTGGAAACGGTAACTGCAATTGATTATGACATTATTTGATCAGTTTTTGATTTCTCAATATCACCATTTTTACCCGAAAAATTTTTCTGACATAAATAGCAACGAATATTTGTCTTCAGAAGAATTTAAAAAATTATGTAGTATAAGTAGTTTTTTTAATAAGGATGACTCTTCTTGGAAAGAGATTGAAATCTATTTCCAAAAGAGTATCGATAGGCCTTTCAAAAGCAGAAATTTTAAAGGGGTAACAGATCGGAGCTATTGCTTTGATATCATATTAGACATTCACCCAGAAGAGTATATAAGAACGATAACAACTAATGTGAGTTTTATCATTCCTTATTATACTATTGGAGTTTTATACTCTCCATCAAATCCAGTTTTACCAACAATTAGCTACTCTTTTAATAAAATATCCCTTGAAGTAAAAGAAATTATTGATAAGAAAATGCAAAGTTTTAACTATCATGAATTTCCAAGTGAACTTTTGGGACAAGCCATGCCTATGGCAACTTTAGGCAATATGAATCCCCCAATTAACTATCAGAAAGCATTTTTTTTCGACCTTCAAGAAAGAAGAATATGAAGATTAAATGGATATCTATTTTTATTTTGGTGTATGGCATTTCAATCAATCTAAACGCAAAAAATGATGATTCTTTATGCTTCAAGATCGCACCGAGGATTATTAAAAGTTTAATAGAAAAGAATAACGCTATTTCATATTCGGAAGAATGGAAAGACTTCTTCTTTCAAAATACACATATCGCAGTGAATGATGTTTTAGAAATAGTTGAATTGCCTTTTATTATTGGCTTTGCAAAGAAAAATGATAGTTCACTATTAGTTTCTATTGATTTAATTTATGCTTATGAAAAAGACTGGGTTAATACATTTATAAAAAAATTTGGCCCAATCACAAGTACAATGAGTACCTCTTTTGAAACATATATAAAAGTAGATGCCAATCTGTTTAGTTCGAACTTATGGTCTTTCCAATGTTTCAATTTAATCGCCCAGATGATTCCAGAGACAGATAGAAGAAAGGATTATTTGCGAGTTTCTATACTCATAAAATCGGATACGTTAAAGTATCTTGAGATTGAAAGATAGATTGCCCACATTTAGATGTTGGTCTAATTTAGCTGCCAAGCCCAGTTTAACGATTTTTATACGGAGGAGCATTTATTGAAAGAAATACAAGAGAAGAAAGAGAGAATAGGGGGCAAATGAATCCTCTTCTCCGCAGGAGTCTCCCGCCTCGGGGAACCTAAGGGAAGCAGGCGATAATAGAAAGGAGAGGCGAGACTCTGGCGTGAGAAACTGTGTCAGGTAGTGAGTAGATTGTTAAACTATTAAAGCTACTAAAAATGAAAAAAGTCATTCCTTTGATTATTTTAATTTTGATAAGTTCTCTCATCAAAGCGCAAGAAAATAAAGATACCTGGACCGATGCCGAAAAAAATTATTACGAAGTATTGAGGGTTTTTTGTCAGTACTTAAAAAGCAACACTGAATATTTCAGGGATTTAGTTTTAGAAAGATTTGTTGAATTCGATTATGTGCTCAAGGACACATCAGTAACCCGAATCAAGAGGAGGAAAATTCAATTAGATACACTTGTCCTTCAATTTGAGAAGTATATTGATTTGATAGGACTTGAAAATCTTGACGCAAAACCGCTACGTTTATACTCACCCATTCACAAAATACGTCTGCCATTTAATGGCGAATTGGGTGATGTATCCAATGAAGTTTTTGCTTATTACAGAAAAGGCAGTGAAGATTATCCACTCGGTACAATTTGGTTCAATAAGAAAAACAGTAAGTTAATATCGTGGATACTGATCAATCAAGGAGGCTACTATTATTTTCTAACCTTCAATTTACTGTAATCGCAATGGCATGAAATACCGCCTCTATACATCACACAACTGAGATACACCATTCTCCAATTTAAAATTTGATGCTAGCAATCAAAGAAGCAACCAAAGATAATTTAGAAGCGTGGGTAACACTTCGCTCTAAGCTTTGGCCTCCATCTGCAGAGGATGATTTTACGAAAGAGGTGCTTGAGATATTGTAATCATATCTAATGATAACCAACAATTGATCAAACCCGTACCTTCTTTTTGACTAAATAACCCTATCTTTGCGGCCTTAATTCAGAAAAACAACTAGAATAGGGCAATTATGGACGCTGAAAAAATCAGGAACATCGCGATTATCGCACACGTTGACCACGGCAAAACGACTTTGGTTGATAAACTTTTACATGCAGGGCATATTTTTAAAGACCACGAGAACCCAGGCGAACTCATCATGGACAGCAATGACCTGGAGCGCGAGCGTGGCATTACCATCTTGGCTAAGAACGTTTCTGTTCGTTACAAAGACTATAAAATCAACGTGATCGATACACCCGGCCACAGTGACTTTGGTGGTGAAGTAGAGCGTGTGTTGAACATGGCTGATGGCTGTTTGTTGTTGGTGGATGCCTTTGAAGGCCCCATGCCGCAAACGCGTTTCGTTTTACAGAAAGCATTGCAATTGGGTCTAAAGCCAATTGTGGTAATCAATAAAGTAGATAAGAAGAACTGTACGCCTGATGAAGTACACGAATCTGTTTTTGATTTGATGTTTGCGCTTGACGCAACAGAAGAGCAATTGGATTTCCCTACTTTTTATGGTTCTGCCAAACAAGGTTGGATGAGCGATGATTGGAAAAAACCAACTACGGATATTACAGCACTTATCGAAGGTGTTATTAAATACATCCCTGCACCTAAGATTGATGTAGGCCCGACTCAATTGATGATTACGTCATTGGAGTACTCTTCGTATATTGGTCGTGTAGCGATTGGTCGCATTCAGCGCGGAAGCGTGAAGGCTGGTCAGTTCGTTGCCTTAGTAAAACGCGAGACAGGTTTGATTGTGAAGACCCGTATCAAAGAAGTGTATGTGTTTGAAGGATTTGACAAGAAGAAAGCAGATGAAGTAGTAGCGGGAGATATTTGCGCATTGGTAGGATTGGAAGGTTTTGAAATTGGCGATACCGTTTCTGATTTGGAAAAACCAGAAGCATTGAAGTCTATCAAGATTGATGAGCCTACCATGAGTATGATGTTTACCATCAACAACTCTCCTTTTTATGGCAAGGAAGGTAAGTTCGTTACCTCTCGCCACATCAAAGATCGTTTGGATAAAGAGTTAGAGAAAAACCTAGCGTTGAAAGTAGGTGACACGGGTTCTGCTGATAGCTTCTTGGTTTATGGTAGAGGTGTACTTCACTTATCGGTGTTGATAGAAACCATGCGCAGAGAAGGCTACGAATTACAAATTGGACAGCCGCAAGTAATCTATAAAGAAATTGATGGCGTGAAGTGTGAGCCTATGGAAGAGTTGACCATCGACTTACCCGAGAACGTTGCTGGTAAAGCCATCGAAACCGTTTCTCAACGCAAAGGTGAGATGACGAACATGGAGCCGAAAGCTGACCGCATGATTTTGAAATTCATCATGCCCGCTCGCGGAATCATAGGATTGAGAAATTATCTATTGAACGTAACGGCTGGTGAGGCTGTGGTAACGCACCGCTTTAAAGAATACCAACCCTACCGTGGAGAAATCCCAGGGCGTATCAACGGCTCATTGATTTGTATGGAGATGGGTGAGGCGATCCCTTACAGCTTGCACAATTTGCAAGACCGTGGAAAGTTTTTTGTTGACCCGAGTGATTCTGTTTATGAAGGTCAAGTAGTAGGGGAGAACAACCGCAGTGGAGATTTGGTTATTAACATTACCAAAACAAAGAAGCTGACCAACATGCGCGCTACTGGTTCTGAAGAGAAGATGGCCATCCGCCCAGCGACTAAGTTTTCATTGGAGGAAGCATTGGAATACATTCAAGGAGATGAGTATGTAGAGGTTACTCCTAAGTCGATTCGTTTAAGAAAAATTTATTTGAACGAAACAGATCGCAAACGTTTTGGAAACAAAGCTACTGTAACGGCTTAATGATTTAAGATTTAGGATTTTAGATTTAAGATTTGAGATTTGAGATTTGAGATTTGAGACTTTCTCCCTTCAACTTTTCGTTGCCGAGATTTGAATGTTGAATTACTAATGCCTAAGTCCTAATGCCTATTGTTAAGAATAGATTTAAAATAACCAAGCTCAGTATGAGTTTGGTTATTTTGTTTTGTTTCGGTTCGACATTGTTGAGGGCGCAAGAATCAAATTGGGCTGCGTGGGAAGTGGAGGCAGATACCTTGATGAACCGACAAAACTTTGATGGTGCGATAAAGCTGTATTCTAAAATCGTAAACGAATCCAAACTCAAGAGCAAAGAAAACTACCGACCACTTTACAAGCGAGCCATTGGCTATTACAGTTCAGGCAATTTGCCAAATGCGTTGAAAGATATTTCGCTATTCATTCCAGAATTTCCGCAAAACTACCAAGCGCATATTTTGCGTGCATTGATTTACCAACAAGTGGGCGATGAAGAAAAGCAGTTGCTTGATCTTGATCAGGCAATTGAATTGCAAGGCAGCAATGCTGAATTGATCAGGTGGCGTGGTGGCCTTCTGCTAGAGAAAGGTGAATTTGAGAAAGCCAAACAAGATTTTTTAATAGCACGATCTACCCAGGATGATCCCGAGTTAGAAACCAATCTCGGGCTTGCCTACTATTCATTGGAAAAACCAGACAGCGCATTGATCAGTCTAAATAAATCAATTGAGTTAGATGCTACCTATGAACCTGCTTATTTGTATGCTGGCTCTTTTTGTTTGGAACTGGAAAAATTTGAATTGGGATTGAAGTATTTAAACCTTGCCTTGCTCATCAACCCAGAAAACGTGAATGCTCTTTTTTATAAAGGAGTAGCTTTAGTGGAGTTGAAGAAAACCGATGAAGGTTGCAGTTGCTTATCAAAAGCATTTAAAGCAGGACAAGACGATGCGGCAGATTATTTGAAGCAGCATTGTTATGATATTTATAAGTAGAGCCTTCGAGCATTGTCTCCTGCCTTGGTGACTATTCCTTTGTTGGTTAGTGCCTCCTCCATAGCCAAGATGTTTCTGTTTCATCCACCGATGCCATACAATACATTGCGCTGTTTGGAAGAGTCAATTATAATTGCAATTGAAAATATATTTTGAACCTCACGGGCAGAAGGGTTTATACAACTTTTAAAATCTTTTTTGCGGCATGGCGAGGCGCCACCGGGCTATCCGCTACAAGCCCTCGCTCGTTCCTCGCTGTGGGCTTTCCGCTCCTATCCCTTGCCGGGGTCTCAGCTATGTAAAAAGTGTGGGCTCGTAAAAAGCTTTTCGCCTATGCCATTCCGACCAGAGCAATAGAGTCAAATGCCCGCTCGCCCTAGTAGTAATAATATAGAGCGCTGTAAATGGACTGTGTTGGAAATGAATAGTATAAATTAGGGGTAATTTCCCCTAATTGTTTATAAATGTCGATTTTATGATATATTTACAGGGGAAATCACCCCTACTTATATGAGTGAAGTCAGCGACAACGATATAAACCAGCTACTCAAGAGGGCATTTGAGGGCAAAGAAGCAAAATCCCTACAAGTAATCTTTGACGCAAAACTGGAGGAATACGGAATTACAAAGACGAAAGTCTGTACCATCCTCAACATAGATAAGGACACGCTGAACGACTTGATTACCGGAACAGCCAAGCAACCCAATCTGATTAATGTTTTAAAACTAGCTGAGTTCTTAGAGATTAATCTTAACGAAATCGTTTCTACTATTCTTAGCAATCAAACACCTGAGAACATTGGAGCAATTGAGAAAGCGAAAAAGGCATCCTTCATCGCGAAGAACTTCGATCTGAAAAAGTTAATGAAACTTGGCTTCTTTACTGACACAGAAAACATTGATGTAGTCACTGACCGCATTCTAAATTTCTTCGGTTACGATAACGTGTTTGACTATAAGAGCAGTCTTATGTATCCACTATTCAGTAAAACAAAGAGAATGTTTACTGACAAGATGAAAGACTTTTGGGTGAAATCAGCCTATGAGTGTTTTAGATTGATGAGCAACCCTAACGATTTTAACAGAGAAGCATTAAAAGATATACTCGTCAAGATTAAACCCTACTCACAAGATATCGAAAAGGGATTGGTTACAGTTTGCAAAGCACTTTATAATGTAGGCGTTACTGTTATTGTTCAGACGCAGTTGCCAACAACACAAGTTCGGGGTGGTACGTTCATCGTTAATAATAAACCATGCATTGTGCTCACAGACTTGAATAAGAGGTACACCACTATTTGGCTTACGCTAATCCACGAAATACATCACGTACTATTTGATTTAAAAACAATCGAGAACACAACGTTTCATTTAACGGGTGACCCTGATCTTTTCTTGATCGAAGAAAAAGCAGAAGACTTCGCAATTGAATATTTCTGCGGCTTGGATCGGTTTCGTTACATAGCACCGCATATTCACAACGAATACTTGGTTTCCAAATTTGCAAAGGAGATTGAAGTCCATCCAAGTTTTATATACACCTCGTTTCAGCATTTTCAAAACAGTCTGAACAACCAGAATTTTTACGGTGCATTCAAACAATACTTCCCCGACTACTATTTGGCAATCGAAAATTTGAATCCTGTTACGTGGAAGGAGAATAGTATTTCAGAAATTGCTGATAATCTAAAATCAATATTTGAATTAAATCAGAAATAATCATGGCTAAACAAGAAGACAAAGATCAAAAAAAGAAAACCTCCTTATCACCAGAGGATTTAGAGAGACTCGAGCTACTCCAAAAAGCTAACGAAGGGATAGGTAAACAACTCACTATTGCCAATACTGGCGACTTGAAAGAGATTAACGAAATCAAGCAGTTAATCGGTAAGGACTTTGAAAATCCAGAGGAAAAGTATCAGCTATATTACAAAGGGATAAGAAACCTGCTTATGCAATATCTCCCGAAAGGAGAGATGTATGAAGAGGGAAGGCAAATCATCTACGATGAGAAAAATATTTTCCTGAATAGAGGTAAAAAGAAATCCGATGGTGATGGAATCAGAGGCGGTGATGGACGAATGACTTATCAGGAAAACATGAAGGAAATGTTAGACCTAATTTTGAAATGGATGAGTGAATCACAAAAGCCGATAGAACTTTACAACATGCTCTACGAGCTAAATGAAAAATATGGTTATGGACACGAGGCGTACGACAACACTAACGTTTCATATGATAATGCAGTAAAGAAAATTAAGGAAAGTTAGTTGAATGAACATCGCCCAAATAGAATCCAATCTCCAGAAAATACTAAAGCCCTTAAAAAAGGAATCTTTCATCTACGATTTGCTTTTAGCTTATGGTCAGCCGAAGGCATCCATTAAGCGGTTACAAGAAGGCGGTCTAAACCTTTCAAAGACAGCAGGAGAAATAATTTGGAAGAAGAAACTATTCTTCAAATCCGTAAAGGGCGAAGATTTACACGGACTGATTGACAACATCAAAGCAGACGACAAAGCCGTAAAGCACGACCCGCGCTTTATTATTGTCACCGATTTTGAAACACTGCTGGCAATAGAGGTAGAACCGTCTAGCATCGTCTCCCGCCTTGGGGACGATGCTTTTCAAGGCGTTATACATTTCTCTGTCCCTTGCCAAATTCTAGCCCATTCCCGCCAAATACCAGTCTATTCTCGCCATCTACTAAGCGGTAGTTGCGCCTTGCGCGTTTGGGCAATAAGTTGAGCAAGAATAGGTCAATAGAAAAAAGCGCTACTCATTTTTTCGCATTTATACAACGGGGTTTTCCCCGTATTTTATACGGGGGAAAATACCCTGAAAATACGGGGTTTTTCCCGTTGAAATTCTTCAGGAGGAGCGCGAAGTTTGATCCATCAATTAAATATTCATTTAGAACTAAAAGTTAAACTATCCACTTAATTTTTATTGTATGCAAGAAAACCGTGTTTCCATTAAAATCACCGCTGCCGAGGTGCAGCAGGTGACCGCAGCACTCAAAGTAGTGACCGATACCCTGGCGCCCTATTTGGTGGCACTCACCCCAGAAGAGCGCAAGGCCCTGCCCAAGATGAGCGATGGCACATTGCCCTTTGTGCAAAAGGCCCTCGATTATGCAACTAACAACCCACAGTTTGTGCCCAGCTATATCGATGTGCCCGAGCTGAAGGTAGATGTAGATGCCACTAGTTCGTTATTGCAAATTGACAGACCACTAGAGCAACTCGCCCAAAACCTGAGCGACACCGTGATGCTCAGCGGCAGCGAGGCGTATGTGGCGGCACTGGCCTTTTATAACAGCGTGAAGCAAGCGGCCAAAATGAAAGTGCCGGGCGCAGAGCCCATAGCCAATGACTTGGGCGAGCGATTTAACGGGCAAGGAAAAGCCAAAGCCAAGCCTGTCAGCAATGTAAAGCCATAGCAAAATGAAAAACCTCGTTTTTAAGCCTATTTGATGGGAAAGTTCACCTTTTTACTGAACTGGTTCGGTAAAAAGGTGAACTGATTTACCTAAAAGATGAACTGGCTGAGCTAAAAGATAAACCGACTGAGCAAAAAGAAGAACTGGTTAGGTAAAAAGGCGATGTAGTTTATTGAAAGATGAACTGACTGGCGTTTTGGATAAGTGGGTTCACGAAAAAGGTAAGCGAGTTCATCTTTGAAATGGGTGTGAGCACTTTTGAGAGAGGTGAACAGTTTAAATTTTCTAGATTATATAATTGTTAAGTGAGATAATGATAATGTGTAAACATTGTGAGTGACAGATAATAAATTAGTTAAACTAGAATGTTGGTGAATAAAGGATGGGAGAGTAAGTAACGGATGTGACAAGTGAATTAGATTGAAAGAATATACTTATTTATAAGTATTGCCAGCGCATAAATCAGTAGCGACATTTGATTTTTAAGTATGTATATAACTACACATTTCGATGGATGGCGGAATTTTACTTAATAGGATAAACGAACAATTAGCAGATAGTATAGTTCCTTCGTCTTCAGTACTTGACCCACTAAAAGATTTCCCGCTTTTTGCTAACCAATTTGCCTATGCCATTGATCATAGTTCATTAAAGGTTATTTCACATAGGGGCTTCGATAGTTTCTTAGGGTATGCCAACCAGATTGTAACAGTTAATTTTATTCTAGATTTATTTCACCCAGACGATGCGAGCAGGGCTATGGAGCTCACCTCGCACGTACTGCAATGGGCTGGTCTTTACCCAACAGAGCCTTTTAGTTCTGTTTTTAGTTTAAACTACCGCATCAGAAAGGCCAATGAAGAATACATTAAGATATTAAGGCAAACCACCTCTTTTGAAATTGATAAGAAGAAAGGAACACTATTAAAGAGTATTTCCATCTGCACGGATATAACCCATCTAGAAGTAAGCAATACCGTTTCGGCAAAGTTTATCGGTGGCCACTCCGAAGTCAGCCTAGAAGGAATCAACACCACTAACCCAATCCCTGGCAATATTAAGCTCTCACAGCGCGAAATGGACATATTGGCCTTGGCGGCTCGCGGCAAAACTAGCGCAGCCGTAGGCGATATATTAAATATAAGTATGAATACTGTAAACACCCATCGCAGAAATATGCTCAAGCGCACTGGCTTTAGCAACATAGCGCAGTTGATAGCATATATGGTGGGCAAGAGAATGATTTAGAAGTAACCTTAACCTTAACATCCCGCACAGTTAACAGTTAATTAAAACCAGTTGGCATAAAATACCTATTAATGAGTATTGCCACGGGGATATGGTAGAGGGATATTTGAGCGTTGGTTCATGATTCATTGAAAAAAACTCTGCTTTAATCTACATAATAAAAATTCGAAACCCTCTGTCTATGAAAAGAACGAACTTTATTTTCGCATGCCTAATTCTCTGTTCTGTTTTACAACTACCGACTCGGTCGTATGCGCAAGACAATATTGACAGCAGCGAGAAGGAGCTTCAAGGCATATTAGATGCCTTTGAGAATGATCAATCTGAATCTGTTGAAGGAAAAAAAGTAGATTTAAAAAGCCTTCAGTTTGAAACAGGCACAGATAGACTTACATCCACCGACAAGGCCTATTTGGATAAGATCATCGATTACTTCAAGTCACTTCCTACCGCTCTTTTAACCATCGAAGGACACAGCGATAATGTGGGCAACCTGAAAAACAATCAAGTGCTTTCTGAAAACAGGGCCAAATCAGTAAAAACATATTTAGTGGAGATTGGTGCATCCCCAGACCGATTAAAAACAGAAGGCTTTGGTTCATCTAAACCTATCGCCAGCAACGATACCGATGCTGGAAGAAAACAAAATAGAAGAGTGGAGTTGAAATTTTCGGGAGTTACCGATGAAACCCATACCATCAATTTAGAAAACGGGACGCAGGTAACGGCTCAATTTATCATGATCAACAAAGACGGGAGCATTGGCTACAAAGAGACATTAAAATCGCCCATGAAGAAATTGAAGGCCCCTGAGATCAGGAGCATCCAATTCCACAATGGCTCTACACTGATCCCAAAGGATGATCCACTTGTAAAAAAGAAAATAGATCAATGGGAAAATGCGCTGAGAGAAAGGCCCGCAGCGAAAGAGCCTGAACCAGTTGCACCACCTACACCTTTGGGGAAACAAACCGAGAAAGCTTCAAATCTTAAATCCATCCAATTTATTTATGGCGTAGGTGTGTACCCAATCAACGTAAAGAATGATGCTTCTTTATCCGCTGTCTATGGTAATTCTACAGGTAGCCTTGCGGCTGTTTCCAAAGACATCAAAAAACAAAGCATAGGCTATGGTGGACTTATTGGTTTAGAGTGGACGTACCTTAAACATGTGTACGCAAGGGCGGCTTTTCAATATGCATTAAACTCTGAAGCCGATCGAATTCTTTGGACGTTTGGCTTAGGAAAAACACTCGGCAGGAGCAAAAGATTTAATGTGGGCATCGATTTTTCAACCGGCTATGTACAGACCAGAGTTGGTGAACCCGCAAACAAGGGCATCACAATCAACAGCGTTGCGTTTAAGTCAGAAAAAATAACTGTGATTGCTCGAAATTCCTTTTTGACATTTACACCCAATGTGTCCTATGATTTCCCTACTAAAAACCGAGGTGTCTTTAGATTACAAGCGGGTTTTTCGTCTAGCTTGCTCAGATCCTTACGGGTCAAATTCAAAGGGCAAGGAGATGATAATTCAACGTTCAAAAACTTGTCGGATAGTGAACTAAATTTTAAAGTCAACGGAGTGCGTACTACCGATTCACAACTCTTCGATATCAATGGAGTTCACTTTTCGATCATCTATATGTCTAAAAGATAGCGAAAAATTTGACCTAAAATGAAACGTGTAGCGATTTTAAGCGTCATTCTTCTGAGTGCAAATTACAGCTATGCACAATATGTAGAATGGGAAGATTTGTTCAGGATATACAAAGCTCCCGATGCAGCCAAGGAAAACGCCACCCTTGATATGGGATTTGACTTTGATAAGTCATATACCAACTCAAATACACAAAAGCTCTGTTTCAGCTACAAGCGTGTGATGGTGGGCAACGAGGGTGAGTGGGACGAATTTATTAGCTATTGCCAAGCGGCCACGGTGGTCACCTACAAATCTGAAAACAGTACGCAATACCAACGGTTGAGAAAGGAGCTGGCCAATAGGTTAAATTACACTGAATCAGAATCGGCAGGGCTGTCGGACGGTGGGCTGAAAACAACCTTTGTATCGGGTGGGTCTAAAATACAATTCTACTCTGCCCGCGACAAAGCAGGGAAGGCCAACAATATCATTGCCATTGTGGCTTTGTCAAATACACCAACATTCCATCAATCTTCTGTTGCACAGAACACTACTCCAGCATCTGCACCCGAATCTACCGACAGCAAAGAAGCAAAAGAAAAAAAAATAGTAAAGCCCACAGCCACTTATGATCATGGCTCAGAAAAGTACGCGCTTGTAATCGGTGTGCAAAATTATAGCCACATACCCGCACTGCGCCATTCGCTCAACGATGCCACCGATGTATCCAATTCGCTTAAAGCCAAAGGTTTTAAAGTAGAATCGCTCTATGACCCCCTAACCAAAAAAGAAATAAGAGAAGCAATTGCTCGCTATTATTCTACCATGAAGGACAAGACTGGTGCGGTAGGTTTGATCTATTATGCCGGGCATGGCATGCAGAATGATGGCGAAAACTACATCATACCAGCTACTGCAGACTTAAAAGTGCCGGGCGACTTGGACGATCAGTGTGTTAAAATGAATACGCTCATGTCAGTACTAAATTCCTCCACCAACCTCAACATTTTATTGCTCGATGCCTGCCGCACCAACTCACTGCCGAGTTTTAGCCGCGATGTGGCGCAGGGGCTTAGCAAAGTAGAAGCACCTCAAGGTTCGATTGTGCTGTTTGCTACCCAGCCTGGTAAAGTAGCCAGCGATGGCAGCGGGCGCAACGGCCTCTTCACCTCCAAGTTACTAAAATACATCAACGAGCCTGGGCTGAACATTGGAGAGGTGGCTCGCAAGGTAAAGCAAGAAGTATATGTCGAATCGGGAAACAAACAACTGCCCTCATTGGAAGACAACTCGATAGGCGGTGAGTTTTATTTTACCACCAAAGACAACTGATAGCATGAAAGCAAAATCCCGAAGCATTTTTTTCCGTTGGTTTCTTTTTTCTGGATTTCTTTTACCACTATTTGTTTGTTCGCAAACAAAAATCCCCGCTGCACCAAGCCCTCAAGAACTCAGACAGAAAGCCATCAATTACTACTGTGGACTTCCCTCTGTAAACTCAACTGAGACTAAACGGATTATCGAAGAGCTATGCCTAAAGCAAGATAAGCTCGCCCTTGCGTGGAAAGGCTTGTTTCGTTTTTTTGGCATGGCAGGGTTCAACATCAACGAGGAAGAGGGCAAAGCCTTGGCAAGTGAAGCATTATTCGCTTTCGAGACTCAAAAGGACACTTTAAGCTCAGAGTATTCTTACTTGCTCTATAATTTTTCCCTTATTGGTGCTCGTGCAAGAACCAAAAACGACTTGCTGTTGATAGAAGATGCGGCTTCAAAAAAATACCTTCCAGCCATGCTCATGATAGGCACGCAATTATACTATCAAAAAAAATATGACCAAGCCCTCCAATATTTAAGTCAGGCATACGATGCTGGCGGTAAGCGCGCTGCTACTTTGTTGGGTGCCCTGTATGAAAACAATTCCTTCACGGGTAAAGATGTTAAGAAGTCAATCGAGTGGTATCAGAAAGGGGTGGGCGCAGGCGATGAAGATGCGATTTTAAAGTTAGCACAACTCTATTATAAAGGAGAAGAGCTACAACCCAATATGGAAGAGTGCCTGAAATGGGCAAAGAAATCAGCGGCCAAAGGTCACCTGCCCACTTTTGGTTTTTTGGGTGAAATCTATTTGCAAGACAACGAGGGCAAGCCAAAAAATACGTCCATGGCCTTGCAGTCATACAAAATAGCTGCAGACAGGGGCAGCAGAGAAGCCATGCTATCACTAGGTGCTTTGTACTATGATGGCTCGGCTACAGGACTTAAAGATGACAAGCTGGCCTTTTATTGGATAAAAAAATCTGCTGAAGAAGGTGAACCTAATGCCATGCTTCTGCTTGGCAAAATCTATTACGAAGGAAGCGGTACTTCACAAAATCTGATCAAGGCACGTTATTGGATCAATCAAGCAGCCCTGCACGGGATTGGAGGCGGCAATGAAACGCCTGTTCAAGAAAACATCATGGCGACTGCACTCAAATATGGAGATTTCAGCAATACCTATACCCGCTATACTTATAGCGATGGCTACGAAGAAGTAGTAGATAACGGCCCTGATATTGTGGGTGGCATAATGGGTGGTTTAACAAGCGGCTGGCTGGCGAGCTATCAAAATCAGCAACAAATAATTGATGGCGTTGAGTTTATACAAAAGCAGCGCAATAAAGCCATCTATGGCGGCACCATTACCACCACTTTTAACACACCCATCGATCTAAAGCGTGGCCAGAGAATAAAAATCACCTCATCGGGTAAAGTAGTATTAGGTATGTTTGCCGGTGCTTGTGGCCCCAACGGGCTGGGCACGCGGCAATTTGACAACTACAGTATAAGTCCAAGAATCAATCATGGGGCTGTGATGGGAAAAATCAACCAAAACCCCTGGTTTAAAATTGGAACTGATATAGAAATAACTTCTGGGGAGGATGGCACATTTGCACTAGGCATTAATGATGTAGACTATTCTAATAACAGAGGCTACTATGATATTAAAATTGAAATCACGGAGGTTGGCACAAGTAGTAACTATCCTAGCGATAACTGATTTATAACTACTGTCAAAAAAAGCATGCCTATTAAAAATTTTACAACGAAATCTCAGAATAGTCGAATCTTTTTTCGTTTCATATTTAAAAATTGTTCTCACCTTATGAAATCCATTGTGTTAGTTTTCTTACTAATTACTTTTAATCTTGAAATCTTTAGCCAAGATATTGATTCTGGTAACGACATATATATGTACGGATCGGGCAAGGGTGGGGTTGAGCCAATGGTTACCTATTGGAAAAACGGAGTAGCTGTGAATCTTACAGATGGTGCACAAAATAATGGTGCGATTGCGACTGGGCTTTCTATTGTTGAAAATGATGTTTATGTTTCAGGTTACAGTGACATAAAGGGAACGCAAGTAGCAAAATATTGGAAAAATGGAAAGGAAGTAATCTTAACAGATGGTAAAAAGAATGCTAAAGCTTCATCTATTTATGTTGTTAAGAAATAGAACTAACTTTTAGCCCAGAAGATATAAAATCCACAACAACTAATTAGATTTCAAGATGATTAACACTTTCAGCGAAGTAAAAAAATTATTTGATTGCAATTTGTTTTTAGTAGCAATACTCTTAACGATTGGCAAAGGAAATGTCCAAGCCCAAAAAATAGATTATGAGAGAGTGGCCATTAATTATACACAGTTGCCTTACAAAGCACTACCAGAAGGGTTCACCACTTATCAAACCTTTATTGCTCCCATAGGTGAAACAAAAATATTAGTTAAGTTAACTGAAGGCCTTACCAATTCCATTATTCTCCATGGTCTTAAAAGAGAAACCGAAAATTATGATCTAGAGATTGCACTCCTTTTAGATGATATGAAAATTACGGACTTGAAACATGGTTTTAACAGTGTTGCAAGCAAAGATTTTGACAACAAACCTACAACAAAACTTCAAGGTACATTTTCGTTTCAATATACTTTTCCGGCTATACTCAGATTGCGAAGTTATAATGGAATAACTTTATTGGATACGATAATCTCCCCGAAGCAACCCTTCACAAAATCGGAAATTGGTAATTTTACTAATGAGGATGAGTGGAATAAATTTTGGGATAGAAAGAAAAAAGCATTTTTGGCTTTTTATCAGGAAGAGCAAATTAAAATTTATATAAATGAAGTAAATTCGATACTTGACAGTAGATATGCCTACACCAATAAAATTGCAGAACATAAAATAGCCATTCCTCGAAATGATAGGAAAACTAATTTTGATTACAAATCTTATCAACAAGCATTTGACCAAGTTAAATCGGGTTTTGAAAAACGCCAACCAACGGATATTCTGACAGGTAAAGATGATATATTGGCGGCCATTCAAATTTGGGAAGACGAGCTTAAGCAAGCACAGCCAGATAACAAAGATGCCAAGGTTGATCGAAAAGTATCTTATGCAACGCATCTCAATTGCGCTGTGGCTTACCTTTGGATATTTGATTTCGTCAAAGCACAGGATCACTTTGAAAAGGCCGATAGTTACAAATCCACTTTTTCTGGTGGAGACTTTAAAGGACTAGAACGAACGATTAGAAATCAAGTAAAACGCCACAGCCAGCATCCTAACTGGGTTGGCACAATAAAGCCGTTGACAACGCGAGAAAAACCTGCTACATATGGCTCTGACAGTCCACTAATAAAAACGAAAAATAATAATTCATGGTTGGCTGCAAATCCACCGCCAGATCTTGATGATCCGTTTAACATAGATGATCCAACGATAAAGATACTGTTAGCCCATCCTTGGAAGACACAGAAAATAATCCGAAAGTCAACTAATGGAATAGACCAAGAAGTTTATACCGAGTCTGGTGGATATGTAAAGACGGTCGTATATCTTGGCTCACCACCCATATCTGGCATGTATTTAAAGGCAGACAGGAAAGTTGGAAGTGTTGGAAATAGGGCAAATAGATCTAGACTTGACTGGTGGGAGTTCAAACCAAATGAAAAGATATTGGAATTAATTTTTGCTGGAATGAGGGGTGGTTATTTCCAAATTCTAGAGATATCGCAAAGCAAAATCGTAATGAGAGAGAGCGCTCTGGAAGATGGGAGCTATAATGTGTTATATCTAATTTCTGATACTGAGTAAGCCGACATAACCCGATTACCAAATATTTAAAAAAATGAAAAATAAATCATCTATAATTCTAGCAGTTCTATTTTTGACAAGCGTGATGTTAGCTCTCGGGCAGGACATTGATAAGCAGAAAGTCCGAATTAAGTATATTCGCCTTCCTCTCATAAAACTTGATAGTAAAATCAAAACATATTCAATTTCATGCAAACCGATTATTAAAACTGAGTATGGAAATTTACTAGGGTATATTGAGGGTTTGGTCGATAGAAAAAACAATTATTTGGGTGCATCTATAAATTACCCGCTTCAAAAATTCATGCTCAACGGTTACGAGATGGTAAGTGAAACGAGTCAGGCAGATATTAAAATTGAGATTGCTGTATTGAGTCCATTGGCTTTTACAAAAGTTGTTCAAGCAGCAGTAGAGGAACGAACTGAAGAAGTTAATAAAGTTGAGAGAAAATTTAATATTTATCATTATAAGTTACACTATACAACTCCCAAAATAAAATGTGTTATTACGAAATTTAATGGTAGTTTACTAAAGGAAATTGAAATCGGGGGTGTCGAAGAAATAGATACCTATGGTGAGAGCTTATCAGGGGGAGGTATACAGTTTAGAAGTGCTGATGATCTAAAAAAATCCTGGGATAATGAAAGTTGGAAATGGCTCAGTTCTATAGAAGGCCGGTTTTTTAATAAGGATTTTAAGAAAGTAATAGACTTTATTCAAGATTTTTCGATGCAGTATCTGGAAACAGATGATTATCCTGTTTATTATGTTTCAGAAAGAAAGACGAATCAGTATAAGGAGCTATTGGAGGCAAGGGATTTGTATTTTCAGGCTGTGACGATGTTCGCAAATAATCGTATTGAGTTGATAAATAAATTAGCTGATTCAGATTCATCGGTAAGGAATGATCTACTCAGGAAAGCAATAGCACTTTGGGAGAAGGATTTGAAAGAAGCAAATTATGAAAATAAGAAAGCCCGAATAGATACTAAGGTTGCTCAATGTATCACATACAATTTAGTAATGGCTTACAATTGGTTAAATGATTTTGATAAAGCAAAAGCATTAACAAACGAGCCGGGTACAGACATTTGGACTAAAAAATTCAAATCTCAATTGAGTGATGTTTTAGTATTTATAATTGATAGAGAAGCGCGTAATAAAAATTGGATTTCTCGCTAATTTTATCTCCGCAGATTCTGTGATAAAAACCAAGATTTAATTTTATTAATTTTGTAGTTAGGCAGTTTCAAACTAGCCAGTAAGGAGAGGCGGTCTTTGTTTTAAATTAACGATGATCGCTTCTCTGTTTTAGGCTGCCACTTGTTGATTCATAACCCTCTATGGCGCAAGCGTCCGCTTGTGCCCTCAATAAAAAAAATACTTTCCTTACCTTTGCCTTTGATTGAAAGATTACTACGCTATTCTAGGCTACCGCACGCGATGCAGAGATCAAACGCGCTTATCGTCAGTTGGCGTTGCGCTATCACCCTGATAAAAATAAATCGATTTAGGCAGAAGGATTTTTCGTAGCGGAGTTTCCGTCTCGAGACTCCGCGTTATACGTATTGTCGTAAGCACAATTGCTTCTCATCATTTCTTCCCCACTGCTCCCACCATCGACTTATCACCCGTCATTTGCCAATAGATCAATGATACAGGGATGATGCCCACGCGATTGAACTCGTCCATGAATTCTTTAATCACAAATTTGCCTTCGCGCTGGCGTGCGTATTCGGCAATGAGTTGATCGATCAGCAACTTGCCCGTGACATAGCTGCTGCCGTAGGCGGGCTGCTGTATGTAAAATTGTTCTTCGTGCTGGATGGTACCGCCATCTGCCGGAAGTAATCCCCACGGCACCCACTTCGAGGCAAACTGTGTGGCTTGATCGAAATTATATTCTTGTCCATGTTGGCGCAGCCCGCCTAAGCCGCGCGCGGCACGCTGTGCAAGCATGATGTAAACGAGTTCTTTTGCGCGTGGGCGTTTTTCTAACATGCCCATGTTCATCACTAACTCTTCCATGGCAGTGGCCATGCCTTCTGCACGACTGTCAAAAATATTATCGAGCAGTGGCACATTTCTAATTGGGCTTTCGTAAGGCTCTTCGCGATTGCGCGCGAGGTCGATCCAATGATTGTGGTGCGCACGCATGGGCATGGGGTCGCGGTGATCGACTTCATCAAAGAAGCCGCGCAGTTCTTTTGTGGGAACGAACTCTTGGATTTGCGCCATCATGGCTGGCTCCATGTATGGCTTCATGGTCATGATTTCTTCTGAATCGAAAAAAGCGAGATAGTCTTTAACACCTTGCTGCAATAGTTTTTTATAGTCGGCTGCATTGTCGGCCTTGGTTAGCTTCGGCAATTTTCTGTTTTGGTGTTCCATCAAGCGCAGTGCACTGTGCGAGCGATACAACTCACGCTCCAATAAAATTTCTTCGGCTTCGTAGGTCAGGGGCAAGAGGTGAACATTTTTTAAGTACCACGTATAGTTTTCTTTGCCCACACCCGACAAACCTGTTTTGGAGGGAGCTTGTTGTGTGAGCCACTCGGCAAATTGATCGGAGGCTGATTTGGCTTCACGTGCGGCCATTGCTAAATCTGGATTTGTTTTTTCTATGGATAAGGCAAAAGATTCTAATTCATCGCTTTGATTTTTGATGGAGCGGATGCCTGTGACCCAAAGATCTTTGGCGTTGCCCGTTAGGTTTTTCTTGGCTTGATCAAAAACAGTTTGTGCTTTGCGAAGTTGAGCTGCTATTTCCTCAGCATCTTTTCCTGAAAGTGGTTGAGTGTAGTTGGGTAAATCAACTGCTCCGAAAATATTGGCACCTTCACGCTCGGGCACATCGGAGGGAGAGGGGTAGAACCAAACGTAGAAAGCAGGGTCGCGCACCCACGGTTGCTTTACGCGATGATCAAAATCTAAGCTATTCATTTCTGCCCACACCAAGTACCAATCAACTTGATGCTTGATCGGCCACTTGGTGGTATCAAATGCATTCAATCGCTCTTGCCAATTTTTTAATTCGGCATGTTGTTTCTTCATGGCCTCGGCACTGTAATCAGGCACGCCATCTTTTACTTTGGGCGAGTGAAACTCACGCCACATTTGGAACAGTTCTACCAACTGTGTGTGGGTGGTACTTTTGGTAATAGCAACAGTGTGCGGTGCAGATTGCTTTTGCTCACATGATAAGAGAATGATCCAAGTAGATAGGATAATGAAATTTTTTGCGGGTTTGTTCATAGTTGATGTTTGGTTGGATACATTGTTTATAAGAAGTTCTGATGAATTGAATAGGTACCCCTCGGCCAGGGATAGTAGCGAAAAGCCTCCCTCGGCTGCGCTCGGGATGAACTCCGCGCGCTGGCAAGCCGAGGGAACTTGTAGCGGATAGCCCGGTGGCCACATCGCCTCGAGTGGCCAGGCCGCCCACCTTCGCTAAAGCTTCGGTGGACAAGCCTCTATATTTTAAAAAATAGTGTTGCACAGGTTAAATCTAACTACTTTTTGGATAGTTAGGAATTTCTATTTCGATTAAATGATTGGGTTTTCTCTACTAAAACGTACCTTGCGGGATATAAACCACTAATAAAAACTATGGCTAAATCGCAAGACACCTGGAACAAGAAGGAAATGGAGAAGAAGAGACTGAAGAAGAGACAGGACAAAGAACAGAAGAAGGAGGAGAGAAAGGCCAACGCGAAGGAAGGGACGAGCTTTGATGACATGATTGCGTATGTGGATGAATATGGGAATTTGAGTTCGACACCACCTACGGGCATTAGAAGGGAATCATCGGTGCGCGCGGAAGACATACAAATAGGAGTGCCGAAGCGTGTGGATGTGGTGATGGATGTGATACGAAAGGGCATCGTTACTTTTTTCAATGAGTCGAAGGGGTATGGGTTTATCAAAGACCAAGAAACACAAGAGAGTATTTTTGTACATGCCAATGGATTGCTAGACCCGATCAAAGACAACAACAAAGTTACGTTTGAAGTGGAGATGGGGCATAAGGGGCCGAATGCGGTGAAAGTGAAGTTGGCTGTTTAAAGATTTAAGATTTTAGATTTGAGAGTTAAGATTTTTGAATTAGAAGACTAATACAATGAAAAAAATTGGAATACTTGGTTCGGGACAAGTGGCTCAAGCATTGGGCAACGGTTTTTTAAAATATGGATACGAGGTGATGCTCGGCACGCGCGATGCTTCTAAGCTGGCCGAATGGAAATCGAAGGCTGTAGGTAATGCCAAGATTGGTTCGGTGGATGAAGCGGCTAAGTTCGGTGAGATTATTGTCATTGGCGTTAAGGGTAATAGTGCAGAGGGTTTGGTAAAATCTATTCACGTTCACTTGAGCGGAAAAACTGTGATTGATACTACTAATCCAATAGCAGATGCGCCACCTGTAAACGGTGTGTTGAAATACTTTACTGACCTGAATGAATCACTGATGGAGAAATTGCAGAAGGCTGCACCATCGGCTGGATTTGTGAAAGCATTTAATAGTGTAGGGGCTCATTTGATGGTGAACCCTTCTTTTGCTGGCGGAAAGCCATCCATGTTTATCTGCGGCAACAACGACTCTGCTAAAAAAGAAACCAGCGAAATCCTTGACCTCTTTGGTTGGGAAACGGTGGACATGGGTAAAGTAGAATCTGCCCGCGCGATTGAGCCACTTTGTATGCTCTGGTGCATTCCTGGGTTTATCAATAACCAATGGTCTCATTCTTTTAAGTTGTTGAAGGCATAGTATTTTTCTTTATCTGAAGCTGCCTTAATGGATGTAGATGAGGCACTTCCCTTTTAACTTCACCGCCCTTAACTTACGCTTACCGATTTTTAGGCGGGTTCGACTTTGTTCATTCTAATTCAACTATCACCTTCCTTTAAGTTTGTCATCCAAACAAAAAAAGTTATGATTATAAAAGCGATGATTGCATTTTTGTTTACAGCTTTAATCACATTTTCATCCATTGGTCAAACAATACCCGTTACTGTTGACGCTAAGACAGCCACTTTGCAAGAGCGCTATGTGGGAATGAAAAAATCCTCGGAAACTTTTCAAGACTACAAAGTAATCAAAGAAGGAATTTTGGATGGTATGTGGAGGGTAACATTGGACTCCATTAAAAATCACAAAGCAAAATTTGCCAATGCCAATGAAGTGATTGCACAATTAGAAACTGAGGTGGCTACCCAAAAGGCAGCAGTGGCTAAAATACAAGCCTCGATGGAAACCATTGTTTATGATAGCACACATATTTCTTTTTTCGGTATCAATTTCACCAAATCACTTTTCATCACGCTCGTATTGTTGATAGTGGTTGGGCAATTGGTAGCGATTGCTGCCATCACCGGAAAACTAAAGCTAATGTACACCTCTATGAAAGAGAAAATGGAAACAGTCAATATCTTGAGCCACGAGTTTGAAGATTATAAAAAGAGAGCGTTGGAAAAGCAAGTGAAGCTTTCGCGTGAGTTGCAAACAGAGCGAAACAAGTTGATGAACTTTGAGCCGAGGGGTTCTAGTAAGTCGATACTATAGGACTTAGGAATTAGGGCTTAGGCATTTGGACTTAGGCATTAGGACTTGGAGATTAGGACTTAGGGCTTCGGACTTTATTTACACATTATTTACTAAGCCCCAAGTCCTAAGCCCTAAGTCCTAATATAGATTTAGAATTCTACATGCGCCCTTAACCCAATCACATGCGCGGGGCCGCGATCAATATTGTAAGCAGGGTTTACCACAAACTGATAATTAGCAGTGAGATAAAACGTATCAGAGAAAAGTTTGGCTTTGTAATAAAACTCTGTTACCCACTCTGCACCATAATTCAACGCGCCATCTCCAATAATAAATCCATAGCCACCTTTGGCAAGATAGTTTCTGTGCTCTAGAGATAATCCACTCACAACACTTCCCACGCCAAAAGCATCATCATCTCTTTTCCAACGCTCACCTTTAAAGGATAAACCAGCACTGATCGATCGATCAATTTCCGTGAACGCCCACGTTTCATTTTTTCCATCGTTCCAACTCGCTCTCGCAAATATCCCGATGCCCTTGCCCAACTCTTGTTCTACATTGATTCCTAATCCATATTTGTTTCGTCCATAGGAGCGTGTGTTTGTAATATCTGGACCTGTTGTTAGACTTGGACTAGTTATATTCTCTGCTATCGCCTGATTGTAATTACCCATGTGTGCTTGCGTATAAAATCCCAGCAAGCGCACGATTCCTTTTCGCTGAAATAGTTGGATTGGCTTTTCAAATTCGAGAACGGAGGAGTTGGCCTTGTTGATATTCAAATCCATATCATTTCCATTCGCATCTTTTGGTACTAATGTAGTGGCGCCTCTTATTTTAAATTTTTCTGATCCGTATTCCAACATCACGCCCCACGTATAGCCGCGCACGTTGGCGGGGTAGTCCCACGCACCGTTGCTCATCAGCCCCCAATTAAAAAATTGCGAGCGCGGATCATGACTGTACGAATTGTTATCAAAAAAATCAGCGATGCTGAATTTCCCCGCCACCGCCATCACATATTTTTGCGAGCGTGTTTTGTACACCTCGTTCGCGCCCTCGCCAATATAATTTAGCTCACCGCCCAAATTGAAAATCTGTTTTATAAAAGCACGAGCCGCATAAATTTTTGGTTCCGGGTCGCCCACACGAAAAGCCTCACCATTTGTAAAAGCCGCCATACCGCGCGCGCTGCTGATGCCACCGCCACCGGCCACTTCAGGGTTGATATAAACAGCCGCACCCTTCCAAAGTTTCGTGCCCCAAAAAATAGTGGCTGTGAGCGTGCTGGCCGATTCATCCACAGGTATTAGACTATTCGTGCCCGCGTATGTTTCGGGCAAACGAAATTTATATTGCGTCACGCTCGTCAACTGAAAATGGAAATTACTGTTCACATTTATCGTGCTGTCTTTAATGAAAGGCGTCTGTCCAAAGCCAGTTGATAAAATCGAAAGAAGGCAAATCGTGGGCAGTATCTTTATCATAGCTTATTATAAGCTGTAAAGAAAAGTAAAAACCTCCATTTACTCTACATAAAAAGTAAGAGTGAGTTCAGAGTTTATGTGCGGGCTGGCCAAGCGAGGCGCAAGGCCACCGGGCTGTCGGCAGTCGCCACCACACGCACTTTCCATTTCGGGCTCCAACAATGCCTCCATCCCTGCCCGGTGCCAGTCTCAAATCTCTGCGAACCTATGTGTCCTTTGCGTTTATTTTGTTTTGTCGATAAATATATTTTACAAAATGCTAACAAATCAAAACCAAACCTCTACATTAGTCTTACAAAATATATACAAATGGCAAAAGAATACTTGGGCGAGTTTGAAGAACTGGTGCTAACAATGGTCGGCATCTTGCAAGAAGATGCCTATGGCAACGCCATCGTGAACGAAATAAAAGAGCGCATTGGCCGCGAGTCCAACCTCAGTGCCGTGCATGTCACACTATATCGATTAGAAGACAAAGGCTTTGTGAAGTCGAGCATGGGCGGAGCTACCAATGCAAGAGGAGGGAGACGGAAAAGAATTTTTACCATCACCAATGCGGGGTTGGCGATGTTGCGCGCGATGAAGGAACAGCAGATGCAGTTGTGGAAGTTGATACCTCGTCTTAACTATGATTCAATGATTAAATGATTGACTGTGATTGCCTTGGGCTATGATCCAACTATGTACTATGATTTTCTTAGACTTGACGATTATTTTAGCTGTAACTAAATTAACTTTTTATGGTAGACGAAAAATACAAATACTCTGAACTAACATCTAAGATTATTGGCTGTGCCATGGAAGTTCACAAAATTCTTGGTAATGGCTTTCAAGAAGTAATTTATCAGAGAGCCTTGGCGATTGAGATGGAGATGCAGGGTTTGAAATTTCAGCGCGAATTTGAAATCCCGATCTTTTATAAAGACCATCCGCTTGGTATGAGACGTGCAGATTTTTTTGTGGAAGAAAAGGTAATGGTTGAGCTTAAGGCAGTCATTCTACTTGAAGATGCTCACTTAGCACAGGCCATCAATTATTTGGAGGCTTATAAAATGGAAGTAGGACTGCTCATCAATTTTGGGAGTAAAAGTTTGCAGTTTAAACGGGTGATGAATACAAAACTATGACTAATTTATCTGTACTATGATTAATTGATTTAATGATTGGTGTGATTGTTGGAGAATTATGAAAGCGATCGGAAAAGTGAAAGGTGAAAATGAGTGATGAATACAAAAATATAAACTATGATTAATTGATTTAATGATTGGTGTGATTAGTTGATTTAATGATTGGTGTGATTAGTTAAGTAGAAAGAAATGAATCGGGAAAGTGAAAAGTGAAAATGAGTGATGAAAATTACAAAAGAGGAAATCATAGCCAATCAACTAATCACACGAATCATAGTTCGGACATTTGCTTGGTTTTGCCCGCCAAGTTTGTACGAAAGCATTGAAGGCGATTTGCTAGAGCAGTTTGAGGAAGATGTGAAGTTTGTAGGAGAGAAGAAAGCGAAAAGAATGTTTGTGTGGAGTGTGTTAAAATTTTTTAGGCTAAGTATTTTATTTAGGAATCGGTTTTCGTTTGGATTAAACTCTGGATGTATGATAAAAAATCATTTCAAGATTGCCTTCCGTCATTTAATGAAAAGCAAAACGATTACTGCTATCAATTTGGTGGGGCTTTCGATAGGAATCGCTGCCTTTCTGATAATCGTTCAATATGTAAGCTTTGAAATGAGCTTTGACCAATTCCATTCAAACAAAAACGAAATTTATCGAATTGGTCTCAACCGATTTGAGAACGGGGGTTTCAAAGAAAAGTCAGCCAGAACTTTCTCAGGGGTCAGAGCTTTATTAAAAGAAAATTTTCCAGAAGTAAAAGATTTTACTGGCTTCTTAAAAATTCCAGCGAATACAGGGTTTCTGTTTCGCTACAATGGAAAAATCTATAATGAAGGAGGGGGAGTTCTAAGCGCGGACTCCGCTTTTTTTAATGTTTTCCCTTCTTTGTTAGCTTCGGGAAATCCATCTAAAGTTTTAAAAGGTAAAAACGATTTACTGATTTCAGAGTCAATGGCTAAAAAATTGTTTGGTGATGATAATGCAGTTGGAAAGCACATTGAAAGAATTGATGATTATGACGAGGGGTTCGATTATGTTGTGAGGGGTGTATTCAAGGACGTGCCCGCTAACTCTCACATTCACGCAAACTTTATCGGCTATATTGATGATGCTTGGTCTGAGCTTGCCAACGAGAAATCGAATTGGAAGCAAAGCGGGGTATCCACTTACGTAACGCTCGCTAAGGGAATAGACTCTAAACAAATTGAGAATAGATTGAATGCTATTTTTAGAAAGTTGGAATCGAAGAACCCGGATTTAATTGGTGCGAATGTATTTCTCCAACCTATAACTGAAATTCATCTACAATCAAACTTGAAAGATGAACTTGAGCCAAACGGCAGCAATCTTATTGTTTATGCCATGGGGTTTATTGGCATTGTTATACTTGCTATTGCTTGGATCAATTACGTAAACCTTGAAACGGCTCGGTTTATATCGCGAATCAAAGAAGTGGGAATAAGACGCATCGTGGGATCTTCTAAGTATCAACTACTTGCTCAATTCTTGGTTGAATATTTTTGTTTGGCGTTGGTGGCTATTTGCATTGCTGGATTAATACTCTACTTTTTTACTCCCAACCTTAAACAGGTCATTGCTATTTCATTTGAAAATATCTTTAGTTGGAATAATGAGGTAATGAGTATGGCTGCCGTTATTTTTATTATAGGCTCAATAATCGTGGGTATTTATCCGGGACTATTTCTATTAAAATTCAATCCTACAGCAGTTCTGAAAGGTCGTCTCTCTGGTCAAACCAAAGGTGCTTATAGAAAATACTTAGTGGTATTTCAATTTATGGTATCGATGACACTCATCGCGATTGTTATGGTAATAGATAGACAGCTAGACTTTATGCTGCTGTCTAACAAAAAAATTGATGTCGAGCATGTAATTGTTTTAAGGAATCCAACAGCATATTCTGGCGAAGATCTAAAAATTAAACACACTAGCTATGAAGTCTTTAAAAATAGAGCCGTTCAAAATACTTTTATTAAAGAGATGACGAGTTCTTCGGCTGTACCGGGTGCAGAGATTGGTTTTAGTTATGTTAATTTAATCAAGAAAGATACCAACGCTTTGTTTGACCCCACCATTTACAAAACTCTGTTTGTCGATGATAATTTTATTTCAACTTATGATCTTCATTTAATCGCAGGGCATAATTTCACTCAACCTAAAATCAATCATGAATGGATTGAACCTTGGACTGACCCTAATTGGAAAACCATCATTTTGAATAAAAGTGCTATCAAAGAACTAGGTTTTGGTTCTCCCGAGGAAGCAATTGATCAAACCATTTATTTTACACTATTCGATAACTTCCAAAAGTATAAAATCATTGGCGTGGTAGATGACTATCATCATGAATCCATCAAGAAACAAATATTTCCAACCATTTTTGCTTCTAACTACAGAACATTTCAGCAGGTTTATTTTTCCGTCAAAATAAATGCAGGAAGCAATCCTGCTGATGCGTTGAGTTTTATTGAGAAAACATGGAAGGGGTTTTTTCCAGAAAAGCCTTTTGACTATTTCTTTCTCGATGACCACTACGATAAACAGTTTAAGTCGGAATATTCAGCAAGCCGGATATTTGTATTGTTCGCTGCCGTTGCCATACTGATTGCCAGTCTGGGGATTTTTGGAGTTACCCTATTTGAAGCCAATGCTCGATTAAAGGAAATCAGTATTCGAAAAGTATTAGGAGCTTCTACAAGGGGAATAGTTGCTTTGCTTTCAAAAAGTAATTTTAAAATTGTTTTGTTGTCTATGCTTTTAACAATTCCTCTAATTTATTTCATCGCCAATGAATGGCTATCTCATTACCCCGTAAGGATTGAATTATCTTTTTTCTTTTATTTCATGCCATTTGTTATTGTTTCAACCACCGTGGCAATCACCGCGAGTTTTCAAACATTAAAAGCAGCCAACTCAAATCCTATAGATCATTTAAAAAATGAATAAGACTCCACCCCATCTCCCCCTCCGCTTCCTCGCTAGGTTTTGCCCGCCCAGTCTGTACGAGAGCATTGAAGGCGATTTGCTGGAGCAATTTGAGAAGGATATAAAGTTATTAGGAGAGATGAAAGCGAGAAGAAGATTAATGTGTAATGTGTGGAAATTTTTCAGGCCAGGGATTTTATTGAGAAATAAGTTTTCTGTTCAACTAAATCAATTTGATATGCTCAACCACTTCTTCAGAATTTTTTTCCGCACCACGCTAAAGAACGGAAGTTATTCTTTCATCAACATTACCGGGCTTGCATTCGGATTGGCTGGAAGTATTCTTATTCTCCTTTGGGTGATCGATGAAATCTCGTTCGATGATTTTCATCAAGATAAGGATCACATTTATCAGATCATGGGAAACCATACCTATCCCACTGGCATAGATACTCAGTTTAATACCCCGGGGCCGCTTGCTGCCGGACTCAAAGAACTGCCTGAGGTAGAAGAATCATGCCGACTGATATTCTTTAAAGGTCACGTTCTTTTTAACTATAATGATCAGAGTATCTATGAGGAAGGTATCCATGCCGATCCTACCCTATTCAAAATATTCACCATTCCCATTATTGAAGGAGATCGAACCAATCCCATCCCCGACATCAACTCAATAGCTCTTTCAAAAAAACTGGCAAACAAATATTTTCATGGCGAAAGTGCACTCGGAAAAGTATTCCGGTTGAACAACACTTTTGAGGCAAAAGTGACTTCGGTATTTGAAGATGTCCCCAAAAATTCAAGCCTTGCTTTTACTTTCGTTCTTCCTTATGAAATCCATGTTAAAGAAGAGAAATACATTCATGAATGGGGCGCATGGACGGGCGGACGCACGTATGTAAAACTTCACAAAGGAGTAAACAAAGAATCTGTCAATAAGAAAATAGCGGAGGTAATCACCCAACCCAAAATATGGCCACGATGGGACTCCAACATTGAACTGTTCCTTTTTCCATTGACCGATTGGAGACTTCACAACAGCTTCACAAATGGCAAACAGGCAGGTGGACGCATCACTTATATAGTAGCCTTCAGTATTGTAGCTGGTTTCATCCTTCTGATTGCTTGTGTCAATTTTATGAACTTGGCGACAGCGCGGTCCATGAGCCGCAGCAAGGAAATAGGAATACGGAAAGTCGTTGGGGCTGTTCGCCAATCCATCGTCAGGCAATTCATGGGCGAATCGATATTGATTTCTTTCATCTCCCTTTTCATTGGTTTGCTGATCGTTCATCTATTATTGCCCTGGTTCAATCAACTAACGGGCAAACAAATTAGTATTGATTATCTACAGCCCTCCATTTTAGGAAGTCTTATCGGTGTCACTTTATTTACTGGATTAGTGGCCGGTAGTTATCCGTCCATCTTCTTGTCATCACTGCAGGCTATCCATATCCTGAAAGGTAAACTACCATTGCTTACAGGCGCCAGCACTCGTAAAGCACTTGTCGTGTTCCAGTTTAGCATATCAGTAACACTTATTGTTGGGGCTATAATCGTTCAACAGCAAATTGAATATATGCGAAACAAGAACCTGGGTTTCGATAAAGAGAATGCTTTTTATTTCAATATCAATGCTGGACTGCGAAAAAATCTAGAGGCTTTCAGGAATGAAGCCCTTCAAAATCCGGCTATTAAGAATGTGGCACTTAGCAACAATAATCCAATGCAGGTATTTGACGGCATCGTACTGCCCGATAATGCATGGCCCGGAAAAACGAAAGAAGATAATCTTGTCTTTACGTGGCTCAAATGCGATCAACATTTTCTGTCCGCATTCGATTTTACATTTGTTGAAGGAAGGAATTTTTCAATCGAAGTTCCTTCTGACTCAAACAACTTTATTATAACGGAAGAAGCTGCTAAACGCATGAAACTTACTAACCCCGTAGGCCAGCACCTAAATGCCTCCCATGAAGGAAAGATTATTGGAGTTGTAAAAGATTTTCATGGTACTGGGCTTCAGGGACAAATCACTCCTGTGATCATTTCTATGAATCCCGAAAGTTCTAATCTCTTGTTCGTCCGTTATCAACCAGGCCGAGCTGCTGAAGCATTAAAGTATGTTGAGTCTTTGCATAAAAGGTTTGAGCCAAACTTTCCGATGGAATATAAGTTCATGGATGATGAATTTGGAAAAATCTATGAGAGCGAAATCATGGTCTGTAAACTTTCCACCTGCTTCACCGTCATGGCCATTTTTATTTCATGTCTTGGTCTCTTCGGACTGGCCTCATTCACGGCCGAGAAACGAGTGAAAGAAATTGGCATTCGCAAAATAATGGGGGCTACTGTATCTCAACTGGTTGTATTGCTATGCAAAGATTTCATTTTACTTATAGGAATTGCGTTGATCGTTGGATTACCTCTGGCCTGGTGTGGTAGTCAAAAATTTCTCGAGGGCTATGCTTTTCATACTGATCTTAGCTACTCCGTATTTGTGATTACGTCCCTCGCCATGATGGCGATTGCTTTATTGACCGTGTCGTTTCAATCGGCCAAGGCCGCACAGAGCAACCCAGTAAAGAATTTAAGAACAGAGTAAATGAGCCATCCGATAAAGCATTTTTCCCTTGGGTAGTATGAAAGACCATCCACCCCATCTCGCCCTCCGCTTCCTCGCTTGGTTTTGCCCACCCAGTTTGTACGAAAGCATTGAAGGCGATTTGCTGGAGCAATTTGAGGAGGATATAAAGTTGTTAGGAGAGAAGAAAGCGAGAAGAAGATTAATGTGTAATGTGTGGAAATTTTTCAGGCTAGGGATTCTATTGAGAAATAAGTTTTCTGTTCAACTAAATCAATTTGATATGTTCTACCACTATTTCAAAATCTTTTCTAGGACTACGTTAAAAAATAAAAGTTATGCTTTTATCAATATCACTGGCCTTGCCATTGGCATGACGGCATTTGCACTTATTGGCTTGTATGTACTCCACGAAAGAAGTTATGATGATTTTCATGTTAAAAAAGACAAGATATTTCGTGTGAGGCATGATCGCTATAACAATGGAGAACTGAATAGACTTTGGGTGGCTGGCCCAATTGGTATTGGTTCAGATTTAAAAGAGAGTTTCCCAGAAGTCAAAAGCTTTGTACGATTGAACAAAGGAGTGAAGCAATTCAATACGATTGCTAACGGTGACATTATTTTCAAAGAGGACCGAGTACTTTATGCCAGCGATGACTTTTTTAAGGTATTCTCTTTCACTTTAATCAAAGGAGTTGACTCTCTTGTTTTGCGCAATCCATTTACCATGGTAGTCTCAGAAACATTTGCTAAGCGCTATTTTGGTGAGGCCGACCCAATTGGAAAAACGTTAAAATGTAATGGAAAGGAAGAATATGAAATTACGGGGATTTTTAAAGACGTTCCAGAAAATTCACATTTGAAATTCGATGCTCTCTTTTCGTTTGCAAGTTTGTTTAAAATACTCGGGCCAGAAGAAACAAAGGAATTGCTCACTAATTGGGGATGGGAAGGCACTTTTACTTACATCGAGTTAAATATATCAGCGGATGCTCAACAGTTACAAAGTAAGTTTCCCGCATTTGTGGAGAAGAGAATGGGGCCACAACTTCGTTCGTGGAATGAGTGGATGGTTTTTACCCTACAGCCAATTTCCTCCATTCATTTAAACTCTAATGCACCTGATGAGCTGGAATCTAATGGCAGCGCACAAGCAACAAATTTTCTAGCCTTGATTGCAGTACTTATTTTAGTAATGGCATGGATCAATTATGTTAACCTGGCTACGGCCAGATCAATGGAGCGTGCCAAAGAAGTTGGCATTCGTAAAGTATTGGGCGGTTTTCGTTCACAACTGATCAGGCAATTTCTATTGGAATCATTCACGTTCAAATTAATAGCCTCGTTAATTACTATCATACTAGTTGGCTTATTGCTTCCCTATTTTTCATTGATGGTTGGGAAAACAATCGATTGGCATATTTTCAGTAATGTAAATGTTTGGATATTCACCTTGATTGTATTTGCTGTTGGGGTGATGTGCACAAGCCTATATCCTGCCTTGGTCATGTCTGCTTTTAATCCAGTAAGTATTTTAAAAGGAAGATTTCAAAGTTCTTCGAAGGGAATTTATGTACGAAAAAGTTTGGTGACTGTTCAATTTGTTTCTTCTGTGGTATTAATTGTTGGTGCATTTGTGGTGTACAGTCAAATAAACTTTATGAGAAACATCCCTACTGGCATCGATACAGAGCAAGTCCTTGTTATAAATGGACCAAGTGCCACCGATTCAACCTACTTCAGCAGGTTCAAAACCCTTTGCGAATCCCTTCAGCAATATCTGAGCATCAAAAAAGTTACGGTTTCTACGGACGTACCTGGTCATCATGTGCGATGGGCTAATGGAAATGTTCGTGTGGTCGGTCAAGATGAGAAAATGGGACACTCGTTTGAGGCCATTATGACAGACGAAAATTTCGTTGAGGCATTTGGCTTTTCATTGATGGAGGGGAGAAATTTTTCGGGTAAACTAGAAGAACAATGGAAGGTTGTTGTTGTGAATGAAACCGCAATGAAACTACTTGGATTCACGGAACCCGCAGAAGTAATTGGAAGAAAAATTTACTTGTGGGGAGATGAGCCCGAAATAATTGGTGTAATAAAAGATTATCATCAGGAATCCGTAAAGCAAATAATTAAACCTTTGATTTTAGTTTACGACCAACAAGTATCTGATTTTTATTCTGTAAAAATTGAGACAGATAAATCCATTAGTGAAGCTGTTAAAAGAGTTGAGGCAAAATACAAAGAGACTTTTCCTGGAAATCCATTTAATTATTTTTTCCTTGATGACCACTACAATCAACAATACAAGTCCGATCAGCAGTTTAGCAAAGTATTCGGGCTATTCACCATCATCGGAATAATCATTGCCTGTTTGGGATTGTTCGGGCTTTCTTCTTACTCGGTAGCGAAGCGCACCAAAGAAATCGGCATTCGCAAAGTGTTAGGTGCTTCGGTGAAACAGATCACAATGTTGGTCTCAAAAGAATTTATTCTGATTGTTTTATTGGCTAATGTAGTGGCATGGCCTATTTCATATTTCCTTATGGACAATTGGTTGAATGGCTTTGCAAACAGAATCAACTTAGGCGTCTTGAGTTTTTTGATACCCGGAGCAATTGCGTTGTTGATAGCTATTTTAACGGTGGCTTCGCAGTCGATAAAAGCGGCTAGTGCCGGTCCAGTAAATAGTTTAAAGTCAGAATAAAATAAATGAGCAGTTAACACGTTCGATCATTGCTAGTGCAGAGATTTTTTTCGGGGAGGGGAAGCTAAATCAATACAACCAAACCTAGAATGAACATGCTTCTCCGTTCCGTATGTTGGTTTTTCTTGGTCATCACACACGTAGGAGTGCACGCCCAAGTAAAAAAGAAAATCCGTGAATACGAGCGCACTTTTCAATTCTCGCTTTTCCCTGGCATTAGCACAAACGGCATTTATAGTGGCTCGTACTTCAACAAATTTTCTCTCAATTTATTTGGAGGACTCTCTGCGGGCAATCACATTTTAGAGATCAGTCCTATCACCAATGTGAACATAAAAGGCTCTACAGGCATTCATCTGGCTGGGCTTGCCAATATCATTGGGGCCAATGCGTTTATCAATCTCTCCATGGCAGAAGAATGGGAACTCGTCAAAGGCGATTTTGAATCCAATGGCAAGGGAATACAAGTTGCTGGCCTCCTCAACTATGTGCGCAATCATTCTTCGGGTATCCAGTTGGCGGGCGCGTTGAATGTGGTCGGTGGAGATTTTAAAGGAGTTCAAATCGCGGGCATTGGCAATAGTACGGGCAACAGTACCAATGGATTTTCAGAAGGATTGCAAATAGCAAGTATTTACAATATTTCGAGGCAATCCATCGCAGGTTTTCAACTCAGCAGCTTTTTTAATTATACCGATGGCCAACTCTCAGGCACACAACTTGGCCTCGTCAACAAAGCGAGAAGTCTTCCCGGAAAATATTCACAGCCAACAAAGGCAAGAGGTTTTCAGATCGGTCTGTTTAATTTTAGCAGAGAGATGGACGGCACACAAATAGGTTTGATCAATTTTGGGCGCGCATCGCTCGGTAAACAATTTGGGTTGATCAATTTTTTCAAAATAATTCCAACTACTCGAAATACAAGATACAACACACCTGTAGGATTGATAAACATGGGCTCTGTCGGTTCTGTTTTTCGTATCTCATACAACGAAATGTTTGCCACCAACATTGAATATACCACGGGCAATTGCCTCAATTGTTCACGCACGCAATCGGGTATGCCCTTTGACGACAAGAACCAAATCTATAATCAAAATGCGTTGATCGTAGGCTACGATCCTTTCAATAACACATGGGGCTTCGGCTATGGATTTGAAAAAATACTCTACAACAAATCAAGTATGTTGCCAACAGATCGCAACAATCGAAAAAGAATAATCAGTTATGGAATTCGATTTATTCACCTCAACAGAGAGCTGAGCATTGACCGTACATTTAATTTATTAAACCGCCTTCACGTAGAATACGGAAAGAGGTTCATGGGTCGATACGTTTTTGTTGGTGCCTCCTTCAATTATTTTTTGCGCGATGCCGAAGTAGGCGCAGACGTTTACAAAATCAACAGCTTAAAAGTTTCTTCTGGCCAACTCTTCAATTTCAATACCGACTTCTGGCCAGGCTATACTTTTGGGTTTCAGATTTGATGACTCCTAGAGTTTTCGTTATCTCCAGCTTTGTCAACTGTCAATTGCCTATTCGTCAACTTTGCCCTGCTTACCTCTAACCTCTTACCTTTTACCGATTACTATTTACCCTTCACCTCACCTTCCCCTTATACTTCTTCTTAAACAACTCATACCTAGGTATCGACACACCCATCACATACGGACTGTATGGATTATGCTCGATGTAGTTTTGGTGATAGTCTTCTGCTTTGTAAAATGCCGTGAGTGGTTTTATCTCAGATACAATTGGTTTTTTAAAAACGGGCGCATAAGCAACTTTAGATTTCTCTGCCAATTCTTTTTCTTCGGGTGTACTATAAAAAA
Organism: Cyclobacteriaceae bacterium; assembly: GCA_046155095.1. Classification (GTDB taxonomy): domain Bacteria; phylum Bacteroidota; class Bacteroidia; order Cytophagales; family Cyclobacteriaceae; genus ELB16-189. The sequence goes on from JBJXEB010000014.1 coordinate 41,023, forward strand.
TAATCGAGCGGTACGAGTTGCCACGGTCAGGGCCCTGTTGCTCGGGTGTGGTGGGGTCTTGCGAGGTGAAGAACACATTTAGTAATTCTGCATAACTTACTTTCTTTGGGTCGAAGTAGACCAACACCGTTTCCGCATGGCCCGTGGTTTCCGTGTTCACTAATGCATACGTAGGGTTAATCGTCTTTCCGCCCGCATAACCCGACACCGCAGAATCCACGCCCACCACCGCTTCAAAAATATGTTCCGAGCACCAGAAGCAACCTTCCGCGAATGCGGCCACGGCTTTGCCTGCTGGTGGAGTCAAATTCAATTTTAAGTCACCTTGTTGCTTCTTGCCCGATTGTGCATTGCAAGAAACGAGCGCGAAAGAAATTACTACTGCGAATACGAACGAGAATTGCTTTTTCATGATTTTATTTATTGTCTGCGAATATACGAAGCCTTTAACCTTATGGTTTTATCTAAGCGATTGATATGTCGCACCCACGTCAAACTTTTAGCTTTCAACTTTCAACTTTCTACTTTCAACTTTCTACTTTCTACTTTCTACTTTCTACTTACTACTTTCTACTTTCTACTTTCTACTTACTGATAAACCCTCACCCACTCCACCTCCATCCGCTGCGGCCAAATCGATTCATCAACTCCCTGTGCCCCGCCCCAGTTTCCGCCCACAGCCATGTTCAGTATCAAATGAAAACGCTGATCGAACGGCCACTCTTTAAACGTATCGTTCGCGCCTTTGTTCACCGAGTGATACATTTTATCGTCAACAAGAAATTCCATTTTATCAGCAGTCCAGTTGATGGCGTAAACATGAAATTCATCTTGCGCATCTGTCACCGTCATCTTGCCTTCTTTTTGCGTTTGCTTTATATGATTGTATGACTCGGTATGAATTGTTCCATGAATCACCCCTGCATCATAACCAACATGCTCCATAATGTCGATCTCCCCACTAGCAGGCCAGCCACCATATTTCCAGTGGGTCGATAGCATCCATATCGCTGGCCACGTGCCTTTGCCGTGCGGCAATTTTGCCTTCACCTCTATGCGTCCATACAACCAATCGCCTTTCAATTTTGTCACCATCCGCGCAGAAGTATATGCCTTTCCACCCACTGAATCTTTTCGTGCTTCAATGATCAAGCGACCATTTTCCACCCGCGCATTTTTCGCATCCTTGGTGTAGAACTGCGCCTCGTTGTTGCCCCAACCACACACATTCGGGCAGCCATCACCCAAGTCATAGTTCCATTTGGTAGTATCGGGCTGCCCCGCGTTGTCAAACTCATCCGACCAAACTAACTTCTGGCCTAATTCATTTTTACAACCAACAATCAGCATTCCGAAAACGAGTCGACAAAAAAATATTTTTTTCATAGTACAATTTTAGTTTATTTTTTTTAGGCGGCCTGGCCCTGCGAGGCGCGTGGGCCACCAGGCTGTCCGCTACAAGTCCTCGCTCTCCCGATAGCTATCGGGATCGCTGTGGGCTTTCCGCTTCCATCCCTGGCCGATCGCCCGCACGAAAATCTTTTCGACTATTTAAATTTCCAAGTGCGCATAATTTTTACTCCCATGATTAATTTACGAATTAATAAACCTTAGTAGAAAAAGTGTTACATCATCAACTCAACCTTATTACCTTATCTTAATCCACTTTGCATTTAAACTTTGTGAGCCTCTGCGCTTTTTGCGTTAAATTTTTTTATGATCAATTTTTCTTTTCCGGCAATCTTTCGTTAGGATCATATTCAGCATTTAACCTTTTGGCATCCTCTTCAACCGTTGTTTTGAATCCCGCCTTTTTCCTTAATTCATTTACACCAGCGGAATTTTCAATCGGCCAAACAACATACTTTTTGTCTGATCTTAACCTATCGGAAGATTGAGTGCCATAAATTTGCTTCTTGCCTTTCCACATTAATAATCTATCCTCCATCATCGCACATTGAATTGGGCTTGCTTCTCCAATCTCTGCCAGTTTTTTGAACTGCGGGAAATATTTTTCTAAAAACTCTAAGTCTGTATGCTGCACCGTGTAAAATATAGCTTCAGACGCCTTTTCACCAATCTTGCTTTTTTTAATCCAACCATACTTCTCCAGCATGGCTTCTATCTTGGCCTTATTTCGCCTATCAATGCCGTTCATTTTACTAAGGTATTTTCCTGCTTCAGGAGAATCAAGGCCAATAGAGTCAATCAATATTCTTCTAATGTTCTTGATCTGCATCATATATCCTTTCAAGTTCCAGTTTTATTGAGTCATAATTAATTGTATTCCCCTTCTGCGCATACACATTCGAATAACTCCAACTGAATAGGAACATCCTCAATAACACGATCCGTATTGTACTCATTATCATTTGTTGGTTGCGAGAGATGGATTCTAACTTCTAACTTCTGACTTCTGACTTCTAACTTCCTTACCTACCTTTCAATAAAAATACTCATATTTCTGTAACCATCCCCAAAACCCGTAGTTTCCCCTTGTGAAAACTTTAATGCCTGATTTGGAAGCGCTTTCGGATAACTCATTGATGGTAAAGGTGCGCGATGGCGACCTGGACAGGCTCGGCCTCCTTTTCGAGCGGCACAAGAAGCCGTTGTATGGTTTCTTCCGCGGCCTAACTAGACAGCAAGAGTTGAGCGAGGACTTGGTGCAGAACACATTCTTGCGGATTTTGAAGTACCGCCATCTCTTTAAGGGTGAGGGCGATTTCCGCGCTTGGATGTTTCAGATTGCGCGCAACGTGCACCACGACCATCACCGAAAAAATAAAATCAATGCCAGCGAAGAACTGGATGATTGGCAAGACAAGTTGGGGCATAACGAAAACCGCTCGACAGAGATGTTACAGGCAGATGAACAACAGATGCTTTCCATGGCCATGGATAGACTGCCGATAGACAAACGCGAAATATTGTTGTTGAGTAAGTACCAAGAAAAAAAGTACCAAGAGATCGGTGAGATTTTAGGTTGCTCGGAAGGCGCAGTAAAGGTTAAAGTTTTCAGGGCGTTGCAAGAGTTGAAAGTGATTTACAAACAGTTGGAGAAAAGTTATTAAAAAAAGTGATGCAAGATGCTGGATGCAAGTAGGCAACATCCAACATCCAACATCCAACATCTAACATGGAACAGACAAAAATAAATGAGTTGTTGGCGAAGTACAATGCGGGCTTGGCAGATGCTGCCGAGATAAAAGTCATCGAACAATTGATCGAATCAGGAAAGATTGAGCTTGTACAGTTGCAAGAGCTTTCGCAATTAGATTCACAAATCTCTCGGTTTGAGGCAGGCTCGCATTCCACTCGGTTAGATGTTCAGTTTTATTCTGCATTGGCGCAAGAGAAAAAGCAAAATGAGAAACGTTCTTTTTCGCTAACTATAGATTGGAACAGTTTATTTCCGCGCTTAGCTCTTGCTGCCTCTCTATTAATTGCAGGATTTGTTGGAGGCTACTTGCTAAAATCACCATCACAAGATAAATCGGTGGTGCAATTGACCCAACAAGTTAGTGAACTGAAAGAGGTGATGATGCTCTCCATGTTAGAGAAAGAATCGGCCACCGAAAGATTAAAAGCAGTCAGTCTCACTTCGGACATGGATCAGGTAAGCAAGAAAGTAACATCCGCTCTTTTCAAAACCTTGAATGGCGATGAGAACGTGAACGTGCGCTTGGCTGCTTTGGATGTACTGATGAACTATGCCAAAGACGGTGAGGTGCGAGCCGGGTTAATCAAATCCATTTCAGTACAAGATTCACCTTTAGTGCAAATAGCCTTAGCGGAACTGATGGTGACGCTACAAGAAAGAAAATCCGTAAGTGAATTGAAAAAACTTTTGAAGAGCGATAAGACACCCAAAGAAGTGAAAGGCAAAATTGAAAAGAGTATTAGTGTTTTGATTTAAGGTGCTAAGTAGATTTTTTATTATAACGTTTGAAGCAGAGGCATAAACCTTAGTAGAAAAATGGCCATAGTTAAAACCGCAACCTTATTACCTTATTTTGGCTTTCTGTTTTGTGTTCTATAATAAGGTAATAAGGTTGGAGCTAGTTGTAACAGATGGTTTCTACTAAGGTTGAATTGAAAGAAGCGCAGAGTTCCCGAAACGGGAGACTCTTCGAGGAAAAAATAAAAAGTACCAACATTTTAATATGAAAAAATGAAAACGATCTTAAACATTATTCTACTGATGGCTTTTGCCTATTCAGTATCAGCTCAAACTTTCACCGAAACAATCAGCGAAGAACTTGCTTTCGAAAAAGTGGGAGTAGAGAACACAGTATTCGTAGCTAACATCAATGGCGATATCCATGTAATAGGTTATGAAGGCACGAAAGTGATCGTGGAAGTATCAAAAAAAATCACGGCTAAGACACAGCAACGATTGGAGGCTGGCAAAAAGGAAATCCAGCTAGGTGTAATAGATCGTGCCGATACCCTGATCTTTTACATGCAGGGTGGCTGCAATGTATTTGGCAAACAAGATTGGAAAGCTCGTAATTTTGGCACACGTAACAAGTGGACATATAATTGGGAAGGCGATAATGATTGCGATACCAAATACGATTACAAACTCGATTTCACTATCAAAGTTCCATACTCAGTCAACCTTGTTCTCAGCACGATCAACGATGGAGATATTTCAGTAGAGAATGTGAATGGTGCTTTGAAAGTTGAAAATATCAACGGAGGAATCAAACTCAAAAGCATTTCTCGCGAGGCGTCTGCCACTACGATCAATGGCAATGTAGATATCGAGTATGCCAAAAATCCAGATAAGCCCTGTCGCTTTTACACGCTTAATGGCGATATCAATGCGTGGTTTCAAAAAGGGCTTACTGCTAATATGGCTTTTAAAAGCTTCAATGGAGAGTTTTATAGCAATGTGAAAAGTTTAGAGTCGCTGCCCGCGTCATTAGAAAAGGAACAAACTGATGGCAATACAAAATACAAAGTGAACGGCAACCGTTTCAAGATCGGAAGTGGAGGAGCTTTACTGGATTTTGAAACTTTCAACGGGAATGTTTACCTGAAAGAAGTCGCAAGCAATAATTGATGAATATAGAAAAATGTTATGAAAAAATTACTAGCTCTATTTCTTTTCGGCCTTATCACTATATCCGCAAAAAGTCAATCAACTCAGAATACAAAAAATGATATCCTAAAAGATAGCATCGTTTCAAAATTTAATAGAGACGATTATGAAGGGATTTATGCGATGGCCAATAGGGAGTTTAAAAAGAATATCAAAAGCGGAGTACTTATTAATCTACTGAAGGACGCCTCTAGCCTTGGCAAAATTAAGAAGACCGAGAAAATGTATACCGATACTACCAATGTTTCTACATATCGACTTTTTCATGAGAAAAAATCCCTACGGCTATCCATTAAGGCGCTTTCTCATTCCTCGTATGATGTTTTTGGGTTGACATTTTATCAATTGCCAATTAATCAAACAAGAAATCACTATCCTTCTGACAATTCACTTAAAACTCGCTTAGATAGCGTTGTACAAAATGCTGTTAACGACTATATGAGAAACGAAAATGTCGCGGGGCTGTCTGTAGGTGTTTTGCGAAACGGTGAGATGTTTATCTACAATTTTGGAGAAACAGCTAAAGGTAGTAACAAGTTGCCGTCAGTAGAGACTATTTATGAAATAGGCTCAATAACAAAAACATTTACGGGCATTATTTTGGCTCATGCAGTAAAAGAGGGAAAGGTAAAATTGAATGATGATATCCGAATCTATTTAAGTGGAAAATTTTCTGAACTACAATTTAAGGGGCAACCTATTCAATTAGTTCATTTAAGTAATCATACATCAGGATTGCCTTCTCAGCCTAAAATTGTTGGGACAGGAAAGGACCCTTTTGACCCTTCTGAAACATTTAGTGAAAAAGTAATTGCTGATATTTTGCAAAACATAAGTCTAGATGCGCCCCCAGGAACAAGGAGTGAGTATTCTAATTTTGCTGTTAGTCTTCTTGGTTATATTCTTGAAAAGGTGTATCAGCAAAGCTATGAGCAGCTTCTTGAAACCTATATTTTCAAACCGTATAAAATGACTCAATCGAAAATAGCATTGATTGAATCTGATTATAAAAAGTTTGCCCAAGGGTACGATGTGGAGGGCAGCAATACAAAATTTTGGAGAAACAAATTAGCTGAGCCAGCAGGAGGCATACGATCTACTACCAATGATATGTTACTCTATATACAAGAGCAACTGAAGGCGGAAAATGGAAGTGCTGCTTGGTTATCCCATCAACTAACATGGGGAGATAATAAAAGAGGAAAGGGATTGAATTGGGGAATATCAACCACAAAAAAAGGTTACAAAGTTTGGTCGCATGATGGAGGTACTTATGGCTTTACCTCGCTATGCCTAATTTACCCTGAGCTCAATTCAGGAATTATTTTGCTAACAAACAATGGAAACCATGACGACCAATCATTTTACGATATTGGAAAATCCATTTATTTAAGTTGGGTAAAATAAAACGATACTGCTGACGAGCATTTGAAAAGCCACATCATTAACAGAACTAATTTTAACAATTAAAAGATAACAATATGAAAAAGCAATTTATAATCATTACCATACTATTCCTAATCACTTCACACACCTTTGCTCAAACTGCTGGTGATTTTGTGGTGCCTCTTTCTGATCCCAATAAACGAGGGAAACTAAAAGCGCATCTCAATTACGGTTCGATCACTGTCAAAGGTTCGCCACGCAAGGATATACTCGTAAGATATAAAACTGTTGCTGAGGGCGAAGACGATAGAGATGACGACCAAGAAGACGATGTGCTGAAATTGCAAACGCCCCTTCAACCGCTTAATCGGAGGACGGACAATAAATCAGATGGAAATAGGTCAGGCTTAAAAAAAATATCAGGTGGTGCATTGGACTTAGAAGTAACAGAGAACGACAATGTTGTTAGAGTCAGTTCTAATTCGTTTTCTGAAAAAATGAAATTGGAAATCGAAGTGCCTTTAGATTTTGATTTGAACGTGAGCACCTTCAACGATGGAGTTATGTTTATATCGAACGTTTCTGGCGAACTAGAACTCACCAATCACAACGATGACATCACTGCTGAGAATATTTCAGGGTCAGTATTAGCAACTTCATTTAATGGAGCCATTAAAATTTCGTTCAATAAAGTGAAAGAAGGTACACCCATGTCATTCTCTACCTTCAATGGCGATATAGACGTTACCTTTCCCGCTACCTTAAAAGCTACCTTCAAACTAAAAACCGAGCAAGGCGAAATTCTCAGCGGGTTTGATATGAATATGGTGAAGGAAGCACCTATCCAAAAAAGGGAAACAAGCGGAGGCACCTATAAAGTAGTGATTGACGGCTCCATAAAAGGTGAAGTGAACGGTGGCGGCCCCGAGTTCAGTATGAAGAACCATAATGGGGATATTATTATTAGGAAGAGGTAGTTAGTTATTATTGGTTAATAGTTATTGGAAGATCATAATTCATCTGATAACTATTAACTTTTAACTATTTCTTCGTGTAGGCATACTTAAAATAGATCAACAGCAAACTTAGAAGAAAGATGATTCCGTTTGCCAATATCACGGGCCAGAGCATCAATGCAATTCCATAGACAAGCCAAATTAAAGTACTGGAAGATACAATCAACAGCATGGCCAAGCTCAGATCCCCTACACTTTTCGTTTTCCAAACTTTATAAACCTGAGGAATAAATGTAACGCTGCTTAAGAATGCACCTACATGTCCGGCTACTTGAATCCAATCCATAAGTTATTTATTAAAGAAATTCATTGTTCGCTCTGCTCCAATTGTACAAAATGAAAGAACCATTTCGGCAGCCTTATCCATCATGGCAGGCAGCTCTTTAAATTCATCTTGACTAAAATTGCTCAATACAAAATCTACTTGCTGCCCTTTCGCAAAATCATTCCCAACACCCATGCGAAGTCTAGAGTAGTCTTGTCCACCCAAAAGTAGTTCAATATTCTTTAGGCCGTTGTGGCCGGCCGCGCTTCCTTTCGTGCGCATACGTAGACTACCAAATGGCAGAGCAAGATCATCAACCAATACCAATAGGTTTTCCTTTGGTATTTTCAAGTCCTGAAGCCAATAGGCAATGGCCTTGCCACTTAGGTTCATGAATGTGTTTGGCTTGATCAAGTGAATCTGCTTTCCTTTGTATTTTAGTTCAGCTTTGTCGGCCATGCGATTAGTGATAAAATTTATTTTGTGGTTATCTGCTATGCGGTCGAGTGTAAGGAATCCGATGTTATGCCGGGTAAGTTCGTATTCTGGGCCTATGTTGCCGAGTCCGGCTATGAGGTATTTCATTGGTGTGCTAAATGCTAGAAGTTGGATGATAGATACTGCATTCTAGTAACTGGATAACTATGTTCTTATTCTTACAATTTGTTGGTCAAAAGTCGGTAATCATCTTTCATAAATCAATATTATTTTATCAACGTGATCGAGATTTGACTTTACTATCAAGTTGATGAATACACACCTTAGCTGGCAAGGGATAGCAACGGAAAGCCCGCAGTGAGGAACAAACGTGGATTTGAAGTGCCCGTCTGACCGGACGGGCAGGCATAGCCCGATGGCACTTCGCCATTGCGCCAAATACAAATAATGTTTGTGTGAGTAAATGGTTATAAAACAAAAAATCCTGCCGAAAGGCAGGATTTTTTGAAGATTCAAAATTGAATGAAAGACTATTTCTTTTTCTCATCTTTCTTGGGCGCGTCTTTCTTAGGAGCTTCTTTTTTGGCATCCTTTGCATCGGCAGCAGGTGCAGCGGCTCCAGCAGCAGGTGCAGCAGCAGCGCCTTCAGCAGGTGCGGCCGCAGCAGTCTCTTCAGCTAATTTAGCGGAGCGTGGCACTTCCACAGAAGCAATCGCAGCCATCTTGGGATCCATAAATTCCAAGTTCGCCATTTGCATATCCGCTACTTTCACAGCGTGGTGAAAATCCAATGCAGAACAATCCACATCAATATGGTCGGGCATGTCTTTGCCGAAAGCAAGGACTTTCAACGAGGCACGTTTACGTACCAATGTACCTCCTTTGGCAACGCCCGGGGCTTGACCCACCAAGCGCACAGGGATGTCCATTTTAATTTTTCTGTCATCGGTGATGCGCAAGAAATCTACATGTAGGATGATCTCGCTCACTGGGTGAAACTGAATCTCTTGCATGATCGCTTGGCACTCTTCGCCTTCTATGTTCAAGTGAACAAAGTGCGCTTCGTTGGTGTACACCAAGTCGCGGAACAAAATCACGGGCGAGTAGAAATGAATCTGCTTGTCGCCTCCATAAAGTACACACGGCACATTCCCCTCTTCACGCACTTTCTGAGAGTCACTCTTGCCGAGATTTGCTCTTCGATACCCTATAATCTCGATGGTTTTCATAATTGTTTTTAATTTGTTTAAGTGAAAAATATAAAATTGAAAATTGTTTACAAACGAATAAATAATGAACTGATCGATTCGTGATCGTGAATCTTGCGGATCGCCTTCGCGAACAAATCAGAAACAGAAAGTACTTTGATCTTCGGGTTTTGTTCTTTCAACGGAATGGTGTCTGACACAGCAATCTCGTCTAGCACAGAATTTAAAATAGTTTCATGCGCCTTTCCAGAAAGCACCGCGTGAGTACAAACCGCCCTCACCGAGTTAGCGCCTTTCTCTTTTAATAGAGCGGCCGCTTTGCAAATCGTGCCAGCCGTATCTACTAAGTCATCTACCAACACCACATCTTTGCCTTCCACCTCGCCAATCAATCGCATCGACTCCACTTTGTTTGCCTCCTTGCGGTACTTATCGCACACGGCCAACTCTGCATTAAAAAATTTCGCAAAGCTGCGAGCACGTTTGATGCCACCCACATCGGGCGAAGCAAACATGATGTTCGGCAGGTTCAACGATTTTAAATACGGAACAAAAATATAATTGCCATCCAAGTGATCCACAGGAATGTCGAAAAAGCCTTGTATCTGGTCGGCATGAAGGTCGCACGTCATTACGCGGTCTGCCCCAGCAGCAGAGAGTAAATTAGCAATCAGTTTCGCGGCAATCGCCACACGCGGTTTGTCTTTTCTGTCTTGGCGCGCATAGCCAAAGTAGGGGATGATCACGTTCACGTTCAGCGCACTCGCACGCTTGGCCGCATCAATCATCAACAGTAGCTCCATGAAATTATCGGCAGGAGCAAACGTTGACTGCACCATGAACACATCATGGCCACGCACCGATTCGCCAATGAAAGGCGACATCTCCCCATCGCTGAACTGCTGATAGTCCACTGAGCCCAAGCGCTCGCCATACGCATGGGCGATTTTCTCTGCCAAGTAGGTAGTAGCGCGACCGGAAAATATTTTTACTGCCATCTTTTTGCTCAGTTCAATAAGTGGAGGTAATGAATTATTAAGTTGGCAGTAGGCAATAATCAGTAGGCAACTTTGCCTATTGCCAACTGCCTACTTTTACACCTCCCAATATTTCAACACAAACTCCAATTAAAAACCCGCAAGGTTTACCCAAGCGGGCTTCTGGTTGTCCTACTAGGATTCGAACCTAGAAAGGCAGAATCAAAATCTGCAGTGTTACCATTACACCATAGGACAATACATCCTTAAAAAAGGTGTGCAAAGGTAGAATTAATTTTGAAAAGGGAAAACTGAATTTCAGAGGTTTTTAAAGGATTTTGGGCTGATTTGGGCGACTTGCCCACCGTAACTTCTAACTGCCATAGTTTTAACGAAGGCAGTAGTGAAGGTGCGGTCTGGCCAAGCGAGGCGCAAGGCCACCGGGCTTTCGCTACTCGCCACCCACCGCGCTTTCCATTTCGGGCTCAAACAGGCCGCTCAATCCCTGGCCGATGCCAGCACATAACTTTTTTGTTCATACAAGAATGTTGCCTTGAAAAAGAAACGGATGGAAATATGAAAATCCACATTCCAACTAGCTATCCTCTTCGCGGTAAATAAAGATTTGCTTATTTTTAGCAAGTCAATTAGTGTCTTATACTACGGCTATGATCTACTACTACGCTAAAGTCCATCGGGGCGAAAAACGTTTGTTCGTTCAAACGCCCAATGAAAAAGAAATCACTGATAAACTAAAGAGCATCTCGGCTTGCCGGTGGAGCCAAACAGAAAAAGCGTGGCATTTCGCTGCGAGCAATCAAGTTTTTCAAAAACTAAAAGCAGTCTTTCCCGAAATGACTACGAAAACTTCTCAAGCAGAAATTGTAAAAGACATTAACGAAAAAATTTCCAAGGCTAACAAACTATCGGTAAGGGCAGTGCAATATAAGCCTGGGCGATATCATGTAATAACCTTATACAACCCTAAGTTGGTATCCGTATTGAAAGGTTTTCCTTATGCCAAGTTCGATAAGGCTACTAAGTGGTGGAGTGCGACCATAGATGAAAGACAGAAAAAAGCATTGGAAGATTTTTGCAAAACCGAAGGCCTTACCATGCACTGGGACCAAACTATAACCGCCTACAAACAGTTGATGGAAGAGTTCATAAACTATTTCCCCACCAAGGACATAGACGTGATAACTGAACCTGAAATAGTGGCCTACATCCGATATTTAGTGAAAGACCGTGGCATTTCGGCCAGCTACCAGAACCAGGCCATCAATGCAATTAAATTTTATTATGAAAAGGTAAAGGGCGGGGCAAGAAAGTTTTATCAACTAGAGCGTCCGTTGAAGGAGCAAAAACTTCCCACCGTTCTATCGGTAGAAGAAGTGCAAGCCATGATTAAGGCCACCACCAATTTGAAACACAAAACCTTGATCATGATTTGCTACTCGGCAGGGCTTAGGCTGAGCGAGATACTAAACCTGCGGCTCTCCGATGTGGACAGCGACCGGATGCAGATAAACGTGAAAGGGGGCAAAGGGAAGAAGGACAGATATACCTTGCTCTCAGAGAAACTGCTTCCCCTTTTGCGAGAATACTTTAAAGCATATAGGCCAAAGGAATATTTGTTTGAGGGGAGTGATGGGGGGCAGTATGGCGAGCGCAGCTTGCAAAATGTGGTGCAATCCGCACTGCAAAATGCGAATGTGAAAAAGCACGCCTCCGTTCACACGTTGCGCCACAGTTTTGCGACACACCTACTGGAAGCGGGCACAGACCTCCGCTACATTCAGTCCCTTCTTGGCCACGGCAGTAGCAAGACTACTGAGATATATACCCACGTAACCAGCAAAGCATTAAGTGGGATAAGGAGCCCGTTGGATAGTTTGGATTTATAGAAAAGTATGGGTAGAATTGACAAATGAAAGCGGGAAACAGAAACTTTGGCATCGCAGATAAACGTAAAATACCCGCCACGCTGTGGCGGGTATTTCCTGAATTTGGGGGTAAAGACGCCACGGAGTGGCGTAAGCACCAACGTTGGTGGCGATTCATTCATCGGGACTTGAAAGATTAGAAGTCGGAAAAAGATTCGTGGGCCGCGAAGCAGAGAGAAGGATAGTGCACCTACGATGACGGCCCCTTGCGCATTTCATAGTCCGTGACGAAGCCACGCCCGCGGGACAGCTCGCAGCCTTTCC
>JBJXEB010000015.1:0-6485 GCA_046155095.1 Cyclobacteriaceae bacterium
AAGGAATTATTTGTGTTGAAAATATTGCGGGCAAAAAACCTGAGCCACTCAATTATAATAACATCCCTGGTTGTACGTACTGCTCTCCTGAAATTGCTTCCGTTGGTTACACGGAAGAAGCCGCGAAAAAAGCGGGTTACGAAATTAAAGTAGGCAAGTTTCCATTCACGGCATCGGGCAAAGCAAAAGCAGCGGGTGCACCCGATGGTTTTGTGAAAGTAATTTTTGATGCCAAGTATGGCGAATGGTTGGGTGCGCACATGATTGGTGCGAACGTAACGGAGATGATTGCCGAGGTAGTTTCTGCGCGAAGATTGGAGACGACTGGACATGATGTGATTAAAACTGTTCATCCCCACCCAACGATGAGCGAAGCGATCATGGAAGCTGCCGCGGCTGCGTATGGAGAGGTGATACATTTGTAATTATTTTGTGATAACGGAAAAGAAACCTCGTGATAGAAGCGAGGTTTTTTTATTGACCGCAAAATATTAAACGAGGAGGTTCGCAAAGAAGTAGCCTCAAACTCTGCGTACCTTTGCGCACTCTGCGTTAAAAATTAATTCCAATGACCACAAAAAAATACGACATCGTTATCATAGGCGCGGGCCACAACGGCTTGGTGGCAGCTACTTATTTAGCAAAAGCTGGTAAAAGTGTATTGATGTTGGAGGCGAACGATGAGATAGGTGGAGCCACTGCCAGTGTGCGCGTGTTCCCTGATTTTGATGCGCGGCTCTCTCGCTATTCGTATTTGGTTTCGTTGCTGCCCGATAAAATTGTTCACGACTTAGGACTGAATTTTAAAACGCTATCGAGAAGAGTGGCGAGTTACACTCCGTTTAATCATCAAGGAAAAAATCAAGGGCTGCATATCTCAAGAATTTGGGATGAAAAAACTGCGGACTCTTTTAACGAACTTGTGGGAGGAAAGGAAGAAGCCAAGGCGTGGCGAAATTTTTATGGGGAGATTGAAGGATTTGCACAGCGCATAGCACCTTCTATGCTACAGCCGTTGCCTACTCGTTCACAATTGAAAGCTGAAATCAATATTGATGGTGTGTGGGATTACCTCATGGAAAATCCGATTGACGAAATAATCACACAGACTTTTAAGAACGACATCGTGCGTGGGGTGGTTCTCACCGATGCACTTATCGGCACATTTGTTTCTGCTTCATCTATGCAAGCCAACAAATGCTTTCTCTATCACTTAATTGGAAATGGGAATGGCGAGTGGAAAGTGCCAGCGGGTGGCATGGGTGCATTGGTACAAGAGTTGGAACGAGTGACAAGAGAGGCAGGCGTTACCATTGCGGTAAACAGTCGTGCGACCAAAGTGAAATCAGATGCAAAAGAAGTGATGGTTACTTTGGAAGACGGAACGCAAGTCATGTGTAAACATCTGCTCTCTAACGCTGCGCCACAAGTGTTGGCAAAATTACGTGGGCAATCTTCCTCTAAAAATTTAGAAAGTTTGGAGGGTTCGCAAATGAAAATCAATATGTTGGTGAAGCAATTGCCGCGACTTAAATCTGGCGCTGACCCGATCGATGCTTTTGCTGGAACTTTTCACATCAACGAAAGTTTTACACAATTGGAGACAGCCTATCAGCAAGCGCAGTTGGGAAAAATTCCTTCTACACTTCCGTTAGAAATTTATTGTCACACACTCACCGATCCAAGCATCTTAAGCGCAGAGTTGCAACAGAAAGGTTATCATACGTTAACATTATTCGGGCTTCACACACCTGCTGCTCTCTTTGATGTGAATCATGATGAGCAAAGAAAAGCTGCAGGTCATGCGGCTATCCAATCACTCAATGAATATCTTATCGACCCAATTGAATCTGTACTTGCTCAATCATCGAATGGTGAACTGGCCATTGAAGTCAAGACCCCGTTGGACATTGAAGCAGCAATTGGTTTGCCACGAGGAAATATTTTTCATCGTGATTTGGCGTTTCCATTCCGTGAAGACGAAGAAGCACCTTCATGGGGTGTGGAGACAGATGACCCGAGAATATTTATTTGTGGTGCGGGTGCTAAACGAGGCGGAGGTGTGAGTGGCATACCGGGGCATAATGCTGCGATGGCAGTGTTGGCAATGGATTAATTTTTTTTAGACTTACTTTCCTTTACCAAAACAAAACTTAAATCAATATCTGGTCCAAGAGCGAATCAAACTCTCGACCATAATAGTATTCTCGACTGGGAAAAAACTAAATAGTCCAACTCGATTGTTGGAGGGTGACCATAAAGACCTGAGGCAAATCGTCATCTTTAAAGATATGGAAAACGGAAAATTTAAAACAAAAATGCTAAGAGATTTAGTAAAAAGCATGGATAACGTTAGTTGACAAGTGTTTTACAATAGCCAATTACTCTTAATTTTCCGTTAAACTTTTTATGCTAATTGTAATCTAAAAGTAAAACTTAACTATGATGAAAAATATAAGCTTTGTTTTGTTGATGATAACACTAATTTCATGTAGTAAATCTTCCACAGATCCCACACCCGTAACCAGTTTCACCGTTCAGGTCAACGGTGGAGTTGGCTCTGGCACTTATAAACCTGATGATGCGGTATTCATTTTTTCTGATGCGGCCGCCAGCTCTCAAGTATTTGACAAATGGACGGGCGATGTGAGCCAACTGCAAAACTTTAACGAGTGGCGGACATCGGTGAAGACGCTTGCTTCAAACCTTACTGTCACTGCTACTTATAAAACTATCACACCCATCACCTTTACAAATCTGATCATCAACAGCAGCCAAGTTTACTACCATGTGCCATCAACATACAAAGGCGTTATCATTCTTTTTCATGGCACAGGCGGAAGCGCGAAAGGCTGGACGGCAGCAAGTTCAGAAAATTTGGAGTTCAGCAAATATGCCGCTGCGAGTGGTTATGCATTGGTGGTTACCGAGAGCAAGGACAGAACCAATAAATTATGGAGTACCACACCCACCGGAAATGTTGACATAGGAAACATCGATATTATTTTGAGCACGTTGCAAACAAATGGAGTGATTGCAGCAAGCAAACCATTGTATGGTCTTGGTATGAGCCAAGGAGGAGGGTTTTGTAGCCTTATCTCAGCATTAAAAAATTATAAAGCCGCGGCATTATATTGCGTGCCAGGCCTCGACCAAGTTTTTACACAGTCAACTGTACCTACAATTTGGAACTTGGCTTCGAAAGATGTCACACAAGAACCCAGCAGGAACACTAATGCAAAAGCCAACTATGATAAATTGGTAGCGAGGGGTATTGCAGCCTCTTACAACGTAAATGACCCATCACCTCTTTACGCATCTCGTTTTACTTTTTTAATCAATGTGAATACTACTGCCTCGACAGAAATATATAACAGCTTAAAAAATGCAGGGTACATTGATGCCAAAGGTTTTTTCACTCTCGACCCAGAAGTAAACACAGCGTGGCAATCGGCTCTGCCGGTTGCATATCAGACAGCCGCCTACGTGCCTGACCTAGAAGACCAACTCTATGTGGCCTATACGCAGCATAAGTTTTTTAAGGATGCCAATTTCAGGACAATAGATTTCTTCAATCAGCATTAGCTTTTATTTTCCGCCATGTCATTATTCGAGACGGATAGAAGCGAGGGTTTTTCATTGACTCTATTGAATTTGAGTTGTCAAAATCATTGGATGTTGAACCTGCTATCGAAGTCTTCACTTTGAGGACAGGAAATTTTTGAAAGAAGGGTTTGCCAAAATGTGACTGGTTTACATTCTAGTTATTATAAGAGTCTATTGCCGAATCAAGTATGTTTTTAATTTCATGTATTACCCCGTCCAATTCTTTTGAACATACACTCAGTTTGGTAATCAAGTTTTCCTTTTGAATAAGTTCGGGTTCTATTTCCATTAATTGTACCAGTCCTATGATTCTGGCCAATGGCCCCCTCACTTTATGTGCATTAAAGGATGCGTATTCCGCTAGTTGCCTATTTTGAAACTCAATATGCTTTGTCCTTGCTAAAACCAAAGATTCAAGATTGCTATTTATGGAACAAATTTCCTCATACGCTTTTTTGAGTTCTTTCTGTCGTTTCATTTTCATACTTCTAAAAAACAAAGCGGCATAAGACTCTATTGATTTCGCAGTTCTTTGAATGTCATGGCGGGTGCAAGAATTGTAATAATTGTTGCCATGATAAGATTAGGATGAATTATTTTAAATATTTCTGGAAACCCCACCGGTGGGGCTACTCCATCTGGCCAAGTGCCAGTACCTGGCATCAGTAAGGCTGGGAAAAACATAGCCCAAAATAATAATGGATTTAGCCCAATGAAGAGTATGGATAAATTGTTCCCCTTCTCTTTATACTTTGTCCACAACATAAATAAGCCAATCGCATTTACAGCAATGGCAGAAAAATATTGTATTGCCCAATGAAACCGTGCATGGGCAGGCCAAAGAGGATTTGTCATGTGGGTAGCATTCAAATCCATAATTGACATTATCGCAATTGTAAATAAACTGACACCCGTCAGGGTTAGTTTGAATGACTGGCTAAAGGATTTCATATTGATTCACTTTTTAGTAGGTTAATGAACGCAGATTTATTGTACATAAAGAGATAAGTAGTAACTGCAACTACAGGTAAGGCCATTGCAATACTTGCCATATCCATGAAAACATGGAACAGAACAACATTGACCACAACAGGCGCAAAGAATAATAATGCCAACGGAATAAACCGATTTGAAATAAGCGCAATGCCTAACACTAACTGAGTAAACCCCACTGTGGGAAGTATGTATCCCGAGTCTGCAAAGGCTTCCATAAGAGCTCCGGCATTACCGGGAAAACTATGGAGCGGTAAAAATTGAAACAGGTTTGCTAAGCCAAATAGAGTCATTCCCGATCCAAACAGGTAGCGAATGACGGTGTAGATTTTCTTTTGCATTGTTTTGTTTGTTTAATTACAATGCAAAGGTGGAACGTCTTCCGTATTTCTTCGTTCACCTATGTTACTATCAATGCTTATGAAGTAGCATTTTTCTTATCCGCGATAGGGATTGTGGTTTTATTCCAAGATAGCTGGCGATGAGGTATTGGGGCACTTGCTGAAAAACAGCAGGGAACTCTTGTATCAATCGAAGATAGCGTTCTTCGGCTGTGTTTAATATCATCGTAATCTCCTTATGCTCCTTTCGTTGAAAGAGATAATCAGCCATTGTTTTTGCAAACATAGTCCAATGTTGGTTTTCTTGAATAAGATTCAGCACATAATCTCCGTCCCATAGTGATACCTCACAGTCTTGCTCCGCTCTTATGAAAATTTCTGAAGCAGTCTTTTTGGTGAAGCTAGTATAGGCCGTAATAAACTTTCCGCTCAATGAAAAATCCTTTACATGCTCTTCGCCATCTTTGAGTAACAGAAGGCTTAAAACACCAGTATGCACAAAATACAACGATTTACATACTTGTCCTTCTTTCACCAGATAGTCGCCCTTGTTTATGCGCTGCGTTTGTCTTTTCTCCATGAACGTCTCAATTTCTTTATCGAGCAAAGGAGATGCCCTTTGTAGAAATATTTTTATCTGTTCTTCTTGCGTCATGGCCAAATAGATTTGCTTTCAATAAATATCACTACGAGATCTTCGAATCAGGTGTCTTCAGCAAAATAAACTACGGAACCTATCTGCATACTTAAAATATTGGCTTCATTGATAATTTTTGGTTTATCAACAAACGAATCAAAGACAAGATAAATATAGCTGAAGTTCGAAGCCTGACCAATCTGTTTACAAAAAATTATCCGTTTCCCTAAAGTAACGGGTACGGAGCAGTAAATTTAGAGTTTCAAGCGATCGAAAGTGATTCGTGATAAGAGATGCAGATTAATAGCACTCTCAAAAAGTTTTCGTAAACCTCACCTTCAATCCCAAAGGTGTGCCGGGCGTAAAATGAATTTCTGAAACAGGCTGTGCTTCGTTTTTTAATCTTGATTCGGTGTTGAATTGTGTTTCTTTCCATTGCTGATCAAAAATATTTTCAATAGATAAGCCAATGGTGTAGCCGGGCTTTGAATAATTTAAAATGGCATCCGTAATGAAATATCCTTTCGCAGCCACGCTGTTGTCTTCAATGGCAGGTCGGTCGCCCATGTAGCGGTAGCGCAGGCTTCCGTTGAAACCATCTTTGCGCTGAAAGCTCAACCCACCCACTGAAGTGGCGAGTGGAGCTAATGGAATAAAATTTTCCCCTTGTGCTGCTTCGGTAGAGCGTGGTTTTGTAAAATTCATATCAACATCGGCAAAAATCCATGTGTTGAATTGGTACCGAACGGAAAGGTCAATGCCTTGTCGTGTAGTTTTTCCACTGGGTTCGATCACACCAGCATCACCTACATACACAAACTCTTGGTCGAGGTCGAGTTGCCAGAGTGCAGTGTGTACAAAAAGATTGGGAAATAATTTTACATCAGCACCAATATCAATACCATACG
>JBJXEB010000016.1:0-4050 GCA_046155095.1 Cyclobacteriaceae bacterium
TTCTCAAAATATAAAACACAGGGAAAGCTGTGCTTGAACTAAATGGGATAAAGAAGAATGCTTTCTTACCATCCAATATTTTATCGTAGTCAGCTCCGCCTTTCACATATAAACTGGAATGTGTCCAATGGAAAAGATCTCCCTTCACTACGAACCAAAGAACTAACATTAATATACCAGCAATCGGAATCCAACTGCCCATCGCCAAAGGAACACGTTTAATGGGTGCTGACCAGCCCGCTTGAGCTGCGTATTGAATAGCTACAAAAAATAAACCTATAATACCGATGCCGGTGAAGAAAATATTATTGTGCCACAGGGAAGTGTAGATTCTTTTCAACCAGGTAGGGCTTCCATGATGTGAAGGTTCTGCGTGAGCCTCTCCATGTTGAGCAGGTTCCGTGCTAGCAATCAAACTCTTGGCTACTTCTACAGAAGCATGCTTTTCTGTGCCTTCATGATGACCTGAATTCATCGCCATCACCACACCTAAAATAAAAAGCACCAATCCAACACCGATCAGTAGGAAAAGCTTTCGTTGGGTTGCTAATTTAAAAATATATTTTTCGTCCGCTATCATTGAGAAAATATTAATTCTTTTGAAGTTCCTTTACATACTTGGCAATCTTCCAACGGTCCTCTTCGCTCACCTGCGATCCATGCGATCCCATCAATCCTTTACCATATGTGATCACGTGAAAGATATGTCCTTCCGTAATATTTTTATAAGCATCGCCTTTCAAGTTGGCAACACCAGGATAAACGCTATGCTCAATACCATCGATTTTTACACCTGCTGCCACTTTTCCATCACCCGCTGCCTTTGCGCCATGACAATGTTGGCAATACATTTCATATGCTGCTTTGCCCTGACTAAGGATTGCTGGCGCAGCTGAATCATAAGGACTTTTCAACTTATCTGCTAAACGTAAACTAGTTGTATCATTACCTCCACGGTAAGGCAGCCAACCCAAGGAAGATCTTCTTACAGTGTGTGCAGGAGGCAGTCTCAAATTCATTTTATAAGGATTGTATTGATTGGAGTTGTAAAACTCTCCGCGTCCGTTATCCAAGGAATTGGTAATTTTTCCTTGCATTGGATCGGTGATCTGTGACAATGGCTCGTACGCTACCGAGTGATACATGTTGGGTGCATATTCCAAGCCTTGATAGTCACCGCTCGCCTTACAGGCTGCCATGAAAATCACTGCCGATAATCCAATTGCTATTTTAAGTCCGATTCGCATAGTCACTTTCTATTGAAAAATTCTTCTTAAAAATTCTTGTCGTTTACTTCTGATGCGCCTGATGATTTCAACAAGGCGCTGATCTCTTCTTTGCTCATTTTGTTCGTAGCCAAATCAATCGCCATGGCGTGCTTGTCATCCGTAGTACGAATATCAAATTGACGCGGCCATTTATAGGGCTTCATATCGCTGGCAATGAAAAATGTGCCTACCATCCCAAAAGCAGCCAACAACACAGTCATTTCAAAAGTAACGGGAATGAATGGAGGTAATGAAGCGTGGTTTTTTCCACCGATGATCATTGGCCAATCGTAACCCAACATCCAGATTTGCATGAGCAAGGCCAACGAGGTGCCGGTTGCGCCAAATATGAAAGCAGCAATCGGCAAGCGAGAACGCTTGTAGCCCAATGCATCATCCAATCCGTGTACAGGAAAGGGCGAATACACTTCATGAATCTTCAGTCCTTTTTCACGTGTGGTTTCTACTGCGTGAAGAAGAACGTCTTCATCCTCAAAAATTCCGACTATAAAATTTTTATTGCTTTCCATAATCTTAATGCTTCTTCTGTTCAGATGATGATTTGATAATGCTCTTTATCTCTGCCATGTTGACCACCGGGAAAAATTTGGCGAACAAAAAGAAAGCAGAAAAGAACAAACCGAAAGTAAAAATGTATTCACCCATATCGTACATAGTTGGATGAAAATTTACCCAGCTTGATGGCACGTAATCGCGGTGAAGTGATGTAACAATGATTACAAAACGCTCGAACCACATTCCAATATTTACAATAATCGAAATGATAAACGTAGCCACAATATTCGTCCTGATTTTTTTGAACCAGAAAAGTTGTGGAGAAATAACGTTACAAGTCATCATAGACCAGTATGCCCACCAATAGGGTCCTTGCATACGGTTGTAGAAAGCATATTGCTCTGCTGGCACTTGGCCATACCATGCAATGAAAAACTCAGTGATGTAAGCGATACCTACAATCGAACCTGTGATGATAATAACGATGTTCATCAACTCGATGTGATAGATCGTAATGTAATCTTCTAGTTTGAAAACTTTGCGCGTGACAATCAACAGCGTCAACACCATTGCGAAGCCAGAGAAAATCGCACCCGCTACAAAGTAAGGAGGGAAAATAGTGGTGTGCCATCCTGGAACTACAGAAGTCGCAAAGTCCATGGATACAATTGTGTGAACAGATAATACAAGTGGTGTTGATAAACCTGCTAAGATCAAGGCAACGGATTCGTAACGGCTCCAAGTTCTTGCAGCACCGTCCCATCCAAAGCTTAAGAAATTATAAATGTTGGCGCGAGTCTTATGACCTTGACGAACCGCGCGGTCACGAATGACTGCAAAGTCAGGGATCAAGCCCATGTACCAGAATACCAATGAAACGGAGAAGTAAGTTGAGATAGCGAACACATCCCACAACAGTGGTGAATTGAAGTTGGCCCATAACGAACCCCACGTGTTTGGTAAAGGGAATACCCAATAAAAACCTAACCACAATCGACCCATGTGTGCGAATGGGAATGTAGCTGCACAAATAACGGCAAAGATTGTCATCGCCTCTGCGGCACGATTGATAGACATTCTCCACTTTTGGCGGAACAATAAAAGAATTGCTGAGATCAATGTACCTGCGTGACCGATACCAACCCACCATACGAAGTTGGTGATGTCCCACGCCCAACCTACGGTTTTGTTCAATCCCCACACCCCTACTCCTTCCCACAACAGTGTGCAAAGGCAATAAAAACCAAAAGCGAACAACGAGCCAGAAATACCCATTGCTATCCACCAAAGTTGGGTTGGCTTTCCTTCTACCTGGCGGCTGATGTCTTCCGAAACATCGCGCATGGTTTTGCCACCAGTAATTAAGGGTTCACGTATCGAAGAAGTTACTTGCATATTTTTTGTTCAGTAGTCAATAATTAGAATTTAGAAGTCAGAAGTCAGAATTTAGAAGTGTAAACTAAAGTCTCAAATCTCAAATCTTATATCTCACATCTATTTATGCGTGTTCTTTATGTTCGTCTTTGTTCTTAATCTTAGTCAAGTAGAAAATATTTGGTTTCACTCCAATGTCTTCCAATACTCTGTAAGCACGTGGGTTGCCGATTTTCTTGTCGATGCCATACGGACGTTTTGGATCACTTTCGATCTTTAGCAACTTGCTGATTTTGCTTTCCGGATTGTTCATGTCTCCAAATACAATCGCGCCAGTAGAACAAGCGGCTTGACATGCGGTGACCACTTCTCCATCCTTCATTGGCCTTCTCTCTTTCTTCGCTGTCAACTTTCCTGTTTGAATGCGTTGCACACAAAAAGAACATTTCTCCATCACACCGCGTGAACGCACTGTTACTTCAGGGTTCAACACCATGCGACCTAAGTCAGTGTTCATGGCAGGATTAGAAGAATAGAATTGTTGGTTATCGTGGTATTTAAACCAGTTGAATCTACGCACTTTGTATGGACAGTTGTTGGCACAATAGCGTGTACCGATACAACGGTTATAAGTCATCTGATTTAATCCCTCTGTGCTATGTGTAGTGGCAGCCACTGGGCACACCGTTTCGCATGGTGCATTGTTGCAATGCTGACACATCATCGGCTGGAATACTACTTCAGGATTTTCGGCAGCGATCTCTGCTGCTTTGTAATCTTCTGGATTTGCATCACTGCTATAATAGCGGTCAATACGCAACCAATGCATTTCTCTTCTGTTAATTACTTCTTGCTTGCCTACAAGCGATACGTTGTTCTCTACATTACAAGC
>JBJXEB010000017.1:0-139207 GCA_046155095.1 Cyclobacteriaceae bacterium
AATTACTTTTTAGCTCCGCAATAATGAGAAAGAATATTATTTTATACTACCTATTGTTGCTGTTGTTGGTGATGGGAGCCTTTGCCGCCATGGCATTGAACAGCTATGGAATTGTACTGATGAGCTACGTGGCACTCGGCTTTGCATTGGTTTTTTTGTTTGAGTTGATTTTGTTGCTGCCCAAAGAAGAGGAAATGACAAAACTCTATAAAGCCAGTCTGGCGATGGAATTAGTGGCCCTGAGCGGGCTTTGTCTGCTTTATTTTCTGCGCGGCATTTCAGTAGAAATACCTTACAGCTTTTCATTGACGCTTATTTTATTCACGATGTTGTTTACTGTGAATGTGTACCACCTGCTTCGTGCCTGGCACTATGCTAACACAACACCTCTAAAAGTGAAAGGCAGCATTGCGTTATATTTTTTGGCGCTGTTGCTTTACATCGCGGGCAATTATTTACCAGTCGCGGGCACGTGGGTCACCATCCTGCTGGCGCTGCTGTGTCAACTCGCATTTGTAGTATTTGGCTTGTGGAAAGGTCGGGTGATCATCAATGGCGAAGAAACCAGCGCCTGGAAGAAGGTCATTCAGTTCCGCAACAAGTCGGGCATTCAATTGATTTTCTTTACGCTAGCTTCACTTTATTTTGTACTCAATTCCATGCATCTGTTGCCACCGCTCTACAATGGCTCATTGCCCAATGGTTACTCAAACGTTTCGAACCAGTGGCAGAAAGACAAGACCAAAACTGATCCTGCGGATTTCGAGCAGGCCTACAAAAAGTTTTTGGAGGGGAAGTAGGAGATCTTCGCTATTAAACATTCAGTTGAATGTCGATTGTTGAAGTTTGAAGTCTAGTTTTTCGAAACCCTTTAATTACTTCTCCCGCTTCAAACTCCACTCATTGTTTTGCGTCCTCAAAAAGGTCTCACACTCTTTCACCCACAGATCAAACGCACCGTGATCTTTTACGGAATTGCTTCCTTTGATTAAAAGTGCAAGGCCATCGCCCATCTGTTCATATTTGTATTCCATTTCTTTTGAATTGTTGGCCTCTGCATAGGAAGCAACCAACGCAATAAAACTGATCATCATGCCCAGCGGACTCATGTCCATAAAAAAACTAAGTGATGGATTGAACTCGGCCACCATTTTGCAAATGCCCCACACAATGGAAATCGACAAGAAGAGCAGCGTAGCAGTTTTGTAAATGCGGATGCGATTGGTAAAATACTGTTTCTTCTTTTTGAAGTAAACCAATTGATCATCCAATCGATATTTTCGATAGTAACTTATTTTATCAATCTCCGAAAACAAAATCACTTTTTGTTTGAGGCCAATCAATTTGTTTACATCAATCACATCTCCCTGCCAAGAGGAAGGGGCTAAGTGTTTGGTATAAATTTCAAACTCACTTTCGGTGTAGGGGCCAAAGCGATTGTTTTCTGACCAATAATTGAAAAGATAAAACCAGATCTCGCTCCTGATCTGTTCTGCTTTCGCGCGACTGGTTGTCCATTGGCTCAAACTCGTTTTATCAGAAAGTTGTAGTTGCAATGTGAGGAACGCGCCCGCTGCCGAAATCACCAACGACACCATGCGCACGATTTGCCCATTGCCTATCAAAAAATAATCGGGTACGGTAACAAAGGCATCAAAGAAAGCAACCGTTGCTAAAATGATCAGCGTCATTTTTAATCTCTTGCGCCAGCGATTTTGGTAGCGTGATGCGTGCGCATCTAGTTGACCAAAAATCGGCACGAAAGAATTGAGTTGCTCAATCTCTTCTAGCTTAGTGATAGATGTATCTGGCCAAACAATTTGTACAGGGATTTCTTTTTTCTTGATCTCTTGCACAAAGTGGGCAGCCCCGCCTTCTATAATTTTTTCATCGGGCTTCATTAGTGCCATTGCTGATACTTGACCCTTTTCGTTATTGCTTTTTTGGATGGCGTACTCCAGCATTTCGCTGTTGCATCGCGCGTAGGCGTGTGAACCAGCATCTTTTTGTTCAATGTACTTTACTTCTTTGGCCAGCGATAAAATACGCTCAAACTCTTCTCTCCACGCTTCAGGGTTTTCATCGGGCATTCCTTTTAGATAATCCACCGATGCAGTGATGAACCGTTCTTTTTCAAAAGGGATAAAAACAGTGAGCGGAATCCCTCTCTTCAAAATCTCATCAGCAAAAAGCATATCGGCACCTGCACCTAAACTGGATACTGCCAATGAATAGGATTGTGTGCGAAGTGCTTGGTCTATATAAACACTGAGTAACTTTCTCGCTTCCTCCAATGACTCGTGTGGAAAGCGTTGCTCAGGCCGATCTACAGAATCAACCAAATGCCCAGTGAAGAGCAGGACGAAACCTTTTTGTATGGAGGAGGCAGAAGACATCTAGTGTTGCGTTAGCTCTGTTTTGATGTATGAGATTGATAAAAGCGGCAGAGCCGCACAATATTTGTAGAAGTGAGTAGTGCTATTGAACGAAGGTGCAGCGCACCGAAATATTTGCGCTGACAAGAATGATAATATTTCGGTGCGCTGCACCTTATGTTATCTTCGGAGGATTGTCTACAAATATTGGGCGGCTCTGCCGCAGACAGGTTTTGTATCCCAGCATGCTTCTGTTCTGCAAAATATAAAAACATCATTTCGTAATTAACATTACACTAGCTATCAAACACATTGATCATTTAACAACTCCCAAGTATTTATCGTACCACCCAAGCGACTCGCGCACGAAATCTACACGCGGTACCAGATGTCCAGATTCAAAAATGTAAATCTTTTTATCCTTCGCGGGTGTGCCTAATAAATCAAACATGGGTTTTTGCGAAGTTTCTACAGGAAAAAACATATCGTATTTTCCGTTCAACATTAAAACAGGTTGTGTAATCCGTGGTATAAAATTGATTTGGTCAGCCTCGGGCAAGGCATGGTGCATTTCCATTCCGCCTACATTTAGTACCACTGCTGTTATTCTCTTTTCAACTGCGGGCATAATGCCTCCCATAAATCCTCCCCAACTCCAACCAAGGTAGCCTACTTTATCAGCTTGAATATCTTTTCGTGTTTCTAAATAATCAATGGTGCGACCAATGTCTTTGCGCCACATGATGACATGGTCTTTATAAAAAACAGTTTCTTCCTGCAAATCGGATTTTAATTCATCGGATCGTTCGTGCGTTCCTTTATAGACGGGCATTACAATGGCACGTCCGCTTTTTAAAATAAAATCCAATCTAAAAATGGCCGCATCAACATCAAACTTCCTAGAAAAAATATCGCCTGATCCTGGAAAAAACAATATTGGTTGAAAAGGCGGCTTTGCATTTTTAGGTAAGTAGAGATAGGCTTGCATCCGCTCGTTATTGTAACCCGCATCAAAAGTAATTTTCTCTACGGTGTAAAATTCTTTTGTGGCAACTGCGGTAACACTATCATGCAACGGAACTTTATCGTAGGCATATTGTCTTTTGAAAATATCGAATGTTTTATCATCAACAGGTTTTTCTTTTCGATAATCCCGAAATGCCATCGCTACTTTTATGTTCAACCCAGCTAATGTTGAATCGTTTGGCAGTTCGTTCATGCAACGAAACCCGTTGCCAAGACTGCGATCCATGGAAGATTGGGTATAAGCATCATTGAAAGAATAGGTGGGGTCGTTCCATCCACCGCCCAAAATAAATCGGTCACTCATATTATTCGTTTCGTTGGCGCACCATTCGCGTGCATTGCCAGCAATATCATAAACACCAAATGTGCTCATGCTCGGTAAACTTCCAACCTCAGTTGTTCCTTTGCCGCTATAGTTGCTGAGGGGTGCAATAAATTCGGTGCGTGAAGTTTCGGCCACCACACTCCAATGAAAAACAGTTGGAAGTTGTTTTTTTGCAAAAGCTGCATACGCTGCAGCTTCGTACCAAGATACCCCTGTGACGGGATGATTTTCTTGTCCGTCTGGATAAGAGCCACCTTCCCAACTAGCGGGCCCTTGTCGGCCAGTACGATCAATAAATTTTGAGACAGCGACTTCAAAAGGGACTATTTTACCTTCTGAATAAATCGCGAATTGCCAAAATGATTTGTTGGTATATCCTCCTGCATCTACGAATGCTTTGAATTGTTTGTTGGTCACTTCAAATCGATCGATAAGAAATTCGCCCACCTCCTTATCACCGTACGATTCAAGACCAACAATATACATGGGGGTTTTTTTCTTCGGGATACGAACCATATTTTCTGGAACGGTTCCCTCTTTATCCAATTTGATTTTTGCAATGTCATTGCCCAGTAGCGAATAGACCCAAGGCCCTGCATACTCTATTGTTTGAAATCCTGCTTTGCGAAACTCTATTTTTAAATAGCCGCGTTTAAAATTGGCTTCTTTTATTGGTGTAATCCCTGCGGAGATCCAGCCCATAGTGGGGCTTGAATAATCTTTCCAAAATATTTCTGCTCCAGGCGGATCTGTCTCGATGGGAATGGTTATGGTTAAAGCTGACCACAGCTTGATTAATGCAGAATCTGTTGGAATAATTTTTTTAGCTTCCGCAGCCATCTCATAGGCTTTCAAAGGCGGTCTAAAATTTTCATCCACTAATTTTTGGATGGCAGGAAGTAAAACGGTTCTTGCATTGTCAATCTTTTGCTTATTCAAATACCATCGTGTGCCAAAGAAAGCGGTGGCAGCCAAACCAATAAAGAGCGCAACAAAAGCAACCATGCGCAAGCTCGACTTTGATTTTGTTGGATCGCTTTCGCTAATTATTTTTTTAGGAACAGTTGCTGGCTGTGCTTTTACCTCAACGGCTGCAATCTTCTCATTCGATTTA
This sequence comes from Cyclobacteriaceae bacterium, assembly GCA_046155095.1. Lineage (GTDB taxonomy): Bacteria > Bacteroidota > Bacteroidia > Cytophagales > Cyclobacteriaceae > ELB16-189. Next base: position 4,841 of record JBJXEB010000017.1, read on the forward strand.
TTTTTGTCCGTTTGTTTCATGCCACGAAGAATCTCGTCAATGGCATTGGCAACTTTGTTGATCTGATCGCGGTAGTAAGGTTGCTTGGTGTTTTTGATCACGTCATCATCCCACGGGCGCAGCGAGCGGTTCACTCCAGGCGAACGGTAAATGAAGTCAACTGAGCGAATAGCACCCAGATAAGATTCTGCCAACTTCACATCGTCTTCATCAAGATCGTGAATGCGCACGGGCAACACGCGGCTGGATACATTCCCCGAATTCAATTTAATATTCAAACCAAATTGATCTTGCTTAGCTTTTTCGATGAAGGCAACAAACTCATGTGTCCAAGCAAAACCCTTTGCATCGCAATAAGTTTTAGAGAAAATAGGGATAAAGATCAGGCACTTTAATTTCGATTCAAGTGAACGATCTACCGAATGCGTTTCGAGCAAACCATCATGCGGATTAGCATCAAAGTACACGTTCACTTTGTCTTTGAGTGTTGCCTCAAGTTCTTTGTTGAGGTTGTTCACAAACTCAGTCACCCAACCATCGTACTTGTTATCGTTTTGGCGGTAAGAGATAAAGATGTCGTATTCGAAAGTAGAAAGGATTGAAGCCATGTTTCAAAGATAAAACTATTAGTTAAAAATCAATGGGTGCATTATTGGTGCTAGCTGGATCAATGTCGTTTCCTTAAACCTCTCTTGATGATCTAGCCTGTTTCCTTCTCCAAAAGAGTTATTGTTTACTACACACTTAGGCTCCAGAGGAGCTTCCTGTTTATAGAAAGGTTGCCTAACAAGCCCTTAGGCTCCGTAGGAGCCTCCTATAAAATTGATCAACTATTTTTCATTCAAAAAGAAGGCAATTTTTTGAAATCCGAATTTAGGTGGCTCCTCTTGAGCCACTGTGTCAATAAAACACTTTTCTATAAACAGGAAGCTCCTCTGGAGCAGAATACAACAAAGGATGTGTCCTAACAGTAGCTCTAAAAAAAGAGGAAAGCCGTTTGATCTTAAGGAACGACATTGATAGCTGAATCTAAATTCTATGGTTGAGATGAGGCAATGACTTCATTCATTTGCTATGGAAGGACAGAAAAGGACACGGCTTTTAAATGACCTAAGATTAAATTTAACTCAATTATAACCTTCATTATCAACATTTTAATTCAAAATGTTTAACTTTGGCGTTAGCCTAAATTCTGCAACATGAACACCGCTCGAATTGCTCTGTTATTTTTTCTTTTTGCTGTTACAATTGGTTCAAAAGCTCAGTCGCCTGGAGGGGTGAGTACCAATCTAAAAATATGGGTGAAGGGTGATGTGGGCGTAACTGGCACAACCAACGTAAGTGCTTGGGCTGACCAAAGTGGGCTTGCAAATAATTTTACACAAGGCACTGCAGTCAACCAACCATCGTTGGTTACGAACGATATCAATTCACACGCCACTATCAATTTTTCTGGTGCAAGTACTATCATGTCACCCTCTTCATCGCCTGCAAATTTGAATACCACGGTATTCACCGTTGCCATACCAACTATCAACAGTAGTTGGCGGACGATGTTTAGAGGGACAGCCAATGACCATCCATTAATTATTCAGAGCGGAGGAACAGCATTGGGTTATTATGATAATGATAATGGTCAACTTCAGTCGAGCGGATTTACGTGGCTGCAAAATGAAGTGGCTGTTGTTGGGTTGGAGATGCGAGCAGGCGATGTCAATTTCAGAAAGAACGGTACACAAGGTTCATCTATAACTACCATTAACCTAGCTGGTGTAAATCTCGATTACTTTGGAAATTATCAAGGAGGAACGCAACCATTCGGAAAAATAGCAGAGACCATTATTTATAATTCTGGCACAGCGCTTACAACCACTGAGAAGCAAAAGATTGAAAGTTACTTGGCTGTGAAATACGGCCTCACACTTTCTCATGATTATTTAGCTTCTGATGGATCGATGATTTGGAACACCACTACCAACGCAGGGTTCAATAACAATATCACAGGCATTGGTCGAGATGATGGATCTGCGTTAGATCAACAAGCATCTAGCAGTGTGAATGCAACAGGTTCTGTTACCATTAACAAAGGCGGAGCATTTGCAACTGACAAAAATTTTCTGCTACTCGGTGATGACTCAGGTGCAGGGACAAGCGCAAATATTCCTTCTGGTTATCGTGCGCGTTCTAATCGCATCTGGAAGACGGCAGTGGTGGGGACACCTGGTGCTGTAATATTTAGCATCAACTTGCAAACTATTGGATTGCCTAATACTGGATTGGCTACGGACTATGCCTTGTTAAAAGATACTGATACAAATTTTAGTGCAGGTGCAACGGTACATACTACGGGTGCAAGCTTGGTAGGAAACGTATTAACATTCACAAGCGTAAACTTCAATGATGGTGAGTTTTTCACCATCGCCTCCACCAATTTGTCGCTGCCCGGTGGCGTAGCTGGAAATCTTTCTGTTTGGCTAAAAGCAAATTCAGGATTAGAAAAAACGGGCAATGTGCCTGCTGCCAACGGAGATGCAGTGGTTAGATGGGTAGATCAAAGTGGTGGTGACAGAAACTACACAGCCGTTGCAGGGCCAACGTTGCAATCGAGCACGCTTAACTTCAATCCATCAGCAGAAATTTTAGCTGGTGGCTTTGACGCTGCTGCCGGGGCTACACTAGCCAATGACTGGACAGTGTTTTTCATTTCTCAAAAATTAGCTTCAGATAACAATGGTAGGTTGTTCGATGGAGATGCGGGCAATTTTCTCTGGGCACATTGGGGCAATTTTACCAACAGTATTTATCTCAATGGAGTACCTTCTAATTATAACTCAGGCATTGCCACCACTACGGGAATTCAAAATTTGCATTTGCATACTTATAAAAGAGAATCTGCTGGTGGAACATTGGAGGCGCGAGCTGATGGTACTTCTCTTGCCACTTTTGGAAGTAGTAACAGTGCCAATGGTGTTCGCATTGATATTAATACTGGTGCTTTTGCTGCAAGTGAAAGTTCTAACTCGCGTGTGGGCGAAATGATCCTATACAATTCCGCATTAACATCAGGTGAGGTAAGTAAGATTGAGAGTTATCTCGGTATTAAATATGGGCTTACATTAAATCAAAACTATGTTGCTTCCAATGGCACCATTCTTTGGAACGTTACAACCAATGCAGGATACAATAATAACATCACTGGCATTGGGCGCGATGATGCCGCAGCACTAAGCCAACCAAAATCACTTAGCATTAATTCTACAGGTTCTGTGACAATGGATAAAGGCGGTGCGTTTGGATCTGATCTGGATTTTCTTTTGTGGGGAGATAATACGCTGAGCGGAACTAGTTCAAATGTTTCAACAACCTATACGGGAAGAACCAATCGGATATGGAGAGCAGCCTTAACAGGCACACCTGGTAACGTTACGTTCAGCGTCAATCTATTAACGATCGGGCTTCCCAATACAGGATCAGCTTCTGATTATGCAATACTAAAAGATACAGATACAGATTTTAGCACAGGCTCTACAGCGCATACTACGGGAGCAAGTTTAGTAGGCAACACACTCACTTTTACAGGCGTGTCATTTACCAATGGCGATTACTTCACGATTGCAGGAAGCAATTTGATTTTACCGGGCGGTGTAGTGGGCACTGTTTTTTGGGTGAAGGGAGATGTAGGAGTAACAGGCACAACCAATGTAAGCAGTTGGGCAGATCAAAGCGGGCTTGCTAATAACGCGATTCAAAATACGATTGCCAACCAACCAGCTCTCATTAACAATGCCGTCAACTTTCATTCAGCGATTGATTTTTCTACCAGCGCAGCAGTGATGTCGCCCATCACACCTCCTGCAAATCTTAACACGACCATTTTCACAGTGGCCGTTCCTAACGTGAATACCAATTGGCGCACCATGTTTAGAGGAAACGTCAATGATCATCCACTCATTGTTCAATCAGGAGGAACCGCATTGGGGTATTACGACAACGACAATGTTGGTTTTAAGTCGAGCGGTTTTACTTGGTTGCAAAATGAAACTGCCTTGGTCGGTTTGGAGATGCTCGCAGTCGATGTGAATTTTAGAAAGAACGGAACTCAAGGCACTTCAATTAATACAATCAACCTAAGCGGATTGAACTTAGATTATTTTGGGAACTATCAAGCAGGCACACAACCTTTTGGCAAAATTGCCGAGACGATTATCTACAACACACCATCTCCCCTAAGTATCACCGAAAAACAAAAGATCGAAAGTTACTTGGCTGTAAAATATGGCATCACGCTTTCGCATAATTACTTGGCTGCAGATGCTTCAATCTTTTGGAATATCACTACAAATACAGGCTACAATAATAACATCACAGGCATTGGTCGCGAAGATGGATCGGGGCTCGATCAACGAAAATCAAAAAGCATTAATGCTGGGTCGGTAGTTACGTTAGAGAAAACAACTTCTTTTGGAACGAATAAAGATTTTTGGATGGCAGGAGATGATGGTGGTTCGTTAGGCGCGTCTACCACTAACGTTCATCCTTCTTACCCAATGCGTGTGGCTAAAATTTGGAAAGCTGATTTGAATGGAGCACCAGGCACAATCAATATTAGTTTTGATTTAGGCACGGGCATTTATAATTCTGGTGTGGTCACCGATTATGCACTTCTTATAAAAACGGGCGATACCGATTTTAGCACAGGCGCAACTGCATACACAGGTGGAGCGGCAATTGTTTCTAACGTAATTACGTTCACCAATGTAACAATAGCAGATGGTGATTTTTTCACTTTAGCACTTCCGCGTGTGATTGCACCGGGTGGAGTTGTCAATGGCTTAAATGTTTGGTTGAAAGCAAATGCGGGAGTTTACGCAGATGCAGGAGTAACGCTCGCAACCAATGGAGGATCTGTGCAGCGCTGGGCAGATCAAACCAGTCTGGGTAACAATGCAACTAATACAGGCACACCTATTTGGAATTCATCCACTAATCAAATCAATTTTAATCCTACACTCTATTATGATGGTGCGAGTGGTCACAATCTTTTATACAGCACTACCAATCAGTATTCACTATTTACCGTTGGCCGAATGGAAGGCACACAAAATAGAAGAATGTTTGCTAGCCGAGTGGGCAATACTTTATCAGGTACTTGGAACGGAAGAGAAGATGTAGTGTATTTAGATGGCACACCGAGTGTGTTAGGTGGCCAAGCAGCTACTACTAATCCTAAGTTGTACGGATTAACGCGTGCGAGTTCGGGCTTTTATCAATTCCTGCGCAATGGATTGATTCTTTCTGCTGGTGCAGCTTCTTTTAATTCTACTTGGCAATTGGGCATTGCAAATGGAGGAGCTAATCCTGGAGAGGCAAGTAAAGCGTATGTGTCCGAAGTAATTCAATATGATCGAGATCTTACAGCAACGGAATTGAATCGTGTCAATAGTTACATGGCTGTTAAATACGGTATCACGCAAGATCAAACTTCTCCCACCAATTATGTTTCTGCCAATGGAACGGTGTTGTGGAATGCCACCACTAACGCAACGTATAAAAATAACATTGCTGGCGTGGGACGAGATGACGCCTCTGGATTAGATCAACGAAAGTCGCGCAGTATAAACAATGGTGCTCCCGTAATTGTAGATAAAGGTGCTGCCTTCTCTACCAATCTTGATTTTATAATTTTTGGTAGCGACAATGCATACATCTCACCAACTACTGTCAACAAACATCCCTCCTACCCTTACCGCGTTGGCAAGACATGGAGAGTTGATCTAACAGGAACACCCGGCATAGTTTCTGTAAGTTTTGATTTTAGTGCGGGCATTTATAACACAACTATTCCAGCCGACTATGCGCTCTTAATCAAGAACAGCAATAATGATTTTAGTACAGGCGCAACAGTACTCACTGCTGGCGCAAGCTTTACAGGTTCAGTGCTCACATTCCCTAACGTGACTTTTGCTGATGGTGATTACTTCACACTGGCTATGCCTAATGTGGCAGCGCCTGGTGGTGTGGTAAACAACATTGCGCTGTGGGTGAAATCAAATAGTGGTGTTACAGGTGTAACGAATGCTTCTGCTTGGACGGATCAAAGCGGCAATGGATTTAATCTAGCACAAGCTACGGCAGCGAATCAGCCTGCAATACAAACCAATCGTATCAATTTTAACCCAACGCTGCAATTTGATGGCAGCAATGACAACCTTTCAGTATCTGGTGGTATTTTGGGTAACAACACGTTTACAGATGTGAATGCATTTGTGGTGTCACGCACCAATACGATTAGTTCAAGCTCATTGTTTTTTGAGACCACTACTGCCAATCAATTTAATTTTCATTCTCCTTGGAGCGATACTAATTTGTATTGGGATGCCGGTAACATAGCTTCAAATCGATTAGCTGTAAATTGGGGTGGCTCAGTAGCAACACCTTTCCTTTGGGGATTGCAAGCTAGCACGACAGGCACATCTAGTGGTGCGCTTCAAGATATTTATAGAAATGGTTTTCGAATAGCCAACGATGCAACCATGAGTTCTTTCACAGGTAATAACGGTGATTTTTATATTGGCTCATCTGGAGCTGGAAATTATTATAATGGAGACGTGGCTGAGGTAGTGATTTATACTGGAACACTTACAACAATAAAAACACAACAGATACAAAGCTATCTCGCTTTAAAATACGGAATAACCATCACCTCGTTTGATTACCTCTCTTCTGCGGGTACGTCCATTTACAGAAACACTACTGCACAGGCTGGGTACATTAGAGATATTGCAGGCATTGGCCGTGATGATAACTCTGCATTAGATCAACGCAAATCAAAAAGTATCAATTCGCCTTCGGATATTTTATCGGTTGCCAACGGAGATTATACAACACCCGTTGCTTTTTCTAACTCTCTTGAGTTTTTGGTATGGGGTCATAATGGATTAGTTAATCAAGCAGATGTAGCCACACCTGCCTATACACACAATGGTTCTTCCATCGTGCGTCAAATTGCGCGCGTATGGTCTACAGAAAAAACGGGCTCACCTACAGGCAATGCAATTATAGAAGTGGATATGAATTTAATTGTTGGCCCTACAGGACCAGGCACAAATAGCACAGCAGATATCCGCTTGCTCATTGATAATGATGCAACATTTGGAAACGCTTCCGCAGGTGAACGCGCTTTTTCAGTTTCATCTGTATCAGGAGGGAAAGCTTATTTTACAGTTCCTTATGCGAACATCAATTCAGGTCAAGGATTTATTACTCTTGGTTCTGTTAATATTGCTACGGCTCCGCTCACCGTTCCATCACCAGGAGGTGTAGCCGTAGATTTAAGATTGTGGCTAAAAGCAGATGCAGGAGTAACAGGTGGAGCAAATGCTTCTTCGTGGGCAGATCAAAGCACGTATGCTTTTGTAGCTAACCAAGCAACGGGCTCTAATCAACCTGCAGTTCAAACAAATCGAATCAACTCCAATCCTACCCTTGTTTTTGATGGAGCGAATGATGACATGACTATAACTGGTGGATTGCTCAAAACCCTCACCTATTCAGATTTGTATGTGTACACAGTGGCAAGAACTAGTCAAGTAACAACCGCAAAATATTTTAACGAAAACAATTCCATTGGTACACAGCTAGGCTTGTACTTGCCGTGGACAGATGCGAATGTTTATTGGGATGCAGGAGATTCTGGTACCAACAACAGACTACTTGTAAACTGGGGAGGCACTACAAACACTCCTTACCTGTGGTCTTTAGGAGGAAGTACCACTTCTACACCAACTGGTGCAAGACAAGACATTTCACGCAACGCGCTTCGTATTGCCAATGATAATACAATGAGCACCTTCACAGGAGCGAACAATAACTTCTCTCTGGGTTCACAAGCAGGAGCCAATTTCTACAACGGTGAAATGGCGGAGTTGATTGTGGTGACAAGTTCGATCACGGCTGCACAACAGCAGCGGATACAAAGTTACTTAGCTATAAAGTACGGTATTACGATCGATCAAACTACGCCACAAAATTATGTAGCATCTGATGGCACTACTATTTACGATGCAGTAACAACCAATAGTGGTTATCGAAGCGACATTGCGGGTATCGGTCGCGATGATATTTCTGTGTTAGATCAACGCAAGTCGCAAAGTGTAAATACGCGATCTATCGTTCAGCTTGATAAAGGTGCTGCATTTGGAAGTGATAAAATATTCTTGGTGTGGGGAAGCGACAATGCATTGCTTGGGCTTACTACCACGGGTGCGCACCCTTCGCTCACCTATCGAGTGGCTCGGGTGTGGAGAACGGATATTACAGGAACGCCTGGCGCTGTCACTGTTAATTTTGATTTAAGCTCAGGAATTTATAACAGTGGAAACGCAGCAGATTATTTATTGTTAGTAAAAAATGCTAACAACAATTTTAGTACGGGAGCCACAACAGTAAGTGGAACTCTTGTTGGCAATACACTGACTTTTTCTGGAGTGACCTTTACAGATGGTGACTTCTTCTCATTAGGAGTTGCAAATATGCCAGCACCTGGTGGAGTCGTTCCAAATATGCAATACTGGGTAAAAGCTGATGCAGGTGTAACAGGCGGTGCAAATGTTTCATCATGGACTGATCAAAGCGGAAATGGATTTACGGTATCACAACCTACGGCCGCGAATCAACCCGCTTTGTTAAGCAATCGCACCAACTTTAATCCAGCCGTTCAGTTTGATGGCAACAACGATCAACTGACATTAAATGGAGGGCTTATGGGAACAGCCACTTACAATGACTTTCATGTGATGATGGTAGCGCGCACAAATATTGTTTCAACGAGTTCAGCATTTTACGAAACACAAGCTGCGGGCGGAAGAATAAATGCACACCTGCCTTGGAGTGACAATAATTTGTATTGGGATGCTGGCTCTGCAGGAGGAACACAACGGATCAATGTGCTATGGGGTGGAGCAGCAGCCACCAATTATGTATGGAGCTTTACATCTAGCACAACGACCACTCCATCAGGGGCGCGACAAGATATTTATCGCAATGGGTTGAGGATAGTAAACGATAATACGATGACGGCATTTGTTGGAAACAATAGTACGTTCTTCATGGGTTCTTTGGCTGGTAGTAATTTTTACAATGGTGAAATTGATGAAATGGTTTTCTACCGTGGCGTAATGCCTCTTGAACAATTGCAACGCATCCAAAGTTACTTGGCAATTAAATATGGCATTACGTTAGATCAAACTTCTGCTCAAAACTATTATGCTTCTAATTGGAACGGAACGACAGGAACTGTTGTGTGGGATGCCGCAGCCGCGGGAGCATATAAAAATGACATTACAGTTATTGGGCGCGATGACAATTCGGTACTCAATCAAAAGCAATCTGCAAGTGTGAATACTGGCAATGTCCTCACCATTGGCAATGTGGCCATTGCTGCAGACAATATTTCTAACTCAAACAACTTTGCTGCCAACAGGAGTTTCTTTTCTTGGGGACATAACAATCAAGCATTGGCAGGTGCGTTTGTAACAGATTTTGGTACTACTGTAAATGCAGAAGTTATTCAAACTCGTTTTGCGCGAGCTTGGTTTACCAAAGAGATGGGCACTGTTGGAACACTCAAGCTTCGGTTCAATTTATCTACCGTGCCTGGTGTAGGTGGTGTGCTTGGCGCAAATGAATTAGCCGATGTGCGTTTGTTGGTGGATGCAGATGGCGTGTTTGCTACTGGGTCTACTTCCATAGCACCTACTCTTTTCAATAACACTACTGATATTGTCGAGTTCGATTATGACTTCGCAGCAGGAACAGGCTTTTATTTTTCTATTGGAAGTGTGAATTTAACTTCAGCACCTCTGCCAGTAGAACTAATAAGTTTTAGTGCAACGCCAGGATCAGATGGAGTCATGTTGAATTGGGCAACAGCATCTGAATTAAATAATAATTATTTTGAGGTACAGTCATCACCCGATGGAAAAACATGGACGAACGTAGGGAAAAAAGTAGCTGGCCAAGGAACGAAATCAACCCGCACTGACTATCAACTATTGGATTCGACTCCTTTTGTCGGCACCTCCTACTATCAATTGCATCAAGTAGATTTTGATGGAAAGGACTCGTTTTCAAAAGTGGTTCAAGTCAATTTTAAGTATGAAGTCTCTTTAAAACTATTCCCCAATCCATCTAAGGGTGAAATAGTGACATTGAAATTAAATGCGATAACACCTGGGTCTAGGTTATTGATCAAGGTAACAAATCTTCAAGGTGTTGAAATGCTGCGCTATCAATTAGAGAGCCCAGAAAAAGGAGATATGGAACAAAAATTAGATTTGAAAGGACTTGCAAGTGGTCCTTATTTGGTTACCGTTCAGGCAGGAGATCATTTATTTCAAACTAAGTTGATCGTATTCAATTAAGATTGTCAGACTGAGCTTGTCGAAGTCGTGTAGGTTTCGACAGGCTCAACCTGACAGAGTTTTTATATTAGAGAGCCCCTTAATTTTTTTGAAACGAATAAAAAAGACCAAGTCAAATTGACTGGGTCTTTTTTTTGATAGGTAATTCGATAAAAATTTAATTATTAATCACCGTCTCCTTCGGCTCGGTAATCAGCGCAGGCATATTTTTATCTTTGAATAACTTGTTGTAATTACTAATGTCTGTGTTGATAATGATTTGCATCTGTTGTTTGTACTTGCCCCAATCGGCATTTACATCACGGGCACGATCTTGTACCCCTTTGGTCAAGCGAGGATCGTGTGTGTCGGCCACGCCACGCAGTTGCAAAAATTCTGAGTTGAGCTTATTTTGAAAATTGATGGCGTCTTGAAAATTCTTGGTGCGCGGCTCAATCAAATTCGTTTCCCATTTTTCAATTTTCTTGATCAACTCTTTGCCTGTGTTCACTATGTCTTTCGCATCGGCATTGTCTTTCAGCGATTCGTTGTAGGTTTCAATTTGTTTTTTCACTTGGCGCATTTTGTTCACCGATTTGTGCAGGTCTTCAAAGCCTTGTTCGGCCTGATGCAAGAATTCTTGCTGTGCAGCCCAATCGGCAGCGGTGGCATTTACTTTGGGGTCGGCAATGATTTCCAAATCAGTTTCTGACGTTTGGCCTTTGTGTGTGATGCGTGCTTTGTATTTTCCTGGTGCTACACGATGGCCGCTATTATCGCCATAAACGTACACACCGGGTACACCACTTAGTGCTTCCGTTTTAAAATCCCACGCAAAGCGATTGACACCTGCCTCCGCAGGAATCACTTCTTTTGCTGGAGGGCCACCAGGATACGGTTTAAAGCTCTCGTCTTTTTTATTTGTGTAGGATCGAATTATTTTTCCACCTGCATCCAAAATTTCCAAACTTACTTTTAATGTGTCTGCTTTTTCTTTTAAATAATAATCAAGCAACACGCCATTGGTAGGATTTCTTCCTAGGCCCGGAATCTCACCAAAGTATTCAGGGATAGTAACAGATGATAAACGATAGGTTGGTTTGGGTGCATAAATTTTCAAAGCAACATCGAAGCTTCCTTTTGATTGCTGGATAGCACCGAGATCATCTAAAATCCAAAACGAACGACCAGCCGTAGAGGCCACTAAGTCGTTATCGCGAATGATTAAATCAGTTACTGGCACGACAGGCAAATTCAATTGAAACTTACTGAACGAAACTCCGCCATTGTACGAAATATAAAATCCTCTTTCCGCGCCAGCGTACAACAGATCTTTTACTTTTTTGTCTTCACGAATTACCTTGACGAAATCATCGACTTCAATGCCATTGCCAATTTTTGTCCACGACTTTCCGTAGTCAGTGGATTTGTAAGTCATGTTACTGTAATCATTGAACTTATAGCGCGAAGCAGAAATATAAACGGTGCCTTTATCGTTTGGCGAAACTTCGATAGAGTGAATCATGCCTTCGGGCAAACCAGCGGGAGTAACATTGCTCCAATTTTTTCCTCCATCTCTTGTTAAGTGAACCAATCCACAATCACTGCCTGTGTAAATTACACCAGCTTCATGTGGAGATTCGATTACATAATAAATCGTGTTGTAATTTTCACCGCCAGCTCCTTCGTTGGTAATTGGGCCTCCACTAAAATCTTGCTTCGTTGTATCATTGCGAGTAAGATCGGGGCTTACTACATCCCAACTCAAACCACCGTTGACCGTTTTGAACAGCACGTTGCCGGCATGGTACATGGTTTTTGCATCGTGCGGAGAGTTGATAAGAGGCGCATTCCAATTAAAACGGTATTTCATTTTCTTGGGTGCGAAGGCAAGGTTTGTTGCAGGATATTCTTGCAAATCTTTTGTTTCGCCCGTGCGAATATCAAGTACATCGATGATCCCTTGATAACAACCGCCATAGATAAGTTCTGGATTGTTGGGATCATTGAATGCTACCCATGCACTCTCACAACCAGGCCCAACGATCCAATTTTTGTCTGTGATGCCAAAACTTCCATTGCGACTTGGCGTTGCCACCGAAGTGTTGTCTTGTTGCCCACCATACACCCAATACGGAAATTTGTTATCGGCAATCACGCGATAGAATTGTGCGGTAGCTTGGTTGTTGAGAGGCGAAAAAGTACGCCCTTGATTATAGCTGATTTCACCACCTCCATCATCGGCCAACGCAAAATTTTGATTGTTCTTAGGGTTGATCCATAAGTCATGCGTATCGCCATGCCCAACTCGAATATTGGAAAAAGTTTTTCCTCCATCAATGGAGCGCATCATTGGTGCGTTGAGTACATAAACAATATCTGCATTGACAGGATCAGCAAATACTTCCATGTAATACCAAGAGCGAGCAGTGATGGTTTGATCACTTGAAAGTAAAGCCCATTTTTTTCCTCCGTCATCAGAGCGATACAATCCCGCTTTTGTTTTCTCCGCTTCTACAATGGCATAGACGCGATTTGGATTCGCACGCGAAACACTAATGCCCATCTTACCTACTTCTTTCGGTAAGCCTTCAATAATTTTATTCCATGTTTCTCCACCATCGGTTGATTTCCACAATGCACAACCCGCTCCACCGCTTTCTACTTTCCAAGGGTAGCGTCTGTGTTGCCAAGTAGCAGCGTACAAAATCCGTGGGTTAGTCATGTCCATGCTCAATGAAGATGCGCCTGTATTATCATCGACAAACAAAACTTTTTTCCAAGTCGCACCGCCATCTATAGATTTAAAAATTCCACGATCAGGATTAGGGCCATGCACAGTGCCTTGCGCTGCTACATATACTACATCAGGATTATTTGGATGCACGATCACGTCAGAGATATGACGAGTTTTTTCTAATCCAATATTTTTCCACGTCTTGCCACCATCGGTAGATTTATAAACGCCATCGCCAAAGGAAGTCATCACGCCACGCACGGCATGTTCGCCCGTGCCAACATAAATTACATTAGGATCGGTTTCACACACAGCGATGTCGCCAATAGAACCAACTTTGAAAAATCCATCGGAAATATTTTTCCATGTGGTGCCACCATCATCCGTTTTGGCAACGCCACCGCCTGTGTAGCCAACATAGTACACACTTGGATTGAGCGGATCGCCAGCAATCGTATTGGCGCGCCCTCCGCGGAAGGGGCCAATGTTGCGCCACTTAATGCCTTTGTATAAATCTGCTTTCAGAGATGGTGAAGCAGGTGTTTCGGTTTTTGATTTTGCTTTTTGTGCGATGACTGAAAAGGAAATCAGCAGCACACTGAGCAAGAGGGTAAGGGTTTTTCTCATATCGGTTTAGGTTAGGGCTACCTAATTAAGAAATTTTTTCCACAAAACCTTTGGAATGTATGGGAATGGAGGAAGAAAGATGATGAGTGGAACTATAGAGAAAGCTTGGCCAACGAATTATCTCCCCCCATTAAAATATCTTTGGCGATGGTTTTTAATTGGTTCTCCATTTCTTCGTAATCAGGCTCTTTAACCCACTTTACTTTTTTTAATTTTTCTAGTTGAAAATTGTGAAGTAACCTAGAGGCATTTACTTCATCAATCCAAGAGTCTTTATTTTTCGCATCATTAATGATGTCTTGCCAATTGAAAGCATAACGAAGGCACATAGAAACAATATCAGACGCATCCTTTCCTTCTTCTCTGGTGAGAGCCGTGATTTTATTGGAGAGAATATTTTTCCAGTTATCAGTCCGTGTGAAAAGAGGACTATTAATTACTTCACCTGCGTGGAAACCGACATCATTGACATAGTCTATTTTCAACACCAGATCATCTTCTTTAATAAAAGCGCGACCGTAGGCTACATCTTTTAACTGAAGATCAACCTGAAAACTTTTTTTAAGGTGCTGGGTTACGCGATCAATTTCCTTTTCAAAATCCGCATGTTGATTAGAAAATAAATCAAGATCATCGGAATAACGATGGTGCAAATAAAATCGACTGACAACAGTACCACCAGTGAGGTAAAGAAACGTATTGGATTTTTCGATTTCTTTAAGGACTCGATCTTGTAGTGGATAAAGCCTATCCGTATAATACTTGTCGAACATACTTGTATTTTTCTTTCAGCGAATCCACATGTAGATTATCGATGACATCGAGGGAAAGCATTTCTTCAATCTCCGATTCCGTAAGCACTTCCTTCAAAACATACCAGCGAAAAGTTTTTAATAACTTAATGTAGAAAGGTTTTTTCATTCGGTAGTCATTGCCGCGAAGGATAACATTGATCTCCTCTACCGTGTAGGTATAATCCCAGTTTATTTTTCTTAAAACCTCTTCACGTGTTTCCATTAATACAAATATAAGGAATCAAATAGTCTGCTACGAAGTCGCAATGAAAGATAGCTTCACCGATTTTTTAGCTCTTGCATCGCTTTAGCGAAAGCCACTTTGATTGCATGCCCATTTTGGTGATGTTGGTTTTTCACCACCCACTTTCCGTTAACAATTGTCCCTATGTTCCGACTGGAATCTCCTGTGAAGAGAATAGTAGGCAATCTGTTTTTTTCTGATGTATCTGCTAATAAATGTGTGGTGGCACTGACCACCAAAGCATCAAACGGTTGCCCGATTTCAAAATGATCTGAAGTTTTTCTACCCATCGCCAATCGGCCTTGAGTTACGGATTCATTGATCATTGCTTGTGCGGCATCGCCTTCAAAAGTATTGCGCTTGCTGGTGACCAATCGCTGGCGATAGTCGATCATCCGAAATTCTTCAAACGGATTGATGCTGATGTGACTATCTGTGCCGATACTCCAATGCCCACCCAACTTTACAAATTCTTTCATGCGGAAGATGCCATCACCTAAGTTTCCTTCTGTGGATGGACATAAAACCACATTCGCTTTTGATTTTGCTAATCTCGTTAACTCATCGTCATTTAAATGCGTAGAATGAACTAAATGAAAACGTTCGTTCACCTCTACATTATCCAGCAGCCATTGCATGGGTCGCTTGCCGCAATGTGCATGACAATCTTCCACTTCTTTTTTCTGTTCGGATACGTGGAGATGAAAAGGCAATTCTTTCGGACCTTGCTGAAATGTCTTTATCACATCAGGCAAATCGACAGCCCGAAGGGAATGCACACTAAACCCCAATGATGCGTGTGGCTGATTTTTTACTACAGCTTTCGAAGCTTCCAGTAATTCAAAATAATCATCAATATTTTTAGAAATGAATCTGCGCTGGCGTGGTTGAGGATCAATACCAAAATTTCCTTTCTGATAAAAAACAGGAACGAGGGTGATTTTTATTCCTGCTGTTTTAGCAGCACTCACCATGCGCTCGCCCATCTCAGCCAGATGTGTGTAGGGCTTTCCATCTTTGTCGTGGTGCAGATAATGAAACTCGGCAACGTATGTATATCCATGCCTCAACATTTCGGCATACAACATCGCAGTAATTGCTTCGGCCTGATCGGGGTCAACAGATAACGCGCACTTGTACATTTCTTCGCGCCATGTCCAGAAGTCATCGTCCATTCCTGCTGGATGATTCTCGGCAAGCCCTGCCATCGCATATTGAAACGCATGTGAGTGTGCATTTTGAAAACCAGGCAACGCAAAACCCAGTACCGATTCTATCCCGATGGATTCATCTGGTGGAATAGAATTCAAATAGCGAATGAAGCCATCTTGATCAACGCCAACATAAGCTGGCGACAACCATTTTTTTTGAAGTAAAAGTGAATTGAATTGAAAATAATGCATAGACTTATTTTTTAAGAGCCTTCCGCATAAGCTCCTGCGCATTTTTTCGCTCGGCTTCAATCACTTGTCTAAGTTTGGCAATTTCTAATTTTGCAGCTTGTGCTTCGTAGCGCACCTTTACTAGTTCACGGTGCATTCTGTTCTTATCCGTGCGATAGATTTTCGCGTTTTCGCTTTGCCTGTAAGCAGTAAGGCCAAACACCACGAAAAGAACAAATATGCCTGCGTAAAACATCTTTTTCATAGATATTGCTAATTCAATTGTTGGCTCAATTTCGTGAATGTATTTTCCAAAAGCAATCGCATTTTATTTGCTCTTACCGTATCGTACTTTTTTTCTTCATCATCCATGTAATTGACTTTTGTCATCTCCAACTGTAAAGCGTGCTGGTTTTCTTGTGGCTTGCCGAAGTGACGAGTAATATAACCACCTTTGAAAGGATGATTATGGCTCAATTCAAAGCTTGATGCTCTTAAACTATCTAATGAGGACTGAGTTAAATCTTTGGAAGCAGATGTTCCATCGGCATCACCTAAAATCAGGTCAGGAAATTTTTCTAAGCGGATGGTAGGCACAAATTGTTTGATGGAGTGACAATCCCACAGCAACACTTTTCCGGATTTTCTTTTTAATCTTGTTAGCTCTTCCTCAATTCTTGTGTGATAGGGTAAATAATATTGCTGCACACGTCTTTCAATTTCAGCTTGCGCTACTTCTTTCCGCCTATCTCCATACAATACTTCTCCTAAGAAAGTAGTAGTAGGACAAAGCTCGGTGATGATCCGCCCATCGGTGTAAAGTGGTTTACTTTGTGGATCGCGATTGAGGTCAATCACCCAGCGACTGTAGTGCGCAGTAATCATGGTGATGCCTAGCGCTGGCGCAAAATCATAAAGATTATCCACAAACCAATCGGTGTCGTCTAATGATTGAATCAATTCAGGTTTGTATTGATCTTTTAATTCATCGGGGAAAGCGGTGCCGCAATGGGGGACACTGATGAGGATGGGGATTTCATTTTTGATTGCTTTTGTAATATGGTAAGTCATTTTCTAGTGTTCTGTTGTTTAATTTCATTGATCTAATTAAATGTAAACCATCGATGACTATATTATGAGTAGATGAAAAACTTTTATAGTACGGAATTCAATCTAGTACGGCATAATAATTTACAAAATAGACAAGCCTAGGCAAAAGCGCTATATCCATTGACGAATTTTTTACTTCTTGATTGTTACCTGTGGACTTTGTACCTTCTGCAACTTGAAGCAACGAATTATGGCTGACTCTGTTCGATTTTTGAGATCCTGAAAATGAATACTTCATTTTGATTAGCGGTAGATATCAGTAGATTCCTGATTGCAGAGTTACCCTGTCTGATAGTTTCTCCTATAGATAAAAATGTTTCTCACATAAACCAATATCCCCAATGACTGTGCTACGAATAGCACTGGTTCTTGTCGATAAATAGAATAGACAACAACCATTACCGAAGCTACAGCACTAATGATCCAAAACCCCAATGGCAGCACAGACTCGTCTGCCTTTTCAGAAAAATACCATTGATACAAATAGCGGCAGTTTAAAAGTAACTGCCCGACCACGCCCATGATAGTGATAATAGTAGAGCCTTTCTCAATTTCAAAAGCAGTCAATTGTTGATAAGCGAGAAATAAAATGGTGGGAGGGATGAACAGAATGAAAGGCCGTAATACAATGGGTACAATTGTCCATACTTTTTTCAACTGCAAGTTGCGCACGTAAATATAAAATGAAATGGATTGGCCGATTAAAATAACAATGTCGTGGCGGATCAATCCATAAACGAGAAAAAGCGAGGAACCAATAAGACTGAAAACCCAAAACAACGTTGGTGAAACCACTTTCTTTTCACGCTCAGACAAATACCACTGCACTGCCGACCGTGCACCAAAGAGTCCTTGCGCAAAAAAACCTAAGGCGTAAATGAGGTATTGGTTCATTGTTTAGTTAGTAAAACGCATCCTCAATTTGTATAATCTCTGTTTTGTCTTTCAACAAACGAATTGACACAATATCATACCGCACATTGCCTTGCCAATCGTTTTCGTATGTGTATTGCTCAGCTCCATCAATAACATTTTTTGCTTTTTTATAATCGACAAAATCTTCTGGGTAGCCATATGCATCTGACGAGCGCAGTTTCACTTCCACAAAAATCAACCAGTTATCTTTTTTTACGATCAGGTCAATCTCTGATTGCTTGTACCGATAATTCCTCCGGACTATTTCATAGCCCTTCTCTATAAGAAAGCGGGCGGCCATGTCTTCACCTTCCTTTCCTTTTTTGATTTTATCGCTCACTGGAAATAATCTACCTTTGAACATCGAAGATAAACAAAGAATGAAGAAACTCATAGAAGGCTTTACACTACAGTTAGCAAGCGCGTTGAAGATTGGCCAATCGGTGGATTTGGTGAGACCCGGTAGTGACATTAGAAATATTTTGATAACGGGCATGGGTGGTTCGGGTATTGGTGCCAACTTGGTGGAATCGCTTACATTTGGACGCGTGCCTATTCCCATCACGGTTTCCAAAGGTTATAACATTCCTCAGTTTGTAAGCCCGCATACACTATTCATTGCTTGTTCATACAGTGGCGATACAGAAGAAACGCTCGCGGCCATTCACAAAGCCATGTTAAAACGTGCCCACATTATTTGCATCACTTCTGGCGGCAAAATGCTAGAGTTGGCGAAGGAGTACAATTTACTTTGGATACAAATTCCTGGAGAATCAAAAAGTGCGAGAGGTCACCTAGGTTACATGATTGTATCACTGATGTGCGCGTTGTACCATACTAACTTAATTGGCGCGGCTTTTATAAAGGAAACTGAAAATGCCATTGAGTATTTAAACCGGGGTGAGATGGCCATTCAATCAGAAGCAGAATTGATTGCCAAAAAACTCCGCGGCAAGTTGCCTATTATTTATTGTGATGAACGCCTGAAAGCAATGGCTACGCGCTTTCAAAATCAAATCAATGAAAACGCCAAACAGTTGGCTCACGTAAACACCTTCCCAGAAATGAACCATAATGAGATTGTGGGCTGGCAGTTTCCCGAAAGCATTTTGCAACAAGCACAGGTGATCTATTTGTATTCTGATCATGATCATGAGCGTGTGGAAAAGCGTATGGAAATTTGTCGACCTATTTTCGAGAAAAAGTCTAACCCTATCATTGATATTGTTGCCGAAGGTGCCTCTTTGTTGGAGCAATATTATTATCTCATCCACTTAACCGACTGGATCTCCTATTACTTAGCGAAAGAAAATGGCGTAGAGTCAAATACTATCGAGGCGATTGATTATTTGAAGGAGGAATTGGGGAAGATGAAGTAGAGGAACGTTCCAGGATTCCAAATAGGAAACTCGTATATATATAAAAATTGAACTCCACTCTCAACAAACAAGCCCACTTCATTGATCTTGGCCTGATCGACTACCAGCAAGCATGGGACTACCAAACCGATTTGTTCAATAAAATACTGGAGGTAAAAAAACAAAACCGCGATCTCCCAAACAACGGGCAGCTTGTAACTAGCAACTATCTTATTTTCTGCGAACATCCACACGTGTACACCCTCGGCAAAAGTGGGGAAGAAAAAAATTTACTGATCAAAAAAGAAGACCTGCATACCATCCAAGCGAGCTACTATCCGATCAATCGCGGTGGGGATATCACTTATCACGGGCCAGGCCAGTTGGTGGCATATCCCGTGATTGACATGGAGAATTTTTTTACAGACATTCATCAATACATGCGCTTGCTAGAGGAAGCTGTTATTCAAGCGTTAGCAGAATTTGGAGTTGCCTCAGGGCGCATCAAAGGATTGACAGGTGTTTGGATCGATTATGAAAATGAATGGACAACCAGAAAAATTTGCGCACTGGGTGTAAAAACAAGCAGATGGGTAACCATGCATGGGCTGGCGCTTAATGTAAATATCGATCTCAGCTACTTTAAACACATTGTTCCTTGTGGTATAGATAATAAAGCGGTTACATCTCTCGAGAAAGAACTTGGAAAACCTGCCAACATGGAATTGGTCAAATTGCGCATGAAAGAAAAGATTGCTTCTCTATTTGGCATGACACTCGTAAATTAGCGTGGTGAAAATATTCTACCTATTCTTTTCGCTTCTTCTAATAAGTTCACCTGCTTATTCGCAATTATCGGATGGCAAAAAGCAAAAGGGGGTTTGTTGGGTGGGTGGGCGCGAGTTGGTGACCGAAAAAGAAATTGCAAACCTGCTCAAATACTATGTCAACTGGATATCACAGACACCATTTGCCTTTCAGCGCGATGCCAATGCCTCCTCGCTCGCTACTAATTTTTCTTCCGACCGCGTTTGGTGGGGCGAATCAGATGAAGGTATTTCTAAGACAACTGCCCTGGCAAGAAAGGCTGGGATCAAAACATTGCTCAAGCCACATATTTGGGTGGGCAAAGGCTGGCCGGGGGATATTGAAATGAAAAGCGATACATCCTGGCAACGGTGGTTTCGCATCTATGAAAAGTTTATTGTTCATTATGCCGAACTGGCCGAGAAAAATAAAATCGAAATTTTTTGCATTGGCACCGAGCTTCACAAAACAATTGGAAAAGAAAAAGAATGGCGTACCATCATTGCTAAAGTAAGATCCATCTATAAAGGTAAACTTACCTATGCAGCCAATTTTCATGAAGAATATGAGCAAGTAAAATTTTGGGATGCTTTGGATTACATTGGCGTGCAAGCCTATTTTTCACTCACACAAAACAAAGAGCATTCTATGAAGGATTTAAAAAGGGGATGGGAAGTGCCTCTTGTTTCCATCGAACGCATTCATAAAAAATTCAGTCGGCCAGTACTCTTTACTGAGATTGGCTATCGCAGTGATAAAAATGCGGGGATCGAACCGTGGGTGTGGCCAAAGGAAAACAGTGGTGCCGAAATTTCCAACGAAGCCCAAGCCAATTGCTACCAAGCTTTTTTTCAATCAGTGTGGAAAAAGGACTGGTTGGCGGGCGTATATTTTTGGAAATGGTATCCTCACGGCCCACACCGAATGGCCGCTCTTGATTTTACACCGCAAGGCAAACCTGCAGAAAAAATTGTAGCAGATAACTTTAAAGAAAAATGATCAAGGATATTGATATACCGAATGTACAAAATGTGACGTTGGCTGTCGTTCGCGAAAAAAATATTCTAAATCAAGACGAATGGAAAGTTTACTTGATCAACAATAATCCTTTTCCAATAGAAAACGCACTCGTAGCCAGCAGTGGCTATGGCGAAAAAGATGGTGAAACTCAACGCACTTCTACACTACGCCATTTTTTGCAAACCGTTCCTGCCAATGGATCAACGGTAATTGAACCTCTTGACTCAAACGTGCTACACTTGAACAACGAATATTGGGTGAGCTACTACGTTGGCTCGCAGATTTATGACAAGCGTTTTGTTTTTGTACCTGACTCGATTTGCGAAGAGAATTTGATTTTTATTAAAGAACTGGAGATGGAGGGCGTGTTGCATTCATGATACAACAAATCACGAAAGATGTTTATCAAATCCTATCTTTGTTGCACTATTAGCCTGACACAGTACTTTAAAACTAATTTATGAAAGCCCCCTTCAAAACCCGTTTAATCCGCGCCATCCTCTTATCCATGCTCGGGTTTCTTCTCCTTTTTGTCTTCCGTTTTATTTATGGATACACCACTGGATTATCTGAACTACAAGAGGAGAATCTTTCCGATCTGTTTTCCAATGAAACAAGTTTGAAGCGCAATTATGCAAGCGACAGCTATAAGTTTCAGAAATCAGTAGCAAGCCAAGGAGTAAATGTAAATCCTTCCCAGGAGTTTAGTGTTGATCAAAAATATGAAAAGACGGCTACTGTAAAATCGAAAACAAGTGAGTTTGAAAAGGACGATAAAATCTTAAAGGGTGAAATCAAAAAATTCAACGCCATTGTGCAGTATGAGCAAAATTCTGGAAAAAAAGGAAATAGGGCATTGAGCTTGTTATTAGGCGTAGCCCCAGAGAAGTTTGATTCCTTGTATGAGCAGTTGATAAAGATTGGCAAAGTATCTTCAAAGGAAATTACCAAAGTGGATAAGACCAGTGAGTTCAAAAATCTAAACGCTAAAAAAGCTTCCCTTGAAATTACCCGTCAATCTTTGCTGGAAATCAAAAAGCAAAATGGCAGAATCGATGAGTTTATTAATTTACAAAACCGCATATTGGAAATAGAACAGGAGCTGCAAGGGCTCGGGGTATCGTTGGGAGATTTTTCTGAGGAAAACGAATTCTGTACAGTTCGGTTTTCATTAATGGAAACTCGAGAAATTCAAATTAGTTTGCTACATCGCCTGAAGGTCGCGTTTGAATGGGCTATTCAGTACTACCTTCTATTTTTGGGGATCATTGCCTTTGCATCCGCGTTTGCATTTTTTCTTCTTTTGATAATAGATAAAATCCTACCTTCGATTATGAATAAAATAAATCAATGAAGCATTCCAAGGATTTAAAAGACATTCTCTTCCTCGACATTGAAACGGTTGGTTGCGTTGAAAAACATTCTCAACTCAGCGAGCGGCTCAAAGCACAATGGGCACGTAAAGCAAATTTTTTTAAAAGAGAAGAAGGCCAAACAGACGAAGATTTGTTCCACGAGAAAGCAGGCATCTATGCAGAGTTTGGAAAGATCATCGTGATTGCGGTAGGTAAGTATGTAGAGAATGAAAAAGGAGAGATCGGCTTACGCACCAAATATTTTGCTGATCATGATGAAACGAAGTTACTAACTGAGTTCAAAGCAATGCTGGAAAAGTTGGATGTGTCCACTAAAATGTGCGCACACAATGGAAAAGAATTTGACTTCCCCTACATGAGCAGGCGAATGCTAGTCAATGGAATGGCACTGCCAAAGTTAATGGATTATGCAGGAAAGAAGCCGTGGGAAATCCCTCACTTAGATACCATGGAGCTTTGGAAGTTTGGCGACTACAAACATTATACTTCGCTTGATTTATTAGCTGCGATCTTTAACATCCCATCCAGCAAAGGCAGTATGGATGGCTCAATGGTGAATGGTGTTTACTACCGCGATAAAGAATTGACTAAGATAGCAGAGTACTGCGTGGGCGATGTAGTGGCCATTGCTCAATTGTATTTGAAAATGAAAGGCATGGGCTTGATGGACGAACATAACATCAAAATAAATTAGGTATCTTTACAAAAGTTTATGAGCAATACAGAGTTGAAAACTAAAATTGCAAAAAGGATCAAGACCATTACCGATTCTAAGATTCTGACTGAGTTGCATATTGCTCTTGGCGATATGAAATCTTATCAAGGCAAAGATTTTTGGGATGATCTCAATCCTTCTCAAAAGAAAAATATTGAATTGTCCCTCAAACAAAGTAAAGAGGGCAAAGCTGTTTCTCACGAGCAGGTTCAAAAAGAAGTGAAGCAATGGTTAGGAAGATAGTCTGGACAATTAAAGCAAAAAGCAGATATAAAGAAGTTATTGATTATTTACTTATTGAATGGGGCGACACGACTGCCTTGCGATTTTCTAAAATCGTTGACCGAAAATTATACCTTTTAGCAAGATTCCCCAACCTTGGCATCTCATCTCCAAAAAAGATTGGTTTGAGAAGTTTTCTTCTCACTAAACACAATCGCCTGGTGTACTCCATTCATAAAAACGAAATACATCTACATGAAATTTACGACACACGTCAAGAAAGAAAAAAATTATTATGAGCAAAAAGAAATTTAAAGAACAAAAAGAAAAGAAAGAGAAGAAAGAGAAAGGCGGCATGTATGGCTCGCTAATCACTTTACTGGAAGGCATGTCGGGAAAAGCATTTACGGCACCGCAAATTGCCAAGAAGTTATTGCTAAAACGAAAGGCATTAATTGAAGATTTATATAAAATGCTAGAGTCCTTGCGAGAAGAAGGCAAAGTAGAGCAACTAAGCAACGGTAGTTATAAGCTTACCAAGTCCTTTTCTATTACTCCTAAATCACTCATTGGAGTAGTAGATCACGTGCAACCAAAGTTTGCCTATGTAACAACGGGTGAAGAAGGCAAGAAAGATATTTATGTGCAAGCGCGCGATCTTGGTTCTGCCTTACACGGAGATACCGTAATGGTTTCTTTATTGGGCAAAAAGAATGGATCAAGTCCAGAAGGGAAAGTTGTGGAAGTAGTAAAGCGCGGCCGCACACGCTTTGTAGGGCGAATGGAACTTTCAAAAAACTATGGCTTTGTAGTCCCTGACTTTAAAAAAATATACCAAGATTTTTTCATCTATCCAGAAAACCTGAATGGTGCGAAGGCCAACGATAAAGTATTGTTTGAAGTGACCAAGTGGGCAGAGGGTGATAAAAACCCTGAAGGCAAGGTTGTAGAAATTCTTGGAAAGACAGGAGAGAACAATGCTGAAATCCATTCCATCATGGCGGAGTTTGATTTACCTTTTCGTTTCCCCGAAAATGTGTTGAAAGAATCAGAAAAAATCCAAGAAGGAATTACCAAAGAAGAAATTAAGAAGCGCAGGGATTTTCGAGATGTGATCACGTTTACTATTGACCCTGAAGATGCCAAAGATTTTGATGATGCCATCTCATTTAAAAAACTGGAAAATGGCAATTATGAAATTGGTGTGCACATTGCTGATGTAACGCATTATGTGAGACCAGGAAACGATTTGGATAACGATGCGTTTGATCGTGCTACTTCCGTGTACTTAGTAGATCGCACTGTGCCCATGTTGCCCGAGCGATTGTCAAATGAGTTATGTTCGCTTCGCCCCCATGAAGACAAACTGACTTTTGCAGCCGTGTTTGAAATGGATAGCAAAGGAAGAGTGCATAATGAATGGTTCGGTCGTACCGTCATCCATTCGGCACATCGCTTCTCTTATGAGCAGGCACAAGAAGTAATCGAAAGTGGTGTAGGGAAATTTGCAGAAGAAATAAAAATCTTAAATGAGCTACATCTCATCCTTCGTAAAGATAGATTCAAAAAAGGCGCAGTCAATTTTGAAACTTCGGAAGTAAAATTCAAGCTCGATAAAGATGGTAAGCCACTATCCGTTGTTCCTAAAGTTAGAAAAGAAGCACATAAATTGATCGAGGAGTTTATGCTTTTGGCCAACAAAGCGGTGGCAACCTATGTTTTCAAAATGAAAAAAGGCGAAGAGAAGAACACATTCGTTTATCGCACCCATGATTTTCCTAATCCTGATAAGGTATCTGACTTCGCTTTGTTCGCCAAGCAATTTGGTCATACACTTGAAACGGAAGAAGCATCTGTTTCTCGTTCATTGAATAAATTGATGGAGGAAATTGAAGGCAAGCCAGAGCAAAACGTATTGCAATCACTAGCCGTGCGTGCGATGGCTAAAGCAAAATATACTACCGAAGCAAAACAACATTTTGGTCTGGCCTTTGATCACTACACGCATTTTACTTCGCCCATTCGCAGATATCCTGACATGATCGTACATCGACTGTTGCAACATTATCTGGATAACGGAAAATCAGTACCCAAAAAAGAATTTGAAGAAAAGTGCATTCATTCCTCGGAACGCGAAAAGCGCGCAGCCGATGCGGAGCGAGCTTCCATCAAATACAAGCAAGTGGAATTCATGAGCATGATGGCTGATGACAAAGTGTATGAAGGCATCATTACGGGCGTGCAGGAGTTTGGTATTTTCGTGGAGATTGTAGAAACAAAGTGCGAGGGCATGGCGCGCATGTCTGATTTGAAAGATGATTTCTATGAGTTCGATGAAAAGAATTATCGCGCGATTGGCCGCAGAAGAAAGAAAATCTACCGCTTGGGAGATAAAGTACAAGTGCGCGTGAAGAAAACCGATGTGGATAGGAGGTTGATAGATTTAACGATTGAATAGCCATAAGCCAAGTGAATGCAATCGGCAACAAGCTAAACCTTAGTAGAAAATTAACTTCATGAATAAGCTCAACCTTATTACCTTATTTTTACCAGATGCTATTACTAAGGACAATAAGGTAATAAGGTTGGATCACACCATCATACTGTTTTCTACTAAGGTTTTTTATCGCAGTCTAAATCCTTTCCGAAAACATTTAGTGTAGAATAAAAGTTTATGCTCCTATCTAAAATTGTTTTACCTTTGACCTAACAGTACTCGCCACGCTACCCATCAGAACAGCGTCCCAGGGCGAGTCTTTTGCTTTAAAGACTTTTACTAACTTTACAAAACCTCCCTTTTAGCTTTGGGAGGTTTTTATTTTAAGCAATTATGCTAGTGCACTACCAACAATTGATCGAAGTAGAAATCAAAAAACAAAAATTTGGTTCTCAACCTAAATCGCTTTACGAACCCATTCGCTACTTGATGAGCTTGGGCGGCAAGCGATTGCGTCCTCTGCTGGTGATGCTCTCTTATTCGCTCTATAAAAAAGATGTGGGGAAAATTGCGCCATACGCGGCAGCCGTAGAGGCCTTTCACAACTTTACACTCATGCACGATGATATTATGGACAAGGCTCCATTGCGAAGAGGCAAAGCTACCGTGCACGAAAAATGGAATGTGAATACAGCTATTCTCTCGGGTGATGTGATGCTGGTGCGTGTGTACGATTTATTCCTTTCATTGGAAGAAAAAAAACTAAAAGAAGTTTTGAGGATATTCAACCAATGTGCTGCAGAAGTGTGCGAAGGACAACAGTGGGATATGGAATTTGAAACAAAGGCAAAAGTAACGGAGGCACAGTACATTGAAATGATTCGATTGAAAACGGCTGTGTTGCTTGGCTTTAGTTTAGAGTTGGGAGCATTGTTAGCCGATGCTTCTATGGAAGACAGAAACGCTTTGCGCGAATTTGGAATCAACATCGGTATTGGCTTTCAATTGAAAGACGATCTGCTAGATGTGTATGCGGACAAAAAGAAATTTGGTAAGCAAGTAGGTGGCGATATCATTGCTAATAAAAAAACATTTCTACTTATTAAAGCTTTAGAAAAAGCAAGAGGTAAAGACAAAGTTGAACTAGCAAAATGGCTTTCTGCTAAGAAATTTAACGCTGCTAAAAAAGTGAAGGCCGTTACAACTATCTATGACAACATCGGCATACCGCTACAGACCGAAAAGAAAATCGAGGAATATTTTAGCAAAGGTTTTGAAAGGCTTAAGGATATACAAGGCGACAAATCAATTCTTATGGCCTTTACCAATAACTTGATCGCACGACAAGCTTGATCACTTTCGTTTGTAGAAAAGAAGCTTTCCTATTTCGCCTTCTGCTTTTTCGCTCAGCGTATAGTAGCCCCCACCATCGCGTGCCCAGCAAATGGCCTCACCTTGCGGTTCTTTCTTATAGGCCAAAAGTGCAGGTTCGGTCAATAATAATTTTGAGAGAGGCAATCCAGCATTATTCTTCCAATAATAAACTTGCTTATAATTTTTTAACAGTACCTCGTTTCCATCTGCAGAAATATTGCCCGCAGTAATTTTATGTAAAGGCAAAATGGCCAATTTATCTGCAATCAACGTATCATTTTGAAATGGAAATTTGATCTGATACAAAGAAATCGAATCTTCTAATTTAGACAACAAGTAAATATCTTTTGATAGCGGGTCAACCAATATCGCTTCTGTATCACGCGGCCTATCAGCTAGTTTTATTCTTAACGTATCAAAATCGGTGATCTCAATTTCGCTATTACCTTCAGTGAACAAAGGCTCTTCAAATCGATAAATCAACTTTATAGAATAGCGGGATAAGTTATCACCAATGTCAGCAGCATATATATAATTTTTACCCTCAACAGGGCCTGCACCCATGGTGATATCTTCAAAGTCACGATTATCTATTCCTCTCAATTTGCAAACCATTTGGATGTTCGCCTTTTGATCTATTAGAAAAACTTCTGCCGGGTTTCCGCTGTCATTCAGTGTCCAAAAGTATTGGGGGTTGGCAATGCTCTCGATTAATCCAGAGGCTTCGTGCAAACGATCATCCACTGTTCCAAGTGCTTCTCCTTTGGTGAATAGTTCGCTATATTTTTCTTCCTTTTTTTTACAACTAATAACAAAAAAAATACTCAACAAGAAAAACAAATATGCTCTACTCATGATAACAATTGGTTTGGGTGTACGACAGTTTTGCAAAACTGTCGTACACCCATTGGTTTTCTACAACAACGATACTTTCATGATTTGGTTACCCATTTCCAAAATATGTACGATTTCCATCCCACTTTCTACTTCTGCAAAAATAGTATAGTGCCCATTTAAATG
Source organism: Cyclobacteriaceae bacterium (assembly GCA_046155095.1). GTDB lineage: Bacteria > Bacteroidota > Bacteroidia > Cytophagales > Cyclobacteriaceae > ELB16-189. The sequence continues at coordinate 33,379 of JBJXEB010000017.1, forward strand.
AGGTGTGGGTGAGTGCGTGATGAACCATTGTGTGCCTTCGGTATCTTTTCCTGCAGAGGCCATGCCGAGTGAGCCTTCTTTGTAAACCCTCATCGAAAACTCTGATCGAATAGAATAATCTTCGCTGCCAAATCCATCACCACGATTACAACCACCTTGAGCAACAAAATTTGGAACTACTCGATGAAAATTCTTTCCATCAAAATATTTTTTGTTTATCAACTCCACAAAGTTGGCAACCGACCCTGGTGCTTCCTCTATAAACAACCTCACAATAATGTCACCTCGTTCCGTTTGGATTTTTACACGCTGCTCTTTTTTAATCGATTTCACCAATTCCCAATTAATTGGGTGATTGAATTGATTCTTTGGAGCCAATGGTTTTTGTTTTCCTTCAAAGTAAGCAATAGCTTCTTCCAATGGTTGAAGGGCTTCAATGTCTTTGGGAAGCGAGAGTTTTTTCTTTGCCTCTGCTAAAAAAGAAAAATCGGTAATCACCTCTTTGTACCCAAGGTCGGGATCGCTCAAAGCAGCAGTCACAATACCAATCACCCCTGCATCACCTTTTAAGATCGCTTTCTCATACAAGGCTACAAACTCTCTTTTTAATTTGGTATCAAACTTTTTATTGTGATTGATGTCGGCTAATGCTTGTGCCGCTGCTGTTTGAATAACAAAGACCTTGGATGCCATCAACTCATCACCAATAAACGAATAGGCCTCAGTCACAACTGAAAGCGTATTAAGCAATGCGGCTTTCTGATAATGATTTTTTGAATCTGTATACAAGGTTTTCACTTCACTCACTAATTCAGCAGTTGGAGAAAGAGTCAATGCTGCCTTGAACAAATTGCTTTGGATGCGAGTATTTTTTATTGCTCTCGCTTTGGCAACAATCTGTTTGAAAAATAAAGGCTTTGGCTTCAGTGCTTCGGAGGCTGCAATTCCCACATTCATATTTTGGTCATCTAATGAATTGATCACTCCTTGCACGGCACGATTTACATCTATCGTTGCCAATGATCTGACTGCTCCGATGCGAACACGATAATCTATATCTGCTGAAAGAATTTTTAATAAAGGATTAGTGCTTTTTGCAGAATCTGATTTTCTCAATGCGCCAGCAGCGGCCATACGTACAAAGGGCGATTTGTCATCAAGGGCAGCAGCGATAAGTTCATCATCAAAATTTGCCTCTGCTAATTTATTCCCTCGACTAAAAAAATGTGCGGCTCCTAATCGAGTTTGATAAGAATACGTTGCGTTCAAAAAGGCTTTCGCTTTGCTTACTATAATCGAATCAGCCAGTCCTCGTAGGCCGATATGATAAAATGCCCACGCCAATCCCGATTGGGTTAGTGTATCTTTTGCGTTAAATCTTTTGAGTACATCTAAATCATTTTTGGTCACCGTTTTACCCAATGCGATCAACGTTTCGTGCACAACAAAACTGTCTTTGTCTTCCAATGCAGGAATCAACGCATTGACGGAGGCCACTCCCACGGTTTGACCAAGTGCAAAGGCAGCCGCCCTTCTAGCCTCAACAATTGGATCTTCCAACAACATAGAGCCAAGCTGCAAAGACGCCACTGAATCTTGTACAGACCCAAATGCCATTGCGGCTTCTGTTCGGTAAACAGGATTTTTATCTAGAAGAAAATGGATCAGGCTATCCGTTTGCCTTCTGTCTTGAAAGTCGGCAATCTTAATCAGGATTGGATCAGAAAATTTATTTGGCTTGGAGATACAACTGCCAACAAGAAATAAAAAAACTAAAGCTTTAAAGAAAAACTTCATCGATAAATTCTAAAAGAAAATGAATGAGAATTATACTGCTAATAATTTTTAATCTGAGCTGCTTTCTGCACTACATCATTAAATTCAATATCCGCCATTTTGATAGAGTACAAAAGAAGCCTGACCTCCTTTACATGAACATTTCCATCTACCTCAGACATTTTATAGAGATGTACAAATGCATCTAATTTTTTATCGTCTGGGCAACGATTGATCAATTCAATGCCTTGTTGATAAATCTCACGATCCTTGTTTTGTTTAATACTAGCATTGAACTCTTCAAATGTAGAACCTGGAATTTGTTCCTTATCCTTTATCTTATCAAGAAGTTCTTTTTCATGTTCGTCAACAACACCATCTGCACTGATCAACAAATGAACTAAATAAAGTAAGCCAAGGTGATAGTCTTTTTGTGAATCCATGTTTATTCTAATAACCCCTAAATATAAGAGAAAGAATAAAACAATCTGGCATCAATTTTATCGAAGTATGATAGGTAGGCCAGTCCTCAATCCCTCACCACCTCAAAGAAAGCGCTATCACTAGCGAAAGCCGAGAAAAGACCAAAAGCATTAGTGATATTGGATGGAGGTTCGTTCAAATCTCTGGAATCTTGCGCTTGATTTTGAAAAAGATCCGCATACTCTTTGTTAACACGGTAAACTTTTACGCGATAGCGACCATACGTTTCTAAGCTGAGGCCAATAATCTGGTACGTGTTCAATCGAGTAGGTGCGGAGACAAAACGGAAGGTGCGAAACAACGTAATGACACTCGGGGGAAAATTGCTAGGAAAGATAGGATCAAATCTGTCGAGGCTCTCAACAGAAATGAAATGAAGTTGATTGTCTGTATTATCCCAATTTACATTTAAACGCGCGGAGGCAAATAGGGCGGTGACTTGCTCTCTTGTGAAGAGATTTAGTTGAATCTGCGGGATGTGAATTTTGTTATCAGAAAGATTCAATCCTTTTGTAGCCAACGGCACAACGGTGGAGGCGGTGGCAATCCTGTTTTTATTTTTAATCGTAATATCAAAAACATCGTTGGGCTTTATTTCCAAATCATTGGCAGGATAAAAATACGCACTCGATTTATCATCAAACTGGAGTTGGTATTCTTTGTTCGCCCTTTTCAAAACAACAGTAGCATCTTTGATAGCAGGAGCGATAGTGTCCGTACTTTGAATAGGAAGTGTTTCGGTGATCTTGATATTCTTAACGGGCTCATTGGAATAAATGTATGCCTCCACCACATAATTGTCAGTAACTTTTTCTTCTTGCGAACATTGTTGCAAGAAGAGACTGGCAATGAAAATCAATAGCAGGCTTGAAAAATTTATTTTCATGTTTTAAAAATCAATGACCAATGATAAATTCGGTGTGATGCTCAGATAAGTCACTTCCGTAATCACCGCTGGCTTTTGCGTAAAATCATATTGATAGTACCAAATATTTTTTCGATTGTAAAGATTAAAAATAGAAATGCCAAGGTCTCCTTTAATCTTTCTCGCTTTGTCAAACATAAATTTGTGATGCACGGCAACATCCAATCGGTGATAGGGCGAAAGACGCGACCCATTTTTAGTACCCACGCCAATGTAACTTAGATCACGCCCATCTAGTAGTGAAAGGGAGTACTGGCCTGCTGGCTCAGAAAATGGTTTGCCCGAACCGAAAATAAAAGTGGAAGAAAAATTCCAAGCCCCCAATGTGTAGTTCTGTGTAATTTTAAACTCATGCAGTTGATCATTGAGTGCAGGAAACTCTTTTCCATCATTGAAATCTGCGTAGGTATTGCGCACTCTTCCGATCGTGTAAGATGCCCAGCCAGTATAGTTGCCCGATTTTTTTTGTAGAAGGAAATCGACACCTTCTGCATAGCCTTTGCCTGAATAAAAAAGTTGCGTGGCACTGGTAATCTGTGCGCCTGTGCGAAAACGTAAGGAAAACTCTGAAATATTTTGTAAGTCTTTGTGGTAAGCTTCAACATCAAACAACCAGCCATTGGTTTCGTGGCTGACGCCAACTATATAATGTTGCGAGCTGCTCAATTTCACTTGATCGCCATCGGCCATCAACCAAAAATCACGCGAGCCTTCTGATAAATTTTCGTTTATGATGCGATTGACAAATTGATTGTAGTTGCCGTAAGCTCCTTTCAACTTGATTTTATTAGTGAGAAAATAGGCAAACGAAAACCGAGGCTCATACAAATACTGATTGGTGAGTTGATAGTAAGACGCGCGCAGCCCACCTGTGATGGAAAGTTTCTTAGTCGCCTGCCAATTGTCAGAGAAATACAACGAGCTGTATTGCCCACTTTGGTTTCTTTCTAAAATAAGCAATGTATCGTTGCGCAGGTTTTTATAGTTGACATCTGATTGCGTGAAGGACGCGCCTATTTCAATTTTATGCTTGGTCGATAAAAGCCACTCTGCATCGAAGCGTGCCGTTAGGTCTCTGACTTTATTGTCTTCTTTGGTGGTTTGCTTAACAGAAAAAATGACAGAGTCTTGCGCTGGGATCTCCAGTTTAAGCGATGCATCACGATTATAGTTGCTAAAATATTGCGAGCCCGCTATTAAAAAATTTGTGTAGAAGTTTTTATTCCACTGTCGCGACCATTTTGCAGATGCTCCTTGGTTGCCCCAGTTGGTTTTTTCAGCAACCACTCCGTTGAACAAGCGATCGTACTGCCCTGGAATGAGAGGGCGAGTATATTTCCTAGATTGATCGAGATAGTCTTGGCCATTGTAGAGACTAACTGTTACCAAATCACTTTCTGATAATCGGATGGACAACTTGGAATTCCAATCATAAAAATAAAAAATGGGTTGAATGGTATTGACGGTTGTGTTTGACAGCGCACTGCTGCTCAGACCTGTAGAGTTTTTATTTTGAATAGAATTGTCTGAAATACTTTTAAACACATTGCTTTGTAAAATATCAGTGTATGATCTGCGCCCTGCTACCAAGAAAGAAATTTTTTTGGAGAGCGGCATTTCAAAATAGCCGTTGAGGCTAAGCAAATTCAACCCAGCACCTCCGCGCACTTTTTCAAAACTTCCCGTCTTGCCCGTCATATCCACCACGCTGGATAAGCGGCCACCGTACTTGGCAGGGAAGCCTCCTTTGTAAAGTTGAACATCTTTTACTGCGTTGGCATTGAAGGCACTGAAGAAACCGAAGAAGTGATCGACTTTGTAAACGGTCATGCCATCTAGCAAAACCAAATTTTGATCGGGTGTGCCGCCACGTACGTATAAGCCAGATGAATTTTCGTTAGTGCCGCCCACACCAGGCAAGAGTTGAAGCGAACGGAAAATATCCACTTCGCCAATCGAAGGCAGCAACGAAATCTGTTTAGTAGAAAGCGTAGCTTGGCTGATGCCACTGGTGACATTCACGAATTGAAAAGCATCGGCCTTTACTTCCACTTCTGTTAAAGCTGCGACAGAGGGTTCAAGCTCGATGAGAAATTTTCCTTGTTTTAAAATCTCGTTTGATAATTTTATGTCCTTGGTGTTGTAGCCAATGTAACTTACTTGGATGGTAATGGTATCAACAGGAATATTGGGCAATGTAAAATATCCATCTGCATTGGTTGTAGTTCCTTTGCTTGAATTTTTTTGAACGATGCTGGCGAAGGGAAGCGGTTCGTTAGTCCTGATCTCTACTACTTTTCCCGTCAAAGTGAATTGCGCAAAAGTGCTGGATGAAATCAATAAAAAAATAAATGGGAAAAGCTTCATTAGTGAGCCTGAAAGTTATTCTTAGATTTTAATTAATGCTAATTCCTTTCAACTCACCCCGCCCCGACAAAGTCGGGACACCCCTCTCTTCTGTGAAGGGGAAGTGCGCATAGCGTACTGGTAAGTCGGAAAATCGGCTTGGTTTCTCCTAATATAAAGTAAGCTAATCAATACACTTATCATTGAAATACAGATTCAACCATTTGCTCGGTTTTCTATACCAAATGTAAAGAACTACTCGTTAATGGGCTTTGTATAAAAGTATAAATGATGGTTGAACGCAGAGGCTATGTGCGGGCATCGGCCAGGGATAGTAGTGGAAAGCCCGCCAAGCGTAGGAATGTGCGGGGCGCGGACTTGTAACGGATAGCCCGGTGCCACTGCGCCTCGCGTGGCAGGCCGCACCTTTCTACCAATAGCATCGGGATTCGGTGAACATAATGCACAATCAAAATTGTAACGAATTGTAACGAGTTGTAATATCTTAGATGAAGGCAGTAACCATCAGCGTCTTTTGGCGTACCATCGTTTAGAAAGACCAACTTTTTTGTTTTATTGAACATCCAATCCTAAACATTCGCCCTATGATCCTCAACTACTTCCTCCTCTCCTTCCGCAACATCATGCGGCAACGCGGTTACGCACTGGTTAATATGTTTGGCTTGGCTGTGGGGCTTGCCTCGGCTCTCTTCATTTTGTTGTATGTGAAAGACGAACTCACGTTTGATACGATGCACCCCGATGCAGCCGATACGTATCGCATGGGTTACAAGGTGCAGTTCCCCAATGGCAACGTAGAAGCCGCACCGTATGCGCCTGCGGGTTGGGACAATTATATTCTAGCAAATTATGGTGGCATCAAAGGAATTACGAGCTATGCATCTTGGGGAATGCCAACTAGTATCAACTACACAGCCAAGGAAAGAATTATTCTTACAGAAGATATCATCTGGGCAGAGTCATCTATTACGGACGTTATATACTGTCCCATTAGTAAGGGGACTGTGAAAAATCCATTGAAGGAAATCAACTCGATGATATTGACCGAATCATCTGCGAAGGAATTGTTTGGCAATGAAGATCCGATTAATAAAACAGTAACGGTTTCACATCAGGCCACCAACGGCAAGAATGTGGAGATGATTGTAACGGCTGTGATGAAAGATTTACCATCTAACTCGCATGTCAATCCTAAATACATTTTGAATATTCTGGCACTAAAGCCATTCATTCAAAACCTAGAAGATATTTTGGGCACAGCCATGGGCGATGGCAATAATGGCTTTTGGACACAATCATATTTTGTTTGTAGCGATCCAAAGAAAATACCACTGATCGAAAAAGATTTGTTGAACAAAGCGAACGAAATCATTGCCAAAAATAAATGGGACATCAAGTTCACGCCTGTCATCCGCAAGATCACCGACATCCACTTTGACAAAGAAATGGATTGGACGATTGATCACAAAACAGCCGACATCAGTTACATGTATGTGTTTATTACTATCGCCCTTTTGATTTTGGTGGTCGCGTGTATCAACTATATCAATCTCTCCACAGCTAAATCGGCAAGCCGTGCGCGAGAGATTGGTTTGCGCAAAACATTTGGAGGCGTGCGCACAGAAATATTTTTTCAATTTATGATGGAGTCTTTTGTGCTGGTGTTGATCTCTGCTTTCATTGCGCTTTTGTTGGTTATATTTTTTACGCCACAGTTCAATCACCTTACGGGGAAAACTTTTACGCTTGCTCATATTTTTAATGGACAAATGATACTCATTATCATTGGTGTGATTTTGGTGGTTACTATTTTGGCGGGAAGCTATCCCGCGTTGTTCGTTTCAGGGTTTCAACCAGCATCGGTATTGAAAGGCAAATTTGCTTTTGGCAAAGGATCGCGAATATTTAGACAGTTTTTAACAACACTTCAATTTGTAGTGGCCGTTACGTTGCTCACTGGCACGGTAATCATTGTTCGCCAAATGGATTTGTTGAAAAATTCCAAACTCAACGAAGCGGGCAAACAAATTGTATCTATTCGCTATGGCGGATTTAACGGCTCTGCCAATGATCAGCAGTATCTGACTTTCAAAAATCAAGTGTTGAGCGATCCACAAATAGAACACATAACACTTGCCAATCATTTGCCGCGCTTGGATTTCTTCGGCCCCATTGCTATGCAAATGCAGTTTCCTGAAATCAATGAAGACAAACATGAATGGTTTCAATTGAATGGCGATTTTGATTTTCCTAAAACGTTTGGATTAAAAATAATTGATGGCCGCGATTTCGATCCTAAAAATTTGGCCGACTCGATGGCGGTGTTGCTAAATGAATCTGCATTGAAAGCATTGAAGTTGACTCCGCAAGAGGCAGTAGGCAAAACCATTGTGCGCCCCGATTATGTGATGGGCTACTCACAACCCGACTCAACCAAAGCACCCATTACAGGAATTGTGATTGGCGTGGTGGAAGATTTTCCTTATCAATCTATGAAAAAGAAAATTGAACCGCTGGCGATCTCACCTAAGCCACATACGTTCGACCGCATCATTCATGTGCGCTTGCCCGCTGGCAAGATGCAAGAGAAGATTGCTTCCCTAGAGGCTTCTTGGAAAAAGAATTTTCCTCAATACGGTTTTGATTATTGGTTTGTAGACGAAGAATTTGGCCGCATGTATGAGAACGAAACAAAAGTGGCGAACTTAACAGAAAAATTTTCGTGGTTGGCCATCCTTATCACTTGCGTGGGATTGTACGGCTTGGCCTCCTTCATGTCGGAGCAGCGCACAAAAGAAATTGGAATTAGAAAGAGCATGGGCGCAAGTAGTTTGCAGATTTTATTGTTGTTGCTCGCTGTGTTTGCAAAGTTGTTGTTGGTTGCTTGCTTGATTGCAATACCCACGGCCTATTTTTTATCTAGTCAGTGGCTAGCCAGTTTTGTCTATCGCACTAGCTTAACTGTTTGGGTAGTGGGCGGAGTAGTGGGCTTGATTATGCTTATTACATTGATCACGGTTGGGTATGAATCTTTGAAGGCTTCGTTATCGAATCCTGTGAAGGCGTTGAGGCATGATGGGTGAGGGCTCTTCTTTTTGCCACGGATGCACGGATAAGCACGAATAAAAGCAAATTCTGATTAGTTGTTAGTTACTTTTATATCGCGTGCCTTAATCTTTACAACTTTGCCATCTCTAGAAACAACCAATTCACCGTCTTCCTTTTTTGTTTTTTCAATAAGGCGTTTAATGGCAAGCTTAACGCCACCTGTTATCTTTTCTACTAGTTGCTCTGACTCTGTTTTCATTTGGCTATTTCAAACTTTTTCCAAAGATCGTAATTATAAATTGTATTTGTCAGCTCTGATTGACCAATGGCAATAATTTCAGGTAGCTCAAAGGAATTGTCATAAACGAGCCAATTATCACATAAGACCCTATAAAGAGAAAAGAAATTTTCACGGCCTCGCAGATACCTTCTTTCGATAACATCTTGAGGAATATTGTGACCTCCTTTTTCTACTCGCTCCCTTACTCTGGCTTTGGCAAGTTCAACCGTGTCAAGCAAAAAAAATATCAGGACAATGGAATAACCATTTTTTTTAGCTTCTTCTATTAAAGGAACATAGCTTTTAGTGGAAAGAGTTGTTTCAAAAGCAAAGTCATTCGTGCCTTGCACTAATTCTTTAATACGACTGAGCATAATTCTGCCTGCTTGAAATGATACAGTTTCTGGCTGAAAGGGAGATAACCCACGAGCGATTTCATCTGCATTAACGAACTCTTTACAGTTAAGAATTTCTGGTAGTACTGTGTAAGAAGTAGTGGTTTTTCCTGCACCGTTGCAGCCTGCAATGATATAAAGCTTCGGCATTATGCAAATTAAACAAATAGATCAAAACAAACTCAACATCCCGCCCTTCCTAAACTTAGTCAAATCATAGACGGGCATTGTCTTTCCTGCAAAGTATTTTTTCTTGGAGGAACGGAAGAGTTGATGGATGGCATCGGCAATGTTTCCTTCACCACTCATGCGCCTACCGTACTGAGAGTCGTTCACATTGCCTCCGTGCAGTGAACAGATTTGATTCCACACCTTATCAAAGCGGTCGGGGAAATTTTTTTGCAGCCAATCTTCGAAGATTTTTCCGATTGATCCATTCAATCGCACAAGGGTCATGCCCGCATTCAATGCACCATGTTGCGAAGCAGCTTTTAAGATGGCTGGGATTTCGTGATGATTAAGACCAGGAATGATGGGTGCATTCATGATGCCAACTGGAATGTTTGCTTTCGCAAGTGCTTCTACTGTTTTCAATCTTTTGATAGAACTGGCAGTGCGCGGTTCCATTGTTCTTCGTAGCTCTTCATCTAGCGAGGTGATGGAAATATAAACGTGTACTAAATTATCAGCTGCAAGGTCTTGCAAAATATCTAAGTCGCGGAGCACTAAACTGTTTTTAGAAATGATGCTAACTGGGTGACGGTAATTCGCTAAGACCTTCAACATCGCTCGTGTGATCTCAAACTTTTTTTCTTGCGGTTGGTAGCAATCGGTGTTGCCACTGAGCATGATGGGCACTGCGTTCCAGTTGGGCTTTAACAATTCTTGCTCTAACAATCGCGGTGCATTTTTCTTTACGATGATCTTGCTTTCAAAATCCAAACCCGCACTGAAGCCATAGTATTCGTGGGTGTTACGAGCGTAACAATAAATACAACCATGCTCACAACCTTGATAGGGATTCATAGAATAGCCAAAACCTAAATCAGGGCTATCCACACGGTTCAAAATCTTTTTAGGCGTTTCGTGAAAGATTTGAGTCTTGGGGTTTTCTAAAAGAGGCTCGTCCAATCCTTCGATGTGATCGGTGACATACTGCGCCTTCAAAAATCTGTTTTCGCTTTTGATCTGCGCTCCACGGCCTTTAAAGTAATCTTCTTCCATGAGATAAAAATACTAAAATATTTAGTATTTAGGCTTATTGAGTATTAAAACCTGTCAAATGAGAATGAAAAGGCTATTTTTAGTTTACTATTGACTGCCAATAGTAAATAGTAAACAACCGCTAAATGCCTCATCAATTGCAATATAATTCAACACCAATAACTGAATTGGTGTTACCTCGAAATAAATTCGAACTGAGGTTATTTATAAAGCGCGAAGACCTCAATCACCCATTTGTATCTGGCAATAAATGGTGGAAACTCAAATACAATTTGGAAGAAGCTGTGCGCCTTGGCCATGATACGTTGTTGACGTTTGGTGGTGCCTACTCCAATCACATCTTTGCAACCGCAGCCGCGGGAAGAGAGTTGAGATTAAAAACCATTGGCATCATTCGCGGAGAAGAAACATTGCCGTTAAATCATACACTCGCTTTCGCGGAAAGCTGTGGAATGAAATTGCATTATATTTCGCGTGAAGCGTACAGAAAAAAAACAGAAGCAAAATTTATTCATGAACTTCATAGTCAATTTGGAAATTTTTATTTGATACCCCAAGGAGGGACGAATGAATTGGCTGTGAAGGGGTGCCAAGAGTGGGCGCAGCAACTGAATGAAATTGATTTTGATTATTTGTGTTTGCCTGTGGGCACTGGGGGAACAATGGCGGGATTGATTGAAGGACTTGATCCATCTAAAAAGATAATTGGATTTTCTTCATTGAAGGGAGGAGAATTTTTAGTGGATGAAATAAAAAAAATGATCTCACCAGAAAAATATAATTGGATTATCAATACTGATTATCATTTTGGTGGCTATGGAAAAGTAACTCCTGAATTAAAGGGCTTTGTTGAAAAGATGAGAATTCAGCATCAACTTCCAGTAGATGTTGTTTATACAGGCAAGATGGCTTTTGGAATACTTGATTTGATATCGAAAAATTATTTTAAGTCAGGTTCTACAATATTACTTTTGCATACGGGCGGCATGCAAATTGACTACGGATGAAAATCGGATGGCTATTTGTTCTTCTTTTGAGTTTATTAGCGAGTCTAGTTGGCCATTCCCAAGACTCAATAAAATCAAAACCCTCTTTTAGCCATGGCCTCTTTGCCCATTACGGATTTATTTTTGCGCACTCCAAAAATGTAGAGAACACAGACAACTCTTTTCCCCGTGGGTTAACGGCAGCGTTCAACTGGCAGCGCACCGACAAACAGGTTTTAGATCGATACAATTGTTTCCCTCGCCAAAGTCTGTTGGTGGCCTTTTATGATTTTGATAATTCTATTTTGGGCAGGGGTATTAACCTCGCTTATTCCTTGGAGCCACATTTTATGATAAACAAGTATCTGAGCTTTTATCCAAAGGTCTCTATCGGGGCTGCTGCTCTTTCCAATCCGGCAGACTCCATCAAAAATCCAACGAACAAATCGTACAGCTTGCCAGTGAGCGCCTATCTCGCTCTTGGTGTCGGGCTGCGCTGGCAATTTTCCAATCAATGGGCAATCAATATCAATGCAGAATACCAACACGTATCTAACGGAGGCTTGCGCGAGCCGAACTTAGGCATCAACTGGCCTACCGCGGGGTTGGGCATTGAATATTCTCCCAAAGGGCTGGCATTGAAAAAATATATTCGCACGAAAGAAGACAATAAGAGCCACCGAGCCTTGCGTATAGATGTTGGAGTGTTGGGTATTGTAAAAGGCGGGAACATCAATTCCATGCGGGTTTATGAACCGATTGTAGGAATGAACTTCACCACGAGCAAACAAGTGAACCTCCTCCATGCGTGGACAGCCTCTGTTGAGTTTTATCAAGATCGGTTTTTAGTGGAAAGCCTGGCAGATGAAGGAGTAAAGTCGAAAGGGTTGCGCTCGGGCGCATTGATCGGGCACGAGTTCTTATTGGGTAAATTTATTTTCAGTCAGCAGCTCGGAATTTATTTGGTGGGGCAATACAACAACGATTTACTTTATCACAGATGGAGTTTGCAGTATTATTTTTTACCACGATGGGGAGCCGGTGTGAGTTTAAAGGCGCACAAGCAAGTAGCGGATTTTACCGATGTGAGGATTACTTATGCTTTCTCTAAAAAGTAAAAAATTAATTTAATTTAGGAATTCCCAATAAAATGTTTTCGGAACAACGGCTCAAAGTAAGGCTCGTTCAACTCAGGCTCTCCCGTAAAAAAATCCATGATCTCAGAATCTTGCAGAGATTTTTCGATTCTTTTGATGTTGCCCTGACTGCCTAGCTGATAGTGATTGATCACTCTGTTGGATGACATTTTCCGCTCGCCCGAAATAAAAGCAGTAAGGTAGTTTACTTGGTACCTGGTCAAGTGCTCGGTTTGAGCGCGAAACAAATTGAGCATATCGGCCAGTAGTTGATCAAACGATTCTCTTACAACCGATTCTGTGACCTCTTTTTCTGCATTGCCCCAACAAAGGCGGCAGAGGTACTGTACATAATAGGAGTGGGCCTTTACCATTTCTACAAGTAGAGTGGCTACCTGCTCGGTTATTTTTTTTCCTGAACCGGAAAATTGCTCTGCAATGAATTTAACCCAATGATCTGAGGAAATTTTTTCCAAGAACAACGTATCGCCAAAGCGGAAGAAGGGCTTGGAAGAATCGTTGAAAATGCCCGACATGAGGTGACGCTTGCTACCGTAGAGGCAATAGGATACCTTTTGATGCTTTTGCCAAACAGAGCGAAGCTTCTCAAGGAATTTTCCGCCCTCAGGCCACTCTTGGATTTTTTGGAACTCGTCCACACAGATCAGGAATGGAATGCCCCTGGCCTCGGCAATACGCTGAGGAAGAGCCAGAATTTCCGTAGGGTCAAATTTTCCTCTCGGCAATGATAGGCCTATCTTGATCTCTTCTGATTCCCCCACGGAAAAGGAAATGTAGGGGGCCATGCTTTGCAAAAATTCTTTGGCCGTCTTAACGATGTTGGTAAGTTTTGATTCGCTTTTCAAAACGGCTTTTAGGTAAACTTCTAAAAATTGCTCTGACGAGGTGATCCCAAAGCAATCCACTGCGGCCACCAAGAGTTTCCCCTTATGGCGTGCGATCGATTCATCAACCAGAGAACTTTTTCCCCATCGCCTTGGTGAAATCAATACCACATTTTGACTGTCTGAAAATGCCTGCTTAAGGCGTGCGATCTCTTTGGTGCGGTTGCAAAAGCTGCCCTCGCCTACAATTTCACCAAACTTGAAAGGGTTTTTTGTCATTATCTAAAATAACCTATTGATGTATAATACAAATATAGGTTATTTTTGATATACAAAGTTGTATAATACAAGGTTAGGTTATTACCTTTTCCATCTGTGCCAACCAGCCACACGAAAGCAGATCAATCAAAAAAGTGAAAATTTTAGGTTTAAGAATCAAAGTCCTAATCCCCAATGCCTAATTATCCACCCTCGCCCTCTTCAATTGAAAATTCTGGCCGAGATAAACTTTGCGCACCAATGGATCGTCTGCCAACTCTTGTGCGGTGCCTGCTTTGAAAAGTTTTCCATCCACCATCAGATAGGCGCGGTCGGTGATGGCCAGTGTTTCGTCCACGTTGTGGTCGCTGATGATGATGCCGATGTTTTTCTTTTTCAATTTTGACACGATACCTTGGATTTCTTCAACAGCAATGGGATCTACCCCAGCAAAGGGTTCGTCCAACAAAACAAAACTGGGATCAACGGCCAAGGCTCTCGCAATTTCTGTTCTCCTTCGCTCGCCACCAGAAAGCACCATGCCCAAATTTTTGCGCACATGGGTGAGGCTGAATTCTTCCAGTAATGTTTCTACTTTTTCAAGGCGAGCTTTTTTGGTCATGTCGCGCATTTCCAATGGTGCAAGGATATTTTCTTCAACAGTGAGCGCACGAAATACCGAAGCTTCTTGCGCCAAATAACCAACGCCCAATTTAGCGCGCTTGTACATGGGCAAGTCGGTTATGTTCTCATCATTCAAAAAAATATTTCCTTCATTGGGCTTGATCAATCCCACGATCATGTAGAACGTAGTGGTTTTGCCAGCTCCATTAGGACCTAGTAACCCAACGATTTCACCTTGCCCTACATGCACGGAAACTTGATTAACAACAGTGCGTTTCTTATATTTTTTTACGAGTGTCTCTGCTCTCAATGTCATCATATCATTCAAACTTTAAGTCTTTAATCCTCAATTGTAGAGAGGTCATTCCATTATACGTATTTTCTTCTAGAGTGAAAGCCATACTGAACATATCTCCGTTAGCAATCCTATCATAATATTCTATCATATCAAAACCCACAGCATTGAACACGCTCTCGTTGTTTTCTTGTCCTGCCAAAAAGCGGATGTGCTTGTCTTTGAAACTCGATAAAGCATTTTTCACAAACACATTGGATGCTTCAAATACGGGCTTTTGATTTTCAGGGCCAAAGGGAGCCATTTGTTTCAGCACAGTATTGAATTTATTGGTAATGGAATCCAAAGAAATAGGCATATCAATTTCCACCACGGGCGTTTGCATTTCTTCGGTGATGGTGCTAGAAACTACTTCTTCAAAGCGTTGTTGAAAAGCCACTAAATTACTTTTATCTAATGTAAGGCCAGCGGCATATTTGTGCCCACCAAATTTTTCAAGCAGATCGCTGCATGAGTTGATAGCCTCGTATAGATCGAAGTCTTTCACGCTGCGCGCAGAGCCAGTTATTTTATCGTTCGATTCGGTGAGGATCACTGTAGGGCGATAGTATTTTTCCACACACCGAGCAGCAACTATGCCAATTACTCCTTTGTGCCACGTATTTTTGAAAAGAACAGTAGATTTTGCATTTTTTATCACTTCATCGCCTTCAATCATGGCAATCGCCTCTTCGGTAATGTTCAAATCAAACTCTCTGCGTAAATTATTTTTGAGGTTCACTTTTTCCGCCAGCTCATTGGCTTCCCCTTCTGTCTTTGCAATAAGCAATTGAACAGCACCTCGCGCATGAGCCACCCGGCCTGCCGCATTGATGCGTGGCCCAAGTGTGAAAACCACTCCTGAAATATCCAAGTCTGTTTTGATAGCGGCTATGTCTTTCAATGCCTTCAATCCCGGTAACGGATTTTGATTTAATTTTTGAATGCCGTAATGAGCAAGTATGCGGTTCTCATCATTGACGGGAACAATATCTGAGGCAATGCTCACGGCAACTAAATCCAAATACTCATTGAGTTCTTCTTCTTTTCTAAATCTTTGGGCGAAGGCCTGCATCAACTTAAAACCCAACCCACAACCGCTCAATTCTTTGAATGGATAAGGGCAATCTTCACGCTTAGGATCCAGCACGGCCACCGCATGAGGGATAGAAGAACCAGGAAGGTGATGATCGCAAATAATAAAATCAATTTTCTTTTGAGTGGCCAATGTCACCGCATCAATGGCTTTCACGCCTAAGTCTAGCGCGATGATCAACGTGAATCCATTCTCCTCTGCCCATCGGATGCCCGCTTCTGAAACTCCGTAGCCTTCGGCATGACGATCGGGGATATAAAAATCAATCTCTTGATAAAAACTTTTTAAGTAGCTATACACTAACGCTACGGCTGTGGTGCCATCAACATCGTAATCGCCATAGATTAAAATCTTTTCATTATTATCAATCGCTGACTTCAAGCGCGTGACCGCTACTTCCATATCCCTCATTAAAAAAGGATCATGCAGTTGATCTAGTGTTGGCCGAAAGAATTTTCTGGCAAGATCAAAATCGGTGATTCCGCGCTGAATCAAAATAGAAGCGAGACAATGATTGATGTTGATGCTTTTGCTTAGTGTGTTTACATCATCAGATGGAGGAATTGTTCTATAGATCCATCGCTTGTGCATCCGCTTATTTATCAAATTTTATTATTCCTGTTTTTCCTGCTTTCCCCTTTACACCTGTTACTCCACGTGTACCATTTCTTCCGTCTTGCTTCGGGCCGAGGCCTGCTTGCCCGCCATTACCCCCTTCTCCGCCATTGCCTGCATATCCACCATAGGTATTGGTGATCAATCGCTCTCCTTGAATTTGATGAAGATCGTAACACAGTTTACAATTAACCAGCAAATTGCCACCATGCCCACCATTATTGCCGTTGCCACCATTGCCACCTGCTCCCCCGCTGCCTCCTCTGCACACACGAGTGCCTGAACCGCCATCACCGCCCTTGCCTCCTCGTCCACCACTGCCGCCATCACCGCCATTTAAATCAATGATGAGTGTGCCATCTATTTTTAAAGTACCTATATACAAAGAAAGACTAAGTGCATCTCCTCCAGTCATACCATTCATTCCTTCCTTTCCATCTCCTCCATTGCGACAGGGCGCACTTTGCGAAACACCTCGTGTTCCTATTTTGCCGATCTCTCCATTTGCCCCTCTGCCAAAAATCATGCAGCCTTTGCCAGCGATTAACACTTTCGCATTGATGATGTTTTCTTTAATATCTCTATTGAGAATGATCTTAGAAGAATCGTTCATGATGAGCGTATCTACCACCAAAATATCTGACCCTACAATTTTATATTCTTGCTTGTAATTCAGTTCCAATCTATCCAATCGGATTTGAGCAGACACGCCCATAGAGAGAGCGAACAGAATAGTAAACAGCACACAGCGAATCATACCGTAAAATTAACAATCGAAATCACCTATAAATTAATTTTCTTTAGAAGGAAAATGGCTCTATAGGGCAATCTCATTAAGTTAAGGAAGGATTTGAACCACATAGAAAGATAGAAACATAGAAGTACCACACATAGCCCTATGTGAAATCTATGTGTTCTATGTCCTATGTGGTTCATTTGCTATTGATTGCTCTTAACTTAAAGTGAAGTTCGGCCCACTTGTGCCTGACATGGCTCTTTAGGGATCAAACTCCTAAAATCAAAAAAAAAGGGCAGCCTTGCGGTTGCCCTCTCTTAACTCTTTTTTAAATATTTATTTAGTTCCAGGGGCTTTGTCAGCCACTACGCCTTCCAATACATCTTTGATCTCTACGCGTTGGCCATCTTTGAAAGGCACGATCCACGCATCTTTCACACCCATGTCGCGCATGTATTTTTTGAATTTATCAGCTTCCCAATAATCGCGGAAAACGCCAATGGTATATTTCTGCTCGCCTTTCTCTGTGGCTTCTCCTCCAAAATTGGGATTATTATCAAAGTACTTAGCAAGGTCTTTGTTTTTGAAAGCCCCGATCTGCACTTTGAAAACCACTCCTTTAGAAAAATCCATTGGATTAATGGGAGGTGCTTCTTTCAATTGAGCGAGTTCCGCTTTCGTGGAAGTTAGCTCGCTGCGCATTTTAGAAATCTGGTCTTCCAACTCAGCGATCTTCGCGCTCTTGTCGCTGATCTGGCTGTTAAGTGTGCTTACTTGACCTTTCAATGCACTGTTGTCAGTTTCAATAACTTGTTTGGTTTCAACCAAGTTCTTGAGGTTGGCGGGGTTTTTCGCGTATTCTTTGGCTTTCTTTTTCCATTCTTTCTTCTCCTTTTTGGAGAGTTGAGAGAAAACTTGCGTGCCGGAAAAAATCAGCGCCAGGCAGAGGAATAATACTCTAGTTTTCATATAGTTAGTTTGTTTAAAGGATAAAAGTAGTAAATATTTGGGAATTGCGCGAAGGGGGGCTTTTTAATGTTCGTTAAGACACCTTATTTTCATGCTCATCCTACTACCCTCTCCACAATCTTCCCACTCTTCTTATTTTTTAAAACCATTTTCTTTGCTCCGTAGTGCGTCCTTGCATCAATAGTAAAATTAAAAAGAATACGATAACTTTGGCTATATGAATCCATTGCTTCAACGTATTTCAGTTGACCCAAATATCTGCTTCGGCAAACCCTGCATCAAAGGGCATCGAATTTGGGTTTCATTAATCTTGGATTTCTTAGCAGGGGGCGACTCTATTGAGCAAGTACTTGATAGTTACCCTCAACTAAGCCGCGAGGACATTTTAGCTTGCATTGCGTATGGCGCAGCCATGAGCCGCGAGAACTATGTAGAGTTAGATGAACGAGCTGCATGAAGAAATCAAGCTGGATGAAAATTTCCCGCCTGTTTTTCTTTCGCTTTTTCAAAGTGAAGTAATTGATGCTTCATCGGTTTATTTGCAAAATATTTCTGGAGCAGACGACAATCTTGTCTACAAAATATGCCGAGAGGAAAAGAGGATTCTCGTCACTTTTGATTTAGATTTTGCTAATATCATTCGCTATCCTGCCAACGACACTGCTGGAATAATTGTCTGTCGAGTTCGAAAGAAAATAAATCTCGATTATATCGAAGGGTTATGCTATACGTTAGTGAAGGTAATTTCCGAAAATGAACTCTCTGGCAAACTTTTTATTGTCGAGGAAGACAAAGTTCGTATTCGTAAGCCGGATGAAAATGTATAACCTGAAAATCAACTCTTTAATAAATTCGATATGATTTCTTTGGATTGTTGCCCTAATTTTGAACTTATTAGAGGTGTAGTCACAAAAAGATTGTTAGCATATATCTTTACCGACAAGAAGTCTTTGTTTTGAGGGTTAGCAAATATTGATAAATATTTCTTCAACATCTCTGAGTTAATCCTCCGCTTTAATAAATACTTATCCTCTGAAATTAATTTTGAACTGTTTATTGCCTCCAACAACTCATTTAATGACGTCAATTCTGGTAACCCTTTGTGAATTTCTGCCAAAAAACGCTCTCGTGCTTCTATTATCTCAGACGAGAATTCTTGTGTTTCACTTTTAAGCTTATGTAATGAAATTAGCAAATCATAAAATTCGTTAATTGAATACTTATTACCGGTAAGAATAAGATTGTCACTTTTAGCTGAAAACATTAGCTCTATCTTCAATCTCTTTTTCAAAATGAGGTCTTAGATTTTGGCTCATCAAAACTTTGTTTATCCTTATTGTCTCTAATACGGTATAGCCGAAAAACAACAGTGAAACCATTCCAACAAATGGGGATATGATATTATTGAAATTCTCTGGACTGAATGACAACGTTTGATGAAATTTACCAAACCAAATTCTAATTAGAATATCAACTAATAAAAGTATAGAGAAAGTGACTAACAAAATTGAGAGTAAATTTCTTTTCATTTTTAATCAAATAATTCTTTCTCCAATCTTCCCACTCTTCTTATTCTTCAAAATCAATTTCTTCGCGCCATAGTGCGTCACTTCTTCTTTCACAAGATAATGATCGTCATCAAAAGATTGGAGATGCATATCTTTTGTTACGCCAACTCTTCCTCTCCAAATATCCAGATTCACGGATTCCCATTGTTTGGTTTTAGCAGAACGATAGGCCGCATCTAAAATAGAGTTCACTACGTAGCCATCATAAAATGTTTCTCTTGGTTGAGTCTTATTTTCTATAGAGTTGAACATATCCATGAACATGTGGTTGTAGCCAAGTTCGTTCAATTCATCACCAACGGGAAATAACCAACCTGAATTACTCTCTGCTTTTTCAGCCACGTAATCTGCACCCTTTCCTGACGTGAACATCTCAAAGCCTGTGCGCAAAAAACTGTTGATCCATATCGTTCCTTCTGTACCCATCACTTCATCGCGCAGGTCAAGACCGCCACGGAAGGTCCAGCTCACTTCAAACTGACCGATGGCGCCATTTTCATATTTCACTAAACCAATCGCATGATCTTCTGCATCAATGGGCTTCACTTGAGTGTCGGCCCAGCACATTACTTCCACTGGCCTAATGTCTTTACCAATATAGCTGCGCGCAATCTCTACACAGTGGCACCCTAAATCCAAAATACATCCGCCTCCCGCTTGTTCTATATCCCAAAACCAATCGCTGTGCGGACCTGGGTGTGTCTCACGAGATTTTGCCCAGAGAATTCTGCCGAGTGCTCCGTTCTTCACACTTTCATGTGCTTTGATAAATTTCGGAGTGTAAACCAAATCTTCCAAGTACCCATTGAAGATGCCTGCTTTCTCTACGGCTTCTAACATGCGCTTTGCTTCTTCTGCATTCCGCCCCAGCGGCTTGGTTGTGATCACTGCTTTTTTGTGTTTGCAACAGAGCATCACTGCTTCTTCGTGCAAATTATTCGGCAACGAAATGCAAACCACTTCTACTTCGGGTCTATTGATGGCATCTTCCAGCACAGTGGTAGCAAAAGCAACTTTGTAGTCGGTTGCAAATTTTTTTGCGCTCTCTTCCTTACGGGAATAGATGGAGACAATCTTGTCTTTGTTGCGATAGCCTTGAATGGAATCGGCATAGAAACGGCCGATGAAGCCGGAACCGAGCATGGAGATGTTCATTGTTATATGTTAAAAAGGTTGATAGTTATCTGTTAATAGTTAATGGTTCGTTTGCTGTTGTCACTTTTAACGAATAACCATTAACTTCTTTCCTTTAAGCTGACTTAATCTCTTTCTTCTCTTTAAAAAAAACAATAAAATAAATTAACACACCAGCGGCAATATAAGCTGGCACAAACCAGATTTCTTTCCAGTTGTGCAAACCGTTCTCCATATTTCCATCCGCAATAAAGCCAGAGAAGCTTGTGCCAATGAACATTCCTAAGCCATACGTAGCAAAAGTGAACAAACCCTGAGCTGCGTTTTTAATTTTCTCTCCAGCCTTCTTTTCTGTGTACATATAACCTGTTACAAAAAAGAAATCATAACAGATGCCGTGTAGAATAATTCCTGCATAGAGCATCCACATATTTGTTTCTACATTTCCATAAGCAAAGAAAATGTAACGTAGTATCCACGCGATCATGCCAAGTAGCAACATTTTTTTTACACCAATTTGATTAAATAAAAATGGAATAGCGAGAATAAACACCGCTTCCGAAACTTGGCCTAAAGTCATTTTAGAAGCTACGTTAGTCATTCCTAATTCATTGAGAAAAACATTGGCAAAGCCATAGTAAAAAGAAAGTGGAATACAGACTAAAATAGCGGCAATGAAAAAAACCAAATATGGTTTGTCTTTGAAAAGCACAAAGGCTTCAGTGCCTATGGCCGATGTAGCATCTACCGCTTTTCCTTTGGGTGGTGTATTGGGTAAAACAAAACTAATTAGACCTAATAAAACGGAAGCACCTGCTGCCATTTGAAAAGTGGTGGCAGATTTATCCAGCCCAAATGAACTAATGCAAACCCCTGCTACAATCCAACCTATGGTGCCAAATACTCTTATCCACGGAAATTGTTTGCCCGGATCTGTCATTTGGCCAAAGGCGATACTATTGGATAAAGCGATGGTGGGCATGTAAAGCAGCGAATAAAAAATAATGACCCAATAAAATGTAGTGCTATCTGTAATCTGCGTGGCCAAGTAGAGAAGCAATCCACCAACCAAGTGCAATACTCCCATAATTTTTTGTGCGGCAAAAAATCTATCAGCAACTAATCCAACAAAGAAGGGAGAGATCATAGTGGCAATGGCTAATGCACCATAAGCAGCTCCTATTTGCACACCACTGGAATGCAAAAATTCCGTCATGTAAGTACCCATCGTTACATACCACGAACCCCAAATGAAATATTCGAGGAGCATCATGAGGGAGAGTTTGGTAAATAGAATAGGCTTCATCGGGAAAATTTAGATTCCACGAAGAAAGATAGAAATGGAATGAATAGCAATGAAAAAAGGAAACGATTTTCATGCGTAAAATTATTTCAACAATAATTTGTTCACAAATCTGATTTGCAAGACTATTTCGCTCTCATCTTATTTCCTTTTGCCTCGTGAGTCAATTCCGCCATGCCGAGTTTTTCCATCAAAGGAGGTATGTACATACCAAACCTTCCACGCAAGCCTTTCTTCAATCCGTACCAGCCTTTCACAGGGTTTTTGGCCGATCTTCCCCACGCTTCAACTGTTCCTTCCTTCGCTGGCTTCTGCTCATCCGCGGATCCTAATTCCATCCAGTCGCCATGTTTCTTAAGCATGGCATGAAGATCTGCAAGGCAGCGATAGTCATACAATAAAGTAGTTTTGCCAACCACACAGACGATTACTTCTTTGCCATCTTTTTCATCTTTATACATTTCGTAGTCAGATGTTTGGGGTGGTGTCTTTAATTTCCAAGGGCTTTCTTTGGTTCCTTTTTCCATGGTATTAGTTTTTAGTGTTTTGAATGGACTCTGATTCTTTTTTTAAATCGGCTGCGAATTGTTCGAAAGCTTTATCGAAAGGTGGGATATACTTTGCATATAACGGAAACATAGGGCTGCCAATTTTTTCTGTCATAGAGAACAAAATGATTCCATTCCCTTTTGGCACAAGAGTGTAAACACGATTGCCCTGCATGTCGCCCCACACCATACGTTTCTCTGGTTCTATTTCTTTTACCTTCAATTTGAAAGTACGCTTGGCATCCAAGGTAGATTTCAATTTGATTGTTCCTTCCTTTTTGATTTCTCCTTCAATGGAAATAACCGTTGAATTCCATCGCGGGTAATCTTGCGCATTAGTAAGTAATGTCCAGATGATGGCTGGGTCTGCTTTGATTTCGGCACTTACCGAGGTCTCTCGGCTGAAGGTCTTCTTTACGGTGCTGGCTTTTGGTGTCATAAATTCATTTTTTTATTGATTTGAATATTTGACGATCCAGCGCACCAAAACGATAGGCTACGATTCAGAATTTTTCAAAAAATCTTCCATTACTTTTCTATTATGCTCTAAATGATGCAATTGCAGTTCGGCTGCGCCTGACTCAAACGGGTCAATTCCCTGAATAACCTTCATCCGCAAATCAAAAAGCCGTTCCTTATCAGCCTTATCTGCTTCACGTGCCATATCGATTTTCACTACCTCTTCTTGAAATTTTTGTTTGGGATTAAAAATGCCATTCAGTTCTGAGCATTGATGGCAAACCCCTTGCTTATTAACGAGTGCGCATCTCCCTTCAAAAACAGAAATCATTTTGGAGCGACCTGTGTGCAGATAATATTTCACCATCGCTTCTGTTGACTCCATGATTTCAACTATCTCACTGACCTTAAAATCATACACCTCTTTCAAAAACAAACAAAGTTGCTGCTCCAATGGAAGTGACTTAGAAATGCAGGTAAAACAAAAAGCAATGTGTTCTTTGATTTCAAAAGCCCCTTGCGGAGAAGTACTACGGATTTGCATGGCCTCTTGAAAGAATTTTGGATTAGAGAGGGCTGCTTGCTTTGTAATGTCCGTCACGTTTTCTGGCCATCTTTTTTTTGCGCGCAAATTGTCTTTGGCCAAATTGGTAGCAATAGCGAACAGCCACGTTTTTAAGGAAGATTCTCCTTTGAATGTATTTAACTTTTCGTGTGCTTTTATATAAGTGTCTTGAACAATATCTTCTGCGTCTGCCACACTCGCGGTGATTCGCACAATGTACGATTTGAGTTGCTTTCGAATCGCTTCGAATTCGGAGGTTAACAGAGAGGAGTCCATAATAGATGATTATTAAATTTAAAGATAATATTGCATATATGATAATTTACGGATAATATTGATAAAATATTTTTTTGCAAAAAATGGTAAATTGGAATGACAAAGTAAAACGTTTACTTAAATCCGAGCTAATCAAAAGAGGCATTTCTAATTCTGATCTTGCACTTTTGTTGAAAGAAATAGGTATTGAGGAAACAAAAGCTAGCATAGATAGTAAAATAAGCCGAGGAAGCTTTAGTGCTTCTTTTTTTATGCAATGCCTTTCTGTAATCGGATGTAGTAAACTTGAATTTGAAGCATACGAAAACTCCTTATTAGTTGCTGCAGAGCCGAATGTCGAATATAAAAAGACACGAAATGGAAAGAAGTAAAATAAAATTTATTGACTTGTTCGCTGGTCTTGGCGGTATAAGACTTGGATTTGAAAACACGTTTCAGAGTTTAGGTTATCAAACTGAATGTGTAATGACTTCTGAAATCAAGCCACACGCACTAAAAACCTTGAAACACAATTTTAAAAATGACTTTTTTGCCGGTGATATCTTTGACATCAGAAATGAGTTTATTCCAGACTTTGATTTTCTTTTAGGGGGTTTTCCGTGCCAACCATTTAGCGCTAGCGGAAAAAGACAAGGATTTTTAGATACTAGAGGAACTCTTTTTTTTGAAATAGAACGCATTTTGAAACACAAAAAACCCTATGGATTTATCCTAGAAAATGTAGAAGGATTGGTAAAGCATGATTTACAAAATACAAATGATGAAATTGGCAGAACACTTAAAACCATTCTGCATTCTTTAGAATTTGATTTAGGCTATCAAGTTTCATGGAAGGTTTTTGACTCTTTGGAATTTGGACTTCCCCAATCGCGAAAGAGAATTTTTATCGTTGGCACAAAAAAGCACAAAGTTGATCTAAGCGGACACTCGCCCAAGTTTAGAACATTGAATAGTATTTTGGAAAAGGGTCTTATGCCAATGAAATCTGAGTTTATTCATAAACTGATTGCGCATTTTAACATTAAAGATTTGCATGGCAAATCGATTAAAGATAAACGCGGTGGCGATAACAATATCCATAGCTGGGACATTGGACTAAAAGGTGAAATTACAGAAGATCAAAATAGATTGCTTAACCAACTATTTAAACAACGCAGAAAAAAGCAATGGGCAAAGGAAATTGGAATCGATTGGATGGATGGCATGCCTTTGACCTTCGAGCAAATTCAAACGTTTTACAAAGGCTCAAAAACTGAATTGAAAAAGATGCTGACTGATTTAGCGAAGAAGGGATACATTAAATTGGAACATCCAAAAAAACTTGTAAAAGAAAAAACTAAAAGTGGAATTAAGACATACAGAAAGCTTGATGAGACGAAGCCTAAAGGTTACAATATTGTTACTGGCAAGCTAAGTTTCGAGATTAATAAGGTATTGGATCCCAATGACATTGCTCCTACTTTGGTGGCTACAGATGTTTCTCGCTTAGCCGTTCCTGATGGAAAAGGCTTAAGGAGATTAACTATTCGCGAAGGACTTAGGCTATTTGGCTTTCCTGAACGGTATGAAATCCCCACAAATGAATCCAATGCCTTTGATTTATTGGGCAACACTGTTGCTGTTCCAGTTGTTGAGTTCGTTGCTTCATGTTTGGCTCAAACTCATCAACATTCATTTTTGGAGTCGGTCTCTAGTTACTTGGGTAATACTCCATCAGAACATCATCAAGAACATACAGTGATTTTTGGTTAAATACAAAATGACTTGCTTCGTAAATTCTACTTAAATCATTTTGTCTTCCTACCCACCCAAAACCATCACAATAGTTAACTATTAATATCTTGTGCTTCCTATGGTTTGAGTTGTGCTTATGTATTATGCCAAAAAACTCAACAAGTTGATCGGCTCTTTTTGATTGAGCGCTACAAGTTGTAATGTTGTAAGATGATTCAATTAGTATTATTGGCGATGCAACGCTTGGTATCAAAAAATCAATGTTCTTGTTGAGCAATGGAAATTCTTTTTGAATTTCATATTTTAAATCCGCATTCACTTCATCTTTAATTTTCTCCAACCTTTGCTGGAT
The DNA here is from genome assembly GCA_046155095.1 of Cyclobacteriaceae bacterium. GTDB lineage: Bacteria > Bacteroidota > Bacteroidia > Cytophagales > Cyclobacteriaceae > ELB16-189. The sequence continues at coordinate 59,415 of JBJXEB010000017.1, forward strand.
GATTCTTTCAACATGGGCTCCAACTTCATTGGAATATTTACCTTGAATTTCATTATCATTCAAAATGCGTTCTACATAATTATAACTTTGTAAATCCATAATGAACGAGGCTTCTTTCAATTTAAAATTCCTCATGTAGTACAAGGGAATATCAACACCAATTTTCGAATTACGCCCATTAATAAAAAAATCGATTAAACTATCAGAGAAACCTTCATCCTCTTTCATCGCTTTGCTGATTTTAGCAACATCCCATTCAGAACGAAAGTCAGCTTTGTAATATTTATATCGAACCAAGGAAACAACCCTTTTCAATCTTTCCTCCGAAAGCCCAATCACAGAAATAAATGCTTTTAATTTTTCAAGTGAAGAAAAGTTCTCATCTACGGTTAAAAATTTAGACAATCCCTTGCTGTCTGAAAATTTTTTACAATTCTTGTTTATGAAAATAGCAATAGGTTCAATAGAGTTTAAGAAGGAGCGATCAAATTCGTCATCAATCATGAATGACATACTGTTTTTCCACTCTTCAAAGGATAGTTTTTGCATAAGATTTTTTTAATGATCACACCATCTTCTCCGGCCTTACCCACTCATCAAACTGCGCAGAAGTTAACAAGCCTAGCTCTACCGCAGCCTCGCGTAGTGTTTTGTTCTCCTTGTGTGCTTTCTTGGCAATCTTGGCTGCATTCTCATAACCAATATGAGTATTTAGAGCTGTTACGAGCATCAACGAATTTTCCATATGTTGTTTGATGATAGGAAGATTGGGTTCGATGCCAATCGCACATTTATCATTGAAGGAAACACACGCATCACCAATCAAGCGCGCACTTTGCAACACATTAGCTGCGATCACGGGCTTGAACACGTTCAATTCAAAATGACCCATCGAGCCACCAATGGAAACGGCCACATCGTTGCCCATCACTTGCGCGCATACCATCGTCATCGCCTCGGGTTGGGTAGGGTTTACTTTGCCCGGCATAATGGAAGAACCCGGTTCGTTGTCAGGAATTACGAGTTCACCAATGCCGCTGCGTGGGCCAGAGCTTAACATGCGAATGTCGTTGGCGATTTTCATTAATGAAACGGCAGCGCGTTTCAAGGCTCCAGATAATTCTACCATCGCATCGTGCGCGGCCAGTGCTTCAAATTTATTGGGTGCTGTAATAAAAGGCAAACCTGTAAGCTCTGCAATTTTTTTTGCCACCAACACATCATATCCTTTTGGCGTGTTCAATCCCGTGCCAACGGCCGTGCCACCTAATGCCAATTCCTTCACAGCCTCCAACGCATTTTTAATAGTGCGCACACTGTTATCTATCTGTTGCACATATCCAGAGAATTCTTGGCCGAGCGTAAGTGGTGTGGCATCCATAAAATGAGTGCGGCCTGTCTTTACAATATTTTTAAAATCAGTTACCTTTTTTGAAAGCGTATCGCGCAGCTTTTGCATTCCCGGTAATGTAATTTCAATCACTTGCTTGTAAGAGGCAATGTGCATAGCAGTTGGATAAGTATCATTGCTTGATTGTGATTTGTTCACATCATCGTTTGGGTGCAATACTTTTTTCTCATCAGTCAATTTACCTCCGCTCAATACATGCGCACGATAGGCAATCACTTCGTTAGCGTTCATGTTGCTCTGTGTGCCTGAGCCTGTTTGCCAAATCACCAACGGAAATTGGTCATCTAACTTCCCAGCCACGATTTCATCGCACACTTTGGCAATCATATCCTTTTTATCTGCGGCAAGTACACCCAGTTCGCAATTGGTCATGGCCGCAGCTTTTTTCAAATAGCCAAAAGCATAAATGATTTCTTTGGGCATGCTGGCCTCGGGCCCGATTTTAAAATTGTTGCGCGAGCGCTCAGTCTGTGCGCCCCAATATTTGTCGGCAGGCACTTGTACCTCGCCCATGGTGTCTTTTTCGATGCGGTAGGTCATGAATTAGAATTTAAGATTTAAAGAATTGTGATTTAAGATTTTTTTGTGATATAACTATAATTTTTTATTTGTCAATAAGCCACCCTGTCAAACTCAACCTCGCTCTCGTAGCAGGCAGCACCTCATGCTCCAACAAATCGCTGCGAAAGCAAACGAGCCTTCCCGCCAAGGGAAAAACATCTTTGCTTTCTTCTTTTAAATACAATCTTAACTGGCCTCCATCGTCCTCACTCCAGGCTTTATTCAGATAACTGATAACTGACAACTTCCGGTGGTCATCTTTTTTAAATTGATCCAAATGCCGCTTATAAAAACTTCCAATTGGGTAAATCGTTTGGTGTACTTCGCAGTCTTTCAAACTCAGGAACAAACTTTGATTCACAAAAGAAATCAGTTCGCGTAATTTTTCAATATATCCCTGCAAAGGGGCTTTGGCAAGATTATAATCAATCCATTGGATATAATCGCCACGGATGCTTTCGTTGATTTGTTTTTCTGGGCTCTTGCCAATGCCCGCTTTCTTAAACTGGTTCAATCCGTTTTTAAAACCTTCCAATTGTAAAATGCTTTCAACCTCCTCGGCACTAAGAAAATCATCAATAATGGCGTAGCCTTCTTCGGCCAAGCCATCGGCCAATAAATTTAGTTGAGAAGTTAGTTGGGCATCCATCGTGTAAATTTAACAGCATGGTTTAACTTTGGGCGATATGAAGATAAATTATAATAAGAATCTTGTCATTCTGGTAGTACTTGGCCTCCTCGTTTCATCGTGCTTGCCCAAAGAGCAAGTGGTCTTTAAATCAGTAAAAAATTTAGTTTTGGATGGTGGCCTTGATGGAGAGCCCGTATTGAAAGGCGAAGCCGTGTTTTTCAACCCTAATAAACTTCAAACGAAATTAAAAGAAATAAATGTAGATATTTTGGTGGACGGGAAGAAAGCAGCCCGTGTTGATCAACAAATGAATTTGGTGGTGCCCGGCAAATCAGAATTTACTATTCCTATTCAAGCAAACATTTCTCTCAAAGACTTTGGTCTGCTAGATGCCGTCATTGGATTTTTTGGGGGCAAGAGCTATCAAGTTCAATTCACCGGATATCTGCGGGTGTCCGTACATGGCATTCCTGTGAAAGTGCCAGTGAAATACAACGAAGAAGTAAAACTGAAGTGATGCTTAATTCAACCTTTCAATAGCATGACTACTTTTAAAAATTCCTTGGCGGCCTGGCGAGGCGCCACCGTGCTATCCGCTGCAAGTCCTCGCTCGTTCCTCGCTGTGGGCTTTCCGCTACTATCACTGGCCGAAGTTGGTTCCTTCAAGGGTTACTTTCCATAGAAAGTTTTATGACCGCAGCCCTGATCCTATTGATCTCATCACTCTTGTTCGCCACGGGCTGGCTACTGCGTGCGCGCATGAAATTGAAACAGAAAAACTTAGTCATTTCCCTCCAAGGCAAAGAAATTGAAAAGCAACTACGTGAACTAGAACACAGCAGTGAGCAAATGAAGGAGTTGGTACAAGAAAAGCAACAGATCATTGGCGTTGTATCGCACGATTTGAAAGGCCCCTTCAACCGCATCTTTGCTTTGGTGCATTTGATGAACCTCTCCACCGAGAACTTAACAGAAGACCAGATCGATTACCTCAACAAGATTCATCAAATTTCTGCCGATGGCCTGAGCATGGTGCGTAACTTATTAGACAATCGCATGATGGAAGACATTGGCTTTGATCTAGCTCACGAAAAAATCAACCTGGCAACATTGCTCGGCTCGATGATCAAAAACTACCAAGTACTGGCCGAGAAGAAAGGCATCCATTTTCATTTTGAATCACCACCTCAAGTAATCCTGCTCAGTGACAAAGTTTACTTGACACGAGCTTTCGAAAATCTTATTTCCAACGCCTTGAAGTTTTCTAGATCGGGTGAAAGCGTCTTCGTCTCGATTACCGAAAGCGCAGAAAAGATTTTTGTTTCAGTGCAAGATGAAGGCCCTGGCATTAGCGAAGCGGATCAATCTAAACTCTACCAAAAACTTCAACGCCTCTCTGCGCGCCCCACTGGTGGCGAAAGCTCAACAGGCTTGGGTTTGTGGATTGTAAAAACAATCATTGATAAAATGGAGGGTTCTATTGAATGTAAAAGTGTAGAAGGAAGCGGAACCACTTTTACGGTAACGTTGAACAAATAATGCTACGCAAAATAACCTGAGTTGTCAGTTTGAGCTTGTCGAAAACTGACTACCTAAAATTAATTAAAAAAATAGTCGTCATCTTTACCTTCCAAAACAGCAACGAGCGACTCGATCACGTTCTCATCTTTGATCACATAATCGCGCACTCCTTTTTGAATGAAGCTGAGAACCATGTTGCCATCCTCTATCGCGCTAAGCATAATTATTTTGTGATGATCCTTCAGTTTTGATTTAATAGTTTCAAAGAAATCAATACCGCTTATACCTGGCAGGTTATAATCGATGATCAACGCATCAGGCAACGAACCGTTCATTGCTTTCAACGCACTTTCGGCAGAAGAAAAATGGTTGATTTTATAGGCAGGGTTTTGCCCCAGCGCCTTGCCAATAAATTCTGCATAAATAGAGTCGTCTTCGATTAAAAAAATGTTCATAGCCATTAATTGAACTCTGCAATATAGCAACGTTCTTCTTTTTTGAAGCATCGATTTTTAAACTTCGCTTAGTAAATTATTGGCTCAACTAGCAGAAAGGTAGCGTAGCTATTGGGCCATCCCAAACAGACCTGTTGAAAAAAGGGTGATCAAGGCAATTACAACCCCCACGATCAATAAAATACCCCTGCGCTTTTTCATTTTTTTAGATTTGACTGACCAAAAGTATTCGCCACGAGTGGTGAATGAAAAAATAGATGACTGAATTGTCCGTTAGACTACCTGAATCGTTAATAAGGAAGATTGTACTATCAAAATGGATTCGCAACTTTGAGGATTAAACTACCTTTGCGGGCTTGCGTCTAAGGCACTTTGTAACTCATGCTTCAATTTAAGATTGCCTTTCTGTTGATTCTTTTAACCTCGGTAGCTTGGTCGCAAGAATCAGCCTTGCCCAAGAAAACAGACAAAGATGCTATTGACGTAGCAGGAAGCATTCTGCGCGCTAAGTGGCTTCAAAAGCGAGACACGGTAAGGAAAAAATCTGGCAGGCTTTATTTTTCTGGGGCACCTTCATTGGGTTATTCACTCACCAGTGGTCTAGCTGCAATTTTCGTTGGCGATGGGGCTTTTTATATGAGCGAAGAGCCTGATCAGAAGATATCGATTATCTATTTGGATATTCTCTACACACAAAAGCAACAATTTGTTTTTCGCATTCAAAACAACCTTTGGACAAAAAACAACAAATTCAATATTGTCACTGATTGGCGATACTATTGGTACCCACAAAAAACGTATGGCCTTGGCACCGATAGCCAATTGGAAAATTTTGTTGACCAAACGTATTCGTATATCCGCCTTCATCAAACATTACTAAAAAACTTCAAACCCAACTGGTATGCGGGTGCTGGTTTTGCGTGGGACTACCATTACGATATTGTTCAGTCTGGAGGCAATCAAGAATTGAAAGACGAAATTCAGTTATATGGGCTTGGAGATAGGTCTACCTCTTCAGGGTTTTTGTTCAATCTCTTGTATGATAATCGCATCAACTCCATTAATCCGTGGGGCGGTGCTTATGCCAACCTTATCTATCGCCCCAACTTTACTTTTTTGGGCAGCGATGCTTCTTGGCAAATGTTGTCGGTAGATCTTCGTAAATATATTCCCTTCCCTCAGCACAGCGAAAATATATTGGCCTTTTGGAGTTACAACTGGATGACGTTCGGAGGTGATGCTCCTTATCTAGATTTGCCCACCACTGGGTGGGACTCTAGCAGCAACATGGGCCGAGGATACATTCAAGGAAGATTTCGCAGCAAAAATCTTTTGTATGTAGAATCTGAATATCGGTTTAAGATTTCGCGCAGCGGGTTGTTTGGCGGTGTCACTTTTGTGAATGCGCAATCTGTAAGTAGTTATCCATCCAATCAGTTTAATTCCGTTGCACTGGGTGCAGGCGCAGGATTGCGTATTAAGTTCAATAAATATTCACGCGCCAATATTTGTATCGACTATGCTTTTGGGCAAGGCGGTTCTCAGGGGGTGTTTGTTAATTTGGGCGAGGTGTTTTGAAAATAGGCATTAGGACTTGGGCATTGAGAAGTATTAATTATTCTTATGGGTACTCCAGGCTAATTGCCTAAGTCCGAATGCCCAACCCCTCAAACTAGCTCTCTCAAATACAGTTGAATAGTATTCTCCAGCCCCAAGTAAAGCGCATCGCAGATCAGTGCATGGCCAATCGAGACTTCATCTAAATCTGGAAGGGACTGTTTCAAGTATTTTAAATTATGCAAATCCAGATCATGGCCTGCATTGATGCCCAAGCCAAGTGAATGTGCTACTCGAGCGGCTTCAACGTAAGGCTTAATAGCAGCTTCTTTATTTAGATGATAGTGAGAAGCGTAAGGCTCAGTATAAAGTTCAATACGATCCGCTCCTACTTTTTTTGCGCCCTCCACCATCTGTGGATTGGGATCTACAAAAATAGAAACACGCGCACCTGATTGTTTTAGTTCGCTGATTATCTTCTTCAACAAAGTTTCATTGGCAATAGTATCCCAACCAGCATTGGAAGTAATGGCATCGGGTTTATCAGGAACCAATGTCGCTTGCTCAGGCTTTACTTCGCGTATCAACTTCATGTAGCGTTCATCCGGGTAACCTTCAATGTTGAATTCTGTCTTCACTACTTTTTTCAATTCGATCACATCGCTAAAGCGGATATGCCTTTCATCAGGCCTCGGGTGTACGGTAATGCCTTGCGCACCAAAGCGTTCGCAATCAATAGCTACTTTGATCACATCAGGATTGTTGGCTCCACGCGCATTGCGTAGCGTAGCAATTTTATTTATGTTAACGGAGAGGCGGGTCATGTTTGCAAAGCTACTATAATCGGTAAATATGGTAACAGGTAAGTGGTGGGGCGTATAGATAACTGACCAACTACCTTTTACCAATTACCTCTTACCACACCGCCCAAGTCAATTTTTACTTCGCCAATTCTTCTCGTAGCTTTGCTTCACTAAAAAAACGAACCATGAGCTTAAAAACCCAAATTGATAGCGACATTAAAACGGCCATGTTGGCAAAAAATAAAGACGAGCTGATGGCCCTGCGCAGCATCAAGTCTATGATCTTGCTGGCCGAAACAGAAAAAGGAGGCAGTGGGGAAATTGCCACCGATGTAGAAAACAAATTGTTGATGAAGGCCGCCAAGCAGCGCAAAGAGTCGGCCGAGATTTTTCAAAAAGAAGGCCGCGAGGAATTGGCCAAGAAAGAATTGTTAGAGTTTGAGGTAATCAGTCGGTACTTGCCCAAGCAACTTTCGGAGGACGAAATCACAATTGAGTTGAAAAAAATCATTGAACAAGTAAGTGCCAAAGGCCCACAAGACATGGGCAAAGTAATGGGCACGGCCACCAAGACATTGGCTGGTAAGGCTGATGGAAAAATGATTTCTGATTTAGTAAAAAAACTTCTCGCTTCTTGAGCAAAGTAGATATTGTATTGGCTATCATTTTAGCCCTCGGTGCTTACCTCGGTTACAGACGAGGGTTTTTGATGGAGTTATTTTTTCTGCTCTCTATTGTATTGGGCATCTTTGTCAGCTTTAAGTTGATGCGGTGGGGCATGGAAATATTGCAGCGTGAGTTCAACGCAGACAAAACTTTTCTGCCTTACATTTCATTCGCTATCATTTTTATTTTGGTGATGGTGCTGGTGATTTTCTTTGGGAGAAGGATCAAGAACTTGATTGACACAGGCTTTTTAGGAAAAGTAGATTCATTGGCGGGTGCATTGCTTGGCATGATCAAATATGCTTTTTGCTTGAGCGTTATCATCTGGTTGGCGGAGTCGCTTAAAATCAAATTTCCTGAAAGCTGGAACATGGGATCACAACTTTATCCACTTACAGCTAAGTTTGCCCACCACTTGTCGGGATTTTTGGGCAGTTTCATCCCTTTTTTCAAAGAAATTTTCGGTCAGCTCTAAGGTTCGAGATTTTTTTGCTTACTTACTTCGCACATGATAGTTTGGAGTGTACAATAAATTGCAGAACATTGCCACGGAATCACGGAAAATACAACTTTTGGTCTCGTTTACCTGAATTGTTTCTGAGTTCAAAAAGCACACAGTAGCCTGCGCTTAAAATCATAAAATCTAAAATCATAAATCTAAAATCAGGTATGCCGCTGCTGGTTAGAGAAGAGAAGGATTTCAAGTATGTAGATGAAGGTCAAGGCCAGGTGCTCATGCTATTGCACGGCCTTTTTGGCGCGCTCAGCAATTGGGAAGCGGTGGTGAACCATTACTCCAAACATTTCAGGGTGATCATCCCCATGTTGCCTATTTATGAAATGCCTATTAAAGAAGCAGGGCTAGAGGGCTTGCGCGAATTTACCGAGCGTTTTGTAGAGATGAAGAAGCTCGACAAGATGATGATTATGGGCAACTCACTGGGTGGCCACGTGGCTATTTTGTACACCTTAAAAAATCCTACTAAAGTAACTAAGCTAGTCCTCACGGGAAGTTCGGGGCTTTTTGAAAACACCATGGGTGGATCATACCCACGCAGAGGCAGCTACGATTACATTCGCGAACGTGTGGCCTACACCTTTTATGATCCCAATGTTGCTTCTAAAGAATTAGTGGACGAAGTTTTTGAAACAACCAAGAGCATCCCTAAGTGCATGCGCATTGTTGCCATTGCTAAATCGGCACAACGAAATAATTTAGCCCCCGAATTGCCAAAGATCGCGGTTCCCACTTTGTTGGTTTGGGGATTAAACGATACCATTACGCCACCAATGGTTGGCCATGAATTCAATCGCTTGATACCAAACTCTCAATTGAAGTTTATAGATAAATGTTGCCACGCACCCATGATGGAGCATCCACAGAAGTTTAATGAAATGGTGGAAGACTTTTTAGTAAAATGATTTTAGAATTGAGATTTATGATTTTAGATTTTTATGTTGCTTTGCTATCGTCCAAAGCCATAAATCGTAAATCGTAAATCAAGAATCATAAATTGCATAAAAATGATAGCCGAAGAACTCATTAACCACATGATCCCCCCGCTCAAAGTCACGGACGATGCGCACAAGGCCATTGTGTGGATGGAGGAATTTCGGTGCAACCATTTACCTGTGGTACATGAAGGTGAACTACTCGGTTTTATTTCTGAGGAAATTATTTTAGAATCCAACGACATAGAAAAAAATCTCGGAGAATTTGACTTGGTCGCGCGTGGTTGCTTTGTGCAATTGGAGTCTCACTTCTATGATATTTTAAAAGTAGCGGGTGACAATAAACTCCAAATTGTAGCAGTACTAAATGAAGATCAGCAATATGCAGGCGTGATCACCGTGCAAGACATGATGACTTCTTTCGCACAGACAGCATCGGTACAAATGCAAGGCAGCATTTTGGTTTTGTCTATGGACTTGATCGATTATTCGTTGGCCGAGATCAGTCGCTATGTAGAGGAAAACAATGCCAAGGTTATCAGCAGCACCATGACGGACGACCCGATGGACAAAGGCAAGATCAAGCTTACGCTGAAGATAAATCAAGTTGACTTAAAGCGTATTGTGGCCACTCTAGAGCGGTTCAACTATCGCGTGATTGGCCGCTACAAAGAAGCCAAGCAAGAAGATGGTGAGCGAGACAAGATTGATATGCTTCTTCGCTACCTAGATATATAACTTCGCGCCAATGACCCGCATCGGCATCCACGGAAAAGATTTTCAAAACAAATCTTCTCGATTCATAGAGAAGCTATTGGACTATTTGAAAAAAAATCAAGCAGAAATTTGGGTGTCGTCAAAGTTTTTGAAACAGTTCAAGTCTTCACGCATTGCAGATTTTAAGTTAAAGACATTTGAAGAAGGCGATAATCTTCACTCGCTTGATTTCTTCTTGTCCATTGGTGGCGATGGCACTTTGCTAGAGTCAGTCACCTACATTGGCAAAACAGAAATACCTATTCTTGGAATCAACACAGGCCGTCTTGGTTTTTTGGCCACCATCAGCCGAGATGATGTGGAAGAATCGTTGGATGCACTTTTCAAAGGCAATTATACCCTCGATAGTCGCTCCGTATTGAAATTGATTTCTACACCAAAGCTTTTTGGCAATCTTAATTTTGCTTTGAATGATTTTACGATCATGAAGAAAGACACCTCCTCTATGATCACTGTGCATGTGCATGTTGATGGCGAGCTGTTGAATTCTTATTGGTCAGATGGCATTATTGTTTCCACACCAACGGGCTCCACAGGCTATTCGTTAAGTTGTGGGGGACCATTGGTACATCCAAAATCTGAGAGCTTTGTCATAACGGCCGTTAGCCCGCATAACTTAGGCACACGACCCATCGTATTGGCAGATGACTCTGAAATCACTTTTCACATAGAAGGCCGCAGCAAAAAGCATTTGATTTCCCTTGATTCACGGTTTGAGACGGTGGATGAGTCCGTGAAGCTAAAGATCAAGAAAGAAAAATTCCGTGTTAAGCTTATCCAATTAAGCAGCCAAAATTACTTTAACACATTGAGACAAAAGTTGAATTGGGGGCTGGATATTCGAAACTAAATTAAAAGATTCGCATATTAACTATTCGCTTAATTTTTTAGCTTTGCATTTGGCCTAATCGTACTCACTATGAGAAAGTTATGTTCTGCTGTTGTTTGTTTGTTGCTGTTGCTCGGGTCAACATCTGATTCCTATGCCCAGTTCAATAGAAAATCCATCAAAAAAAATAATCATAGGATAGCTAGTTATCGGGGCAAAAAAAGTGGCTTTGGCCGGAACAATGTTTATTCAGGCATAGGATTTTCTGTTAATGCACTTAATTATTTCGGTGACTTGGCTCCTCTTCCTTCCAAATTTAGCACAGACATTTCTTTTACTAATCCAGGGATAGGCATTTCTTTTTTTCACCGTTTTGGGCCCCGCTATACGTTGCAACTTCAATATATGTATGGCACCTTAAAAGGTAATGACAACGAATCCGCCAGCAAGTCAGATCAAAGCAATGGAATATATCGCTACCAGCGGAATCTTTCTTTTAGAAATCATATTCATGAACTTTCTGCCGTTGCTTATTTTGATTTGTTCGAAAACCAATCTACCTACATTAGCAGAGTAAAATGGACACCTTATGTGTTTCTTGGAATTGCCGGATTTTATCACAACCCACAAGCCCTAGCGCCTGCTAAAGATTTACAAGGTAACTCCCTAGCTCTAGCAGGGCAATGGGTAGACTTGCAACCTCTCGGCACTGAAGGACAAAATTCAACCTTACAACAAGGAGATGTCAATTTGGGAATAAAGCCATATAGTTTATTGCAAATAGCTATACCATTTGGGATTGGCGCTCGTTTTAGGATAAACGAGGTTATGGATTTATGGGGTGATATTGGGTTTCGATACACATTCACAGACTATTTAGATGATGTGAGCGGTAACTATGTTGATTTGGGGGCTCTAAAAGATCCTCTTGCCCAAGCCCTGTCTTATCGGTCTGGAGAATTGAGTCCTACGAATATAACAACTTATGCTGGTAGAGATGGTAAGACCTACTCGGTTATTCCTGGTTACGGACAAGAATACCCTGATAATATCCGTGGGAATAAAAGCCAGAATGATATTTACATGGTGACCTCTATCAAGCTTACCTATATTTTAGGAAAGACCTTCCACAAAGCTAAATTCAGATAATGGCTCGCGAATTTATCGCGAGGATTGTTTTTCTTGCCGCAATTGTTTCGGCCTTCTCTAGTAATGCACAAATTTCTCAACGCTCCGAAATAGGGGGAGGAATTGGGGTATTTAATTATACGGGTGACTTAGTCAGGACTTACGATCTTACCACATCAAAACCAGCTGCCACCATTTTCTACAGATCAAACATCAGCCGAGTAATAAGTTTTCGTACCTCCCTCACGGGGGGACAAATAGCGGCAAGTGACCAGAACGATCCGCTCGATGCTTTTGCAGTGAAGCGTGCCGCTTCTTTTGATTTGTTTTTGCTCGAGCTCTCAGGTGCTTTTGAATACCATTTTTTAGATTGGAGAGACGATAGAAGAAGACTTCGCTTTACTCCTTATCTTTTTGCTGGCGTTGGCTTATTTGGCATTTCGGGTACACCAAACAAAACAGCCGAGTACAGCAATGTTCAAATGTCCATCCCTTTTGGTGGTGGAATGAAGTATGTACTTAACCCAAAATATTATATCTCTTTTGAAATTGGTATCCGTAAGACGTTTTTCGATTATCTAGATAATATTTCTGGAGGAGATCCCTCTTTTAAAAACTACCAGTACGGCAACCCTAATGATTACGATAATTATTTTTTTACGGGGATCACCCTTACTTATACTTTTTACGATATTCCGTGCGCAACCAACCCCTATCGTTAAACTATTCCCTGCTTTTAAACATCCTTTAGTACATTAGTAAAGATAGTACATTAGTAAAGAAAGAACGGAAGATTTCTAGATTAAGTGTTTTCCAGCCTTTATGGCTATTGGCTTTCAAGACTTTGGACATAGCAAAAGATGGTTTAAAGTTTGAAAAAAAGGCTACTTTTGCACCCCTGTGGCTTCATTTAAGGAAAATATAGATATCCATAATTTGCCCATGCATGTGGCCGTTATCATGGATGGCAACGGCAGGTGGGCAAAAAGAAAGGGAGCAGCCCGGATTTTTGGTCACAGGAATGCCATTGAAGCGGTGAGACAGGTAATTGAGGGGGCGGGGGAGGTTGGTGTGAAGTTTTTGACTTTGTATGCATTTAGCACCGAGAATTGGGGAAGGCCAAAAGAAGAGGTAGATGCCTTAATGGAATTGCTAGTAAATACATTGCAGAAAGAGATTGCATCGCTGCATAAGAACAAGGTACGGTTGCGGACGATTGGTGACATCCATCAACTGCCTAAAGATTGTAGGGAAAATTTAAAAGAAGCCACAGAGGCTACGAAAAATAACACAGGCCTCACATTATTGATCGCGTTGAATTATAGTGGAAGATGGGAGATATTAAAAGCCGTGAATGAATTGCTTGCAAAAGTGAAAGAAGGAACGGTAGAAGCGAACGAAGTTAATGAGCAACTGTTCTCTCAATATTTGGAAACGAAAGATGTGCCTGACCCAGAATTATTGATCAGAACAAGTGGAGAGATGAGGATAAGCAATTTTTTACTTTGGCAGATTGCCTACACAGAATTGTACATCACCCCAAAGCTGTGGCCAGATTTTCGTAAAGAAGATTTGTACGAGGCAATTTGCGAATACCAGAAGAGAGAGAGAAGATTTGGAAAAGTGCTGACCCCCATTGCCTAAACTACATGACCCGTATTCTACTAATTTTTTTATTCCTTACCACTGCCATTGCGTCTTCTGCACAATTTAGGAGAAGCCGTAACACTCCCGCTTCAAACCAAGATCAAACACCAGTGAACGGTGAGTTGAATTATCGCAATCCATCTGAATACACCATTGCGGGCATTGAAGTAACAGGTCTTAATGTACTTGATAAAAATGCGATGGTTTCCCTTACGGGATTGAAGGTGGGGGATAAAATAAAAATCCCGGGCGATGCGATCTCCGGTGCCATTCGCAAATTGTGGAAACACGGATTGGTTGGAGACGCTACTATTTCTGTGGATCGCATTGAAGCCAAAAATGTCTACCTCTCCATAAAGTTATCTGAACGGCCACGCCTTACTGATTTTTATTTTGAAGGAATCAGCAAAGGAAAGCAAAGCAGTTTAAAGGATGACCTTACATTGATCAGAGGCAAGATTGTAAATGATGCCACTATACGTAATGCAGAGGTAGGCGTGAAGAAACACTTTGTAAAAAAAGGATTCCTCAATACGGTAGTTAAGATTACGCAAGAAAGAGATACCCTTAATCGGGGCGGTGTTCGGTTGAAAATCAATGTGAACCTCAAATCAAAAGTGAAGATCAACCGCATTGAATTTGAAGGCAACAATGAAATTTCATCTTCGGTGCTGAAAAAGAAATTAAAAAAGACAAAGGAGTATGCACGTTTTTCCATTCATCGTGCATTGATTAGGGAATTGATTGATCTTCGGCCAAAGAAGGTAAAAGAATTTTTTACTGATTCTGCCAAGAAAACGAGTTGGAGGCAGGTGGGGGAGTTTATCAATAAAAACGCAAAACTCAATTTCTTTAACGGCTCTAAATTTATCCGTGCCGAATACGAAGAAGATAAAAAAAAGCTGCTCAATTATTACAATACCCAAGGCTATCGCGATGTTGAATTAATTTCAGATACAATTGTTAATCACAATGATTCAAAAATCAACGTTCGAATCAAACTAAGCGAAGGAAGAAAATACTATTTCCGAAACATCATCTGGACAGGCAATTATTTATACTCTGCCGCTACGCTCAACAAAGTACTCGACATCAAAAAAGGCGATATCTACAATGAAGAGATGATTTCTAGAAAAACATCGTTCAATCCAAAAGGCGCAGACATCAGCGGCCTTTACATGGATGACGGGTATTTGTTTTTCCGTGTCGTCCCCGTGGAGGTGGCGGTAGTGGGTGATTCCATTGATGTAGAGATGCGGATATTTGAAGGTGACCAAGCAATTATTGATGAGGTAACTATTGCTGGTAATGAACGCACTAGCGATCACGTAATCCGGAGGGAGCTGACAACCATTCCCGGGCAAAAATTTAGACGGGCAGATATTATTCGCACACAACAACAGCTTTCACAGATGGGCTTTTTCAATCCTCAAAAAATTGAACAGGATATCAAACCCAATCCAGCAAACGGCACCGTTAACATTGGCTGGAAAGTAGAAGAACAATCCAATGATCAAGTACAGCTCTCTGGTGGCTGGGGTGGCTTTTATGGTTTTGTGGGAACGGTTGGTTTGACCTTCAACAATTTTTCGCTGCGCAATGTACCCCATTTAAAAAAATGGAGACCACTGCCTGTGGGCGATGGGCAACGTTTATCCTTGCAAGCCCAAGCAAACGGAAAGTCTTTTCAGAGTTATAGCATTTCATTCACAGAACCTTGGTTGGGCGGAAGGAGGCCAAACGCATTAACTGTGAGCTTAAATACGTCTATTTCCCGCCTTCCCGTGAGGGCCACAGGTGGGTTTAGTGTTGATTTCAATGACAATGCAGCGTTGAAGCAAACAGGTATTACGGTTGGTTTTGGTAGAAGGTTAGAATGGCCAGATAATTATTTCTCGCTCACCCATTCTCTTTCTTATTTGGTATACAACTACAGCAATTACTTTGGTGGCTCCAATATTCTACCAAATGTCGGCACAACCCAGAGCATTAAATTAAATACCACACTAGCTAGAAATAGTATTGACAATCCTATGTTCCCCACATCGGGATCCTCCATTTCGCTTAGCTTAGACCTTACTCCTCCTTACTCTATTTTCCGCGATGCGAGTTATTACAAAGATGTAAGCCAACGATACAATTGGATAGAGCTACACAAGTGGATGTTTGATGCAAAATTCTATGTGAAGATTGTAGGAAGCAGCAAGCCAACGGGTAGAAGTTTAGTGTTAGAGACCAAAGCACACATGGGTTTTATTGGAACTTATAATAATAAAATTACTCCAGGTCCATTTGAACGCTTCTTAGTAGGAGGTGCGGGTTTAACTGGCGGCTTTAATTCATTCGTGCTAGGCCAAGATATCATCGGCCTTCGTGGCTATCCAGACAATCAAGTTACACCTCCATTGTACAACCTTAGAGGCTCTCAATCTGTAAATGGCATAGAAGGCGGTATTGTATACAACAAGTTCGGCATGGAGCTAAGGTATCCTGTGGTAACAAGCCAATCGGCTACGGTGTATGGCTTTGTTTTTGGTGAGGCCGGCAACAACTGGGACAATTATCAGCTTTTCGATCCGTTTAAATTGTATAAATCTGCTGGGTTTGGAGCGCGCATATTCATGCCCGCCTTTGGTTTGATTGGCTTGAACTGGGCTTATGGGTTTGATAAGCTTGGCTCATCACCAAACGTAAGCGGTTCACAATTTCACTTTACTATTGGTCAGCAAATCAGGTAATAAATGCGGTTTTTGGTATTCAGCCTTTGCTTTTTCATTTTCGGCCTGAATTTTGTCTCTGCACAGAAGTTCGGTTACTTTGACTCTGGCTTTGTCTTGAGCAAGATGCCCGAATATGGCAAGGCACAGGGTGAGATCGATCAGCTTTCGGCTGCTTGGCAGAAGGAAATTGAAGAGATGCAAACTAAGGTAGATGCGCTGTACCGCACTTACCAAGCAGAACAAGTACTTTTGACTGAAGAAATGAAGCAAGAGCGGCTAGATGAGATTAAAAAGAAGGAAACTGAGTTAAAAGATTACCAAAAAAAAGTTTTTGGGTTTGGAGGCCTCTTTTTTTTGAAAAAACAAGAATTGATTAAACCTTTGCAGGATAAATTGTTTGATGCCGTAGGGAAAGTAGCGAAAACAAACCGTTTGGCGATTGTCTTTGATAAATCTGCTGAGCTGGTGATGATCTACACAGACCCTCGGCATGACTATACCGATTTTGTATTAGAAGAACTCGGGTTGGGAGACCCTAACGATAAAGTAAAGTAAATTATAAACCAGTAACTAAATTAAAAATGAGAACACTTTTCCTTGTCCTTTTATGCGGAACACTTTTTACCGCCCAGGCTCAAACCCAAAAAATTGGCTATGCCGATTGGGAGTATATTTTCAGTCAGTTGCCTGAGTTTAAACAAATTGATAGCGAGCTGAAAACCCATAGTGAGCAACTTCAAAATACAATGAAGGCAAAGCAGCAAGATTTTGAAGCTAAATACAAAGCCTTTCAGGGCATGCCCGCCACTACTCCAGATGCTATCAGAGCTGACAAAGAGCGAGAACTTCAAGCCTTGCAAGAAGGGTTCCAAAAATTTCAACAAGACGCACAGTCATCGTTGCAAAAAAAACAAACTGATTTGATGGCCCCCGTTTATAAAAAAGTGGGCAAGACCATTGAAGATGTAGCCAAAGAAAACGCTTATACTTTCATCATCAACCCACAATCTGCCGGTGGGGGCGATATTTTGTTGTACAGTGATGAGACTTATAATATCTCTAACTTAGTGTTGAAGAAATTGGGAGTAACTCCTGCACCTGCGGCAACCAATACTACTGTGCCTCCTGTGAAAAAGAACTAAGAACAAATGATCTTTTAGCTAAGATGCCTCGCAAATCGTGAGGCATTTTTATTTAAAAGGTAAATCTCATGTCTGTTCTTTATTTTTTAACGGTAAAGTCACTTAATCAATAGAAAACACAGGGAAATACATACCCAAAGAGAAGTTCTCCCGTGTACACTGTGGTCAAAAAAAAGTCATTTTTTCACTAAAGCTGCCCGCCCTCTATAATTTTCAGCTTCACTAGGTTCTAACTCAGCCAATCGTTCATAGATATAAACCAGCGTGGTGTCTTGCTCGATTGCTTCTTTGTAAAATTGAATGGCATTGTCTGTTTCTTTCTTGTCGTAGCTTATGTCTCCCAAGTTTTGGAGAAGCCCAGAATCTCTTGCACCTAAATCATACGCTTTCTCAAAAAAAATATGAGCAGAGTCACGCTGATTGATAAATTTGTAATCATCACCCAATAAATAATAAGCGGGGCCGTACTCAGGATTTTTCTCAATGCAATACCTGATCAAAGAAATAGATTTTCGATACTCCTTTTTTGAATAATAAACCAAGGCCTTATTATAAAGTCCAAATTGATTGGTGGGATCAGCTTGCAATGCTTTTTCATAAAAACCTAAGGCTGATTCGTACTCGCCACGATTGTACCTTTCGTTGCCCAGGTCAACAAGTGAATCAATGTTTACTGACTTGTCTAAACTTGGCGGATCATCATCCGAGTTGCGACTACTCAAGTTTGGTATCAAAACCATAAGCACCAAGGCTAAACCACCTATTACAATAAGTAGTCGGATTGGTTTTGGCATTTTCATTCTCTCGAAAAGAGCCTTAGCGGATGCCCCTGTCTGTTGCTTTGCTCCCCATGATGAGGTTGAGTTTTTTCTCTCAAAAACCGGCTTCGCTTTTGGCCGATAATAGAACGAAAGGAAGAAGAAATAAGTGATCAGCCCCAACATGATCCAGAACACAAAATTGCCAAGAGGCCAAAGCAAGGCCAACAAAAAGCAGCAAGCAATAGCCCATTTAGAATAGCGCCTTGCCAGTCGCCTTCTTTGCTCAGTTGAATCCATCTATTAAAACTAGTATAATCTCACCGAACAAAAAACTCAATTCATAAAGCCACGAACCAATTTTATTGTTACATTTAATTTCTATTAAACTAAAAAGTCTTATGAAAACAACACGCAGGGATTTTATTAAAAAAGGCACGCTCGCTTTAGTGAGTGCCTCCGTGCTATCAACTAGGCTATTCGGATTTACTGGTAAAGAAAATTTGCTTGGGCTACAACTTTATTGCGTACGCGATGAGATGAAAGCGGATCCTCTTGGCACGCTAAAGCAGTTAGCTGAAATGGGTTATAAAAATGTAGAGCATGCTAATTACGTAGACAGAAAATTCTATGGATATGCAGCGAAGGAATTCAAGAATATCCTTACCGATTTGGGGATGAACATGCCAAGCGGGCATACTGTTTTTGGCAAAGATCATTGGGATAGTACCAAGAAGGATTTTACTGACAAATGGAAATACACTGTTGAAGATGCTGCCACAATGGGGCAACAATTTGTGATCAGTCCTTGGCTAGATGCTACGTTGAGAACAACCTATGATGACTTATTGAAGCAAATGGAAATCTTCAACAAGAACGGTGAGCTGTGTAAAAAATCGGGGATGAAGTTCGGCTATCACAATCACGATTTTGAATTCAGTCAAAAGCTCAACAACATGACGGTGTATGACATTATGTTAAGGAATACGGATCCTTCGTTGGTGATGCAGCAACTTGACACAGGCAATCTTTATAATGGTGGAGCAAAGGCGATTGATATCGTCAAAGCTTATCCGGGTAGGTTTGAATCCATGCACGTAAAAGATGAAGTACTCGCGGCTGGTGGCCACGAAAAATACGAAAGCACCATTTTGGGTGCAGGGATAGTTGATCTGAAAACAGTGATTGATTTGGGTCAAAAATCTGGCGGCACGAAGCACTTTATTATCGAACAAGAAGCCTATCAAGGCAAAAAACCAATTGATTGTGTGCGCAAAGATTTGGTTATCATGAAAAAGTGGGGGTACTGAGTGGTAACAGGTAAGTGGTAGGCCAAAATCAATTTATACTTTACAATATGAATTGGAAAATCCCTCTTGATGCAGGCAACGATTTCATTTCGTTGTTCTTTCCCAGCTATTGCTTTGGCTGCAATCAATCATTGGTAAAAGGTGAGGATACACTTTGTACAAGATGTCTGCTGGAGTTACCAAAAACCTACTATCATTTGCTAGATGAAAATCCCATTAAAAATAAGTTAACAGGGAGATTACCCTTGAAGCACGCGCTGGCATTTCTAAAATTTAGAAAGACTGGAATTGTTCAGCACTTATTACACCAATTAAAATACAACAATCAGCCCGAAGTGGGAGTCAAGCTTGGAAGAAACTATGGGCAGGAGTTATTCAAAAGCGGATTTCAAAATGAGTTTGATGTAATCGTACCTGTTCCTTTACACGGCTCGCGCCAACGAAAGCGAGGCTACAATCAAAGTGCAAAATTTGCAGAAGGATTGAGTTACGCTTTAGGCATTCCTTGGGATGAAAGTATTTCCATCCGCACGACTACCACTTCAACTCAAACCAAAAAATCAAAACAAGAGCGGTGGGATAATGTGAAGAGTGTATTTGACATCCGCGAAAGCGAAAAAGTAAATGGGCTGCGTGTTTTGTTGGTTGATGATGTAATTACTACTGGCGCAACAGTAGAAGCCTGTGGCCAACATTTGGTAGAAAGCAATTGCAAGGAGCTGAGTATCGCTTGCATTGCAGAAGCACAATAAAAAAACCCTCAGAGTGGAGGGTTTTTTTATTGTTAGGAAGAAAGCTAATCTTAATAATTTGAACCCGCACGGATCATAGCGCAACGGAAGCCGATAGTGGCGGTAGCAGAGTCTTCATCTAAGAACCTGCGAGTACCTGGTGACATCCAATAAGCAACATCCTTCCAAGAACCACCTTTGTACACACGCACTTTATCAGATACTAATGAGATAAATCCTTGAGGATTTTTAGTGTATTCAAAAGTCTTGATGGTTTTTGCTGTTCCATCAGGAAGTGTGATGGTAGAATCTTTTGGTGTTTTAGTATACCGGTTTCTGTAGTCGCCATGGCTATCGATGAAGTCATCTCTACGGATCGGGTTCAAGTCATCAAAATCTTGATGTGACAACGGACGATAAATATCCATTACCCACTCGCTCACGTTACCAGCCATGTTGTATAAGCCATAATCGTTAGGAGGGTACTCATATATATATGAAGTGATCAACGCACCATCGTTCAATCTTCCTGCAATACCACCATAGTCACCACGGCCTCTTTTAAAGTTGGCTAAGAAATAACCCATTTGTTTTCCATACGGATTACGAAGTGCGTGACCATCCCAAGGATACAAACGCTGATGGGTTTGCATCTCTTCTAACCATTGTGTTCCAATCAATGCTTGAGCAGCATATTCCCACTCAGCTTCTGTTGGTAAGCGGTAAGCAGGAATGCTATAACCAGATTCGATAGGCACGCGACCTGCACCTGTCAATTGCTCTGGCACTGCTTCACCAGCCTTTTCAGCTAAGTCGGCATTTACTTTGGCCGTACGCCATTTTGAATATTCATTGGCTTGCTTCCACTTTACACCCACAACTGGGAAATAACGGAAACCAGCATATCTTAAATAATAATCCACATAAGGATCGTTGAAAGCCATTTTAGATCTCCAAACCAACGTGTCAGGTAGTGCTGAATTGTAAGCTTTTCCACCATCTACTTTAGTAGAGTCAGTAGTTAAATAGTACAAATATTCTAACCAGTGGATGTTGGCTATTTCCGTTTCATCCATATAGAATGAAGCAACTGAAACAGTCCTTTCAATATTATCGCGGTAAGACATGACATCTTCCTCGAAAGACCCTAATACTGCCCTTCCACCTTCAATGAACACCATATTGGGTGCATCAGGTTGTGAATTGTAAGGTTGAACTTCAAAACCCTCCGCTTTATCGCGAGTGTACTTGAGGCCTGTGGCGGTGCTCATCTGGCCAGGGTTTTGGGCTGTGGGCTTTCCTCCGCCTCCTTTCAAAAAGCATGAGGATACTAAAAATGACAGCGCAACTAAGAATAAAAAAGACTTGGAATACTTCATTTGCTTATATGTTATGGATCAAAGTAACCGCTAATATAAAGAGATAAATAGATGTTTTCCAAAGCGCTGCATTATTTTGATAAATCCTTAATACAAGCCAAATGCTGCGTTTTCATTCTAACGAGGCTACCTGAGCAATATTGTAATGCCATTTTGGGATAAAAGCTCCCTGCCTGATCTCTATCCCCACCAAAAAAGCCCTTTAAAGGCATCAAAATCCTAGTGGCACGATTTTGCCTTCCATCACATCAAACTGATAAAGTGCTGTATGATAACCATCGAAGATTTTCGGGTAGCCTCTTTTGAGAGGAAGTGTGATTTGGTGATTGCCAACTCCAATTATATCGCTTCGCGCAGACTGGGCGATGCTAAGGTATACCTCTACCACACTGGAGAATTCTTTATTGAGGTGTATTATTCGTCTAAATACAAAAAAGTGCTGATGATCAATGCCTTTGATGACCTGCTTGGGCTTGAGACCTATGCCGATAATGTTTCGCTCACTGATTTAGGGTTGTGAGTGATTAATGGCTGAAGTATTTCAATCGCGCTTTCTACGGCTGTAATGTCTTCGATTGTTAAAATTAATTTACCTGTTGTTTCTTTCATGCGGCATTTTTTGGAATGCGATTGAACAAAGGCCAAGATTTTTCCAAAAACTTCGGATTTGAAATAGTTGTCTTTGCCCGAAACAAAATAGGCTCGCATCTTGTCGTTTTTCAAACTTATTTTTTCAAAGCCCAATTGCTCGCCTATCCAGCGCAACCGCACGGAGTTGATTAACTGCTCTACCGATGGGGGCAACGCACCGAACCGATCTTTTATTGAATCGGTAAATTTTTGCAAGGCTTCTTCATTTTTGATATTGTCCAATGAAGAATATAATTGTAGCCGTTCGCTAGTGTTATTAATGTACGTGTCAGGAATCAAAATTTCCAAATCTGTTTCGATCACGCAATCTTGCACAATCAATTTTGCTTTGGCTGTGAGTTCTTCAGCAAACAAATCTTTGAAGTCTGTTTCTTTCAATTCTTGAATGGCATCATCCAGGATTTTATGGTAAGTGTCGAAACCCAAGTCGGTAATGAAACCAGTTTGCTCTGCGCCTAGCAAATTGCCCGCGCCACGAATATCCAAATCGCGCATGGCTACTTTAAAGCCATCGCCCAGTTCAGAAAATTCTTCTAATGCCGCTAGCCGCTTCCGCGAATCTGAAGATAAAACAGAAGTGGGTTGAGTTAATAAGTAGCAATATGCCTTTTTGTTCGAGCGGCCAACGCGTCCACGCATCTGATGCAAATCACTTAAGCCAAACAAGTGAGCTTGATTGATCATTATGGTATTTGCATTTGGTATGTCCAATCCTGATTCTATTATATTAGTAGAGACAAGCACATCATATTCACCTTCGATAAACTTCACCATCACCTTCTCCAGCTTGTCGCCATCCATTTGGCCGTGGGCAATGCCAATGCGAGAGTCTGGCACTAATTTGAAAATAGTGTTGGCGATTTGATCAATATCACTAATGCGGTTGTGCACAAAAAATACTTGTCCGCCCCTGCGCAATTCTTTGCTCACCGCATCGCGGATGATGACCTCATCAAAGGTGTGAAGCTCTGTAGTAACTGGTTGACGGTTGGGGGGAGCAGTGGCAATAATGCTTAAGTCGCGTGCACCCATGAGCGAGAAGTGCAATGTGCGAGGAATGGGTGTGGCTGTGAGTGTAAGAACATCTACATTTACTCTCAATTCTTTCAAACGATCCTTCACCTTCACGCCAAACTTCTGCTCTTCATCGATTACCAACAAACCAAGATCCTTAAACTCTACATCCTTACTCACCACACGGTGCGTACCAATGATGATATTTATTGTCCCGTCTTTTACTTCCGCTAAAATTTGTTTGATCTCCTTCTCTGTTTTAAAACGAGAGACATAATCAATCTTGACTGGAAAATTGGCTAGGCGTTCCGAAAAAGTTCGGTAGTGCTGCATAGCCAAAATAGTGGTAGGCACCAGCACCGCTACTTGTCTTCCCTCGGTTGCTGCTTTGAATGCTGCACGAATAGCCACTTCGGTTTTGCCAAAGCCTACATCACCACACACCAAGCGATCCATCGGATGTGGTTGTTGCATGTCGCGCTTTACATCTTCAGTAGCTTTTGCTTGATCAGGTGTGTCCTCATAAATAAATGACGACTCTAACTCCGCTTGTAAGAATCCATCTTCCGCGTAAGCGAAACCAGGAGCACCTTTTCGCTTGGCATAAAGATCAATCAGTTCCTTGGCAATGTCTTTTACTTTTTTCTTTGCCTTCGCTTTTTTGCCTTCCCACTCGCCACTGCCCAATTTACTAATTAATGGCGCGGCCCCTTCTTTGCCAGAGTATTTTGAAATTTTGTGTAGCGCATGAATGCTCACATACAAAAGATCATCATCACGAAAAATCAAACGGATGGCCTCTTGCTCTTTTCCATTGACCTCCTTTTTCTCTAAGCCAGCAAACTTGCCAATCCCGTAATCAATATGTGTGACAAAATCACCGGGCTGCAAAGTTTGCAACTCACGAAAAGTCATCGCTTTTGACTTGGAAAATTTTTCTTTGCTTTTGTAGCGATGGTAGCGCTCAAAAATTTGGTGATCGGTATAGCAAACTACTTTCAGCGTGGGGTCGATGAAGCCTTGGCGCAATGAAAACTCCAATGTTTGAAATTTTAACTCGGGATGGATTTCTTCAAACACTCCGTGCAATCGTTCGGCTTGTTTCGGCTGCTCGGCAGCAATGAAATTTACAAAACCCTGCTGTTGATACTCCAACAAATTTGCGGCAAGCAATTCAAAATTTTTATTGAATGATGGCTGTACCGAAGACTTCAACTCAAAAATTTTGGAAGGCTCGTACAAAAACCGAGAGCCAAATTCGATGCGTGAAAATTTAATAAGGCGAGCGGTAAAATCCTCGACAGGATCGAAGAGGTGATGCGGCTCCAATACTACTTTCGTTTGGCCGCTTTCGCGAAGGATACTTTCAAAACTCTGACTGGCCTTGTCGAAACATTTGGAGACAACATCTTGTGTTAGTTTTGAATCCTTGGTCCAAATTCGTGAAGTAGGAGAAATAAAATCAAAAATAGATTGCCGCTCTTCTTGCATCAAGCGTGTTTGCACATTGGGCATGAGACTCACCTTATCCAACATTTCTACCGAGAGCTGCGATCCAGGATCAAAACTACGAATGCCGTCTACTTCATTGCCAAACAATTCAATGCGATAGGGAAGTTCGTTCGCAAATGAAAACACATCGATGATGCCTCCCCGAATGGCAAACTGACCTGCTTCAAAAACAAAATCGGTTTTTTCAAAATCATACGTATGAAGAAACTCTTCCAAAAATTCACGATCCAATTGCTCGCCTTTTTTTACAACAAACGTGTTAGATGCCAACGATTTTTTGTTGATCACTTTTTCCGAAAGAGCTTCGGGGTAAGTGACAATAATATTTCCTTCCGGGTGATTACTAAGTTGATTCAATACCTCTGCCCGCATCAGCACATTGGCATTTTCTATCTCATCGT
Organism: Cyclobacteriaceae bacterium; assembly: GCA_046155095.1. GTDB lineage: Bacteria > Bacteroidota > Bacteroidia > Cytophagales > Cyclobacteriaceae > ELB16-189. Next base: position 84,471 of record JBJXEB010000017.1, read on the forward strand.
ACTCATACGGCCGCTTGTACGACATGGGGAAAACGAAGATTTCCTTCTCGCCCAACAAGTTTTGAAGATCGTTAAAGAAAAAGGCAGCTTCTTCTTTGTCATGAAGGATAACAAGATGATTAGCACGAACGCTTTTGTGCACTGCTGCCAAGACCACAGCATCCAAGCTACCATGCAGGCCTTTTACTTGAATCGAATTTGATTGGGATGTACGAATCCCTTCGGCCAGCGTTTGTATAAAACCGTCCGCACGATAGAGAGATAGAAAATCAGATGCCTTCAAACCAGAAAATCAGGCGGCAAATATACGGGGAAGTTAGAGAGTTCAGCGTTTAAAGTTTAAAAGTTTCGGTTTAACTCTGCTAACCTTAAACTTTCAACCTGCTAACATTCCTCTAACTTTGTGTGATGTATTACGTGCGGTTGTTATTTCTTTTATTGGCCAGTACCAGTTTTCTATTCTTGCTGATCGGGTTGATCAAGCCTTGGATCATGCTATGGTGGGAAGATGTGCAAAATCGGAAGAAGATCATTCAAGTGTACGGGTCGCTGGCGTTTGCCTTTGCACTTATCTATTATCTATTGGGATTTGTTGAATTCTAATTTCTGATATGTCGGTAACACAAAACAATTTTAAATGGCGTGAAGGTTCTATGAGTGACAAAGAACATCTGATGAAACTTGGCCTTATTTCGTATAGTCAATACGCCACAGTTTTAACATTTGATAATTGGGCGAAGCTAAGTGGTTTTTTTGATGATGATGCCAAATGGACTGATCTCATTAATAAATCCAAGAGTTATTTATGTCTTGATAAAGACGAAATAATAGGAATGGCTTTCATTATACCAAGCGGTAACCCTTGGGATATTTTTAAAAAGGAATGGTCATACATTAGAATGGTGGGGGTAAATCCAACTTATCAAGGGCAAGGCATAGCAAAGACCTTAACAAAAATGTGCTTAAACTATGCAAGGCAAACAAAAGAAAAGATAATTGCTTTGCACACTTCTGAATTCATGGATGCCGCAAGGCATATTTATGAAAGCGTAGGGTTTAAAAAATTTCAAGAGATTGAACCTAGGCTTGGAAAAAAATATTGGCTTTACTTGCTCGACTTAGCTAACTAAAGGTCTAACTATACTTGCCAATGCAATATACTTTTTGGCTACACCAGAAAAACCGATCACAAATTTTTCTCCTCCATCCTTTAATCTTAATTTCTTCTTGAGTTCTTCTGCGCTCAATGGATAATTACGTGTAGCTACATTGGCTTTTCCACCTAGCAAAAGCATTTTCAATTCTTTGTCTGTTGGGTCAATCCTCTCAATCTTAAATGTTCGCCCTGGAAAATTTTGAATGAGTTCTTGGGAAGTATAGAGGTGAGTGTTGGTGTGTAGCTTGAAAATGTTGAAGCGACTTGAGATCAATTTGAAAGCGCCCGCTTTTAAAATTGAAGCATTTGGTTCATACAAATAGCTTAAAGGTTTATTGAATTGAGATTCAGATTTTTTTTCATTAGAGGCAAAGAAAGTAAATGTCTCTTCTACCTTTCCCTCTTGATCAAGATTTACGGCCTCGACAATTGGTTCTCCAGAAAATTTTTGATCAGCGAAAAAGAGAAGTTCTTTACATTCGTTTTCCACCGAAATGATAAACACTTTTCTTACGTGAGTGATTTCTCTTAATCCCTGTTGAATATCAAGTAAGGGCGAAGCCTTTAACAAAATATGATCTGCTCTTTCAAAAATCTTTGGCTGAAGTTCTGATATGTTGGGAAGGCATTCTGCCAACCTGAAAACTTTTCTGTTGCTTTCATCTCTGCGCGATGGGTCTAAAAAGATGAGATCAAACTGCGAGGTAGTTTTTTTAAAAAATCCTTCTGCGGTTTGATTGTGATGTTGAATGTTGGCAGCTTGAAGTTGGTGATGGTTGTGCGTTACTATTTCAACAAGTTCCTTATTTGGTTCCACATAATTTACTCGATCGAAAATTTTTGAAAAAGAAAGACTGTCCACACCAAAACCACCTGTTAAGTCGGCCATGGATTTTCTGCCCTTTACCAAGTCATTGATGATTTGTGTCTTAAATTTTGCTGTTGCCTCAGATGAACTTTGCTCAATGGCTAAGTTGGAATGGTAAACGATTCCTTTTGTTTGCTGCCAAGTGGGTAATTTTAGTTTGGCTTTGCGCCTGCCTGAGATTTGGTTGGCGATGATGGTTGAGGGAATGCCTAGAATTTCCTTTTTTGAAAGAAGTAATTTTTTCTCATCTGCATTTTCATTTTCAAGTATGTATTCCTGAACGTTGGGTTGGATAATTTGCAAAACTTCACTTGGCAACATGTTGCAAATTGAATAACTATTTATTGAGCAAACAACTCCTTAAACACCTCTGTCAAGTTCCCGAACGATTTTACTTTGATTTTAGATTTTTGGGTATTAATGGATTTTTGACTGTACTTGGAAATATAAATTTCTTGAAAGCCCAATTTCTCTGCTTCTGAAATTCGTTGATCAATCCGATTCACGGCACGAAGTTCTCCACCTAAACCAATCTCGGCTGCAAAACAAATCTTGTCTGACACGGGTATTTCTTCCATCGAAGAAATAACGGAGATGCATATCGCCAAATCGATGGCAGGGTCTTCCACACTAATGCCGCCTGCCATATTCAAAAAAACATCTTGTGTGCCAAGGCGAAAGCCACATCGTTTTTCCAGAACAGCCAAGAGCATATTCAATCTTTTTTGATCAAAGCCAGTGGGTGTGCGCTGTGGTGTTCCGTATGATGCAGGACTCACTAAAGATTGGATTTCAATCAATAACGGACGATTGCCTTCAATAGTAGCGCCAATCGTTGCTCCGCTCAGGTTGCCATCTTTCTGCGAAATCAAGATTTCAGACGGATTGGAAACTTCACGCAGACCGTTACCTAGCATTTCATAAATGCCAATCTCAGAAGTAGAGCCAAATCGATTTTTAGTAGTGCGTAAAATGCGATAAGCCAAATGGCGATCTCCTTCAAATTGTAATACTGTATCTACCATGTGCTCTAACACTTTCGGTCCTGCGAGCATCCCATCTTTCGTGATATGCCCGACTAAAAAAACGGGTGTGTTAGTTTCTTTCGCAAACTTCATCAACTCGGCAGCACATTGGCGCACTTGGCCCACGCTGCCAGCAACGGAATCAAGTTGATGTGAATGTAAAGTTTGAATGGAATCTATAATAAGTAATTGAGGTTGTATGGATTCAATGGCCTGAAAAATATTTCGCGTATTAGTTTCAGTTAGTACGAAAAAATTATCATTAGCTTTTTTTGTTTGATCACTGAGTCGCTCTGCCCGCATTTTTATCTGCTGGTCGCTCTCTTCACCAGAAACGTAAAGCACTTTTAATTTGTTCAACGCCAACCCAACTTGCAGCATCAAGGTTGATTTACCAATGCCTGGTTCGCCACCAATCAAAACCAACGAGCCATACACGATGCCTCCACCCAACACGCGATCAAATTCTTGATCTGAAGAACTGATCCTAATTTCTTTCGTGGATTCTATATCACTTAACGTGCGAGGTTTTTCTTGTCGGGTTTTTCCAGCCTCTGACCTCCACTCATTTTTCGTAGGCTCTTCTTTGCTCGTGATTTCTTCTACGAAAGAATTCCACGAGTTACACGCGGGGCATTTGCCCAGCCACTTGGCCGATTCATAGCTGCAGCTTTGACAGAAGAAAGAGGTTTTGGATTTGGCCACTTAATTATTTTTAATAAGAACAAGATCTGTTTGCCTAAGTTGAACGATTCGAGCAAAAAGCTCTTTCAAAGAATGATATTCCTGGGCATCATAGATAGCTTTGGTTAAACTTAAAGAGTAGGATATAGTCAACTTATTGCCAAGATTAACACACTGAAAAAGAAACTTTCCTCCTTTATTGGGCATTGCTAAAGCTATATTTTTCGGAACTTCATCTAAATGAAAATTGACGGGATACTCCAAGGTCAGTAAAACTGTTTCCTCTTGTGCCACTCCAAAATCTACAGGAAAAGTTCTTTCTGTTGATTTGAATGGATTATCAGTCCACCTACCTGCAATAAAAGGATTGAAATAAATTTGCTGAACATTGGTTGCATCATGGGCATCAAACGTGATTTCCATTTTCTCTGCTAGGTTCTTCTCTAATTCTTGCAAATTTGTCACCTCATAGTTTTTAATTTCTTTGGCATTCCATCTCTTTTCTAATGCTTTGATATAATCTTCTCTATTTGAATAGGACATGATTTTCTTTCGGCTTTCTAGGGCTTGGTAATCAAAAGCATTTATTTGCAAAGATCCTTGAAGAGCACCTTCTTCGTTTAGTTTTACAGAAATGGTTGTCACTGATTTCTCTTTGCCTTTCGGAATAAGATCAATATCCAAAGAGTTTTTCTTTGCCAACAATCTACCCTTACCATTCAAACACATTTCAGGTAAGAGACCAAAGGGCATAAAATGATCCGTTGCATCTAACAAATAAGAATTTTCTCCAATCACCAACTGAACCACTACATAATTGAAATCGCTGAGTACGGGATAAAGGCTGTTTGGAAGTCCGTTGGCACGAGTAGAGAGAAGAACGGGGTTGGCAGAAAGCTCTGCTGCTTGCAAAGCACCCAACAAAGAGAGATTAATATCACCTACATTGCCCTTCTTTGTTTCAAAAGATTTTTTTACGCCATTTTCGGTATACTTCCCTAAGTAATCGTTCCAACTGTAATGTGGTTTTATCCAGTTATAAATTTTCTTTGCCTTCTCAAGCGGATCGGTTACACCTACAAGGAGTGGTGAAATTTCTTTCTCAAATAAGTTTCTTGCCTTCTTGATTTGTGTGCCGAAGTCTGCATGCGTTTGCAATTCTTCTTCTACATCCTTCCACTCTTTTGTTATCTTATCAACTCGCCCATCAAAATATTTAATCTGCTCTAATTCAAAATTGATAGCCGAAAGAAAGTTGCTTTTGGCCGTCATGAATTCCTCTTCTTTAAAAGCAGGAATGTTCTTCATGCCATATTTCAAAAGACTACAGTCGGCTTTGGCCGAGCCGAACGAGAAACATTCTTTCACCAATTCAGTTTGGCTAGTAGTCAGCTTTAAAAAACCTTTTAAAGCTGCGTTGTACGAATAGTTGCCAGGAATCAATGCCCAAAATTCAGATTGCACTTTTGGAATATCCGATTGAAACTCCCATGGGTAGAGATTGAAGATAAACGGACTACTGATAATGTATTTTACTTCTAAGGTGCTACCTACTACGGCATTGGGCAATGTAAACTTAACTTGCGTGTAAGCTGGATTTTCCTCATAAAAAATTGCTTTCTTATCTAACGCAGAATTTTTGACGTTCCCGTTTTCAAAATAATAGGTAATCCCTTCCACTGACTTCATTTCTTCTTTTCTAGAATCGCCCTTACGCAAAAGAATACTAAAGTTAGCCTGCTCAACACCTTCTTTTCTTAGCACTTTTATTTTTTTGTGATACTCAATAATCATATTCCCATTATCATTGTCGAAATAGACTTCGCCAAATTCATCTAACACCACCGCTATAGCAGAAGAATCTGGCGTGTAGGTTTGCATCTCTAACTCATTTAGAGAGAAACTGCCAAAGGGAAACCCATGCTTTTGGGCTGTTGAATCCCAATGCAAGCAAATTGAAGATAGAACAAGGAAGTATTTAAGCGGTAATTTCATTATCGAGCAATAATCTTTCAAAGCTGATACATTTTAAGATAAACGCATTATTGTTTTTCAAAAAATCTCTCCATTTTACAGTCTAATTATAATTCCTATGAGATTTTTAATTGTGGCTTTACTTTTAATCAGCCTTTCGTCTTCTGCGCAAAAAGCTCCCATCAAGTTTGGCGATATACCAATGGCCGACATGAAGATGACTGTATATGATAAGGATTCTTCTGCAAATGCTGTTGTGCTGACTGATTATGGAATTGCCTACATAACTGTTACTTCAGGGGGTGCAGTCCTTAATTTTGAAAGACACACTAGAATTAAAATCTTAAAAAAAGAGGGACTGGATTTAGCCAACTCATCAATCTTACTTTATCATTCTGGTTCTGCTGAGGAGAAAATGACCGGCCTTAAGGCTTCCTCTTACAACTTAGAAGGTGGCAAGATTGTGGAGACAAAGCTGTCAAAAGAAGGGATATTTAAAGAAAAGTATAATCGCAATTATAATCAACAGAAATTTACATTGCCCAACGTGAAAGAAGGTTCAGTGATTGAATATACTTATAAGAAGACCTCTGAGTTCTTCACGAATTTTCCGAATTGGCAATTTCAACGATCTATACCTGTTCGTTGGAGTGAATATTGGGCCATGATTCCCAGCATCTTTATCTACGAAAAGTATATGCAAGGCTATGTTCCTGTTTCATCTTACGAGAATAAAAATCAGAGTTATTATGATACCGAAGTAAAAGCCCACCACTGGATTACCGAAAATGTTCCTGCTTTTAAAGATGAACCGTTCATGACATGCGAAGATGATTATATCTCCAAATTGAATTTCGCTTTGTCGCATATCAATTACTCTACACATTCTGAAGAAATCATGGGATCTTGGCAAAAACTGAATGACAACCTTTTAGAGAATGATGATTTTGGGAAAGTAATTGCAAAGTCAGGCTTCCTCAAAGATCAAGTTGAACAGTTGACCACAGGAATTACAGAACCTTTGAAAAAGATAGAGGTTATTTCCAGCCACATTAAACAAACCATTGAGTGGGATGGAGAAGAAGACTTTTATGCAGGCAACTTCAAAAAAATAATTGAAAAGAAAAGTGGTACATCTGGAGACATTAACTTAATGTTGGCCTCTATGCTTGATAAAGCGGGGCTTCAGGTGGATATGGTTATGCTCAGTACGCGTGATCATGGTTTCGTGCGACAAGCTTACCCCATGACCAAGCAATTCAATTATGTTATTTGTTCAGTCAATTTGGATGGTAAAACAATTTTATTGGATGCAACAGAAAAGTATCTGCCCTTTGATATTTTGCCAAGCCGTTGCATGAATGGGCAAGGTCTAGTGATCTCAAAGAAAAATCATGGCTGGGTAACTATTTCAACCAAAGCAAAAGCAAAAACAATTGTCAGTGCTGATTTAGCTTTAGCCGCAGATGGCGAGCTCAAAGGCAAAATTCAATACACTAGAGATGGCTATGATGCCGAAGCGATGCGTGAATCGTATAATAAAAAAGGAGAAGCTACTTACGTGAAAGATTTTTTGGCTTCCAAACAATGGCAAGTTGAGAAAAGTGCCTTTCAAGACGTCAAGGATTTATCCAAATCAGTTAAAGAGTCTCATGAGGTGAGTATAAGTGAACATAGTTCAGCTGCTGGTGATGTCATTTATATAAATCCTTTTGTAACCTCTCAAGAACAAGAAAATCCTTTTAAATCTGAGAAACGCGAATACCCTGTTGACTTTGGAAGTCTAACTGACAAAACATATATGTGCAAGATCACACTTCCTGAGAATTTTGTAATTGATGAGCTTCCTAAAAGTAAGGTGATCGCATTGCCCGCTAACGCAGGAAAGTATATGTATAACGCGGTGCAAACAGGTAACATTGTTAGCATAACAAGCGCCTTTCAGATAAATAAGAGTCTTTTTATTCAAGATGAGTATCCGCTCATAAAAGAATTTTATAACCAAGTGGTAGCAAAACAGGCGGAGCAAATTGTAGTTAAGAAAAAATAAAATCAGATGAAGCGATTCCTACTATTCTTTTTTATTGCGATTAGCCCTTTGCTCCACGCGAAAGATGATCCGAAATACCCTGTTAGTGCCATTCCCGAAAACCTAAAAGAAGGAATGTATGCGGTGGTGCGTGAAGATTTTTCAAGGTTTGAAATTTTAGCAGCAGACAAATCACGGCATTACATCCACAAAGTGATCACTATCTTAAATGAAAAAGGGAAAGCCTATGCTTCTGATGCCATTGGTTACGATAAAATGGAAAAAGTGCTTTCCATATCCGCTTATGTTTATGATGCGCAAGGCACGTTAATCAAGAAGCTAAAGAACAACGAGATTATTGATAGAAGCTCTTATGATGGGTTTAGTTTGTATAGTGATAATCGAGTAAAGTTGATTGATCTTTCTCAAGCCACTTACCCTTATACGGTTGAGTTTGAATATGAGACTGAAATGAAATACCTCTACTCAATCCCAGCCTTTTATCTCTTCTCGGATGATGAGGTATCAATACAAAAAACTAGTTATGAAGTTCACTATCCTATTGCACTTAAGCCTCGATACAAATTGAATTTAATGGACGAACCAAAAAAAGAAACACGCGGGGAAATTGAAATAATCAAATGGTCTTTTGAAAACATCAAGCCAGAAAAATTTGAGACTTATACCTCCGATAATATTATGCCCAAAGTCATCTTAGCCCCAAACAATTTTGAGTACGGTGGTTATTCTGGTTCAATGGCATCTTGGAACAATGTTGGCAAATGGCAGGTATCGCTCAACGAAGGAAGGGGCATTTTGCCAGAAGCTACCAAACTAAAAGTAAAGGAAATAACAAAGGGGTTGTCTTCCACAGAATCTAAAGCAAAAGCACTTTATGAATATCTACAAAGCAAAACCCGCTATGTTAGTATTCAATTAGGTGTTGGCGGTCTTCAGCCTTTTCCCGCAACGGTAGTTGATGAAACTGGATATGGTGATTGCAAGGCACTTTCTAATTACATGGTTGCTTTACTAAAGGAAGTTGGGATCAAAGGACACTACACAGAAATTTTTGCGGGTGAAGCTGACCGACCGATACCCGTTGATTTTACAATACCTCGATTCAATCACGTTATCGTTTCAGTGCCGAATGGAAAAGATACGCTATGGATGGAATGCACCAGTCAAACGAAGCCGTTTGGTTATATGGGGAATTTTACGGGAGATCGGTGGGCATTAATGATTACGGATGATGGTGGCAAGTTGGTGCGAAGCCCCAAACTAAAAGCCGAACAAAATACTCAAAACCAAAAAGCAGAGGTTCATCTAGGTAAAGATGGAAATGCAATAGCAAAAGTAGTTACTTACTACTCTGGTTTGCAATATGAAAACAATGGACTGGATTTTCAGGTTGGTAGTCAACATGACGACCAGAAGAAATGGCTTCAAGAAAATATTTCAATCCCCAGCTTTGAGCTTGGTTCTTTCTCAATGGTGAATAAAAAAGATAAAATACCAACTGCTATTGTTAACGTTGACCTTACTTTAAATCGCTATGCATCTGTAAGCGGCAAAAGAGTCTTCTTAACACCCAATTTGATGAACAGATCTTCTTACATTCCGCCAAAAAATGAGAACCGAAAAAACAATGTGTTTAGGAAAAGCTCTTTTGTAGATGTTGATTCCATCATTTATCACGTACCCGAAGAAATTTATCCTGAATTCATTCCGCAACCTGTTAAAATCTCTAATCGCTACGGTGAGTATGAAGCAACGTTCAAATTTGAACAAGGAAAATTAATCTATGTTAGAAAATTGAAAATGGTGCCAGGAGAATTTCCCGCCAACTCCTACAACGAATTGATAGACTTTTATAAATCCATCAACAAAGCCGACAACATGAAACTTGTCTTCCTCAACAAAACCTAAACAGGTGCATTCGCCTCCTTCGCCATTACATTGTAAACCAATTTGTCTGTAATACCAGGAAAAAATTTGTTTAATAGAACAGTTAGTTTACCTTGAGTGGTTAAAATCAATATCTTCTTTCTCTTTACTGTAGCCTCATAAATTCGTTTGGCAACTTCCTCCGCACTCATCATGTTGTTTTCATCGCGTGGCGATTCTCCTTGTGAGGTGCCATCTTTGCTTAATGCCTTCTTGCGAATGTTAGATGCCGTAAATCCAGGGCAAGCGGTTAATACGTGCACGTCCTTCTTCAGCATTTCTGTGCGCAACACTTCCAAAAATCCATTGAGCGCAAATTTTGAAGCAGAGTATCCCGTGCGTCCGGGTAGCCCACGATAACCAGCAATGGAAGAAATGCCAACTACGGAGCCTTTGTTTTTTAAAATTTCTGGCAAGCAATATTTAGTAGCATACAATACTCCATAAAAATTAATGTCCATCACTTTCTTCACTACATCCAAATCCACATCGTTGAATAAAGCCCGCATGGAAATGCCCGCGTTGTTGATGAGAATATCTATTCGCCCAAATCGTTTAATCGTTTCTTCCGCCATTCTTATATTGTCTTCTTCTACACTCACATCTGCGCGAAATCCGTGTGCGTCAATCCCTTTGTTTTTCAAATCGGCCACGGCTTGATCGAGTTCTGTTGCATTTCTTCCTGTGATTAAAATCTTTGAGCCCTTAATTCCAAACACCTCGGCCATTGCCTTGCCTATACCCGATGAACCCCCTGTAATAATGACAACCTTATCCTTCATGCTACGTTTTTGATGTGACAAAAGTAACCAAACATTTCTTGTAATTTTGAAACTATGTTTTTGCTTCGGTTGATATCGCGGCTTCCGTTTTCAGTGCTTTATGCATTTGCTGATTTCCTCTTTTTTGTTGGGTATCGCGTTATCAAGTATAGAAGAAATGTGGTTTGGGTAAATCTCAAAAATTCATTTCCTGATAAAAATGTTATTGCCCTTCGGGAAATTGAGAGAGCTTTCTACAAAAACCTGTGTGATTATGCGATGGAGACATTAAAACTCCTCACCCTCTCAAAAGAAGAACTATCGGCAAGAATGATTTACAAAAACCCCGAGGTTTTACAGCACTTTGCAAATAAAAATCAATCCATAATCTTGCTTACGTCTCATCAATTTAATTGGGAGTGGCTCTTGGCATCGGGCAGTTTTAATTTGCCATTGAATATCGATTTTATTTATCAGCAGCAAAGCAGCAGTTTATTTGATAATTTTTTGATGGCATGCCGCACTCGCTTTGGTGCTTACCCTATTGAGCGGGGGCAAACGGCACGTGAATCCATCAAACGAAAAGAAATCACTAAAGCCATTGCGATAATTGCTGATCAATTCCCCAACTTTGAAAAAAAACATTGGACCCAATTCTTGCACCAAGAAACAGCTTTCTTTCTAGGCATTGGACAACTAACTGTTTTACTTCAATGCCCAGCTTTTTTTGTGCGATGCAAAAAATTACAGCGAGGCTACTATGAAGCAGAGGCTTTTCCGCTCACGAACCCTCCTTACGAAAAAGGAAGTCAATCGGTAGTGGAAAGCTACGCAACGCTCACTGAAAAATTCATTCAAGAAAATCCAGACAATTGGCTGTGGTCACACGCGAGGTGGAAAAGAAAGCGAGAAGAATCTTAACCAATCAAGACCTTCGCCAACTTCATCATCTCTGCTTCGGTATTATAAACATTGGGTGAAACACGAATCGCATCTCCCCGAAAGGAAACCGAGACTTTGTTTTTTTTCAGCCGAAGTTTTACTTTTTGAAAATCGATATGCCCGGGCAAGCGAACGCCAAACAGATGTCGGCCTCGGTGCGTTTCTTCTTCAATCCAAAATTCTTCTTCTCTCAATGCTCCAATTGCTTCATTGGAAATTTTTGCGCAGTATTCTTGAATATTTTTTGGCTTCCATAAATTGATTTGTTTAAGTGCAGCTATGCCCATAGGCACCAAAATAAAATTGCTGCGCTCGCCTACTTCATACCGTTGTGCGCCCGGTTGATAGTCATTTTGATAAATGACCAAACTTGTAAAGTCTTCGCTGTGCAGTCGGTTGATCCAATTTTCCTCCAACGGTTTCCCTTGATCAAAGTATTCGCCATAATACGCATAGCCGAGTGAGTATGGCCCCATCAGCCACTTGTAGCCGCCACACACCAAAGCATCCGGTTGAATCACGCTTGCATCAAACGGCAACGCCCCAACAGATTGCGTTCCATCAATCACCAACAATGCACCAACTTCTCTAGTGCGCTTCCGTATTTCTGTTAATTGAAACAACGTTCCATCTGCCCAATGTACATGACCCAAGGCAACTACTTTTGTTTTTGCATCAATGGCATTCAATATACGCTCGTTCCATACTTTTCCTCGGCCTTCAAGAGAAGTGGGTGGAGAAATAGTTTTAAGCTCACCTCCATTTTCAGTACAGAGTTTATGCCAAGGATAATAGTTGCTAGGGAATTGTTCGGTTGCCACAATAACATTTTGTCCTCTTTCGATTTTAACATTGTGGGTCACATTGGCCATTCCATAAGAAACTGAAGGCACTAAGGCAATTCTTTTTTTATCTGAGATATTGATCAGTTTAGAAAATTCAGTCCGCAATTTTTCGGTATCCGTAAAAAAATCTTCGGGAGAGATTAAAAAAGGGTTGCGTTTCTTTTTGATGCCTTCTACACCAGCCTTCTCCACGCTCCTGAGCATGGGCGACATGTATGCGCAGTTGAGGTACGTGCTTTCTTTGGGCAATGAAAACTTAGAGCGTTGTAGTGAGAGCATCTTAGTAATTTTTGTGTGATAGGCCGAGTGAATCCCTCAAACCTATGAATTCATTTCTGTTTTTCGTCCAATAATCAGTAAAAAGTGTTTTGTCCAACACTGCTTTTGTTTGAACAGCTTTGCCGCGCTCAACAAAATTTTCCTCCCAACTCAAAATCTTATGTGGAAAGTTTTTATCAAAATGAATGGAAAGAGTTCGGCTGTGCACTGGCAGGGAAATAGAATAAACAATTCCTTGTGCTTGTTGATCTTTGATGATGATGGCTTCTTGCACCGCGACATCAACATGCAATAATCGAGAGAAAAACGAACCAGGGATAATTTCAACTTTGCCTGTGGGCAGATTTTCTGGATCAAGCCGTATCAGGTTCCAAAGCTCATCTTCTAGCAATACAATCTTCAGTTCTTTACTTTCATCTCCTTCCTTTTCAAAATAAGAATTGGATTGCAAATTGTATTTCTTGTTTTTTAAATTGAGTTGCGTAAAAACCTGGCCGCACCACTCTTGCGAACTCATAGTTGTTTTTACGGTGTTCGGAAATTGGTTTCGACTAATGGGTGTAAAAACCGAAAGCATCATGGAGTAAGGGTAAACGCCAGTGATGAAATTCTTAGTAAAATTCATTTTAAGTACACTCACTTTATCGCTGCTTGCTTTTTCTGGCTCGTCTAGTTTTACTTGTTTCTTTTGAGAAAAATCTTCTGTAACAAAAATCAAAACGGCTTTTCCTTCTCTGGTTTCGCCATAGCGTGATTGTTCTAAGCGATAGGTATTGACTTCTGCCTTACCACTATACCAGTAATTCTTAAAGGCTTCTGACTCATACAAATGAGTTTTTCCGTTTTGAGAAGAAACGGAATTGCCGCAAGAGAAAAATAAAAAGACAAGTAAGATCAAGTGAAATTGTCGGTAAATTGTTTTCATATCTCTATAGGTTGTAGTGATTGTGCAATCGGGTGCGAAAGAAATATCACAAACTTAATAGTATTTGCCGCCTTGAATAACTTTTTGGTTACCATCTTTGTGCCATCAAGATAAAGACTTACTTATTACAATCTATGAGAGCCGAGGTAGAAAATTATAAGGGGATTGAGTTTGTTAGAATTTCATCGTTACCTGAAACACAGAAAAGCGTTTTTTGGCAATCTTTCGATAAAAGCAAGATCATTAAAATATTAAGAACTGATTCCCTTCTAAACGATTGTGTGCAATACCACGATTATACAGAGTGGGCTTCCAAGCATTTTAAGCAAGAGACTATTGCTAGCCCTATTCCAGTTGTTGATTCCGTTCGCCAGCCAGTTCTTAAATTAGCCTAATAATTTTACTACTTCATTGGATTTCGCTTAAGTCCAAATGCCCAAGTCCTAAAGTTACTCCCAAATCCCTTTCGGCACAATTTCTACCACGTTGCCAACAGGATCGTTAAAGTAAAAAGATTTCTGTCCATTTTTCCAAATCACTATATCAATGATGGGGATTTTCTTTTGGGCAATTTCCTCCTTGTATTTTTGATAATCGTTTCGCTCTACCTCTAATGCAAAGTGATAGTTGCCCTCTACAAAATGCGGAGGTGGGCTTTTCTTCTGCTTTGAATCATCTGGATTGAAGCACAAGAGAACAGAACTTCCGGCTCGAAAAAAAATGTGTTTGTCCTCTACGTGCGAGATCACCGGCAGGCCAAGTAGGCCATGATAAAATTCCTTCGCTTTCTCTAAATCTTGGAAGTAAAGGCAAGTCTCTTTGATTTGGGTAAAGTGCATTAGCTTGATTTTAGGTGAACCTTCTATGTTTGCCTTTTAAAAATAATCTTATTTCTTCAAAATTTGACTCAGCACACCTTCTAAAAGAGAAGCTATGCTACTGAAAATTAAGCCTTTATAAAACTGTGCCCCGCTTCTGCAATATTAGTTGTCCACAAAGAACTGATTAATGAAACAGCATGTAAAATACTGTATTTCAAACGATTAACGCATAACAGTCTGGTAATGTGGATAAGTGTTGAATTTTGTGGAATACTATTTTGTTTGTTTTTTGGATAATTCCAAATAAATGAACTTAACGTAATCGCTCCATTCCTTTCATCAAACTTACATGCCATTTGCTTGATATGTTTTTAACTTGCTGAGCGTAAAGAACCCATTGTAGTTAACTTGCGTTGTGAGCCATATGAAAACTAAGCTTCTCTTTTTGTTTCTTTTTGTAAGCGCTTCTTCTTTCGCTCAAAAGGCCGAGCCAATCAAGCTGGAAGGGCTTCAAAAAATAATACGCGAGAAGTCTGATCGCGTATTAGTAATCAATTTTTGGGCTACATGGTGCGCGCCCTGCATCAAAGAACTCCCTTATTTTGAAAAACTAAACCAAGATAACAAAGCCCAAGTGCTTTTAGTGAGCATGGATTATGATTTGGACCCCAATACAGATAAGGTAGATCGGTTTGTGATCCGCAAAAAATTGCAATCGCGGGTGTTAGTGCTGACCGAGAGTGACCCCAATTCATGGATAGATAAAATTGACAAGCGATGGTCGGGCGCGTTGCCTGCTACATTGGTTATCAATACGAAAACGGGCAATCGAGAATTTGTGCAAGGCGAATTGGGCGAGGGCGAACTGGAGAAACTTTTATTGAAAGTAAATTAACTAACAACTTAAACTACAATTATGAAAACGATTCTTTTAACAGTGATGATGGCTTTACTATGGGCTGGCGCACCAGTGAGCAATGGATACGAAGTGGGTGATACTGCATCGGATTTTAAATTGAAGAACGTAAATAGTAAAATGGTTTCGTTGGCAGATTACAAGGATGTGAAAGGGTTCATTGTTGTTTTTGATTGCAATACGTGCCCTTATTCAAAAGCTTATAGCGAGCGCATCATTGGCTTAAACAAAAAATATGCTTCGCTCGGATTTCCCGTTATTGCTATCAATCCAAATGACCCGACCCAATCAGAAGGCGATTCATTTGATGAAATGATAAAAGTGGCGAAGAAGAAAGGGTATGATTTTCCTTACTTGGTTGACGAATCTCAGGCTGTGGCCAAATCTTATGGTGCCACCAATACACCTCACGCTTTTGTGCTTACTAAAGAATTGAAAGTTGCTTACATCGGTGCTATTGATGACAATGCACGTAAGCCAGAAGCAGCCACCAAAAAATATGTAGAGGAAGCGGTTGATGCCTTGTTGGCAGGAAAGCCTGTGACAACAACTAAGGTGAAAGCTATTGGCTGCGGTATTAAATGGAAGAGTGCTTAGTGGAAGTTGTCAAAATAGAAAAAGGCTGCCTTGACTTAGGGCAGCCTAATTCATTGAAGTAAAACAAGTTTATAATTTCTCTAGTTGAACCGCAACTTTTTTGTAAAACTCTTCCGATAAGCCACCAATATCTATTTTATATCTGTATTCGATAAAGTCTTTCACCACCTGTAGGTTGGAAACATTTTGTAGCTCATCTTTAAATTTTTCTCTCGTCTCTTCATTTATATTCTTGATAGTAGCCTCGATAGATAGGCGCAAAGCAATAGCTTCGGCTTTTGTAGATTCTGTTTGGGGTAAAGGGATCGAATTGCGAATTCTATTGTCTATATACGTTGCTGCTGTTTCTTCGTTAATTTTTAAAATCGAATCTATACTTTTATCCAAAACGTTTCCTTGAGCAAAGGAAACGACAAAAATCATAAATAAAAGCACTGGCGTTAATATCGTTTTCATAACTTTTAAGTTTACAATTTATTATTAACTAACTTATACACCCAGCATAGAATCCATGCATATATACGAAAGCATAACCTTCACTCACACCACTACCCATCATTGAATAATATTCAGCCATTGCCATATGCATACACATACCAGCATCTTTCCTATTTGATTTGTTTTCCGAATTTTTATATCTAATCTCTTCATCCAAAGAAATCAATGCATTGTACATAGAGCCGTTTTCAAAGGAATACTTCAATGATACCTCATTTGATAGTTTTGAAATGCTATTATTAAATGCCTCTGAAGATGATTTTGATCTTAAGGCCATTGTCTCAAAAATACTTTTTTCACTTTTAGTGGCAAGCTGAATAAAATCGTTGCCCGAGCCATATTTTTTCCATACAATATTCATATTCTCCAATTCTTCTTTGGACAAATTTTGAGAAATTGGAGATCAGGTCTGCCGAGAGAGCATTTGCAGCAACATTTAATTCTGTAACCAAGCCTTTGTAGGCCATGTTCGTCTTCAAAAGGTTCTCAAGCTCAACCGCATTCAAAACAGGTTTCTGAATCGGCTCGTTTTACTGGCAACCTTGCAATAGAGTAAAGGTAATAAGGAGAAATGAGATTTTAATTTTATTCATATTTTTTAGGTTTTGGTTTAATCAAAAATAACAAAGGTTGTTTAATTAATTATACAACCTTAACTGTCTCTTTTTTGGGTTTGTTGCGCAGTAAAGTGTAACAACCTTGTTAACCAAGCAAAAACTGGCAGTAGAATTGGGGAAACAGATAAGACAAATTCGTCTTTCAAGGGGTTTTTCGCTTAAGTACTTTGAATCCATCGACAACTCAATAGATAGACATCGTCTATCCAAGATTGAAAACGGCAAGACATTGCCATCAATTTATACACTCCTAAAGATTGGTATACACTTGAACGTGGAGTTAAAGGAATTTTTTAAGAGAATAAAAATTGAAGATAACGTCTAGTCTTTTTTTGTTTTTGATCAAAAGCTAATTTTCAAATCCACTCCAACTCTGTCACCGTTTTTTCTGAAATTGTTTCGCCCGTGTGCTTTGTTTCTTTTGGCTCAATGAGCATAATGTAAACATCTTCTCCGTTTGTGCGCGGGCGGTGCTCTACTCCTTTTGGCACAATTAAGATTTCCCCTGTCTTTACTTCTACGGTTTTATCACGAAAATCCATGATCAACGTTCCTTGGTAAATCACAAAAAGTTCATCTTCGTTGTCATGCTTGTGCCAAACAAATTCGTCTTTCACTTTGGCTAATTTCACATAGCTATCATTGAGTTCTCCAATGATGTATGGATGCCAGTGTGCGTTGATCTGTGAAAATTTCTGTAAGATGTTGATTGAATTCATACGCACTAATTTTTTGTTAAATATTACTCCACATACAACACCAACCCCTTCAAATACTCACCCTCTCTATGAAAAATAGAAACGGGATGATCGGCTGGCTGTGCTAGATGATGCAGCACTTTTATTTGTCGGCCCGCTTGGATAGCCGATGACACAACGGTATCATAAAATAATTGTCGATCGACCACTTGCGAGCAAGAGAACGTGAAAATGATACCGCCTGATTTGATGATGCGCATGGCTTCTGCATTCAATCGCTGATAGCCTTTCATCGCTTGATGCTTGGCTTCTTTGTGCTTGGCAAAAGCAGGAGGATCGAGGATGATCAAATCATACACATCTTTTTTGTCTTTGATGAAGTCAAATGTATCGGATGCAACACAAGCATTCTCGTTGAAATCAAATTCGTTCAACTGCAAATTCTTGCGCGTCATTTCAATCGCTTTTTCAGAAGCATCCACAGAATGCACAAACTCCGCTCCGTTTTGTAAAGCATAAACTGAAAATCCTCCCGTGTAGCAAAACGTATTCAGCACTTTTTTGCCTTGCGCCATTTCACCAAGCAATTTTCTGTTTTCTCGCTGATCCAAAAAGAAACCTGTCTTCTGCCCTTCCTCCCAATCCACAAAAAAATTATTGTCATGTTCTAAGATGGTGTGCGGCACTGCGGCCATTCCATACAAATAAGAATTCTCCGATGGTGTCTTAAGCGTAGCCTGGCTTTTGTAATAAACGGCCGAAAGATTTTCCTTCAACACATTTTTAATAGCATCGGCTATCAATTGCCGATCGATGTGCATACCCGCGGAATGCGCTTGCATGACGGCCACGCCATGATAAACATCTATGATCAATCCCGAGAGGCCATCACCTTCGCCATGCACTAGGCGATAGGCATTGGTCTCTTCAGAAATAACTTTGGTGCCTTGCCTTTGCTGAAGAGCTTGCGCGATTTTGTCACTGTATAATTTTTCACTTGGCTTTTCGGCAGAAAAAGAAATCACGCGAACGGTAATCGTTCCTTTTTGATAATGGCCAAAGCCAACGGTTTTTTTTAACGCATCTTTTACTTCCACCCAATCTCCATCTTCAGGCGAGCCTTCTACTGATTCTATTCCGCCAGAAAAAATCCACGGATGAAAACGTTTTACCGAATGGTCGCGCCCTTGCTTTAACCCTACAACTCCTTTAATGGTCATTTTACTTTTTGGAAATTAAACATGAGGGCCATGGTATCGTCTTGAATGGACGCTTGAAGCTGGTCTTCTGTTTTTTTATACGTTATTTTCTTTGGAAAATCGTGGGCGGCATTTTCGGCCACAAAACTGTTTTTATCAAAATGGGTGATCTCAAAATAAATCGGACCCTGCTCCCCTTCCACATCAGGCACATAAAAAAACTTCCCGTCTTTCTTGATCAGTTTAATCTCTTCTGTAATTTTTTTCTTCCCAGCAGCATCTTGCTGATAGGATGTGGCCTGTAACAGATTGCCCATTAACTTCCATTCTTCATAAGAAACTGCGCTTTTTTCCTTCCAAGTCCCGATCAACCAAGCAAATTCCTGTACTTGCGCAAAAAGGCTTTGGCTAATAAATAAAATCATTCCAATTAAAGCCCAATTCTTTTTCATTTTTTCTTCTTGACAAAAAGTAAAGTTACTTAATATATTTGGCCTCCTAATTTATAATTCAAGATGAGAAATTTTGTTTTGCTTTTAGTAGTGGCCGCTGCTTGCACCAGCAAACCCAGTGTTGAAGTGCCACAAGTTACCAGCCAAGGGGAATTGGAAGGCATACCGCCCGGGGCGATAAAGGAAGAATTCGCAGATGCGCGAGGAATGATGCGGGTGCTGTTGTCAGATAATGGTGGATCAAAATCTGCCGATGGCACTTACGTGAATGGTAAAAAAGAAGGCAGTTGGACGGAGTACTATACCAACGGAATAGTGAAAAATATCACCACATACGTGGGCGGAGAGAAGGAAGGGATTTATGCCGAGATGAACAACAACGGTCAATTGGTAAAACGTTTTTACTACCACAAAGGTCAGCGCCATGGTGACTACAAAGAATTCAATTACTCCAATTTAAAAGAAGAGCGGATTTACAAATATGGCAAAATAGAAGGCACCGTAAAAATCTATTACGACAATGCGAAAGTAATGGAGGAAGGAGTTTACAAAAACGGCTTGCGCGATGGTATTTCAAAATGGTATGATCAAGATGGCAAACTCACCATTGAGTATGAGTATAAAAATGGGGAACTGGTAAAGAAGTAGAATTTTGCTTTTCAGTTGGTAATTAGTCTTTTAGGCGTCTGACACCTCAAAGGTGTCTTGACGCCTTGCGAAAACTTTTTTAAATAGAACAACGTTGTAATGCATACCAATTAGAATAAGAAGTGTGGCGTTGATACCTGAGCTGAAAAAAATTACAACTATCTACAACTTTTTTAGCGCGGGCTTCATCCCCATCTTTGCAAAAAAATTATTAACTAAAAAATAAATTTCCTTATGAAAAGATTCGGTTCTTTAATTCTGGCGGCCATACTAGGAAGTGGGATTACCATTGCAGTCAACAAATGGTATGGAGATAATGCCAACCAAAATGTAAAAATTGAACACGTCAATGGATTGCCCACTGCGCAAGTGGCTTATCGCCTCAATGAAAAAGGAGAAGCCGTAGCTCTAGACTTCACCGGCACGGCAGAAAAAGTAACGCAAGCAGTCGTTCACATCAAATCATCTCAAACTGGTAATTCCGTTTCGCGTGAGCGCAACTCGAATGACCCTTTGCAATTTTACTTTGGCCCTAATGGCCCGATGGAAAGAGGCCCCAGTCAAAGTTCTGGTTCAGGCGTGATCATCAATGCTGATGGTTATATTGTAACGAACAATCACGTGGTGAACGGTGCCGATATTGTTGAGGTGACTCTTAGTGATAATCGCTCCTTCAAAGCAGAGGTAGTGGGCACTGACCCTGATACCGACTTGGCAGTGATCAAAATAAATCAAAAAGATTTGCCCCATCTTTCTTTTGTTGATTCTGATAAATCACGAGTAGGCGAATGGGTATTGGCCGTGGGCAATCCTTTCAATTTGAATTCTACTGTTACCGCTGGCATTATCAGTGCTAAGGGAAGAAACATTAACATCATCAACTCTAACAATCCAGAGATTGGCAACGGCCAACAGGGAAGCACCGCCATCGAATCTTTCATTCAAACAGATGCTGCCATCAACCCCGGTAACAGTGGTGGGGCATTGGTAAACTTGGATGGAGGATTATTGGGTATCAATACTGCCATTGCAAGCCCCACTGGTTCTTATTCGGGTTATGGCTTCGCAGTGCCATCAAACATTGTGAGCAAAATTGTAGAAGACCTGCTTGCATTTGGAACCGTGCAGCGTGGTTGGCTTGGCGTACAAGTAAACAATGTAACCAGCGAAGTTAAAAAACAATTTGATCTTTCTGTCAATGAAGGAGCTTACGTTGCGGCTTTTCCAGAAGATGGCAGGAGCGCAGCAAAAGATGCGGGTGTAAAAGAAGGTGATGTGGTTGTTAAAATTGATGAAGCAACTATCAAATCAAGCACAGCATTGATTGAATACATTGGCCTAAAACGCCCTGGAGATAAAATCACCATGACTATTGACCGCAAAGGAAAAACAGTGGTGATACCCGTTACTCTTAAAAACAAAAAAGGAAATGTAGAGACAGTGAAACGCGAAGAGAAAGATGTGGTAACTTCACTCGGCATTGAGTTGGAAGATGTCGATAGCAAAACATTGAAGAAACTTGATCTTGAAAACGGAGTGACCGTAAAGTCACTAAGCAATGGCAAGATTGAAAAGTACACCGATATGCGCGAAGGTTTTATTATTACACGCATTGATAACATTGCCGTAAAGTCTGCTAGAGAAGTAAACAATATCTTGGAAAAGAAAAAAGCGGGAGATTTGATTACCTTCGAGGGTGTTTACCCCGATTACCCCCGCGAGTATATATATGCATTGAGAATGTAAACTAAACCCTTATTTAATGAGAAGACTATTTAAGAAAGGTGAGCGTGTTCGCAACAAAGTGGATGGCAAAGTGATGGAAGTATTAAAGTACATCAAGTCCAATTGGATTCAAGTAAAATCATTCGACCTCGAATCGAAAGAGGTGCGAACGGCAAAAATAAAAGAAGACAAGCTGAGCAAAGCAGCCTAACTAAAGCCCTGCAGAGATGTGGGGCTTTTTTATCAGTTATTCTTTACTGATCGCTTCTTCTTTTCATCAATCTCCTAAGAGAGATCAGCCCAATGATCGGGCCAGGAACAAGAGTTAAAAAGATAATCTGCTTATTCTCCCAATCCGCAAATAAAAAAGTAACGAATTGAATACTGAGAATCGTAATGGCAAACCCAATGCTAGTTACAATGGTTAATGCCGTACCTTTATTTGCAGTCGGAGCCATTTGCGCCACCAAGGTTGAAAGCTGTGGCGAATCTGCAATGACAGAGATTCCCCAAACTAGCATGAATAAATAAAAAACGCTTGGTGGAAATTGATTGATGAAGACCGAAAGAAAACAACAGAGGCCTGAAACCATCAGCGAATAAAATGCAACTCGCGCACTCCCCATTTTTTGCGAGAAATAACCGCCCATCGCACAACCAATACTCCCGATAGCAATAATGATAAACGCCCATCCGTACGCATTGGAATTCAGTTGATGGTGGGTATAGTAAGATAGGAGAATGAGAGGGACAAAACTCCAGAAGGTATAAAGTTCCCACATGTGCCCGAAATAACCAATTGCTGCTGAACGAAAATCGGCAGACTGAAAGATTTTAAAAGTAGCGGATGGTTGAAAATGGCGCGATACTTTTTTGTAAGGACCATCGCCCACAAATAGTAAAATGAGTACTCCACCAAGCAACGCAAATGCAGAAGTGAATACTAATATCTGATCCCATTCCAATTGAAACACTCTTAATTTTAATAGATTGGGAAAAGCCGTTCCTAATACAAGCGCTCCTACTAAAAAGCCTAACGCTTTCCCCAATCCCTGATCGTACCAATCTGCGGCAATCTTCATTCCTACAGGATAAATACCCGCCAGAAAAAAACCAGTTATAAATCGCAGTACATAAATGGCTTCAATATTTTTGGATACCCAGATGACACAAAAATTTGCAGCAGCAGCCAAAAGGGATGATATAAAGAAAATCTTTGACGATGAAAATCGATCGGCAACAGAAAGAATGGCAAACACCAATGTGCCAACGATAAAGCCCAATTGAATGATGGCGGTGATGTTGCCTAAATCCGATAGATTCTGGTTTTGAATAATCTCTGGTAAAACAGCATTCACGGCAAACCAAAGGGATGTTCCTGCAAATTGTGAAACAACAATAAGTGGTAGAATATAGACTGGTCTTTTCACCGATTTTTGAAAGCATCTAAAGATAGTGGATGATCTTGAACAATTCCATTACTTTTGAAGTTGATATTAAAAAAATAGGCCATCAAAAAGTTTGACATTCCCGCATACTACCGCTCTTCCATCACGGGCAGAGTAAAAGAATCGCGCAGAGTGAGCGATCTGCGCAAGCAAGATTTTTCACCAGCAGTTTTAGATTTTGGCCCAGTGCAGTTTTTTATCGCGCGTCATTTTGGTTTTTGCTATGGGGTGGAAAATGCCATTGAGATCAGCTATAGAGCATTGGGAGAGAATGTTGGGAAAAGCGTATTCCTTCTTAGTCAGATGATCCATAACCAAGAAGTAAATGCAGACTTAGAAAGTCGCGGAATAAAATTCATAATGGATACAGATGGTTCACACTTTGTGCCTTGGGATAAAATTGGGAAAGACGATGTAGTGATCATACCTGCTTTTGGTACTACTTTGGAAATAGAAAATCTACTTTTAGATAAAGGCGTGGATGTTCAAAAATATAATACCACCTGCCCTTTCGTAGAAAAAGTATGGAACCGCGCAGAGAAGTTAGGGAAAGAAAATTATACCGTGATCATTCACGGCAAACCCAAGCACGAAGAGACACGCGCCACGTTTTCGCACAGTGCTAGTGGCAGCCACTCCATCATTGTTCGCGATATGGACGATGCTATTCAATTGAGCAATTATATTTTAGGAAGTAAATCCAATGCAGAGTTTTACGAAGAGTTTGTTGGCAAATTTTCAAATGGATTTAATCCTGAGCGGCACCTACAGAGAATAGGTGTGGTCAATCAAACCACTATGCTCGCTACCGAAACACAAGCTATCGCTGATTTTCTTCGTGAAGTAATGGTGAAAAAATTTGGAGTCGCCAATAGCAAAGAGCACGTTGCCGATACAAGAGATACGCTTTGCTACGCCACTAACGATAATCAAGATTCTACTTATGAATTACTGAAAACCGATGCCGACATGGCCATTGTGGTAGGCGGCTATAATAGTTCCAATACTTCTCACATTGTAGAACTTTGTGAACGGAACTTTCCAACCTACTTTATCAATTCCGATAGCGAGATCAAATCCAAAGAGGAAATCCAACATTTCAATTTTCACAAAAAAGAATTGATTACTACATATCGCTTCTTACCTGAAAAGAATCCAATCAAAATTGTATTGACCAGTGGCGCTTCTTGCCCCGATACATTGGTGGATCGAGTGATGATGAAAATGGTGAGCTATTTTAAAGAAGCAAAAAGTGTAGAAGAGGTTTTAAGTGATTTTTAGTCTAATGAGGCCGCTGATTGTTTTTTTCTTTCTCTTTTTGTCGTTCTTCTCTGTTGCCCAAACTACAGACTCCACCCGCACCTTAAGCGAAGTTGTTATTAAGGGCTTTGCATACAATCGACCTTTGAGAGAAGTACCTGCATCCATCGCCATTGTTGGAAAAAATGAGTTGGAGAGATTCAACAACACTTCGCTTCTCCCTGTTATCAACACAATAGCTGGTGTGCGCATGGAAGAACGATCTCCTGGAAGTTTTCGGTTGTCGATACGAGGTAGTTCGTTGCGATCTCCGTTTGGAATTAGAAATGTAAAATTTTATTGGAACGATTTGCCTCTCACAGATGGCGGTGGAAACACCTATCTCAATCTTATGGATTTCAATTCCATCGGGCAACTAGAAATCATCAAAGGCCCTGGAGGAAGTTTGTATGGGGCTGGTAACGGTGGGGTTCTTCTTTTAACAAGTCCTTCGATCAAAGAAA
Organism: Cyclobacteriaceae bacterium; assembly: GCA_046155095.1. Lineage (GTDB taxonomy): Bacteria > Bacteroidota > Bacteroidia > Cytophagales > Cyclobacteriaceae > ELB16-189. The sequence goes on from JBJXEB010000017.1 coordinate 109,288, forward strand.
ATGAAATTCAATTATCAGCATCTGTAGGCAGTTATGGATTGCAACGCTATCAGGCAAGTGTGAATCATGTTTCTAAAAATCTAAAGACTACGTTCAACTATGCACATCAACAAGCGGATGGCTATCGTGAGCAAACCAATATGAGGCGTGATGCATTAAATCTAAATATAGAATTGGCCATCAACTCAAAGGGAATTTTGTCAACTACTCTATTTTATACTGACCTATTTTATCAAACACCTGGAGGGCTTACGAAAGCGCAATATGATGCTGATCCGCACCAAGCAAGGCCAGGTACTTCAACATTGCCTGGCGCAGTAGAACAACAAGCTGCCGTCTACAATCAAACTTTTTACGGTGGAATTAAATATGATTATCAATGGAACGATCGCTTATCAACAAAAATTGGAGGCTACGGATCGATCACTGATTTTAAAAATCCCGCGATTGCGAATTATGAAAAAAGAACGGAAGAGAATTGGGGCGTGCGAATGGAAACTCAGTATTCACTTGATCAGACCAGTCAGAAAATACGATTGACATTTGGTGGAGAATTTCAACATTTTCATTCTCCCATTGTCAACTATGCAAATGTGAAAGGTAGCGCTGGCAGTTTACAGTTTGATGATAAATTGACCTCTACATCGTTGATCACATTTGCGCAAGCAGAAATAGATGTACTGAAAACTTACTTTGTAACGATAGGGGCAGGTGGTAGTTTTATTAATTACAGATTTAATCGAGTATCGGTTGATCCTGCCATTGTGCAAAATAGAAATTTTGACCCCGTCATCTCTCCTCGAATAGCAATCTTGAAAAAAGCAACTGATAACCTATCCTTCTTCGCATCTGTCAGCAAAGGTTTTTCTCCACCAACATTGGCAGAGGTAAGACCCTCCACGAACAATTACAATGATAGCTTAAAGGCGGAGACAGGTTTTAATGTTGAAGTTGGGGTACGTGGCAAAGCAGTCAAAGCATTTTCATACGATTTAACATTGTATGCGCTAACGGTAAACCAAACGATTGTTGTGCAGAGAAAGATTAACAACGCAGATTATTTTATCAATGCTGGCAGTTCATCGCAACTTGGGGCAGAAGTAAGTATAGCATGGAATCCAATCATAAGTCAAAACAAAAAAGTATCAGCGCTCAAAATTTGGAATAGCAATACATTCAATGATTACCACTTTAACAAGTATGTTCAAAATGGTATTGACAATTCGGGCAAACAATTGACCGGTACACCCGCTACGATTATTGTTGCAGGAATTGATGTAAAATTTATAAATCAACTTTATGTTAATTCTACCTTCAATTTTATCGACAGAATTCCATTGAATGATGCTAACTCAGAGTATGCTCCTGATTATTTTTTGGCTGGGTTAAGAATAGGCTATCTATCACAGACAAAACCAAAAATAGAAGTCTGGCTAGGTGTCGATAATGCTCTAGATCAAAAGTATAGTTTGGGCAATGATTTGAACGCTGCGGGCGGAAGGTTTTACAATGCGGCAGCAGGGAGGAATTTTTATTTTGGGATCAAGATGGGGCTTGGGTATTAGGAATTAGGGGACGTGTCCTTCAAAACCAAATGACTTAATCAACGTTTTCAAACACAGTGCGTACATCACTCCATTTTTCGGTTTCCGCATTTTTCATATCAGTTCCAAAATTGAGTTTAAAATATTCTCTACCGAGCTTTTATCAAGTTTAGAAAAGGCAAACCATTTTTTGCCCAAGTCTTTTAGCGAAGCACCTAAGTGATACACTTCGGTATGGTCAATTATAAAAAAAGCGGTCGTGGCTTTGGGTAAATATTTTTACTTCAAAACCCGCATACTGTTGATTGGCTTTTTGCACATCCAACGTAAGCTGTCTGCTTACATTTTTGGTAAGCAATCGCACGGTTACGTCTCTTTTCTTTTTGGATAAATGGGTTAAAGTAGTTTCGTCTATATAATTATCTATCAGTACAATGCTTAGCTTGGCAGAGCGGATAATTCTGGAAGTGAGTTGATAAGCATCAAACACTTGCCCGTTAAAGAAAACGCCTTGTGTGGGGATTAAATGGGCGGTTATCTGCAAATCAATTTCGTTTACTTTGTTTTTCAAGACTTCAACATTGTCTTCAATACGGTTCATTCTTTTATTGATGGAGTATCCTTTAAGCAAGTAGTCTTTTAAAATGTTGTTTGCCCAAATACGAAACTGGATACCTCTCTGTGATTTTACCCTGTAGCCAATAGAAATAATCATATCGAGGTTGTAGTATTCGGTTTGGTAGGTTTTGCCGTCTGAAGCAGTTGTCGCAAAATTTGCGACAACTGAAAACCCAGCCAGTTCTTCTTGTAATACATTAGCAATGTGTTTTCCAATGGTTTTTATATCTCTGTCAAACAGGGTGGCAATTTGCTGACGGTTAAGCCAAACGGTTTCGTTTTCTACTTTTACCTCAATGTGTTCGGCCAGTTTACCTACTGATATAGCACTATCTCATCTTTCATATCAATTCCTTTATTGAATTAAGTATTTGGGTAGTTTCGTTTATCCTAAAATATCTTTAAGTTTTTTATAATCATCTCTGCATGTACGCGCGAGTTTTCGATAAACCATTTATTTGTTTTCAAGCCTCCGCACACAACACCTGCTAAATATAGATTAGGTACATTACTCTCCATGGTTTCTTCATTGTAAACGGGCGTATGAAATTCATCTGATTGAAATTGGATTCCCATCGATTTCATGAAATCAAACGGAGGTTGGTAGCCCGTCATGGCCAACACAAAATCATTTTCTAAAATCTTGTTTCCTTCTGGCGTTTTGATTTCAACAGTAGTAGGCGTAATGCGAGTAATCTCAGAATTGAAAAATGCCTGAATGGAATTTTCTTTGATGCGGTTTTCTATATCGGGCTTCGACCAATATTTTACGCTTTCGCGGATGTTGGATTCACGGATCACCATTGTTACCTCCGCACCTTTTCGCCAAGTTTCCAAAGCCACATCTACAGCAGAGTTGGCTGCGCCCACTACCACGATCTTTTGACCAAAGTAAGGGTGCGGTTCGTCATAGTAGTGTTTTACTTTTGGCAAGTCTTCGCCAGGTACATTTAGTAGATACGGCAAATCATAAAAGCCAAGAGCTAATACTATCGCTTTCGCTGAATAATTTTCCTTGCTTGATTTTATTTTAAATACTAATTCATCCTTGATAACACTTTCTGCTTTTTCGTAAAGCTTCACATTCAATTTCAAACTTGTGCAAACTCTTCTGTAGTATTCTAATGCTTCTGGCCTTGTTGGTTTGGCATTGTTAGAAATAAAAGGCACTGCCCCTATTTCTAGTTTCTCGGAGGTAGAAAAGAAAGTCATATTGCTAGGGTAATTGTAAAGCGAGTTAACCAAGCAACCCTTTTCAATAATTTGATAGGTAAGGCCAGCCCTTTGGGCTTCAATGCCGCAGGCCAAGCCAATGGGGCCAGCACCGATAATGAGGAGATCAAGAGTAGGCATTAACCCATAAATCTAAGTAAATCAATAAAGCTGGCAAGTTAATCCTGTTTTGAGAAGCTTACCAAAATGACTAAAGAAGGATTAATATTTTAATTGATGCCTTAAACAGAATTACATGATCTAAATTTGTTGACCCCCTTCATGGTGCTTATTTGATTAACTAATGTTACATTGATTTAAGATTTGTTATGCAGCGATTTTTTCTACTTGTTTTGGCCATTTGCGCTTTTGCGATAAAATCTTTTTCGCAAATCACTATTGATTCCTTTTCGACCGCTCCTCCCTTTTGCCCTGGGACAAGTTTTAATGTTTTGTATTCCATAACAAGTTCTTTTACAACTGGCAATGTGTTTACGGCTCAGCTTTCAAATGCAAGCGGAAGCTTCGCAAGCCCAATAGATATTGGATCTGCCTCTACTACTTTTGCAGGTCAAATTACGGTAACCATACCAACCACTCAGAGTGCTGGCAGTGGGTATAGAATACGAGTTGTGGGGTCTACTCCTTCTACTATTGGAACAGATAACGGAGCAGATTTTATTATAAAAGCCATTGATCTAAATGCGCCTACTTTTGTTGAGACGAGCTTTTGCCCTGGGGCTTCCTTCACACTAAACTATTCACTCGTTAACAGTTGCGAATTTATTAGTGGAAATATTTTTACAGCTCAACTCTCCAATTCATCTGGCAGTTTTGCTTTACCTACCATTCTTGAATCAACAACTGCTAATGGAGCGGGGAGCCTTACTGTGACCATTCCAACATCAACTCCTGCCGGCACAGGCTATCGCCTACGACTAGTTGCATCTAACCCTTCGCGCATTAGTCCAGATAACGGTACCAATTTAACAGTGAACGCATATGGCATAAATGCTCCAACGTTCGTAGGTACTTCCTTTTGCCGTGGAGAACCACTTACCGTTGGCTACACTATTCAAAATGGATGCGGGTTCCCTTTTCTTCCATCGAATAATATATTCACCGCTCAACTTTCAAATTCAAGTGGTAGTTTTGCTTCGCCTACAAATATTGGGTCTGTTGTATCTACCAATTCCGGATTTATTCAAGCAACAATACCGATTGGAATACCCGCTGTGTTAGGGTATAAAATCAGAGTTGTAAGTTCAAATCCAGGATCGGGAGTCATTGGAATTGATAATGGAACTTCACTTACTGTAAACGCTCCAGTTGGCAATCCCACAATATTTGGATCGAGTGTTTGGAATGCCTATGCTTATTCTGGCACAGCTCTTCCAATAACCAACAACACTTTTTTTGGTAGCTATTCAGAAAATAATCTCAATTTTGATACAAAAAATCGCTGGGTTGCCGCTGCTGGTCCAGGAACAGCAGATGCTTCATCAGGATCTGCGTATTCAGGTTGCCCTCTACCTGGGACCAATTATTCAATAAGTTTTAAACGAACCAATTTTACTTGCGGTTATTATCAGATCGACATACCTTTTCAGGATGATGGAGTAACTCTTTTTGTCAATGGTGCTCAAGTTTTTCAAAACAATAGTTATACACCTACTCTTCAAAGTAATGTGTGGACAGGTTTTCTGGGTGCTTCTTCTACCGTAGAGATTCAGTTTGTAAATCTTAGTGGTGGCGGACAACTTCAGGTTGCATTCAATACTGCGCCTAATCCGTTAACCATTACAGATCCTGTTATTGTTTGTACTACATCTAGTGCCATATTAAAAGTTTCATCGACACTTTTACTCAGCTACGTTTGGTCTCCTGCTAGCGGGCTAAGTACCACAACTGGCAGTACAGTTACAGCTAACCCTTCTTCAACTACAACTTACACAGCTACTGGTGCAGATGCAGCCACAGGTTGCTCTGTTTCCAAAAGTGTTATTGTCACAGTCATTCCTCCATCCACTGTGCCAACAATTTCATTGACAAATCTTCCTTCTACTATTTGCACAGGTATAACTACCTCCACCCTTACCGCTAGCGGTGCGAATACCTATACTTGGTCACCATCAAATGGGTTAAGCGCAACAACGGGCAGTACCGTTATCGCTAATCCTTCCATTACTACTACGTATACTGTAACGGGAACTACAGGTTGCCAAAGTGGTACCAACACCGCCACTGTTACAGTACAGCCAGCCGCAACCAACTCTCCTTCTACTTTCGGCAGTGGGGCATGGAATGTATATTGTCACAACAATACTTCCTTTAGTAATTACTATGGATACTATACTGAGAATAATCTAAGCTTTAACACCACCAATCGTTGGGCAAATGACAGTGGCCCCACTGTGGCCAATGCGTCAAGCGGATCAGCCTACTCGGGCTGTAGTTTTGGAAGCGTCAATTATTCGATGAGCTTTAGGAGGACAAATTTTACTTGTGGGTATTATCAAATTGATATTCCTTTTCAAGATGATGCCGTGGCTATCTTAGTCAATGGGGTGCAAGTTTTTCAAAATTTCAATTTTACACCTAGCCTACAGACAAATGTATGGACAGGTTTTCTCGGGCCAGCCACAACTCTTGAAATCAAATTTGTCAACACGCAGCTTTTTGGTCAATTAGAGATCGGTATTAACCCTTCTAGTTCTGTTCCTCAAACACTTAATAGCAATTCAACCATTTGTGTTGGTGGTTCCGCCAATCTCTCCGCTACTTCTTTGATTGTGGGGGCTACTTACGCGTGGTCAGTAGTTGATGCGTCCTCTACAATAACTTTCTCAAATGCATCGATTGCCAATCCTCTATTATTAACAACCAGTGCAACGCCTGCTTCAACCTATACTGTTACCAATGTATTAACCGATGCGGCAGGATCCAATTGTAGTTCTTCAAAAACCTTTGTGCTTACAGTCGCTAATCAATCAAATACTACGGTTAGTCCGACTAGCGCGTCCAATATTCTCACCTCTTGCACAAATATTGGCACAACCCTAACAGCAAGTGGCGCCAATAATTATTCATGGAGTCCTTCTGATGGACTTAGCTCAACCACGGGATTTTCTGTAGTTGCTAAACCGCTGGTGACAACTACCTACACCGTAACTGGTAGCAATAGTTGTTCCTCGAAATCTACTACGACAACTGTCACCGTTTCTCCGTTGCCTGCCATCACTTCTTTCCCTGCCGGGGGTTGGAATATTTATGGATTTAATTCCAGTACAGTAGGGACAAACTACCAAGGCTTTTATACAGAAAATGGATTTGGCACAACGGGGCTTAATTTTGACACACGCACTCGGTGGGCGAGCAACGATGTACCATCCAATGCCAATGCATCGAATGGAATCATTTGGCAAGGATGCACAATGAACGCAGGCGGTACTAGTCTTTCACTCAAGCGCACTGGCTTTACTTGTGGAGTTTATCAACTGGATGTTCCTTCGCACGCAGATGGTTTTTTACTATTCATTAATGGAATTCAAGTCGCCCAACACAATGGGTGTTGTGATGTACATACCAATTTGTGGACAGGCGTACTAACATCTAATTCAACAGTAGAGTGGCAACTGATCAGAAATGGTGCAGAGTCTTATTTGCAAGTAGCTTTTACTTTGATTGCCCAACCAACAGGACAAACGGTTTGGCTTGGTGGTACAAGCACAGATTGGTTTAACACTACTAATTGGTGTGGAGGAATTCCAACAGCAACAGCAGATGTATTGATACCTGCAGCGGGACCGCAAAACATGCCCGTGATCAATGCTGCGGGGGCAGTGGCTAAAAATGTTACTGTTAATCCAGCGATACCAAGCGGCACTTTTATTACTGCCATTCCTGCTGCAAGTTTAACCTCTAATGCTTTCAATTTGGATGTGCACGGAAATTGGACAAACAATGGAATCTTTACACCAAATGCAGGAACAATAAGTTTTGTTGGAACTGGCAGTAGCAGTATCATCAGTTCTTCAGCAGCCGAAACTTTTAATAACCTTATCATCAACAAAGCAAATGGCGTTACCCTTTCATCTGGTACACATCAAGTTAGCGGCACTTTAACATTGACGAATGGCATAGTGGTTCAAAATTCTTCGTTGAAAATTCTTAGTGGAGGAGCCGTTGCCAATGCAAGTAACAGCGGCTATGTGGATGGGGTGATTACTAAAATTGGAAACGCAGCCTTCACATTTCCAGTTGGAAAGGGTTTGCTTTATCGTCCGATAACTATCTCCGCTCCTGCGACTGCAACTGATGCCTACAGTGCGCAGTATTTTAATGTAAACCCAAATGGTACTTACTCTATTGCTCAGCGAGCTTTAACGCTAGATCGCGTGAGCAGTGCGGAATATTGGATGCTAAATAGAACGGCAGGAACATCGAATGTAAATGTCACACTCAGTTGGGGTAGCAATAGTGAAGCTGTTGTTAATCCTAGTTTGCTCCGCGTGGCCGCGTGGGATGGATCTCTTTGGACAGATCAGGGCAACGGAGCAACAACAGGCACTACTGCTTTTGGCACGGTAACCACGGGGGTATCTTCGACTGTCTATGGTCCATTTACCCTAAATGAAAATAAATTACCTGTTGGATTAGAAGAACCCTCGTTTAGTAAAACGGATGTACATATTTATCCAAACCCTACTGCTAGCAATGCTACTCTCGAATTAAATGGGGCAGCTTTCAATTCAATTTCAATCACTAACAATCTTGGTCAAGAAATCAATTGCGATTATTCTGTGGGCTCTACTAAAGTTGAAATCAACACGAATGGGCTTACACCTGGTCTTTACATTGTCAACATTTCAGTAGATCAAAAGCCTTCGAAGTTAAAGTTGATGATCCAACGATAGAAAATTTTAAAGACCTCCAAGATTTTAAAAACCGTGGAGGTCTGTCCAACTTACTGCTCCTTCAACGAATTAACTGGATTGGATGTAGCGGCTTTCAAAGAGTGATAACTCACAGTGAGAAAAGCAACCAATGTACCCGCAACGGCTGCGTATAAAAACACAATCCAACCAAAGCCCACATTGTAAGCAAACCCTTCCAGCCATTTGTTCATGGCATAATAAGCGATAGGCCCCGCCAGCACCATACCAATGAGAACAAGCTTGAGGAAATCTTTGGACATCATTACCACAATGTTGGAGACGGATGCACCCAACACTTTGCGTACTGCTACTGACTTTCTATTTTGCTCCATGGTGAAAGAGGCGAGGCCGAACAATCCCAAACAAGAAATAAAAATGGCCAGGCCAGAAAAAATACTGAAGAGCTGCCCCAATCTTTTTTCTTGATCGAATAGCTTATCAAAGCTTTCGTCTAAAAATTGGTATTGAAATTCATATTGGGGTAAAAGCTTTTTCCAAGTTTGCTCAACGGCTGCCACCGATTCTTTTAGGTTGTTTGATTTTAACTTCAATGCCATGAACCTACCTTCAAAATGTGGTTCGAGATACATTACCAATGGATCGATAGCATCGTGCAAATGCTTAAAGTGAAAATCTTTGATTACACCAATTACTTTGCCTGGCTCTTGGCCCCGTTCACCAAATTCCATCAATTTGCCTATAGCCTCGTCTATCTTCCAACCAAAATGTTTTACAGCTGTTTCGTTGATCACAAACTCTTTATAAAATTGCTTAGTATCTTGACGAAAAAAATCTCCTTTCAGCATGGTCATGTCCATAGTGCTTACTAAATCAGGATCGCCACTAAAGACATAGACATTTGCATTTTTATTTTCAGGGGAGCCTTCGTACCAGATACCCGTTGTTCGCACCATCTTCCCTGGCACCTCTAGCATTCGCGTTACACTTTTCACCGCAGCCAATTGTGCCATTTCATTTTTTACCATCAAGTCCCCCACGCTGTCGCTCGGCATTTGAAGTATTAACGTTTGCTCCCGATCAAAGCCCATATTCTTATTCAACATAAAATCGAGTTGATCATACACCACATACGTGCCAACCATGATCACAAAAGCTATCGCGAATTGAAATACCACCAAGCCTTTGCGTAAAAGTTGTCCTTTAAAGTTTCCTACAAAATTTCCTTTCAATACAGAAGTCGGCTTAAAGCTCGAAAGAAAAAATGCAGGATACGTGCCTGCAAATACACCCACAAAAAAAGTGATGCCTAAAAAGAAAAGTGCGACATACCCATTTTCAAATGGATTGAGGATGATGCCTTTGCCAGAAATATCATTGAAAGTCGGTACTATTAAAATCAACAAGACAATTGCCAATACCAGTGCGATACAACTGATCACTACTGACTCACTCAAGAATTGAAAAATCAGTTGTGATTTTTTACTGCCTACTACTTTGCGGATGCCCACTTCGCGCGCGCGTTTCAATGACTGAGCTGTTGTCAGGTTCATGAAGTTGATACAAGCAATTATAAGAATGAAAAAAGCGATGGCTGATAAAATGTACACTGTATTCATGTTGCCATTGGCTTCTACTTCTAGTCCGCGATTGGAATGCAAATGAATAGAGGTGAGTGGCTGCAATTTTAAAACATTTAGGCGATCACCTGGCTTTACTTCTTGGTACTTATCCATGAATGCAGAAATCTTTTTCTCAAAGCCAACGTGATCGATGCCCTTGGGCAAAACAAGGTAGGTGTAGTGATTGGTCAGGTAATTCCAACCTTCTTTGGAATTAGGCCGCATGGGCTCAAAGCTATCAGATGATGCCATCATGTTGATGTGAACATGTGAATTGGAAGGCAGGGGCTTGAATATTCCCGTGATTTTAAATTCCCGCTTATCGCCAAGCATGGTCAACGTTTTGCCAATCGGGTCTTCATTGTCAAAATAGGTTCGCGCCCGATCTTCTGTAATCACCATTGAGTTCACTTCGGCTAATGCTGTTGCCGGGTCGCCCTTCACTAGTTGAATATCCAGTACATCAAACACGGATGAGTCGGCATAGAAAACTTTCTCTTTGTTCTTCGTTTCGTTGGCAGAATTTTGAATAAAAACTTCATTGGGTTTGATGCGCGTAAATTTTTCTACTTCTGGAAAATTATCCTTCAACAAGGCTCCGATAGGAAAGGCAGAGATCGCCCAGTTGTTGGCTTCTAGGTCGATGGCCATTCTGTAAATTCGATCAGCATCTTTGTTTTGCCGATCGTAATTCAATTCAAATTGTACGAAGAGTGTAATGAGGATACAACACGTCATGCCAATGGCAAGGCCGATGATGTTGATGGAGGCATGTAGTTTGTTTCTTCTCAGCGTTCTGAGGGCGACAAGAAAGTAGCTTTTGAGCATAGGTTGATATTTAAGTATGGGATGAAGCGTGAAGTAAAAAAGCCGTAATCCTAACCTTGGCAATTACAATGCCGTTGAGGAATTGTTAGAAATTCTATTCCAAAACGAATCATGGCCGTCAACTCAGTTGCATTATCGAATAAAATTGCCCGAATGCGGACGGTTGTGAAAACAATAGCAATTGGCAAATGGGCAGTAGGCAAAGTAGGCGGTGACTGAATAAATGCGTGATCCTTCCAGGGGAAAATCAAATCCAATTTTTATCTTTAAAAAATAATCTGAACTATCATGGCAAAAAAATTAGTGAAGGGCGAGAAAAAATTATTTGGAGTATGTAGTGGACTGGCCAATTATTTTGATTTAGACCCTACTGTGATGAGGCTTTTGTTTTTGATAGCCTTGCTGTTTCTGGGAACGGGCTTGTTGTTGTATTTGATAATGGCTGTGATCATGCCTGATAAATAGAATCATTCAAATTCGTATCGTCCCCGAGGCGGGAGACGATGCTTGACAAGTGAATTACTTAGGCGATCGCTCAATCAAGTCCCACAGGTTTCCATACAAATCTGCAAAGACAGCTACCGTTCCATACGCTTCAATGGTTGGCTCTCTTACAATTTTGATTTTTTGATCGATGAGGTTTTGGTAGTCGCGCTTGAAATCATCGGTATACAAAAATAAAAAGACGCGCCCACCTGTTTGATTGCCAATTCTGCTTTGCTGTTCTTCGTTTGCGGCTTTTGCTAATAGCAGTCCACATTCTTTTGAATTTTTAGGTGCAAGTATTACCCATCGTTTTGTTTTGCTCAACACAGAATCTTCAACTAATGTGAAGCCAAGTTTCTGTGTATAAAATTCAATTGCTTCATCATAGTCTTTTACTACTAAAGCAATGTGGGCGATGTGTTGGGTCATGCTGGAAATAGCTTGTTACTTATAAGCCAACTCTCTTCTGCGCATAACAGGAATATGTACTTTGCCTTTAACAAGTTTCAGCTCAAAACCGTGAGCTCTTGCAATTTTCAGAAATGAAGTCAATTTAATATCGGTAGTCTTGCCCGAACGTAAATTTTGAACTGCATTCGGATGCAACCCAGCCGCCTTTGCTAGAGCGCGTACAGATTTCTCGTCATCTTCGGACATACTCGCCAGTAGTTCTTGTAGCGCAAATTCTTGATACTCCCTGTCGAAAGCCACTTTGAATTTGGCATCTTGCATTTCTCTTTCGAATGTGTTCGTTTGTTTAATTTTACTCTTTTTCATAATAGATTCCTTCCTTTATTCTTTGTTTGTATGAGTTCATACAATTTAATGCCCTATCCTTTTCTCCCTGTGGTAACTTATCCTGCTTCTTCCAGTAGGCATTAGTAACAATAATCTTTCTGCCTTCTATAAAGAAGCTCAGAAAACGATGCGGTTGCGGTTTAAAAGCATAAATTTTGTCGCCCTCATTCCGAAATTTAGTTTCATCTCTGATTTTACCTATTTCACCCATCACCTTGAATAACTTAAGGACTTTTACCCGATCGTTTGCATCGAGTTCAAGATAATATTGTAACGCCTGGCTCTCCCCCTTGGGGGAATAGTACCATTCTATCGTAAACTCTTGTCCTTCATAGGCGACATACTCTTTGGGCATATAAAGAATGTAACATTGCAATGTTACAAATGATTATGGGTTTTTCAAACACTATTAAGAAAAAATGGTTTATTAACTCTTTAGTGGCTCAATTCTTCTACTTTAATAATTGCCTCTCTATTTATTTCCCCAAACACGTGAGGAAACAGTTGGTCGTTCGTTGAAACCTCAAATTTCAATTCTGCTTTTAACAAAGTGGGATCAATGTGCAAAAGAAGTAATCCTTTTTGATTGGCATAATATCGCTCTAGCGTTGCTTTCACTTGTTCACTCGTTGAGCAATGGATGAAGCCTTCTTCAGCCAGTGTTTCCGTTGCGTAAGAATCTGCCGCGGATTGTTTGCTCCACCAAGCAAATGTGGTAATGTGATAGATTAGTTCACTTTCCATTTATAAAATTTATTGTCTACTCGCATTATCGGGAAGTTCGAAGGCAAATCTGCTTTTAACACTTCAATAAATCCATTTTTTGTATAGAAGCGATGAGCCGCATTCATCGAATCAATTGTACCTAACAAAACTTCCTTCACTGCTTTTTGCTTACACCAAGCTGCTAATGTATCGAATAGCTGTTGAGCCACTCCTTTCTCTTTACCTCGGTGCTCTCGATGCACAAACATTTTGCGCAGAGCCACTTGATCATTTTCGATATCAACGATGGCAATCGTGCCAACTACTTGTTCATGAGAAAGAGCAACCCAAAAATTGCCATTTCCTTTCAAGTAAAAAGAAACAATACTTTGTAAGTCAGGTTGATCTTGAATAGTGATGGGCACGTTGAATTCTTGCTGCTGAATTGGCAAGATCAAATCAACTATTCCTTGCTGGTGTTTTTCTTCGTAGGCTTCCACTCGATAAATCATATTACAAAATGAAAATGCAATTTCACGCAAAGTCGCAAAGCCGCAAAGAATTGCAAAAGAATTATTCTTATTTGACTATAGCCCTAGTGGCATTGGGTCATTCTGTTTCAATACTTTAAAGAAATAAAACCGGTGAGCGTTTTCCCCACATCAGTCAAAACGATTTTGTAATAGTAAGTGCCCGATGGAAGCTTGCCGCCATCATTGGTAAGCCCTGCAAACACGCGCGTATTGTTATCATAATCGGCAATAGAAAACACTTCATCGCCCCAGCGGTTGTAGATGCTCACTTGGTTTTTTGGCGAGAGAGCCTGAATATATTCCAGCTTGAAAAACTCGTTCAGCTTGTCGTCATTGGGCGATACGGCATTGTACACCACAATGTCACCAGCCACTTCTATATCAAATGTTTGTTGAGAGCAAATGCCGTTGGTGTTGCACGCTTCAATGACAATGGATTCTATCCCCGAAAAAGGTTTGCCTTTGTAGTCTATCGTGAGCACACCATTCGTGATGACGGCTGTCGCCCCGCTGGAAGGGAGCGATTTTATTTTGATGGAATTGACATCCAGCGTGCCAGGGGTAGTGATCAACAACTTTAAATCCAAAATGATTGTGCCCTCCACCTGTGTCACCAATTTACTGGTCGCTATCACAGGCTCACACCCTGTTGCGGAAACTGTTGCCGTTACGGGTGTTCTCGTGCTTTCGCAACCGCCTGTGGTAAGGGTGACATAATAGTTAGTGGTGGCATTCTGTACCGGTGTGGTGTAACTGCCATTCACTTCACCAACAATGGCTGTCCCGCCCGATGCCACAGTATACCATTTGTATTGGCCGTTCGTTCCGCCAGAGGCAGTTAATGTAAATGTACTTCCAGGGCATGCACTCGCCCCCGTAGCTGTTGGCGCAATGGTGGTTGTAATAATGGCCGTTACCGATGTGCGCGTGCTCTCACAATTGCTGATTGCCAATGAAACAAAATAAGTAGTAGTGGAAGAAAGCGAAGGAGTGGTGTACGTACTGTTCACTTCACCTGCAATGGCCGTTCCGCCCGTGGCAACTGTGTACCATTTGTATTGCCCGTTGCTTCCGCCCGATGCAGTCAATGTTACACTACCATTTCCACATCGATTGGCCGCCACAACGGTGGGTGCTGTGGGTATAGCATTGACGGTAAGCTGTGCTGCGTTGGTAAAAACAGTAGTCGCAAAATCACCATTCACTTTGCAGCGATAAAATCCTACACCGAAATTTCCGGTAGTGTTTACAGAGAGTGACGCTGTTGCAACATTGGAATACCCACCGCCATTGGCAATGTCGTTGTACGCCCCGGCAAGGGTGGAGGAGAACTGCCATTGATAGATAATATTAGTAGTACCGGTGGCTGAAGTTGTAAAAGATGTGGTTGCACCCAGGCAGATACTTGCATCCAAGGGCTGGATGGTGATAGTAATAGTTGAACTGCTTGTCACCGTAAAGGGCGCTATGGTAAGCGCGGTGTTGCATCCAATCTCAAGAGAAATGGCTCCGGTGGTAGCTCCAGAAGGAACAACGACCGTTATACTGGTTGAAGTGGAGGCTGTAACCGTGGCGACAACTCCATTAAATTTTACAGTGTTGTTTAGAGGTGTGGTGCTAAAATTTGTTCCTGTGATAGTCACCGTGGTGCCAACAGGTCCACTTGGGGGGGAGAAAGCCGAAGCGGTAAAGGACGGAAGACCAGAAACAGTATTGCGCAAAACTGAAGCCTTGTTAGTGCCACCACTAGCAACAATATCAGGTTTGCCATCTCCATCAAGATCTCCAATCGCAATGCCGCCTTCAATATTGGAAGTGATGGCAAACTCTACCGGAGCACCAAAAGAACTGATCGTAATGGAGCCGCTGTTGCTTACGTTTTTCAATACGGCAATCTTACTCGGACTACTATTCGTCACCAGGTCTGGTTTACCATCTCCGTCTAGGTCATTAATTTCAATACCGTAGCCACCCCCTGAAAAGAAATCAATGTTGGTCGCAAACGAACTGGTATTGATAATTCCGGCTGTACTAGTATTGCGCAGTATAGATACTGTTCCATCATCTGAGTTGGCTACGGCCAAGTCTGGTTTACCATCGGTATCGAGATCGCCAATGGCAATATTCACAGGATTAGGACCGGTGGCAAAATCTACTTTTGCCGCGAATGAGCTGCCAGTAATAGTTCCGGCAATAGCGGTGTTTCTCAATACAGAAACTGTAAAACTACTTTCATTCGTAACTGCCAGATCTGGTTTACCATCTCCATCTATATCTAGAGCAGCAATTCCTTTAGGCCCTGTGCCTGTTACAAAATCTACTTTAGGGGCGAATGATCCTGTATTAATACTGCCTGCGGTACTTGTATTTTTCAACACAGATACAGAAGAGCTAAAGTCATTGGTTATTGCCAGATCAGGTCTTCCATCTCCATCAAAATCATGGATAGCGATGTCATGGGGTCTTAGCGCGGTGGCAAAATCAACCTTGGGTGCAAAAGAACTTGTGTTGATTGAGCCGGTGGTACTGGTGTTTCGGAATATAGAAACAGTATTGCCGTTATTGTTGGCCACACCTATTTCTGGTTTGCCATCTCCGTCCAGATCCTTGATGAAAATACCTTGCGGATAAGTACCTGTGGTGAAGTCAACCTTGGGGGCAAAAGATCCAACGGAGATTGTGCCTGTTGTACTTATATTTTTGAATATCGAAATGGTGTTGCTGGAAGCGTTAGCGATAGCAATGTCAGTCTTGCCATCACTATCGAGGTCGCCAATGGCAACGGTGTATGGATTTATTTCGGCAGTGAAATCAACTTTAGCTGCAAACGCGCAGGCATCAATCACACCGCCATCGGCAAAAGTTGTGATAAACGGTTTGGCAGAAAAAGCGGTCAATCCATTTACTAATACAGAAATGGGTTGATAGGTCGCACCAGAAGGAACGGTAACGGTAAGTTGTGTGGTGGTAGCCGCAGTTACTGTTGCTTTAGTGGCCCCGAAGTAAACGGTGTTGCTAGCAGATGTGGTGCTAAAGTTTGTGCCAGTGATGGTTACTGAAGTGCCAATGAGGCCGCTGGTGGGGGAAAATGAAGTGACTCTTGGTGTTGTATTCGTGTCTACTACAAAATCATCTGTGCTGGCAGCACCATCGCATCCAACAAAAATAGTGATCGGCCCGGTAACTGCATTGGCAGGTACTGTGGTAGTAATGGTTGTGGTGGTGCTCGCTGTAACGATTGCCAACCCACCGTTGAAATCAACTTCATTTCCAATAGAGTTAGTACTGAAGTTGGTACCCGTGATGATAACCACATCGCCCACCGCACCTGTAGTAGGAGCGAAGGAAGTAATGGTAGGCGTGGGGCCACAATCCACAATAAAATCATCTGTGCTGGCGGCACCATCACATCCTACAAAAACAACGATAGGGCTCGTAATTGCATTTATAGGTACAGTTGTGGTGATGGTCGTTGCTGTGCTAGCCGTTACAATAGCGGCCTCACCATTAAAATAGACAAGGTTATTAATTGGGTTGGTGCTAAAATTAGTACCCGTGATGGTAATCACCGCACCCACCACACCTGTTGTTGGCGTGAACGAAGTAATGGTTGGTGCTGGCAAGCAGCTAACGTCAAAATTGATTGAACTAGTTACTGTGTTGCAACCTATGGTAATATTGATAGGTTGTGGGCCAATAGGGCCGGTGGGTACAGTAGTGGTAATGCTGGTTGAGGTACTCGCGGTAACTACAGCCGGATAGCCGTCAAAATCAACAACGTTATCACTAGTTGTTGTGCTAAAGTTTGTTCCTGTAATAATGACAGTAGTACCCAGTGTTCCTGATGCAGGAGAGAATGAAGAGATTGTTGGTGCAAGTCCGCAGTCAACAATAAAATCTGTAGAGCTCGTTGCAGTGCCGCATCCAGCAGAGACAGATATTTTTCCAGTGGCAGCACTGGCTGGTACTGAAGTGGTAATGCTAGTGGCTGTGCTTGCCGTTACAATGGCTGGCTCGCCACCGAAATAAACTTTATTATTGGCTTGTGTTGTGCTGAAATTTGTTCCTGTAATGATAACCGTAGTTCCCGCAAGCCCTAGTGTGGGAGAGAATGAGGTAATGGTTGGTCTGGTCAATGCATTTGTTTTTGTCTTCAAAATAAAAATATCTCTTGAGCCTCCCGAAAGTGACCCGAGGCAATCGAGCAGACTGAAATTTACAGTTCCGTCAAAATTTCCGGTAGCGTAAACATTTCCGGGAGCATCAGCAGTTAGGGAATTTCCCGAACCTCTGCCACCGGATTCATCAACCACCAATTTATTTCCATTTGCATCCAATTCGGCAAGTATAATTATGTCATCGTCATCACCATCATAAGCCTCGCCAATGACATAAACATTTGCTACGCCATCCAGTGCTATTGAATTTCCTGTTGTGCCGCCAAAAGGGCCCGCAAATTGATTGGCCCACAAAAAATTTCCGCTGCTTGCCAGCTTCACCACAAAGGCGTTTGCTCCTGATTCTTCCGGTACAATACTAAACACCCCTGCGCCTGGGTCAAAATCTGCTGTGTTGGAAAATTCTCCGGTAGCATAAACATTTTCCGCAGCATCGGTAATGAGTGAATAACCATGATCAAACGAGTTGGAGCCAATACTTTTGGCCCAAATGATGTTGCCCGAAGTATTAAATTTTGAAATAAAAATATCGCTGCTTCCGAGTGAAGCAAGATTAGTTGTTCCTGCACCGGGATCAAAATCTACTGTGTTATTAAAACTACCTGCCAGATGCACGTTTCCCGCAGCGCTTACGGTAATACTATTTCCGGAGTCTGATCCTGCTGCTCCCATCTGCCTAGCCCAAACAAAATTTCCATTGTTGTCAAGCTTCAGTATAAAAATATCAGCCCCACCGGCAGAGGTAAGATTTGATACGGTAGCACCTGGGTCAAAATCCACTATGGATGAAAAAAAATTTCCTGTGGCATAAATGTTTCCTGCGATATCAAGCGCTATGGAACTGCACTTATCAAGGCTCGTTCCGCCCACTTTTTTAGCCCAAACAAAATTTCCATTGACATCCAATTTGGAAATAAAAAAATCTGTAGCGCCAGCCGATGTAAGATTAAAAGTTGCTGCACTAGGGTCAAAGTCCGCAGTACCATTAAAGGTTCCTGCTAAATAAATATTCCCGCCATTTATTTGTATAGATGTGCCAATGTCATTGCCCGTTCCTCCCAGATCTTTTGCCCACACAAAATCTCCGTTTGTGTTCAACTTTACAATAAAAATATCGTCTGCTTGTGAAGTCAGGTTAAACACTCCTGCACCCGGATCAAAATCAACTGTGCCTGTAAATCGGCCAGTGGTGTAATTATTTCCAGAAGCATCTATGGCTATGGATTCCCCAATTTGATAACCAGCACTACCCATTTGTTTTACCCAGTTTTGAGAATAGGCAGGCCCAGAAAATAAAAAACCACAAAGGAAGAATACAACTGCTGGCTTAATTAGGAGACTCATGTTTGAATAGTGTTTTGACTTTCTCAAATCTCAACAGATTAAAGGCGCGTGTAAATAGCATAATGATGCGATATGCAATGTTGGGTTCCTTGAGCTAGATGTGCCATTCTGAGATGAGAATGCCTCAACCAATGCTGAACAGGATCGCTTAGGTTTAAGCCTATTTCCCTTCACATACGATGGATACGTGAGCTTATTGATCCGCCCCATCCGTTTTGGCACGTTTGATAATCTCCAGTGCCACCTCTTTGCCCAGTTTCATTCCCGCTTCGTTATCACTTCGAAAATGTACACCCGCTTCAAAGCGTGACAATGATTCTTCGTTGGCCAGATCGTAAAATTCTTTAGCATCGGTAGGAAACAAGTAGGCAAGCACTTCTCCATAACAGGCGGCCACGGTTGCATGCCCAGCAGGATAGCCCGGTGAAGGCGGAGTTTTAAAAACCGCTTTAAATGTAGGATCGTATTGATCGGGGCGGATACGAAAATAAACATACTTAGATTCAATATTGGCCACTTGGTTTTCATAGTCGGCAATGGCCAATAAGGTGTAGACCCGTGAAGCACGGGGTGCGTTGTTCAAAAGTCCATGCTCCATCATTTTTCTATCCATAATATCACCCCATGGCCACTGAGACTCCCACTTAAACGCGCGGGCATTAGATTTATCTGTTCTCTTAAAGGCTTTCAATTCGGCCATATCTTTCTTTACATCTGGCGGAGGCACAGAACGAAATTGATTTGGGGAGGTGAGCACCCACGTTTTCATATTGGGGATGTCAAAGCGAAGCGGTTTGCCTTTCCAATAGCCGGGTTCGGTAGGAATTTTTCCGTTCCAGCGGGTAGTGCCACCATCATTCTTGGCCCAATGTTCAATTACATAGTTGGCAACCTTTACCCCCAATTCAAATCCTGCCTTTACATCGCTCGGATATTGAACTCCGGCCATTACGCGCGACTCACCAATTTTTTTGGCAGCTGCTAAAATGGAATCTGCTTTGGCAGGAAACAGATAGGCCAGCATAGTAGCGCCTGCCCCCGCGGTAACAGAATGTTCGCATGGATAGGAGGGATTTTGAGGAGGCGATATCAATTGTTTAATACCATCTTGTGACGGTGAAGGCCGTAGACGATTGTACTCATACTTGGCATTCCAAGCAGCGAGTGTAGCATCATAGATGGCCACGTTAAGCAGCGCATATACCCGAAGAAAGTATTGGGTGGTGTCGATTAGATCATCGGCTGCCGCTTGCCAACGGTACGCGGGTGGTCCCGCATTCCAGTAATGCATTTCTTTTAATGCCGTAGTGTCAATCTTTTTTTGCAATGCAATCATTGCATTGATTTCATCTTTTTCCGCTGCCGCATTAGGTGGCGGAGGGATCTTAAAATCCTTTGTGGAAAGAATCACCCAAGGTTTCCATTGACCTGCTGTAGGCTCGATGCCGATAATGGTGGTTGGTGTGTTGCTGCAAGCTTGTGCAATAACAACCGTAATGATAAGCAATAGGATTTTTTTCATCTATCAAATTTCAGAAGATTTAGTAGGCGGTGAAATAGCATGATCATGCGATACGGCCAGTTTCTAAAGGATTGCCTTCATGTGATAGAAAATTTCTGATTTGCGCTGTATCTTTACGCCATGACCAGCAAACCAAAACCCATCTTCAACAAGCGAATTTTTTGGGACGTGGTATTTGAAAACATCGACTATGATGCGAAAGCCAATTTTGTGATCGAGCGCGTGTTTGAGCGTGGCGATGTGGACGGACGGTGG
The DNA here is from genome assembly GCA_046155095.1 of Cyclobacteriaceae bacterium. Classification (GTDB taxonomy): domain Bacteria; phylum Bacteroidota; class Bacteroidia; order Cytophagales; family Cyclobacteriaceae; genus ELB16-189. The sequence continues at coordinate 129,828 of JBJXEB010000017.1, forward strand.
CTGTCATTTTTTGGACATCACCACATGTCAGTAAAAAATGAAGGCTAAGGAATTAGGGGCGAGAAATCAATGATTGTTAAACCGCTTTTTATATATTTAAAACTTCCTAAGAGACTATAATTTAATACAATAAATTCTCCTGTATGAAAACCAAATATTTAACAAAAGCACATCAGGAAAATTCTGAAGCTGCCATAAAACAGATTAAAGAATGGAAGAAATCTCCAACCGACTTCGGGAAATTATTGAAGCAGATGAGAGAAAACGCAACGGACAAAAAGTCTCTCAGTATGAACGTGAAGATTTAGAAAAAATTTTCATTCTTAAATACGCAAAGGAAAACAATCTCTGGATTAGTGACATTTATTCATTAGGTAATTCAACAGGTTTGCGAGGTAATGAGAACACGATCTTAGTTGATATTGAAAATAATGTTGTTTATAAAAGTAACAACTTGTTCAACGCAAAATTTCTTATTTCAAACTTATTGAATCAACTCATTGCACATAATCAATTATTTCCAGAAACAAAATATGGATTGGCTGGATTTACTGGAATAGATAACGGAATCAAACGCGCACCCTATATTGAAGTTGTCTTAAAACAAGACTTGGTAAAAGACGCAATGCAAGCAAGCGAAGAAGAAATTGTAAACTTCATGAATTCCATAGGCTTCAAACAAGTCGAACAAGCAAAATTTTCAAATGGCGAATACATAGTAGCAGACTTACACCCTAGAAATGTATTAAAAGACAGCAATGGAGTTATCTATGTCGTTGACGACATCATATTTAAAGTCGGTTAATTTACGAAAACATCACAACGAAAAGAGAAAAAACGACAATCAACATCGTATTTGTGGGGTATTACAGAATTGTTGTCTCCGTTCTCGGTGGCAGATTTCAAACAAATTCCATAAGGAAAAATACACCAGTCAAAGTCCAATGTTGTGATTGCCCGCCTTCATGTGATAGAAAATTTCTGATTTGCGCTGTATCTTTACACCATGACAAGCAAACCAAAACCCATCTTCAACAAGCGAATTTTTTGGGACGTGGTATTTGAAAATATCGACTATGATGCGAAAGCCAATTTTGTGATTGAGCGCGTGTTTGAGCGTGGCGATGTGGACGATATACGCAACTGCCGCAGATACTATGGTGATGACAAAGTGAGGGAAGCATTGCTCAAGGCAAAATTTCTGCCCGAAATGACTATGTATTTGGCAAGTGCCGTTATTGATAGACCCATTGAAGATTTCAGATGCTACACCTTGAGACGGTTGAACCCCACACTCTTTCCGTACTGAAGCAACTGATGGAGATGCCCGAGCTAAAGGGCTTTTCGTTGGTGGGTGGCACGGCATTGTCCCTCTTGTACGGACACAGAAAGTCAGTTGACTTGGATTTGTTTTCAAACCAACCGTTTGAGAATGGGGAAATTGTAAAAGTATTTGAGAAAAAATTCAAATCATCTTTTGATAATAGAACGGCAACTCCACGGTTCGGGATTTTCTGTTTCGTTGATGAAGTAAAAGTTGATATTGTTCGTCATCCACATCCTTTGATCAGGCCAACGGCAACGAGAGATGCCATCCGAATGTTTTCAACCGAAGATATTATTGCCATGAAAGTGCAAGCGGTTTTAGGCAGGGGCAAAAAGAAAGACTTTTGGGACATTGCCGAATTGTTGTTTCACTTTGCCGTGACAGATTTCATACAATTCCATAAGGAAAAATACACCACGCAAAACTTAATGATTACGGTGCCGCAAGCCATTACTTACTTTGCCGATGCCGAAGAAAGTGAAGATCCCATCAGCCTAAAAAAACAAACTTGGCCAAAAGTACAAGAAGCCATAAAAAAGAAAGTGAGAGAACATTTGGTGTGAGGCACTTAATACCAAGACCCTATCCTTCTACTCCCTTTCCTTCCTCGCCTCTTTCGCCAATACCGCCAGCGAATTTTCTGAAGTTACTTTTACATAATTCCCATTTCCTTTTTCGGCCAGCGATTGCAGCGGCTGCAATGGCGCGGCCAGTTGACTGAAATCAAAAACACTGAGCGTGATTTTAGAAGCATTTTTTTCTGCCAGTTTGTAAAGTGGTTCGGTGGTTTTAAATTCGCCATCGGTGGCCATGATTATTTTGTTGTTGCCACCTTCAATAAAATTCTTATTAGCCGTTTTATAGGCCAATGCCAACCCATCCGTAATATTAGTGTTCCCTTCCGATCGTAATGTTTGAATGGACATCATAATTTTGGTAGTATCACTTGCCGAAATAGGAGATAGGTGAAGTGTAGCCTTGCCCGAATAAATGACAATGCTCACTTCGTCTTCCTTCCGCATGAGCCGAATAAGTTGCCGAAAACTTTTTTTCAATAGCGGCAATCGCTCTGGTCGGTTCATCGATGCGGAAACGTCTAACAACAAAACAAGATTGTTAAAAGCGAACCCTTCAAATGAAATGGTTTCGATTGGTGTTTCTTCTGTTGGCTCTGGTTCCTTGGGTAGTTCTTCCTTTTTTATTTCGGGTTTAGGAATTTCATAGTGATACTTGGGAGGCTGTTGAATGTACGAAAGAATATACATGGGGCGCATCGGGTCATTGGTCGAATATTCATTGCCACCCAATCCCAACTCAGCAAACTTGTTGTATTGGTTCACAATAATGTTGTGCATGTACAGAAAATCGCCATAGGTTTTGTTTTTATTTTCCACTTCTGTGAGATAGGCCACTACTTTTTCTTCTAGGGTTTTTAAGTAATCGGGAATGTAATCGTACGGAATGTACGGGCATAGCCCAGTGCCATTACGCACAATGCCTTTCATGTATTTCAATTGGTTGGTAATTAAGTCGCGCTGGTCTTCATGGATGGCAGCAGTAGATATAGGCGATTGATTCTGTTCATACACGCGCTGGTCTATTTGCTTCAATATTTTTCGACTATCATCTGTTGCTTTTAGCAAGACGGACGAAGTCACCGTCCATGCATTTGTTTTTTGAGAAGGATAGGAAGCATATACCTTGCGCGTTTCCATAAATAGTTTTTCTTTGCGCGCATCCAGTTCGGTGTACAACATTTCGATTGTTTTCAGTTTCGTGTCGATGTAGTCGATGTTTTTGCCTCGAAATGCACCACTGCTCATGTACTGGCTCAACTCTATCAAATTATCTTGCAGGGCAAGCATGACGTTTTGCAAGTCGTTGACGCGATTCACTAAACCACTTCGGTAAGGTGCGGGTAGATGCTTGCTCTCTTTCAAGATAAACCCATGCGTGCTGACGGGTATCCTGAAATGATCAAATTTGAGGACGGGATTTTTGTAAGGCATTTTCCCTTCCTTCAAATTGTTCCACGTGCTTCTTTCGCTGCGCAATGCTTTGAACAAATTTTCCATCGAGCCTACACAATCATCTATGTAGTTGACAATGGTGTTGAGTTGTGTGAAACCCGCCACGGGCAAGGCAGCGGGTTGCTTGCTGATAGTCAGGCTATCTAATTGTGGCAACGAATAGTTGAGGTGCGTGAGCGCCCACGGCTTGGGTGGTGTATCGAAATCATATTCCAGTAAGGCTATGGGGTAATAATTGAGGCTAGCCTGCGCACAGAAGTTAGCGTAGAAATGAAGAACTTCATTGGTGAAATAACTTTGGAGACTGTTGTAGAGTTGGTTGGCATGTTGTCCATCAAAGGTGGAGGCATTGGTGAAATTATCTAGTGCATATCCCTTGCTCTTCTGCATCAGTTGCAGGCTTTCGACACACGCTTTTAGATAGCCACGGTCGGCAATGTTAAAGCTCGTGGGGTTTAAGTTTTTCAACAAATCATCTGTTTCCAAAAACGATTTCAAGATTTCATCTTGCTCAAAACCCACAAACGTTTCTTCATTAAAATTTCGCGATAGCTTGCGCATCAATTCCTCTTCATGCAAAATGGCTTTCATTAACAATTGATACGGCTTGATAAAATTAGTAGTGGCAGGCATTGCCTTGGCATCGTTGGCAATTTTACTGGCCATCTGGTCGCGGGTTTTACCCATAGCGATTTGCAATTGCTGCATTTCTCTCAGTAAAGAAAATCCTTTCTCTAAATCGGTTTTATAATCTTGCAGACGGATGTAGGCAACTATCTCTCCATTTTTGGCATAGGTCTGGTTGTACAGTTTCCACAGTTCATTGGCCGTTGTTTTGAATAAAGAATTAGAACCGCCTTTGATTTTGTTGTACGCGTTTTCGTCAGGTTGCTGAATGGCGTTGTACGAATCAAAATAGCGGAATGTAAAACTTGATTTCTTTTTGAATTCCCGTAAATCGGCATAGAACTGATGGAGGTGTGGGACAGAGTTGTGGACATTGACCATAAGTTTGTCGCAGAAGTAGAGGTAATCATAATTGCTGACCTGCGCTTGGGCGGAGACGGTTATGATAAATAGGAGAGGAAGGATTTTTTTCATGAACCAATTAAAATTAAGATTTGACCCATATTTCTGTAAATTATAATTTTGAACCACATAGGCACATAGATACATAGGGGCTTCACATAGTTTCGACTTCTTTTTACTATGTGTGAATTTCTATGTGGCCTATCTTTCTATGTGGTTCAATTGGGCATTAAACTTCCCACAAATAATTTAACTTGACTTCATACGCCTCTAGCAATCCCTTCTTCCAAAAAATTTCAAACTCCTCGCGCGAATGCGTTGTAAACTCTGGCGATGGTATGCCACGTTCAACAAACCATATTGTATAAACACCGCCCTTCAACGTCCAAAGTGTTTCTCCCTCATCGCCATCTGGCTCTGTTGGTATAGACTTTCGTGGAATCGTTAATCCTGGATAACCGAACTCTTCAAAGTAAGTTTTTAAATCTGCGATGGTCACATCCATGACGCTTGCATACTTAAAGCCATCTCCTTTTTTGAGCAATTTATTTTTGAGCAACCAGTTGTAGAGAGAGTTATTCAAATACATTTTTATCAACTGGTGCTTTGAGAGGGAAGTAATCATGCGGTTTTGTGTTGCATTATGTTTGCGCAGAGTCCCCGAAGCGGGAGACTATGTGAAGAAAAATATTTAATGGTATCTGAATCCACAAAGACAAATGCCCTGTAGATAGGCCATTGAAATATTTCTGATTACTTTCCAAGTTTCGGCTTCATAAACTTTTCATAATAACCACTATTGGCAGTGTAAAAAACATCGTAATCGGCTTCTTGATTCATAGGTTCTAGTGTTTGGTAAATGTATTCGTTGCCACTTGGTTGAAAAGAATCGGCATAAGCATATTCTAAAAATGACTCTTCATTTCGTGCGGCTTTAGTCAACACAACAAAATCTTCTTCACTTAAACTGCCCGATACTGTAACCTCATTGCTTGAAATCCCAGACGACATAGTTATGCCACAATCAGGGCAACCCTTTACAATACCACGTGTGTATTTTTGAAATGCCATTTGAAAAGATTCTTCTTTGTCTTCATAAAAGGCAATCAAATCCTTGTCAAAAAAATAGAGTGTATTAATTTTTTCAAAGCGACTGGGGTCACCCACTTCATAGTTGTGCTCACGCCTTACTGCTTTAAGTTCCTGTTCATTATTGTAATACAATGTCACGGTCACAGTCGTAGATGTATTTAGCGTACCATCTTCTGTTTCTTCCGTTCCAGGTATGGTGTAATTCTTGGCAATAGTATTGAATTCTGTGGTGTCGTACTGTTCAATTAATGGCCCCAGAAAATTCCAAATTTTGGATTCACGTTCATCTTCCGTAAGCGCATAGGTTAGATATCCATTAAAGTTATGGATGACGGTTTTGGTTTCGGCAGTTCGGGTGTTGGTAATTGGAATCTCGGTAAGTGATGTCATTGTCGATGAATCGGCTACAACGCTTTCCGTATTTGATTTTTTTTGGTTGCAACGGGTGAAGACGAGGAGAATGACAAGAAGCAAATAGTTTTCTGTTTTCATACTTACATCGCATTCAAAATCTCTGCTTTCTTTGCTTTAAATTCTTGTTCGTCAATCAACCCTTGCTCGAAGAGCGATTTTAGTTTTACAAGTTTTGCTGCGGTGTCATCTGTTTTGGGTGCAGGAGAGTTTTGTTGTTGGTTCAGTTGGTTGCCCATCATCGCGCCAAACTGTGCACCTGCCATGATGTTGGCACTCATGCCCGAGAGGCCACCCTCGTTGCCCGCAGCAATTTTCAGTGCTTCCAGTTGTTCTTTTTGTGTGTAGCTGATGCCTAAATTTTGATAGACTTGTGCATCGGTCATGGCATCGGCAATTTTATTGATGCGCTGCTGCGTGGCTTCATCAAAGTTGGTACCTTCTATGCGCAGGTCGGTTAGCTCCAGGCCCAGTTCATCAAAAATGATGTTTGCTTTTTGGCGCAGCGCGTCTGATAGTTCTTCGCGGTTCTTGTCAATTTCGGCATAGCTATGGCTGCCCGTGGCCAGCAGATCGGTGAGGGGCTGCGTTATGCGACTGCGCACTACATTTTGCACCTGCTGGATTTTATATTCGAGTACGCTACCAACTATCTGTTTAAAAAATTGCTCGGGCTTGGCTATGCGCAACGAAAAATTTCCATGTGCGCCCAAGCCCACGGGAAATTTATATTTGGGGTCATCGTACTTGACGGGCGAAGAAGTGCCCCACGTTAAATTGAGGAACTGCGTTTGGCGAAAAAAATAAATACCCACCTTGTGCTCGCTCTCAAAGGCTTGCATGATTTTCTCGATGGTGGTCCAAAAAGGAACGTTGTGGGTGGCCAGGGTGGTGGTGCCTTCTTGCGTGAGTACCGATTCTACTTTGCCTTGATACACAAAAATGCAACCCTGCCCTGGGCCAACGATTAGTTTCGATGCGTTTTTGATTTCGTCTCCATTTTCTGTCCATCGCTGAAAGAGTAAATCTTCGGGCGGGTTCTCCCATTCGATGACGGAGCGGAGTTGTTGTTTGATGGTTTCTTTTAAGTTCATGGTTTATGGTTGGGTTTAGATTTCTTCGCCTTTATTGAACCACATAGAACATAGGCACATAGAGTTTCACATGGGTTAATCATGTATTCTATGTGTGCATTTACTATGTTTCTATTGTGCCTATGTGGTTCATGCACATAAAGTTTCATATAGTTCAATCATGCATTCTATGAGTGCGTTTACTATGTTTCTATTGTGCCTATGTGGTTCATGTTCAAATTTGCCAACTGCCTAATGCTTGCTACCTTACACCATTCTCCTCATCTCAAATTCTTTTTCTTTTTCCACATCGGTGGTGGGGTCTAGTATTTTTAGTTCCGATAAATATTTTTCCAACAATTGTTCAAAGGCTTTTCGGTAGTTTTCTTTTGCTTGCGGCTGGGTACTTTCAGAGGCGTGGTTGAGCAAATATTTCATTTCCATTTCAGCCTTCGTCTCTTCTCTTGCACTCCACCGGGCCATGTCATAAAAATATCCTTTTAGCATGCGCTTGTAGGTGCCGGGCTCATATGTGTTCACCGTGTTGCAAAAGGTGCAGGTAATGTGTGCCGAAGTGCATGTATGCAGTGCGATGGGCAACGGGGCGAGGCATTGCGTGCAACTGCTGGATTTGGTTTCGTTTGCTTTTGCCAATTGAGCAATTTGTTGTGCCAGTTGGTTGCGGATGTCCAAATCCAGCAATGCAAAATCGCGCTCTAGCGAAAACTGAAGCTGTGTTCCTTTTTCTTCTTCTTGCTGGAGGTGTTCGCTGCAAAGGCCAGACTCATGCATGAGGCTGCCTACTTTTTCTGCCCACATGTCATTTACTTTTTTCCCCAACTCCAGCACTTGCAAGCGGATGGCATGCAGTGCATTGCCAATGGGCTGTGCATCGTGGCCCGATTCGATAAACAAAGCCAAGGCTTGCTCACGCGCAGGCTCAAGCAATTCGTTGGCGCGCTCGCGTATCTTGAGCAGAAAAGTATCCCATCGCTGTATGGCTTCTTGCTGGTTCATTTTTTTTGTATCGTAAGCCTACCTAACTTTTCGTTTAGTTCATCCGTTCAAATAAAGCGTCATTGGCCTGCAGGTTTTTTCCTTCTTTCTCAAGAAAAAAGTAGAAGTCTCCATCTGGTCCTTCTGCAAAAATGTTCATAAACTGATCATTTACATTTTTACCTTGAACAATAAGGGTGCCCTCAATATCAATTGGATATAAGTAAACCTCCGTTGCCCCATCCATCCCCGAAAATTTAGTAGTAACGAGAGTATCTGGCGTTGTATATCCCCCTCCTTGAGACTTTGCAAGATAAATTGCCGATACTAATTCACCTTGAATGCTATCTTTTTTCTGACGTATTGTGAGCACTTGATACAAATACCCTGATCCATCACTAAGAGGTCCTCCGTCAAAGGTAAATTTACCGATGGCTTGCATGGAACTGTCTATTGTATTGGGAGATAAGGTATCATACTTAATTTCCAAAGTTGAACTATCACTTAATCCGGATACATTTTCTTTTTTTGTTGAACAGCTAAGAGCTATTATGGTTAGTAACAAGGAATAGTAAAATACTTTAATAGTTTTCATTGATCAGACCTTGGAGATTTATGTATTGAAAATAGTAGTTCCACAAAACGCGCAGGTCTTCAAATCACTTTCGGCAGGGCGCACGGCCATGCACGTGGTGCATTTTTCGCTTTTGGTGCCGGCTTGGTATATTTTTGTCATGTACGTGGTGGTGGTTTTCTTCGAGTTTGCAAAAATGGATTTTGTCAACGAAGTTTTTGGCTCTAGTTCGCCCACATATTTTTTGATGCCTTCTTCAACAAAGTCGTCCATGATTTTTTGGGCTGGTGCTTCTACCCTTGGCCACCATTCTTCTTTGCCAAACTCCATTTGTAAATTGGCCAGCCGATGGGCCGCCACGGTTTTGTGCTTTTCTAAAACATACCGCACTTCAATGGGGATGGCACCCTTCGTTTTGTTCTCTTTGAGGGATAGCAGTTGCTTTCGTTCTTCACTGGTTTTGCGGACAACATTGTGCGTGGCCAAGTGCGCATCCCACTGCTCATCTCCATCGGGTTGGGCGTGTGATGCTTGCTGAATGGTCTCGTTCACCACAGTTTGCAGTTCTGCTCGAAAGGCATCTATCAACTGAAAAGGGCTCATCAGAAATTAATATCGTCTGCTACTTTAGGTGCGGCTGCGCTAAACTGCTCGGTGTATTGGTTGTACAGTGTGCCGAAGGTTGTGCCCACCGTGGCATCGCCCATCATCTTGTTGCTCCAGTAAATTCCTACCGTGCCCCAGTCGGCTGCATTTAATCCGTAGCTGGCCAATACTTGCATGGCATCGTTTCCTTGCGCAGCACCTGCATTCATGGCCGCGCTTATCTCTGCATATTTTTCCAACGC